>JAGOOA010000006.1:35693-66240 GCA_017992765.1 Syntrophorhabdaceae bacterium
TTACCTGCCGAGCTTGCCTTTGAATTTTTCAACAAGCTTCGGAACTACCTGTTTGTAGTCGCCGACGATACCGAACGTTGCCGCCTTGAAGATCGGCGCATCGGGGTCTTTGTTGATCGCAACGATGCAATCGGATGTCCGCATGCCCGCAAGGTGCTGAATGGCGCCGGAAACGCCGCAGGCGATGTAGATCTTCGGCTTCACGGTCTTGCCGGTCTGCCCTACCTGGTGCTCGTAGGGGATCCAGCCTGAATCGACCGCCGCACGGGAGGCTCCAACTGCGCCGCCCAGCAGGTCTGCCAGTTCCTTAATGAGCTGAAATCCTTCTTCGTTGCCTACGCCCCTGCCGCCGGTTACTATGATGTCTGCCTCTACGAGGTTTACCGCCGTCGCTGACTGTATGAATTCAAGGACTTTCGTGTTCAGGTCGGCCTCTGCAACCGAAAAGGCCTCTTTTACCACTTCGCCGCTCTTCGACGCGTCCTTCTCGGG
The DNA here is from genome assembly GCA_017992765.1 of Syntrophorhabdaceae bacterium. Classification (GTDB taxonomy): domain Bacteria; phylum Desulfobacterota; class Syntrophorhabdia; order Syntrophorhabdales; family Syntrophorhabdaceae; genus UBA5609. The sequence goes on from JAGOOA010000006.1 coordinate 36,186, forward strand.
CATCGCGAATGCCTTGGGCCTCACTGTCGCGACCTGGGGGACCGCCTTTTCGTTCACCACCGACACGGTGTAATTGCCTCCAAAAGCCGCCCTCGTCATCTTCATCTTGCCGCCATCGACGGCAAGCCCGATGGTGTCCGTGCAGAGCCCGAAGCCGAGCAGCGCCGCGCTTGCTGCCGCAACATCTGTTCCCTGGCTCGTTGCCCTGAAGAGGGCCACCGCCGGTTTGTGCTTATCGAGAAGGGAGGTCGCAGCCTTTGAATATGCATCTGCCCTGAAACCCTTGTACTCAGCACCTTCCACGGCATATACTTTGGAAGCGCCGTAGGCGAAGGCCTCCTTCGCTATGTCATCGGCCTTCTCGCCGACCATGAAAGCACACACGCTGGAACCAAATCCGTCTGCCAGTGTCTTTCCAATGCCCAGAAGCTCAAAGGACATCGGTGTTACCGCTCCATCTTTATGTTCTATGTATACCCATACATCGTTAGCCATTGTTCTTCCTCCTCCCGGTTATTTTATGACTTTCAGGTCAATCAGTTTATCGGTGAGCGTATTCGCTATGTCTTCGATTTCGCCTTTCAGGATCTCACCAGCACCCCTTGGAGGTGGCACGGCAATCTCAACAACCTTCGTGCAGGAACCGGCAGCTCCAACCTTGCCCGCGTCCACACCAAGATCACCCGCATTCCACTTCGGGATCTCGACCTTCGCCGCCTTCCTGATCCCCATGAGGTTAGGAAGCCTCGGCTCGTTGATCCCCTTGATCACAGAAACCACGGCGGGAAGCTTTGCCTCAACGACCTCGTTGCCGCCTTCAATGGCCCTCTCAACAACGATCTTCTTGCCTGCCGCATCGATCGAGCGGACCTTCGCCACGTAAGTGAGCTGGCTCCAGCCGAGAATTGCCGCAAGCTCTGCAGCCACAACGCCGGTATTCCCGTCGGTCGACTGCTTTCCGGCGAATACCACGTCCACATCGCCAACCTTCTTGATCGCCTGGGCAAGCACATAGGCCGTTGCGTAGGTGTCAGAACCGGCAAACGCGGGATCGCTGACCTGCTGTACCGCATTGACGGTAAGCGCGAGGGCATTCCTCAAGACATCCGCAGCCTTGTCGGGGCCCATGCTGATCGCAACGATCTCACCATCATAGTTCTCTCTCGTGAGCAGCGCTTCCTCCAGAGCAAATTCATCAAAGGGATTGGTAATTGAATCCATTCCGTCTCTCTTCAATGTACCGCTCGGGATATCCCATTTGATCTCTGCTTCGGTATCAGGAACCTGTTTTAAACATACCGCTATTTTCACAGTGTCCTCCTTGAATGTATTTTATTCCCCCTTATAGGTGGGTTTCCTCTTCTCTACAAAAGCGGTCATACCCTCTTTCTGGTCTTTTGTAGCAAAACATAATCCAAAGTTCTTCGCCTCGAATATAAGGCCCTCTTTATTGTCAAGGGAGAGGCTCTTGTTGATGCATTCCTTTGCAAGCCTTACCGCAAATGGACCGTTGGCCTTTATCTTCTCTGCAAGCGCCATAACCTCGCCCATCAACTGGTCGTGGGGAACGACCTTATTGATCAGCCCCATCTTATATGCCTCCTGGGCCGTTATCGTCTTCCCCGTAAAGATGAGCTCTTTCGCCTTGGCGAGGCCGACAAGCTTCGCCGTCCTCTGCGTCCCGCCAAAACCGGGATGGATACCGAGGGTTGTCTCCGGAAAGCCGACCTTCGCCTTGTCAGAGGCATAGATGATATCGCAGGCAATGGCCACTTCGAACCCGCCGCCGAGGGCAAAACCGTTCACGGCAGCGATAACGGGCTTTTCCATGTTCTCCAGGGTGCCGATGGCCTCAAAGCCTTTCAGGGAGAACTTCATGCCCCCGATGGCCGTCAGGTCCTTCATTTCAAGGATATCGGCTCCCGCGATGAACGCCTTGTCCCCTTCGCCGGTTATGATAACAACCCTGACGTCCTTGTTCGCATTCAAGGCATCGCCGGCATGCTTGATCTCCGCCAGCATCTCTGAGTTGAGGGCATTAAGCGCCTTCGGCCTGTTCAGCTTTACGATCGCTATGCCGTCCTTTATCTCAACTAACAGGTTTTTGTACTCCATATCTTACGCCTCGCTTTCGAGAATTGCCGCAAGGCCCATGCCGCCGCCGATACACATGGAAACAAGGCCATACCTGAGCCCAAGTCTCTTCATCTGGTAAAGGGCCGTTGTGACGAGCCGTGCCCCTGTGCATCCGATTGGGTGGCCAAGGGATATCCCGCCGCCGAACATGTTGCATTTATCTGTGTTGACATTAAGCTCCCTGATGCACGCGAGAGACTGTGACGCAAAGGCCTCGTTGAGCTCTATGATGTCCATCTGGTCAATGGTCAAATTTGCCTTTTTCAGGGCCTTCCTGATCGCCGGCACAGGGCCGAGCCCCATATATGCAGGGTCAACGCCGCCGTTTGCCCATGATATCATCCTGCCCATAGGCTTTATGCCGAGCTCTTTTGCCTTGTCGCGCGACATGATCACCGCCGCCGACGCAGCATCGTTCAACCCCGAAGCGTTCCCTGCCGTTACCGTACCGCCGTCTTTCTTGAATGCCGGCGCGAGCTTTGCCATCTTTTCAAGCGTCGTATCCATAGGCCTTTCATCGGTATCAAAGACAATGGGGTCGCCCTTCTTCTGCGGAATGACAACAGGCACGATCTCTGCCTTGAAGAGGCCCTCTTTGATGGCCTTCCGCGCCCTCTGATGGCTTATAAGCCCGAACGTATCCTGCTCCACCCTCGATATGCCGTACTTTGCGGCGATGTTCTCTGCCGTGAAGCCCATGTGGTATCCGTAGAAGATCTCCCAGACGCCATCGAGGACCATCAGGTCTACCGCCTTCGTATCGAACATCCTTGCGCCCCAGCGGAGCCCCGGAACCGTAAAGGGCGCCAGGCTCATATTCTCCATCCCGCCTGCAACGACGATCTCATTATCCTCGCTCTCAACCGACCGTATACCGCTGATAATAGCGCGCAGCCCCGACGAGCAGACCTTGTTGATCGTATAGGCCGCGGTCTCTTTCGGGACACCGGCATGGATGCTCGCCTGCCTTCCCGAGTTCTGGCCAAGGCCCGCCTGGATGACGTTGCCCATGACAACCTCGTCAATGACGGCCTCTTTCAAGCTGCTGTCATAGTCATAATATTTTGCCTCAAGGTCCGTATCGGTCTTGCCGCCGAAGATATCAGGCGCAAACTCCTTATCCTTGCTCTTTGAGGGCCTGATCCCCGCCCTTTTGATAGCCTCTTTTATGGCTAACCCCCCCAGCTGAACAACAGGTACATCCTTGAGAGACTGACCAAACTGCCCTATCGCTGTCCTTGCACATGAAACTATTACGGCTTCTTTCATAACCCGGTCTCCTTTCATTCAATTGAAAAAAAATTCACAATCTTTTATCGTAAATACAAACATTTGTCAATGATTTTAATCCAAATACAACAATCGGCTCATGGCTCATAGCTCATGGCAGAACAAGCACGAAATTCTAAGCGCAAAATCCTCAACAATATCTAAATCCTAATATCGAAGCACTAAACAATATCAAAACTCAAATATCAAATGTTCAAAAAGATACAAGATCTCTTGTGTTTTGGATCTTGGATATTATAACATTCGAATTTGTTTAGGATTTAGATATTAGGATTTAGGATTTAGGGTTAGCCATGAGCTATGGACCATGGACCACACCTCCCATCCGGCATCCAGCATCAAGTATCGAGTAACGGGCCGCCATGGGTTATTTCAGCTCTTTCATAAAATACGTAAGCCCGCTCGAAAGCATTACCAATATGCCGAATATCATTATCCCGAGCCTGAAGCTGATATGATCGCCTGCCAGGCCGAGCAGGTAGGGTACAAGCCCCAACCCGAACGCGACGCCAAGGGTCACGATCAGGCCCGTTGCCATCCCCCTCTTTTCCCTATCAAACATCTTGGAGATAGAGACAAGGCCAACGGGGAAGAAAGCGGTAGAAATGCTTGCCTGGAGAAAAAGAAATACCTCGATGGACCTGATATTTTTAACGGCGATCAGCATGGTCAGGATGCCGGTAATGAAGACTACCAGAAATATGGTCTTCCTCAGGCTGAATCTATCGACAATAAACCCTATCAGTATAGATACGAAGATCCCGCCAAGCCTGGAGATGCTGAATATCGTGTTGGCATGCCTGATATCGATCCCCAGCTCTTTTGTCAGGTAAAGAGGCAACACGAAATAAAGCCCCAGACAGGCGCCCGCAGCAAATACCCATATTGTCCCCAGTATCCACAGATGCCTGTTCTTCATAAGGCTGCTGAAAAACCCTTTTTTCGTGGGCTGGACCTTCACTTCTTTGCCGGCAAAAGAAAAAATAATAGCGGGAATTATAAAAAAGGCCCCGACAACATAGAACATCTCACGCCACGTAAAATATTGGAGGAGGAAGACCGCTGCCAGAGGAGAGGTAAAGATGCTCATGGAAGCGCCGGTTTCATGGACCGCTATCACCCTCCCCCACGTCCGCTCCTCATAGTATTCGGTAATGAGTGGAATAACAGAGGGGATGTAGATACCGATCGATATGCCAAGGATGAAAGAAAGAAAAACCAGGACATTAAAAACCCTGACATGGGGAATGGCGAAAAAGATGCACGCAGAGATGGCCAGCGACACGATAATCGATCTTTTGTACCCGAGAAAACCCGAAAATATGCCGGACAGGAAGACCGAGCAGGCGTACCCGAATGATGTAAAGGCAAAGAGGCTGCTTGCCCTGGCGTGGCTGATAACAAACTCGTCCTCAATAAGGGGCATAACAGGTGCAAAGATCGTCCTGCCGGAAAAATTGATGAACCAGAGAGACCAGAAAAATATGAGGAACAGAAAGGCCTTCCCTTTAAGGCCCGAGAACTTCTCCATAGCCATTACTCTACAGTGTTTCTCTGTGGGAATTCAATGTATTATTGAGAATAAATCCTGAAATATGCTAAGATGAGAACCGTTGGACGCAAGGAGATAAAATAGCTTGTTATTAAGGAGATTTCGAAGATATGAACATACCCCCTATCGACCTAAAAACACAGTTCAAGCTGGTTCAAAAGGATATATTAAAAAACATCAGGGAGATACTCTCTGAACAAAAACTTATCCTCGGCCAATATTGCAGCAAGCTTGAAGATGCCATCGCGCACTATGTAGGCGTACCTTCGGCGATATCCTGCGCGAACGGCACCGATGCGCTGATCCTCTCCCTCATGGCCCTTGGCATCAAAGAAGGCGATGAGGTTATCACGACACCCTATACATTCTTCGCGACGGCAAGCTCGGTCGCTCTCATGGGCGCAAAACCTGTTTTTGTAGACATAACAAAGGAAAGCATGAACATCGATCCCGGGTTGATCGAAAGGGCGATCACTCCGAGGACAAAGGCCATCATAGTCGTTCACCTTTTCGGAAAGCTCTGCGACATGGACAGGATATCGGCTATCGGCAAGAAGTACGGCATACCCGTCGTTGAAGATATAGCCCAATCCCTCGGCTCCCGGAACGACCGCGGCATGTCGGGGAGTTTCGGCGACATCGCCGCGTTAAGCTTTTACCCCACAAAAAACCTTGGCGGCATCGGCGAGGGGGGGATGGTCCTTTCGAAGAGGGCAGAACTCGGCGAAAAGGTTAAAAAGCTCAGGGTCCACGGTATGGGAAGCGTTCCCTATTATCATGAGATGGTGGGCATCAACAGCAGGCTCGATGAGATCAAGGCCTGCGCCCTCGTGGTAAAATTCCCCCACCTCGAAAGGTGGAACAAAAAAAGGGTTGCGAACGCCAGATTTTACAACAAAAGGCTTAAAGACCTTCCTGTCGTACTCCCCCATATCGAGGACGGCTTCTCGTATATAGCGCACCAGTATGTGATACGTGTGCAGGAGAGGGACAGGCTTCAGGATTTTCTGAGACAGAAAGGGATCATGACCGGGGTATACTATCCCCTGCCCCTGCATCTCCAGCCCTGCTTTGCATCCTTCGGATATAAAAAAGGCGACTTTCCCATAGCGGAGGAGGCGTCGCTGACCAGCCTCGCCCTCCCGGTCTACCCTGAATTGAAGAAGGCGGAGAAAGACTATATCGTCGCTTCGGTGAGGGAATTCTTTAACCGTATATCGTAGTTCGTATATCGTATGTAGCAAGGATTCTTTTGCAGTTCACGATATACTATATACATACGATATACTATTTACGGGTTTGATGGTTTTCCTATCATCACCTGCACCATCCTGTCGAAGGTCAGGTATCTTCTCGCTGCCCTGTCAACATCTTCTTTCGTGACCTTTTCAATGAGCCCCGGCCATATCTTGAAATAATTAGGCTTTAATCCGTATACCGTGTCAAAACACATGGCCGTTGTGATGGCGCCGTTGGACTGCATCTTAATATAATGATTCCCTATGAGGTAGTTTTTTCCGTTCTCAACCTCTTTTTCGGTAAAACCATCCCTGAGGATCCTTTCTATCTCTGCCCTCACTATCCTTTCGACCTCTCCCGTCAGTTTCCTGTCTGTCCCGATGTAGATGCCCAGCCCCCCCGTCTCATAGGCCATCTGGTTGAAGAAGGTCAATGCGTATGCGTAAGGGTTGTCTTCCCGCAATACTTTGTGGATCCTCCCGCCCATGCCGGACAAGATGGCGTCCATAACCTCCGCCGCATACCTGTCTTTATCGATGAGGCCGGGCCCGGAAAAGCCAAAAATGATGTGCGTCTGCAGTATGTCCTTCTCAACGGCCACATTCTTCCGTGATGCCCTTGCGGTTTCCTTGCGGAGCGGGGGCGTTTTGCCCTTCCAGCCGTGAAAGAGCTTCTCCATGAGCGCCGTCAGTTCCTTCTCGTCAACATCGCCGGAGATGGCGAAGACTGCATTGGAAGGACCGACATACTCCTTGTAAAATCTCTCCAGGTCTTCTATCCCTGCTCCCTCTACATCGCGTTCCTCGCCTATGGGGTCCTTGCCGTAAGGATGCCCTTCGTAAAGCACCTCGTTGAAGCGCTGGAACGTGAAGCCTATAGGGTCGTCATCTCTTTGGCGTATCTCCGACAGCACTTCTGCCTTCATCTTTTCCAGTTCGTCCTGGCGCATAGCCGTCTCGGTAAGAAGTTGTTGAAGAAGCCCAAGAACGGTCTTCAGGTCCTTGGCCAGAAATTTCCCCGAAAGGCCGAAGATGTTCCTCCCGCTAAAAGGCGAGATATCGCCGGCGAGGAGGTCGATCTCTCGCGCTATCGCTCCGGCATCCTTATTTTTTGTGCCTCTCAGGAGCATCTTGGAGAGAAGGTTGAATATGCCGTTTTTGCCTTCCGGCTCTTCTTTCATACCGCCCGTAAACCCTATCTTGAACGCAAAACTCGGAGATGCCTGGTTTTTATTTACTACATATTTTAGCCCGTTCTTCAGTTGAAACGTATGGGGGTTCGCCGTGTTCCTGGGTTTTAAGACAACGACGCTCTTTTCCTTTCCGATGATGTATCGCTCAAGGACCCTCTTGATATCTCCCTGGGTCACTTTGTCAAGGGCAAGGAGGTACTTGTCGAGGTAATAGGCATCGCCGGTAAGGGTTTGAAAATTACCAACCTGCATAGCCTTCCCCTGCACGGTCTCTACAGAATAAACATAGGAGGCCTTGATCATATTCCTCGCCTTTTCCATCTCCCAGCCGGTAACTCCTTCACTCTGCACCTTCTTCAACTGCTCTTCGATCGCAGCCATGACCGCCTCGGGGGACTTTTCCTTAAAGGTGGCATAGATCACAAAAAGGCCGGGGTTTCTCGGCGCAAAGATATATGTCCCTATATTCGTCACGATCGCCTTTTTTCGCCTCAGCTCTTCCTGAAGGCGGGCGCTTTCTCCGTCTCCGAGAATATTTGCAAGCATTTCCAGGGCAGGCATGTCCTCATGCACCTTCTGCGGTATCGGGCATGAAAAGGCAAAATAGGTTTCCCTGACATCCCTTTCGACGATCTTCGCTTCGCCTCCTCCTGCCTTCTTTTTCGTTTCCTCCCTGACGACCTGCTTCTTTTTCTTTTTCGCGGACATGTACTTTTTGATCAACGACCGCGCCGCATGCTCATCGAAGTCGCCGACGACAACAACGGTCATGTTGTCGGGAGCATAATGGCCGGCAAAGTAGGCGAGGATGTCCTGCCTTGTCATGCTGCTTACCGTTTCGGTATAGCCGATAATAGGCCTCCCGTAGGGCTGGCCTTCGTAGCTGGCCGCGAACAGCTCCTTGAAGAGCTTTCTCTGCGGGTCGTCTTCCCCCATCTTTATCTCTTCCAGGACAACTTTCCGTTCTTTTTCGATCTCTTTTTCGGGAAAGCCGGGGTTGTTAACGCCATCGAGCAGCAGCTCCATGCCCTCTTCGAACCCTTTCCTCGGAATAACGATATAGTAGACGGTGTTGTCGTATGAGGTAAAGGCATTGATTCTTCCTCCGAGGGCCTCGATCCTCGATGCCATCTCGTTCGGCTTCATCCTTTCGGTGCCCTTGAATATAAGGTGCTCTATGAAATGGGTAACGCCGGCTATCTTCTTCTGTTCGTACTGGCTGCCCGTCTTTACCCATATCTGGACAGCAACAACGCCCGTGCCTTGTCTCTTTTCAAAAATATATTTTAAGCCGTTCTCTAATGAGAATATCTCCATTGCGTGTACCATCCCTGCAGTTGTCAGGATACAAATGACAGAAGAAACGAGGGCTAAGATAAAAGAAAAGGGGAAAGGCCCCCTTTTAGAGGGCCTTTTTTCCTTCATAGAAAGCTTTGACATTAAGGTCATGTAATTTCGGTGCAAGCAGCGTCTTGAGCGCATCGATCCACTGCTCGTCCTTGATCTCCGGAAAGAAGTTTGAGAAAGCGCCGACGAGAACGACATTCGCTGCCTGCATGTTGCCGAGGCTCTTTGCGATCTCCTGCCCGTTGATCATATGGACATTTTCTTTGAAATGTTTTTTGAATGCCTTTTCAACATCCTGCGGGTACTGCGCCAAGCCGAGGTTAACGGCAGGCGGGAAGATCTCCTGGTTGTTGATGACGATCTTTCCCTCGGGCTTTACCCAGTTGATGTACCGTATCGATTCGAGAAGCTCGAAGGAGAGGAGAAAGTCGACATCGCCGTACTTGATGATCGGCGAATAGACCTTCTTGCCGAACCGGAAATGGGTGGTAACGTCGCCGCCCCTCTGCGCCATCCCGTGAACTTCTGCCTTTTTTACGTCGAACCCGGCCTTGAGGAATACTTCGGCAAGGATATTACTCGCAAGAATAGTACCCTGGCCTCCAACACCGGAAAGAAATATATTTGTTACCTTTCCGTTCTTTTTTATGTTCTTTTTCATTCTCCACCTCCTCACTTTTGGCCTGGTACAATGGCTTCGAACTTGCATACCTGGACACAGACCTCGCAGCCGACGCACTGATCACGGTTGATATATGCAGTTCCTTTTCGCTTGTGCCCGTCCTTGGTCTCGCCTTCGCCTGCACGCCAGCTTATGGCAGGGCAGTTGATCTCGAGGCACATCTTGCAGCCGCGGCACTTGTCGGCATTGATGAAATAGAAGGGGTTTTTGAACTTTTCGAGTGGCTTCGCCCTGCGGAGGAGCATGCACGGGCTGTCCTTGCAGATGATAAGCGACGGCTCGTTCTTGCCCATCTCTTCTTTGATGATCTCCATGCAGCCTTTTATGTCGTAGGGGTCTATCTTCCTGATGCTCTTCATGCCAAGGGCCTTGCCGAGCACTTCATAATCGACCATATTTGTCGGTTCCTGCCTGATGGTGAAGCCTGTTCCGGCATGTTCCTGATGGCCTGTCATGCCGGTGATCCTGTTGTCAAGGATGATCGTGGTGGAATTGCCCTTATTGTAGACAACGTCCATCAAAGGCGTTACTCCGCCGTGAAGGAATGTGGAATCGCCGATGACGGCAACCACCTTTCCCAGGCCTTCGTTGCCGAGGGCCTTCATAGCGCCGTGCGCCATACCTACGCTTGCGCCCATGCATATGCATGCGTGGAGTGCCTGGAGGGGCGGCGCTGCAGCCAGGGTGTAGCATCCGATATCGCCGAACACATAGGCGCCGAGCTTCTTGAGGGCATAGAACAACGGCCTGTGCGAGCAGCCGGCGCATAGGTTTGGCGGCCTTCTGGGAAGGTCTTCCGGTTTAACCCTGATCTTTGGCTGCTTATATGCCTTTCCTTTCAGCGATCTCTCGACGATCTCGGGAGAGAGCTCATACATATTGGGAATCACATCTTTGCCGTGGAATACCTTGTATCCCATTGCCTTTATCTCTGTCTCGAGGAACGGGTCGAGCTCTTCCACGATAATCACCTTTTTCACCTTCTTGAAGAATGTGGCGATCATCTTCTTCGGAAGCGGCCATACCATACCGAGCTTCAAATATGACCATTCCGGGAACACCTCTTTTGTATAAAGATACGCCGCGCCGCTGGAGATAACGCCGATCTTTGTATCGTTGATCTCCATGACGTTGTATTTGAATTTGTCTGCGTACGCTTCAAGCTTCCTCATTCTCTCTTCGACAAATTTCCTTCTTACCCGTACGTACGCCGGGACCATAACGTATTTCGGAGTATCTTTTGGATCGAGCCCCGGGGCCATTGTCGACTCTTTCCGCTCGCCGAGGACAACCGGAGAATCTGAGTGGGCAACCCTGGTCTCTGTCCTCAACATTACCGGCGTATCGAACTTTTCGCTGATCTCAAAGGCGATCTTTGCGAAATCCTTGCACTCCTGGCCATCTGACGGCTCCAGCATGGGGACCTTTGCAAACCGCGCCCAGTTCCTGCTGTCCTGCTCGTTCTGGGAGCTGTGGACGTTCGGGTCATCGGCGACTACGACCAGCATCCCGCCCTTGACCCCGGTGTAGGCAAGGGTCATAAAAGGGTCGGCGGCAACGTTCAGGCCAACGTGCTTCATGGCGGCCATTGACCGTACGCCGGATAGTGCAGCGCCTGCTGCCACCTCAACGGCTACCTTTTCGTTCGGCGCCCATTCCGGATAGATTTCAGGATATGTACTGGCAACATCCTGTAAGATCTCACTGCTCGGTGTTCCGGGATATGCAGTGGCGACCTTAACGCCTGCCTCCCAGGCACCTCTTGCGACTGCTGCGTTTCCTTGCATCAATTCTTTCTTCATGTTTCCCCCAAATATGGCGTAACGCCTGGATTTAAAATACGATTAACGCTTCACCTCCTTCTCCGTTTTTCCTCTATGATTATTGTCTTACTGCTTGTTAACAAATTCACTTATTATTTTCAGCAGAATAACAGGGCTTTGTCAAGAGATTTAGTTATGAACCGACACATAGCTCATAGCTGATAGCTCATAGTAAAAACTAAAAATAAAGCGGCATAGAGCAGGTAGCAAAAGATATTCGTGCGCATTCTTTATTCTCTGCTGATAGCTGTCAGCTGATAGCTATCATTACGCTTTGCATGTTGCCAGGAATTTTATGATCTCGCGGCAGCCTTCCAGCCCTTCATGTATGTTCGCTACCGAGATCCTTTCGTCAGTGCCGTGCATCCTGAAAAGCTCATCGTTCGGCAGCGTGATCGGGAAGAACCCGTATGCGGGGATACCGAGGTTCCTGAAATACCTCATGTCTGTCGCGCCTGTCGTGAGAAACGGCAGCACAGGCACCGGCCCCCTCAATTCATTCATCACCCTCCGTATGCCCCCGAAATACTGCGTGCTGTATCCCGACTGCAGGGCCCTGCTCACATCGCTGCCGATAGGGACAAGTTCTACTTCGCTCCCGCACAGCCGCCTGACCTTTTTGAAAAAATTATCATGGCTCTCGGTCGGGAGCAGCCTTGCATCGAAATATGCCGTGGATTCCCCCGGTATCACGTTCACCTTCTCGCCGCCTTTCAGGATCGTCAGCGTAACCGTGTTGCGAAGCAGCGCGTTGTAGACCTGGTTGCCCTCTACGAAATCCCTGAAATGTTCGTTCTTTAGCGATTCCCTCAAGGACGAGAACGAAAACCCCTTCCCCCGCTTGCCCTTCAGGACAGCGTTCAGATATGTGCTCACAATGCTTGTGGGCTTAAGCGGCCAGCGATAAGAAAGTATTGCCTGGGATGCCCTGACGACCTTTTCGTTGGCGTTGTCTTTGTGCGGCATCGATCCGTGGCCGCCTGTACCTCTGGCCTGGATCCTGAACTGGCCCAGTTTCTTTTCTGCTACCGACACCTGCGCGTGCACAAGGCTATTCTCTTCAACAATAGACCCTCCTTCGCTTAAAACGAACGAGGCGTGTTTCAGGTCAGGGATGTTGCGGAGCATAAACTCAACTCCGTTCTGGCCCCCGACCTCTTCGTCGCAGGTAGCCAGAAAGATCATGTCCTGCTCAGGCTCTATCCCTTCTTTATAAAGGTCCACGAACGCGAGCAGCTGGCAAATGGTCTGCGCCTTCATATCGATGGCGCCCCTGCCATAAATAAAGCCATCCTTCAGCTCACCGCCAAAAGGGTCCACCGTCCACTCTTCACGCCTAGCCGGGACAACGTCGATGTGGCTCAAAATGACAACCGGCCTCCCCTTGTTTTTGCCTTCTATCCTGGCAAGGATATTGGCCCGCTTCGGCACAGGGGAATAGATCTCTGTATTTATCCCCTCCGCCCCAAGAACGCCCTCAAGGAACAGGACGGCGCTTTCTTCGTTGCCCGGAGGGTTCGATGTGTCAATGCGGATAAGCTCCTGGATCAGCTGAACTGCCTTATCTGCTTTAGTCATAGTCTAACCTGTTCTTCCCTTCCCTCTTTGCTTTGTAGAGGTTATTATCGGCGATCTTAATGAGGTCATTGGCGATGTGGCCCTGCTGGTATAGGCCGATCCCGCCGCTGACCGTCAATTTTATCGGGTGGTCTTCGTAGATGAATGGCTCCTGTTCGACCCCGGCTCGCAAGCGTTCTCCCACAACATAAGCCCTTTCGAGGTCAGTCTCGGGAAGGATCACGAGAAACTCTTCCCCGCCGTATCGGCCGACGATATCGATGGTGCGCAACCTTTTTGTAAAGAGCTCGGCGACCCTTTGCAGAACAAAATCTCCCGCGAGGTGGCCGTATGTGTCGTTCACATCTTTAAAATTGTCCAGGTCGAAGAGCATGACGGAAAGGTCCGAATGGTACCTCTTTGCCCTTTCGATCTCTTCATTCAGCTTGTTAATGATATATGTGTGGTTGTAAATTCCCGTCAGGCCGTCGTGGATCGAAAGGGTTTTGATCTCCTGGAACAAACGTATCTTTTCGAGCGTGACCGATATGTGTGAACAAAACTTGCTGAACGTGGCCTCTTCCTGGGCCTGGAATGGCGTGCTCCGGAACAGCCCGGCAAACCCGTATACGGTGTTTGTCGTAGACAGTTCGACCATGAGCGACTGATAATCATCCTGGGCGCCGGTCAACTTTGCGTTAACGGCCCCCTGGGACATCCTTCTCAAAAGGATGTTCGTAATGACTTCGGCGAGCTTCCTGTTGCTTGAGACCTTTGGATAGATCTGGATATTCACCTCGTTCCCGTAGGTAAGAAGGGCGCCAAAATATTCGAAATTAAGGAAGCTCTTCAAAAGGGCGTAGGCGTTCTTGAGGACAAATGCAGAATCTTCAGCCTCCCCTATCATATGCTGCAGGCTCTTTAAAAAATCTATCTCCTGTATATTGATCTTTTCCAGCCTCTTCGTCTCTTCCACGCGCCTTGCGAGCTCGGTCGTCTTAAGGGATTCAATATAATGGTCCATCGCATTGTTCACCACGTGATAAACCTCTTCGAAGCTTTCAAAGGGTTTTGTCAGGATTGTGTAAGCGCCCTTCCGGAGGGATTCTACGCGCCTGTCGTCGTTGGTGTACCCTGTCATCATGATAACGGGTATGTCCGGCTTGATATTCTTTATTCTCTGCAGGATCTCAACGCCTGAGATGCCGGGCAGCACGATGTCGAGCAATACCGCCCGGGGCTCTTTTTCTTTGAGTTCCTTTTCAAGGTCCGGCGGGTCCTTAAATGGATAGACCTTCAGCCCAAAGTGCTCGAAATATTCTGTCAGAACTGTAAGCGTCGCCTTATCGTCATCGATAATAAAAAGCCTTTTCGTCTCGTCCATGAACAAAAAAGGGGGTTAAGAAAACCCCCTCTCTCCTATTTCTTCGTCTTCTTTTCCTTCTTCGGTGCTGCCTTTTTTCCTGTCTTTTTTGCGGCTCCGCACTTCGCCATAGGAACACCTCCTTTACGATTTTCAAACAATGTTATGTAAATCGGAGGTGTTTGTCAACCACTATATGGCAATAACCTCTTTTACTTCAGGTATCTCTTCTTTAAGCTGTTTCTCTACCCCCATCTTCAATGTCATCTTGCTCATCGGGCAGCTTCCGCATGCGCCCTGCAGCCTTACTTTAACGATGCCGTCCTGCACGTCAATAAGCTCGATATCCCCGCCATCCCTCTGCAAAAAAGGCCTTACCTTCTCTATCGCCGCCCTAACCTTTTCCTTCATATCTACCTCCAATGTTTTCTACCCCGTGCCGAGGTTAATAAATATAAGCATGATTATACAATATGTAAACAGAACCGCCGTATATCAAAATAACCGTATATCGTACTTTGTATATCGCATAAGGCATTAGAGGATGCATTTGTAGTCCACTATATACTATATACGAAATACTATATACTATTCGCTATTCGCTATTCGCTATTCGCTGCCTTTAGTGTTCATCCTTTCCCGCTGTTCTGTATCTCTATCTTGATCTCCTTTGGCAGTGCCTTCTGTGATTTCGGGATCTTTACCTTCAGCACCCCGTCCTTGTACGTCGCCTTTGCTTTATCTCCGAGCACTTCAGCCGGGAGCTGGATGATCCTCTGAAACGATCCATAAACCCTTTCAGACCTGTAGCAATCTTCGCTTCTGCAATCTTCCTCTGTCTTTCTCTCCCCTTTCAGCGTCAGCCTGTCTTCAACGATCGTTATCGAAACCTCTTTCGGATCGATCGCCGGGATATCGATGGTGACGATAACGTCCTTTTTCGTCTCGTGTATATCGACCGCCGGCACCCATCCCCCTTCACGCAGAGAAGGGAAGCCCGCTTTCTCAAAAAAATCCTCAAATATCCTGTCCATCTCTTCCCGCATTGAAGGAAACCTTGACTCCCACAAAGATTTCCAGGGCGTTAAAGGCATGACTCCACCTCCTGTTGCTATTTTTGTTTGTTCTTTGCCTCTTTTCTTAAAGACCTCTTCCAAAAGCTTACCACACCTGACTGGTGAAAAGAAAACTGTACGAGCTCCCAACCCTCATCGCCCATTTTGTTCAGAAGCCGCGACATATTATCCAGCTGCTCTGCTCCGACATCGTGCATTTCGCATTCGCCATCTGGCCTGCACGCATAGACGATGTTATTGCGCTGGTCAACGACAACGCCTTCTTTCTTCAGGTCCTCCATGGAAAATATCTTCAGAATATATTCGTATTTCATAGGCACCTTCCTGGTTTGTTTTATGTCGCTATGATATAATATTAATGCAAATTACCGTTTTTTTAAAGTAGCCATGGAATATACCCCTCTTTATATCGAATCATACTCCAACGGCACGCTTCAAGAAAGGCTCGAAGAGCTCGAATCCCTGCTCAATCCCTGCACGCTGTGTCCAAGGCATTGCAAGGCCAACAGGCTGGTCGGCGACCTCGGATACTGCAAGGCGCCCTATGACCTCTTCGTCTCATCGGCCTCCCCTCATTTCGGAGAAGAGGCGCCACTGGTCGGAGACGACGGCTCGGGAACAATATTCTTTACCCACTGCAGCCTCAGGTGCGTCTTCTGCCAGAACCACGATATCAGCATAGGCGGCGAGGGCACTCCCTGCACGTACGGCAGGCTTGCGGCGCTGATGGTCGATCTTCAGGGCCGCGGCTGCCACAATATTAATCTCGTAACCCCAACCCATTATGTTCCGCAGATCATAAAGGCCCTTTCAATTGCCATCGGGAAAGGCCTTTCCATCCCCCTCGTTTACAATACGAGCGGCTACGACTCGATCGAAACGATCAGGCTCCTCGACGGCATCATCGACATCTATATGCCTGACATCAAGTTCCTCGACAGCGAGCTTTCACGGCGATTCTGCGGGGCGGGAGATTACCCTGGATCCGTCAGGGAGGCGGTCCGCGAGATGCAAAGGCAGGTTGGCGACCTTCGCGTTGACGAACACGGCATCGCGAAGAAGGGCCTGCTCGTTCGCCACCTCGTCATGCCGTCGTGCGGCGACGATACGAAAATGATCATGAGGTTCATCAGGGATGAGGTCTCGCAGAATGCCTTTGTCAATATCATGGCACAATACCACCCGTGCCACAGGGCGGATGAATTTGAAGAGATCGCGGTCCGGACCTCTTTGAAAGAACACGCAGATGCGGTAGAGTATGCCCGGGGCATCGGGCTTTTGAGGGCGTCTACTTAGTTGCCAAGCTTTTTCACCAATATGTCATTTGCCTTTATGATCTCCTGGGCGTCTTTGCCGGTTATCTCCCAGCTATAACCCCCTTTTCCATCTTTCTTTAATTTTATCCTGATGTCGCCCTTCAGGGCCTTTTTTATCTCATCAAGCTCTTTTTGATAGCGCTCTTCGCTCCCCTGTTCGCCGGCCTTTTTCTCCGCCTGCGTAAGCTCTACCCCTTTGCCGCAGGAAAAGAGAAAAAGGACCACAAGGAGTATTGCAATAAATCTCATGACGTCATAATATAATTTCTTACAGGTCCTTTCAATAAAATTCCGGAGGGCATATGGGCATCCATTATGAACAGGCAGGGAAAGGGGGGAAGGTCATTTTCATTCACGGGGCAGGCGGGAGCACCAGGGCGTGGTACTTTCAAAACGACCGTCTCAAAAGGTCCATGGAGGTTCTGTGCGTAGATCTTCCCGGCCACGGGCGATCCCCGGGCGACGGGTGCGATTCTATCGGGCAATACAGCGACGCCGTTCACGGCCTTCTCGACGAAAGGCCCCCGGACCGGTATTTCATCGCCGGACACTCCATGGGCGGCGCGATCGCAATGACCTTCGCCCTCGCACACCCTGGCCTCGTGAAGGGCCTCATCCTCGTCGGGACAGGCGCAAAATTGGCCGTCCTGCCGTCTATCCTGGAAGGGATACGAAAGGATAAGGCAGGAACGGTCAGGAATATCGTCGATATCGCCTTCTCCAAAAAGACTTCTCCACAAATGAAGGATATGGCATTCGAGGAAATGATGCTGTGCAGCGAGGAGACCATCTTCAGGGATTTTTTTGCCTGCAACGGCTTTAACGTCATCGACAGGATCGCTGAGATCAAGGTTCCCGTCCTTATCATCTGCGGCAGGGACGACCTTCTGACGCCGCCGAAATATTCCGAGTTCTTACAGCGCTCCATTGCCGGTTCCAGGCTCAGTCTCATTGAGGGCGCCGGCCACATGGTCATGCTCGAAAAACCCGATGAAGTGAATAGGGATATAGAGGAATTTGTTAAAGGCAGTGAATAGTCGAGGAAAGTAACAGTATATAGTATATAGTAGACTACAAATGCATCCTCTGATGCCTCTTACGATCTACGATATACGATATACGACCTTCTATACGCTACGCCGAAGGATGAGGGATATGGCGAAAGATGGGACTGAGGGGAGATCATGCCGGTGATAGGTTCGGACAAGGAAAATGCCTTAAGGGAGAAGATGGAGAGGTTCGGCATCAAAGAGGCCGACATCGTAGAGCGTTTTGTTCATTCGGGCGGTCCCGGCGGGCAGAATGTCAACAAAACATCAACCTGCGTCTACCTGAAGCATGTCCCTACCGGCATCGAGGTGAAATGCCAGCGCGAGCGGTCCCAGGCAATGAACCGCTTTCTTGCCAGGCGCATCCTTATCAACAAGATCGAGAATCTCGTCCTTGGCAGGCAAAGTGAAGAGCGAAGGCAGATCGAGAAGATAAAACGTCAAAAAAGAAAACGTTCAAAAAGGGCGCAGGAGAAAGTCCTGCAGCTGAAACGCCTGCAATCGGAAAAGAAAAGGTCCCGCTCGGTGAAGCCGGATGCGTCGGAGTATTGACTGATAACCGATCATGTATCGTAACTCGTATATAGTATATCGTATATAGTGAATTGCAAAATAAACCCCTGAGATTTCTACGAAATACAATATACGAAATACTATATACGATATACTATCCCAGCGTCTTTCCCACGAGCCCCCGGTATCCCTGTGCGAAATCGTAGGCCCCCATGCGCTTCTTATTCTCCAGTTGGACCTCCCTGACTTTCAGAAGCCCTGCCGGCGTCTCTACGAAAAAACCTTCCTTTGTTATGCCCGCGACAACGCCCTGGCCTGTCCCCTTCCGGGCTATCTCTTCGGCCTCCGCATCGAATATCTTCATCATCCTGCCGTCAAGAAACGTATATGCGACAGGCCACATGACGAAGGCTTTGACCTGCCGTTCGATCTCTGCCGCGCTTTTTAACCAATCGATCCGGCCCATCTCCTTGGTGATGATAGGGGTATATGTTGCGTCTTCGTGCCTCTGCTCCGTGCCCTCGATCATCCCCTGCGCGTCTATACGATCGACGATCCCCGGGAGTATTTCAGCCACCCTTGCTGATAGCCTGCCCGATAGGCCGGCCATGTCCTCTCCCTTCTTTACAGGGGCGCGCTCCTGGTATATGATCCTGCCCTCATCCATCTTCTCGTTCATGATGATGAGCGTAATGCCCGTTTCTTCGTCGCCATTCAGGATAGCCCACTGCATGGGAGACGGCCCGCGGTACAAAGGAAGGAGTGAAGGATGGACGTTGACAGGCCCCACCGTAGGCAGATCCAGCGCCCACCTTGGGACGATCAGCCCAAAGGACGCAACGACAAAGAGATCGGGCTTGAGATCCCTGATCCCCTGAGCCTCTTCATCTTTAAAAGAATTTATCTCTATGAGCGGGAGGCGAAGATCCCGGGCAGCCTTTTTTACCTCGTTGTCATCGAGGAGGTATCCCCTGCCCTTGGGCTTGGACCTTTTTGTGACAACGCATGTGACGCGTTCGCAGATCGATCTCAGGGGAGGCACTGAAAAACCCGAGGACCCGAAAAAGACGATATTCATTTATTGCCTTTTTGGTATTTTTTCTTAAAAAGATTCTTCTTCACAGGGCTCAAGTGGTCAATGAAAAGGATTCCGTTCAGGTGGTCGATCTCGTGCTGTATAGCCCTCGCAAGCTGGCCTTCGCACTCGATCTCGATCGTTTCGCCTTCCAGGTTGACGCCGCGTGCGAGGACCTTCCTGGCCCTCTTCACGTACTCATAGAATTTCGGCACGCTTAAGCACCCTTCCTCGGCGGTCTCCTCGGAATCGCTCTCAACAATGACAGGGTTGATGAGGACGATGTGCCTGTTCCCCTGCTTGTTGAGGTGTTCGTCAAGGGTGATCAGCCTGATCGGCAGCCCGACCTGGTTGGCGGCAAGGCCCGCCCCGTTCGAAAGCTTCATGGTCTCTATCATATCCTCGGAAAGCCTGAGAATCTCTCCGGTTACGTTCTTAATAGGTTTGGCGACCTTCCTGAGCACCGGGTCGGGGATCGTCCTTATTTCAATGAACGCCATATAGTATTTTTAAAATATATTGGAAGGATAGTCAATGCTTGTTCGGCACATAGATACTGGATACTGGATGCTCGATGCTCTAGCTGTCAGCACGGAAGCCGTGAATCGTAAGGTGTCAGGCGATTAAACCCCTTACGACTTACGCCTCACGCCTTACGGGTGTATCGCTATCAGCCATGGGCCGCTTCTATTATTCGGCGCTTCTGTACCAGGGAAAATGGGTGACCATCTTTTCTTCAATGTCCTCGACGATCAACGAGGCCATCTCCTGTTGATCTCTTGCCTGCTCCCAGCCGTCGGGGCTGTATTCTTCACCGACGACGACCATGAAAAAATTCATGATCCTCGCAGGGCGCCATGTCATCATGGCGTTTATCGTCTCATCGACATCATGCTCTGCCGCAACATGCCCGTTGTCAATTGCCCAGCGGGCAAGCTGAACGCAGTGGAAAGAATCGTCCCGGACCTCTTCGCCCGACTTCTGGAGCATCCGTTTTGCCTTCTGGTTCACTGCCATCTTGTTTAAATGTTCTATGCCTTTTTTCATGTCCTCGTTTTCCAGGCTGCTATTTTTTACAACGGCGCGCGCGCGCAATCAAGAATATTTTCCTGCCCGGCCTTCAAAAAACATTGACTCGGTAAATGGGGAAGTGGTATTGTTAGCTATGTTTGGCCTTGGATTACCTGAACTTATCATTATCCTTGTCATTGTCATAATGATCTTCGGAGCAGGCAAGCTCCCCGAGATCGGCGGCGCGATCGGAAAGGGCATCAAAAGCTTCAAGAAGGCATCCCACGAACCAGACGACAAAAAGAATCCTCCTTCTCAGGAAAACCTGGATAAGAACAAGCCAGCCTGACAGCATACCGTGCAAAGCAGGGTCTTCATAGGCATCGGGTCCAATATCGGCGACAAGATCAGAAATTGCATCGACAGCATAAAGGCGATCGCCCGCGACAAAAGGGCGCGCATACGGTCTGCGTCCTCGCTCTACCTCGCCTCCCCTGTTTCCGAGATAGCGCAGGAAGATTTTGTGAACTGTGCCGTATCGATCGACTGGGATGACACAGCCTCCGAATTGCTGCGCCTCCTCAACAGCATAGAGAGCGGGATGGGAAGGAAGCGCAGCATAAAGAACGGCCCCAGGATCATTGACCTTGACATCCTCCTTTTCGGCGATGCCCTCATCGATGAGGCATCGCTCACCGTGCCTCATCCCGAGCTCCACAGGAGGAGGTTTGCAATTGTGCCATGCATTGAGATAGAACAGGATATCTTCCACCCTCTCTACAAAAAGCCGCTGAAGGAATTCCTCCCGCACATCGATGACAATCAGAAAACAGTATTGTTGAAAGACAGAAAAGAGTTTCCGGATTTCAATTGACAAAGGACTGATGCAGGGCTAAATTTAACCATAAATATATAGCTGATAGCGAACCAGACGCTGGATGCTCGATGCTGGACGAGGAGAGAAGCAATGTTTTTTTCACCTTTCACCTTTCACCTTTCACATTTTTACTTTTTCACGTTTCACATTTCACTTTTAAGGAGTAAGAACCATGCCGGAAGTTGACGAATCTGAAAAAGAAAAACAGTTTTACACGGACATCCCCGCAAAGAGCAAACCCTTCTTTCTGAAGGGCTGCAACTCATTAGACTGGGGAATGAAGAACCGCCTGTCGAGGATATTCAATCCCAGGTCGGGCAAGACGGTCATGCTGGCCATCGACCACGGATATTTCCAGGGCCCGACCACCGGGCTCGAGCGCGTCGACGTCACCATCCTGCCGCTTTTGCAATACGCCGATACCCTTATGCTCACCCGCGGCATACTCCGGACGATCGTCCCCCCGGCTTACGACAAGGGCATAGTCCTTCGGGCGAGCGGCGGGCCAAGCATTCTCAACGAGCTCTCGAACGAACAGATCGCAATAGACATAGACGAGGCCATACGCCTGAACGTCTCGGCCATGGCGGTCCAGGTTTTCATCGGCGGGCAATACGAGACGCAATCGGTTCACAACATGACACGCCTCGTCGATTGGGGAAATCGCTACGGCATCCCCGTTCTCGGCGTAACAGCCGTAGGCAAGGAGATGGCAAGGGACGCAAAATATATGAGGCTCGCTTCGCGGATCATCGCGGAGCTCGGCGTCACTTACGTGAAGACCTATTACGTTCCGGAAGACTTCGACACGGTAGTGGCCTCCTGCCCTGTGCCCATTGTTATCGCGGGCGGGAAAAAGATGCCCGAGCTTGACGCGCTCACCATGGCGTACAATGCCATTCAGGACGGAGCGTCGGGCGTCGATATGGGTCGCAACATCTTCCAGTCGGAATCGCCGGTCGCCATGATAAAGGCTATACGAAAGGTCGTCCATGACGGCGTAAAGCCGAAGGATGCCTACGATCTCTTCCTCACAGAGAAGAGCAGGGCAAAAAAAGGATAGCACCGTCATGCGCGTGGGGATGTACTACAGCAACAGTAAGGTCGAAGTGGAAGAGATGCCTGTACCCGTCGTTGGCCCGCGGGATATCCTTGTCAAGGTGATCGCGAGCGGCATATGCGGCAGCGACGTCCTTGAATGGTACCGCATCAAGAAGGCGCCGCTCGTTCTCGGCCACGAAGTAAGCGGCGAGGTCGTCGAGGCCGGGGCGGAGATCGCAAAGTTCAAAAAAGGCGACAGGGTATTTACAACTCATCATGTCCCCTGCGATGAGTGCCACTTTTGCCTTACCGGCCACCAGACAGCGTGCGATGTTTTTCAGACAAAGAACAATTTTAACCCCGGGGGATTTTCGGAGTATCTAAAAGTATCGGGGAAAAGCATCGACACGGGGACGCTCCTTCTCCCCGATGAAATGTCCTACGAGGAAGGGTCGTTCGTTGAGCCCCTGGGAACAGTGGTAAGGGGGCTGAGGACGATCGGCCTGAAACCCGGCAATTCCCTCCTGGTGATCGGCTGCGGACTGGCGGGTCTGCTCATGATCAAGCTGGCAAAGGCGCTGGGCGCCGGCAGGATCGTCGCGACGGACATCGACGATTACAGGCTGGAAGCGGCGCAGAGGTTCGGCGCGGAAAAGGCGGTCCCTGCCCACGCCGACATACCGGATACGATCAAAGCCATAAACCACGGCCGGCTGGCCGACAGGGTGATAGTGTGCGCGGGCGCGTTGCCCGCCGCGAAGCAGGCATTGCAGTCGGTGGACCGGGGAGGGACCATCCTGTTCTTCGCGGTGCCCAACCCCGGGGAGGCCCTCGATATCGACCTGAACCCTTTCTGGAGGAACGACGTAAGCTTTAAGACCTGTTACGGAGCCGCCCCCCTTGACAATGTGCAGGCCATGGAGCTCATCAGGGCCGGGAATATCGACGTCAACGACATGATAACGCACAGGTTCAGCCTCCAGGATATTGCAAAAGGCTTTAAGGCCGCCTCCGATGGCAAGAACTGCCTGAAGGTCATCATCAAGCCGCACGGGTAATGCCGTTAGGCGTGAGGCGTTAGGCGTGAGGCGGATGAAAAATATCTCAGAAAAGATGCTCTTCAAACAGTTCACTGAATTCGGGAGGGACCTTTTCCTGCGGGGGCTGATCAGCTCGCACGCGGGGAACATGAGCGTGCGGACCGGCGATAGGATCTACATCACGGGAAGGGGCGCCATGCTGGGGCGGCTGGGCCGGACAGATATCGTCAAGCTTGATATTTGCAAAGACGACCAGGACATTGTGCGCAGGGCATCTTCGGAGGCGCCTGTCCACAGGGCTATCTACCTGGAAACCGATGCGCGGGCTATCGTACACGCCCACCCGCCGTACGCGACCCTTCTTTCTATGACAGAGGAAAACCTCGTTCCCGTGGACTGGGAAGGGTCGTATTTTTTTAAGAAGATACCGGTGTTAAACCCAAAGAAAAAAGGCGCGGCAAAAGGCCTCGCAGCCCTGATCAGCAGAAGTATGAAGGATCACAGGGCAATTCTTGTACGGGGGCACGGGGGCTTCGCCCGCGGCGATACGCTCGAAGAGGCATATATGCTGACGAGCAGCCTCGAGGCGTCGGCATTTTTCATCTACCACCTGAAGAGATGACGACTGATTGAGCGTTGCCTGAACCGCTTATCCCTTTTCCTTCCTTGCCGATAAGACATACACATGGAAAAAAATAACCAAAAGAACAGCAAAAGCATCTTATTCAGGCCATAGCCGGATAATGCAGCGCATACTGTACATACCTTTCATCCTTATTGCCCTTTGTTTGGGCACACCCCTATGGGTTGCGGCTGCCGAGCCGCCTGAATATTTGAAGGCCAATCTCAATGCGCAGGCCCACGCTGCGGATCCAACGGGCTGGGTGCTCCCGGGTCTAAAAACAATAACTGCCCCCGGAGACGGCAACACGTGGCGATCCTCCGATTCAAAGGTCATGGTAAGGGCATTCACGGATCCGCAGTATTACAACCTCTCGACAAAAAAATTTCAGGATCTCTACCCCGGCGCTTTGTGGGTGACAACCGGCAACGAATTGCCCGAGTGGTACCGCGATCCGGGGAGCGGGGTCAATGCAGGCAATATGACACTGAAGACAGCTCAGCTGCTAGGCTTGCCGACCTCAAAGCAATACAACGCCGTAGTGGAGCTGTGGATAGACCCTGATAAGGTATTTCGCCCCACCCGCGATCCAAGCAGGGCTGCGCAGCCTACAGCCCTTCCTACTCAGGATTTTGCGGCAAAACCTGCATACATGAGTGATAACGATTATGATAAATTCAAAACATGGTATATAGGCAATATTGCATCGAGCTATAACGACCCTGACCCAAACAATCAATATCCCTGGACACAGCTTGGCTATACCTATAACTGGGGCGGGAACCAAGACACGCTGGCATCGATTGCCGGATTGAGCGAATTTGTGATCCTGGGGAGCAAGGCCGGCGTTACCAGCCCCCTGGAAACCTTTGCCGTCTATTCCATACAATCCTATATCTATAAGACCGGAACGGACGGCGACGGCGGCGGCAATTTTCATGTTACAGGAAACTGCGACACCATATGGGCAGGAACTAAATTCCAGCCGGGCGGCAATACGATCATTATCGGGCAAAACGGCGTTGTCTCCGGCGGGGAGGGCATCTATATATCGTCCGCCGGATATACTGTTACCAACAGCGGCGGCATCATCGGGCCGACAGGTCAAAAGTATTACGGTGACGGCCCCGCCGGAACAAGCATCTACTTCTACGATGGAGGAATGGTTGTCAACAACGCCTCCGGAGTTATCTCGGGCGACAGCATCGCCATAGGCAATCGCGCTGCAGCCTCAGGCGGGGTCGCCGTAACCAATCATGGCTATCTCTATGGCAGCCAGTACGCCATGAGAACGGGCGCAGCCAACGATTCGCTTACAGTCGAGAACGGGGGTATGGTTCGCGGCTCAGTTGACCTTGGAACGGGAGCAGACAACATCCTTTTTAAAAACGGCTCTACTTACCGCACCGTGATCAACAGGCAAAGCAACAATGCATCGTCGTTGAATGCCTCCAATATAACCATCCAAAGCAATGCGGCCATATCGCCCGAATTAAGCGGCACGGGCCTGCTCCAGTCAGGCGCTGTTTACCTCATTGCCCAGGGGACAACCGTTACGGGATCCTTCGGCGCTATCATCAATAATTACCCGCTTTTTGATTTTTCTCTTTCGGCAACCGGGACAAGCCTGTCTATCGCGATCAGCCGCGTCTCTTATGCAGCCGTTGCCGGTGCTTCCGACCCAAAACTGGCGGCCTTTGCCGGTACCCTGGACAGAGGCATAGCGATCGCAGGCAGCGATATGGAGTTTATAATGTCGGAAATTGACCGCCAGAATAGCGGCGGCGTAGCCGACGCGGTACGCCAGCTTTCCCCTGTTGTGTATTCCGCTTTGTCAGGCGCCGCATTTGCAACCGATGGGAATCGCCTGAAACAACTTTTAGCGAGCAACAGCGCCAGCCTGGACGCCAAGGCTTCAGCGCGCCTGATGCCGGTCAGGTACGCAGCAGCTTCACCGGCAAATGATGCCGCCCCGGTATATAGATCTCCTGTTCAGGATCTTTGGGAGGCCTTTATCCTTACAACGGGTTATCAGGGAAGCCAGGATACAGTGGACGATACACCGGGCTACCGATACAATGCATGGTCATTCATGGCAGGATTAAAAAAACGTTTTTCCAGCAGAACCGCTGCCGGCTTTTCACTGGGCAATTCCCGGACCTATGTATACAGTAGAGACACCGCGGGAAGCAAGGCCCAGATCGATGCGATCGGCCCCGCCTTCTTTGCGGGCGCCCTGTTTGACCGTTTCCGCATCGATGCTGTGTCTGCATATAGCTACAACCGGTATCATAGCGACCGCGGGATCGCCTTTGGCAATGTCAGCCGTACTTCCAGAAGCGACCATAATGGCGATCAGTTCTCCGGCATGCTCGACATGGGGTACCGGCTCGAGCCGGCCGAAAGAACAATTCTGGAGCCCTTGGCGGGATTTTATCTGTCCTATATCAATGAAGACGGTTTCAGCGAGACAGGGGGCGGAGCCGCCAACCTGACCGTAGATCCCAGGACCAATTGGGCGTTCAGGAGCCATCTTGGCTCAAAATTAAGGCGGGATTTTCGTTGCAGGGATATGAATATAAACATTGAGCTCGCTGCCCTGTGGCTGCACGATTTCAATCGTGGCAGCGATGTAACGGCACGCCTCTCATCTCTCAGAGAAAGTGCGCCTATCAGGGGAATTGATTCCGACCGCGATGCCGCCGAGCTGCGCGCCAGGATATCTTTGTACAAGGACAGCGCCTTTCTCGTTTCAGTCGAATATGCATTCACGACGTCGCCTCACAGCTGGGAGAACACCGCACAGCTTGGATGCAAGTGGGTGTTCTAACCTGTCCCCAACCTTTTTTACAAAAAAAGTTTTGTATTCATGTTGAAGATATGGCATAAGTAATAGAAATCCTATTTAACAACTTGATTTTTAACATTTTATTAAAATTGAACGCAACGGAGGTACAGCAATGAAGTTTTTTATAGACACGGCGAACGTAGAGGAGATAAAGAAAGGGATCGCGATGGGGCTCGTCGACGGCGTAACGACAAATCCGTCGCTCCTCTCGAAAGAGAAAAAGGACCCCGATGCGGTCATAAAGGAGATACTCTCTGTCGTTGACGGACCTGTAAGCCTCGAGGTCATCGCCACGGATGCAGAAGGTATGTGCGAAGAGGCGCGAAAGCTCGCCGCCCTTGGCGCTAACGCCGTCATCAAGATCCCAATGACCGAAGAGGGGGTCAAGGCGGTAAGGACGCTCTCGCTGGAAGGGATAAAAACGAATGTGACCCTGATCTTTCAGCCGGTCCAGGCGCTCATTGCCGCGAAGGCAGGCGCCACCTATGTAAGCCCCTTTATCGGAAGGCTTGACGATATATCGGAACGGGGGATGGGGATCATCGAGGAGATCTGCCTGATCTTTGCAAATTACGGGTTCGAGACAGAGGTCATCGTTGCGAGCATCAGGAATCCCGTCCACGTCCTCGAGGCGGCGCTCCTCGGCGCAGACATAGCGACGATACCGTTCAACGTGCTGAAGCAGCTGATGAACCACCCTTTGACGAACATCGGCATCGAGCGGTTCCTGAAGGACTGGCAATCCATCAAAAAATAAGCTCATAGTTCTTAGCTCATGGCTCATGGTAAAAAAACAAAATCCTAATATCGAAGCACTAAACAATATAAAAATTCGAATATCAAATGTTCGAAACAAACACACTTTGATCATGTTTGATATTTTGAACATTAGAACATTTGAATTTGTTTAGGATTGTCCCTCCTTCGTCAGGATTGAACCTTGCGATATTCGGATTTAGAATTTGATCTTGCTATGAGCTATGAGCTAAGAACTATTATAGGTTTTTTCTGTTATCCAGCGAGCTTTTGATCGTCAGCGGGTCGATGTAGACGATGTCCCCTCCGACAGGGACGCCTGACGCGATCCTCGTGATCTTCACGTCAAGGTGCTTGAGTATCTCGCCGATGTAATGGGCGGTTGTATTCCCCTCAATGTTGGGGTTCGTGGCTATGATGACCTCTTTGATGCCTTCCTTCTCTATCCTCTCTATCAGCTCTTTGATCCTGATCTCATCAGGGCCTATCCCCTCGATGGGGTTTATGACGCCGTGCAGGATGTGGTAGCGGAAATAGCCCGGGTAGGACGATTCTATCACCATCATGTGCGACGATTCCTCCACCACGCAGACCGTCGAGCTGCTCCTCCTCGCGTCCCTGCATATCTCGCAGGGGTCCGTATCGGTGATATTAAAGCAGATGCTGCAGAGGCGTATCGTCTCCTTGATATCGACAAGGCTTGCCGAGAGCTCCCTTATATAACTATCCCTTGAGTTTAAAAGGAAAAAGGCAAGCCGTGTGGCGGTCTTCCTGCCAATGCCGGGAAGCCTGGTAAGGTTTTCGATAAGCCTTTCTATGGGCGCCGGATAGAACACGCTCACATCCCGAAAGGCATCGGCATGCCGCCGGTTATCTTCGCCATCTCTTCCTGCAGCATCTCCCTCGATTTATCGAGGCCTTCGTTTATCGCCGCCATGACCAGGTCCTCGAGAAGCTCCTTGTCTTTTTCTTCCCATATCTCTTCGGAGATCTTCAGGGAGAGCACCTCTTGTTTTCCGTTCACCACGCAGGAGACCATCCCTCCTCCCGACTGGGCCTCAACGGTCTTGTTCGCGACCTCTTCCTGCATCTTCACCAGTTTTTCCTGCATCTTTTTTGCCTGCTGCAGGATCTGCCCGAATTGCTTCGACATAGAACCTCCTCTTAAACGTTAAATAAAGACTCAGCCTCTTTTACAAAATCATCGAGGATATTTTTCTTTGCCTGGTCGGCATCCCTGATGCGTACCTTCATGTCCCTGCCAAAAAACTCACCGAGAAGCCGCTTGACCTCGTCGCCTTCGGTCTTCAGAATGCCGCTGTATCTTCTGTCCAGAAAAATAATGAAGGTATCCTGCTCAACCTGCACCTTGAGGTTTTCGAAAACACCGCCGATAAAGGGCTTCTTTTTCTTAACGTATTCCACAAAACCCTGCGCGCTCAGCTCACGGGGCGGCCCTGCCGCCTCTTTTGCAACAGGTCCTTCAACGGGATCGGGGGCTGCCTGTACGCCGGCAGGATCGCGCCGTTCGAGATCATCAAGGACCTTTTCAACGTCCCGCAGCTTTGACAGGTTGTACAGGTTGATGTAAAGGATCTCCAGCGAAACTTTCGGGAAGATCCCCTTCAGCAGGTCTTCAGCCCTTAGCATATAATGGAGCATGTTCTGGATCTCGTAATATTCCACGTCCTGCAGCAGGCCTGAAACCCGCTTGAATTCTTCTTCGCCGATATACAAAAAGGAGGGTATGCCCTCGCAGACCTTAATGAGCATCATGTTCCTCAAAAACGATACGAGGCCCCTGTAGATCTGGTGTATGTCGTATCCTTCGCCGAGCGTCTTCTCGATCAGCTCCAGCCCTTCTTTCAGGCTGCCGTCGAAGATCGATCTGATGATCCTGTACAGTATGTCCCTTTCGACGATCCCGATGATATTAATTACGTCCTTTTCTGCAATATGCCTTCCGCCGAACCCGATGATCTGGTCCAGCATCGATTCCGCATCGCGGAGGCTCCCATCTGCCTCAACGGCAATATACTGGAAGACTCCCTCGTCATATCCGATCCCTTCCTTGTTGCAGATCTTCTTCAGCTGTTCGACGATATCCTTTTCCGCGATCCTCCTGAAATCAAAGCGCTGGCATCTCGACATGATCGTATAGGGGATCTTCTGCACTTCAGTAGTGGCAAGGATAAAGATGTTGTGGCCGGGAGGCTCTTCCAGGGTTTTCAGCAAGGCGCTCACCGCGGATCGCGACAGCATGTGGGATTCGTCGAGGATATAGACCTTGTAAATCCCGCGCATGGGCATATAATGCACGCTCTCCGTAAGCTCCCTCATTTCATCGACGCCGGTCTTGGAGGCAGCATCGATCTCTATGACGTCGACGAAATTTCCGCTGTTGATCCCTTTGCAGTTCTCGCACACATCGCATGGCTCTGCTGACGGCCCGTTCTGACAATTGACGGCCTTTGCAAGGATCCTCGCCATGGATGTCTTGCCGACGCCTCTCGGGCCTGTGAACAGGTAGGCATGGGATATTCTTCCCGACTGGATAGAGTTCTTCAGCGTAGTGGTAATGTGGGGCTGCCCTACGACGTCCTCAAATTTCCTGGGTCTCCACGTCCTCGCAATAACCGTATAGCTCATA
>JAGOOA010000006.1:66340-79199 GCA_017992765.1 Syntrophorhabdaceae bacterium
AGACCAGGCTACCTGCGGCACACGGAACAGCTACTACCGCTGCTTCCTTCCGGATCTGACGGGGTTCATAACATTCACGTTGCGCAGGGCCTGGTTATAGGGATATTATACATGACATCATTGCACAAAGCAAAGCAATTACATACGTAAAGGCGGCCAGCCGTCAGCAACAAACCCGTAAGTCGTAAGGCGTGAGTCGTAAGGAGAGAAAAAACTGTTCAACGTTCTAGGATCTTGATATTAGGATTTCGGATTTCATTGCGATCTTACGATATACCATATACGATATACTCGCTTTATGCCTTTCTTATTGAGCACAAAAGCGCCTTCACCTCGGGATAGCCCATAATGGGCTCCCGGCAGCTGGTGTCCGTCAGGAGGTTCGCGTTCGCCTCTCCGGGCCATCCGTGGGGGACGAGGACCACCCCTTCCGAAACCCTTTCGCTTACGCGGACCGGCATCCGGACCGCTCCCCTGTTCGTCTCGATGACCGCATCGTCTCCATCGCCGACGCCATAGGCCTTTGCCGTTTCAGGCCCTATCTCTGCCTGCGGCCCGGGGCTCTTTTCTTTCAACGACCCGATGCCCCTGAATTGTCCATGCGTGTAATAGCGGTTTCTGTTGCCCGTAGAAAGGATCAAAGGATATTGCTCTAATAGCTCGGGGGAGCTGGCAGGGCTTCTCTGCGGCTCAAGATATGTGGGGAGAGGGTCAAAGCCTGCCTTCTCCATCACGCTGCTGTATATCTCGATCTTGCCGGAAGGCGTCAGGAACCCTCCTCCCTTCATCCCGTAGCTCTTCTCTTTAAAAAAAGCGCCTTCAGGCTTTTCCTCAAGGAGCTGCCCGAAGGTCAATCCTGTACGCGCCAGCTCGTGCGCCACAAGCTCTTCCTCTGCCTTCCAGGGAAATTGGTCCCCGATGCCGATCTTCTTCGCAAGCTCTGTGAACAGCCTCCATTCCGACCAGCTTTCGTTGAGCGGCTCTATGGCCTTTTTTCTGAGCATGAGATAAGGCAGGCCGTGACAGACGTTATACGTATATGCGAGCCCCCACTTTTCAAGGTGGGAGCATGCAGGAAGCACATAATGGGCGAGCTCCCCGGTCTCTGTCATGAAAAGGTCATGGACAACAAGAAGCTCCAGCCTTTTAAAGGCCTCCCTGAATGCATTGGAATCAGCCATCGACACAACGGGGTTCCCCCCTATTACCAAAAAGGCCTTGATCTTCTCAGGGATGCTCTCCGGAACGCAGGTGACGACCCCAAAATGGCTTTTTTTGCCTTCTATCTCATAGAAAAGCGGGTACTCGTCGGCGCCAAGCGGTCTTTCTCCCACATCGAGGCCGATGTTCGCCAGGGGCAGCCCCGGGTTGATCACCCATCCCCCCGGGTTGTTTATATTGCCGGTAATGATCTGGAGAACCGCAAAGGCGCGGCTGTTCTGCGTTCCGTTCGCCGTCTGGTCCTGCGTGCATGTCCCCTGATAAATGCCCGCGCCTTTCGTCCCCGCAAATAACCGCGCGAGCTTGCGGATATCTGAGGCCGGCACTGACGAGATCTTCTCTGCCCACTCAGGGGTATACTTCTGGACATGGGGAACAAGCCTGTCAAACCCTGATGTGTATGTATCGATAAATTCACCGTCGTAAAGCTTCTCGTCGATGATCACATGTATCATGGCAAGCGCCAGGGCGCCGTCTGTTCCTGGTCTTATCCTGACGTACATCTCCGCGTTGTCGGCAAGAGATATCCTCTTGGGATCGACGACAACGACCTTTGCGCCTTTTTTCATATTCTTCTTGATCGCAAGCAGCAAGGGAAAATCTGATTCCTGGGGATTATGCCCCCATAGTATATAGAGGTTTGAATCAAGCTCCTCTGTCGGGTATTTTCCGAATGTGATCTGCCTCGTCCTGATCCTCATCCGGTAGCAGATGCTTTCTACCGAGAAAAAATTCGGCGAGCCGAAGCCTGCCTCGAACCTGTGGGTCAGGCCTGCCATCTCGAGGTTCTCAACACCGATGGACCCGCTGAACACGCCGAGCACGGCAGGGCCGAATTTTTCCCTGAGCTTTAAAAGCTTCTCTCCTATCTCGGCGATGGCCTGGTCCCAGGTTATCCGCTGAAAACTGTTGTTTATCCTTTTTAACGGGTGCTTCAAGCGGTCAGGGCTATAGGTATTATCGAGCGCCGCCCTCCCCTTCGGGCAGAGCATGCCCCTGTTCAAAGGGTGCGACTCAAGCCCCCTTATCTTTACGGCCCTTCCATCTTCCACGGTCACGACCGTCCCGCAGCTGTGGTAGCACAGCGTGCAGTCTGTGATGACCTCTTTAACGCTCTTTGCCATCTCCTTACCCTTTATGAGAAATTATGGATTGTTTATTGTATCAGCTATGACGGCCGTTGTGAAGTGAATTACGAAACCCCGATGCTCGATACTGGACATTCCAAAGAACGAGGTGCAAGGGTCGAGGAACGAGGTGCGAGGTTTTTACCTTACAGGTTTTCTCGCCTCACGCCTTACGGATTTTAATGCTGCCTGCTGAGGGCTGTTCTTCAGGTCTTCTGGGACATATACTTTTCGAATACGGCGAGGTTGGATTCGAGGGCCCTCACCTCCTTCTGCAGGCGCATGGCCTTTTCGGCCAGCTCTGTTCCCCGCGCCATCTGCGCTATCTGACGGGAAAAGCCGCCTATGACCACGATGCGGTTCCGGAAGTTGTGCGTTGTTTCCATCAGGATCGACTCCTGCCTGTTGCAGGACGTCATGAGCTGCTCAACGAGCTTTGCCCTTCCGATGATGGCGCTGATGAGCTGCCCGATCACCTGGAGGTACTGGAAATCCTCCGCCGAGATCGGGGCCTCCTCTTTCCCTGAATCAACGATCAGAACCCCGAGCTTGCTCTCCTGCTGCGTCATGGGATCTACATAGCTCAGGGGGACGATAGCCTTGACCTTGATCGGCGCGCTCAGCGTGTGCGTGTATCCGTTCGTCTGGTGAGGATCGGTGAGATTGACGGCAACGCCTTTCTTTAAGGCGTCCCAGACAACGCTGTCTTTATGTATCTGCAGTCCTTCTATAGGACAAACATGGTCGCCGGCCCAGAACCTCAGCTTCAGGTCGTCTCCTTCGAGGAAGGCGCACCTGGCCCTTTTCCCGAGCCGCTCGCGGAGATCGTTGAGCACCATCTCGATAACCTTCCCGGGAACCGTGCTGGAGCCCAGAAGGCTGACCGCCTCAAGGATGTCCTGAAAATGGCCCTGCAGGCCCTCTTCCTTTTTTGCCTTTTTCACCGCCGCCCTAATTGTACTATGGTAGCACCTTTTCGATCAACAGACAATCCCCTGTCAACCGCCGCCCGAAGACAGGGCCCTACTTTTTGATCAGCGCACCGGCTTCCTTCACGATGATGATCCCCCGTGCCTTCATTTCTTCCAATGCCTTTGCCGTTGTGTCAGGCGCTACGCCCCTGCATAAGCCTTCTACGACTACCACGTCGTAGCCCCGGTCAACAGCGTCTATTGCCGTGGCCTTTACACAGTAATCCGTCGCAAGCCCGAAGATTATCAGCTTCCCGATCCCTGCAGCCTTCAGGATGGTATGCATTTCTGTTTGTGCTCCCCCATCATCCTGAAAGCCGGAGTAGCTGTCGAATTTTGAGTGTTGCCCTTTTTTGACAATAGCCTGGAAAAGATTGTTATCAACGAGAACCCTCGCCCCGTCTGTTCCGTGAACACAATGGGGCGGCCATAGAACCTGCGTTTTCCTTTCAAGGCGCACCGTCTCGAAGACCTTTCTGCCGGGATGATTGACTGCAAAAGAGACGTGGTCCGGCGGATGCCAATCCTGCGTCCCGTAAATGTCGATGCCCTGCCCCTTCAGTCTCCTGATCGCACGGGCTGCTTTCCTGAGGAACCTCTCATCCGTATCCGGCACCGCGAGGGCGCCCTTCTTCGCCGTTGTAAAATCGCCCTGAACATCAACAACGATAACGGCAGTCTTTCCTCTCATGCCGCTTCCTCTCTTCTTCCTCTTCATCGTCCGGCACGCTTAACCTTGCCTTTTTCTTTCTTGATGCCGGCCCTACCTCTTATAGCCAGGGGCCGGCCCCGTTCGCCATATCTCTTCAGCCGAGCGGCTTATGGTGAATGACCTGGTTCGTCCACGGCGCGGGGTATCCCGCAGCGGAACAGGCGTCCTGGATCGCCTTGTTGGTATCGAAATAGACCTGCCAGTAGTTGCTGTTGTGGCAGAAAGGGCGCACCGCAAGGACGGGCCCCGCGAGGTTGAATTCAAGGATCTCGATAAAGGGCGCGGGGTCGCCGAGGACATTGGGTATCTGCTTCACCTTTTCCAGGATCCTTTGTGATGCCTCGTAGGGGTTCACACCCTGCGCAAGCTGCGCCTTCAGGTCTACGCGCCGGTACGGGTTCGTCGTGTAGTTGATCACATTGTCGGAGAGGATCTTGTTGTTGCCCACCACAACCCTGAGATTGTCCACTGTATCGACAGTGGTGGCAAACAGCCCTATCTCTTTCACGTCTCCCGTTACCCCTCCAGCGCTGATCATATCGCCGACGTGGAATGGCCGGAGGATGATAAGAAAGGCCCCGGCTGCGAAATTCGCCAGCAGGCCTCCCCAGGCAGCGCCGATCGCAACGCCGGCTGCCGCAAGGAGCGCAACAAAAGAGGTGGTCTGGATGCCGAATATGGCGAGGATAGCGATAACCAGCACTATTTTCAGGACAATGCGTATTGCCGCTTCGAAATACTTGATCAGGGTGGGGTCCAGCTTCTGGGCCTTCATCCCCCTTCCTGACAGGTTGCCGATGATCTTGATCGCCCAGCTGCCGATGATCCACAAAATAACAGCGCCGAGGACCTTCCAGCCCACGGGGATAAGGTAAACGGTCATAAACTTATCAAAGCTTGTCATGAAGTCTCCCATAAAAGCCTCCTTGAACAAATTTTGTCGCTCCGCCGTGCTTGGCGCACCGTTATCTATTCTATTCTATATGTATTAATACTTACAGGCAAGCAGAGTTTTCATGACATGGGCACCCCTTTTGTCCGCGATGCCTCAAATACAATGGTAGGTGATTATTTTTTATCCAGCGTTTTGTTCCATTGATCAAGCTGGGCCTTGTAGTCCCCGGCCAACTGAGCGTCGTCGCCTTCAATGACAATGGCGATGATCGTGTCTCCCGTTTCAATGCTGTCCACGACCTCCTGGTCTGCCTTGTCTACGACCTCGCCGAAGATGCTGTGCCTGTTGTCCAGCCACGGGGTTGGAACGTGGGTGATAAAGAATTGGCTTCCGTTCGTGTTCGGCCCTGCATTCGCCATCGAGAGCATTCCGGGCTTATCATGCTTCAGCCCCGGGGAGAACTCGTCTTTGAACCGGTACCCCGGGCCGCCGGTGCCTGTGCCCAGCGGGCATCCGCCCTGGATCATGAAATCCTTGATCACCCTATGGAACCTGAGGTTGTTGTAAAAACCCCTTTTCGACAGGTTCACGAAGTTCAACACCGTAAGCGGCGCCTTGTCGGGAAAGAGCGTGAGCCGTATATCGCCTTTGTTCGTTTTGATCGTAGCCGTAAGCGGAGGATATGATGTAGCTGCCATGAGAGTATTTAAAACCAAAAAAAGCAAAATTGAAAGAATAATAATCACTTTTTTTACGATTGGCATTTGAAGATGGGACACACAAACCTCCCTGCTGGTATTCAGAGACCCTTGCAGCCGGCGGCCTTCAACCGGGGATCTCGCTCTATTCTGTATAACAGGTCTTCGGAGGATACGCAAGTGCGGGATGCGGAAAAAAATGACTATTCTTGACAAGTCTTATCACAATGATATACTGACAATAAAAATGGGGAGGGGCAGCGAGGATAAAATGTTGAGAAAAAAACCGTCTGTTTTGCACGTAGTAATGTTCGGGATCAGCGTCGGCATAGCCGTAGTTGTCATCGGGTATTTTGTCATCTCTTTACAGCACAAAAGGTCGCTGGAAGCGTCAAGGAAAGGGCTGTTCCCAAAAATGCCGGAAATAGGGGACGTCCGTCAATACGCCTCAGACAGCGAGGGAGATTATTATTACGCCGAGAACCGTACCGCACAAAAGACATCCCCTGAAAATAAAATGATCTGGAGCAGGCTTGTTTATTCGGAAAAAGGCAGGAATTCCTATATTTATGTACGGAAGCAAAACGGCCTTTTTACGGAAGGCCTCGAGAGCCTGCACCAGAGGACCATACTGTACGAGTTCAGCTGCGACAAAGATAAAGCGGGATATGCCGTCGTCGAGGTCTTCGAGGTGGGGAACGACGGCAAGACGCTTGACTATGGAAAAACCGGTAAAGACAGGGAGTGGGGCCGCTCCGCGCCGGGCTCCCCCATGGAGAAGCTCGCCGGCCTTGTATGCCCGAAGACATGACCGTATTTTCCGCCAACCCGGCTTCCGCTAAGGCGGGAGCGAACAGGGAGGAACGACCTTACCGCTCCGCTTTATTGTCCACCGCACGCTTTATGCGGATCTTTCGGGAGATGGTTGTCCCGGCGTTCCTGACATAATCTTTCACGCCCCCTACGGTGGCCCCCATCTTGCCCTTTGATAAGGCCCATATTGCGGTTGAAACCTTCTTCGCGCCATCCGCCACGATCGTGCCCAGCATCCTGGTGGCCTCTAAAGTAGCAAAGCGGCGGACCGCCTGTTTAGGCGGCACGACCAATGACCGGCAATATTGCCTTGTTATCGCCCCTACCCTGAGCGTGAGAAACGCATTCGACGATCCCGATATTACCGAGGTGACAAAGATCATGCTTGCCACCTGAAACCCTGGGATCGCCCCCGTGGCAGAACCCAGTATGCCCGTCAATACAGGCTGAATGACCTCCGAAAGGTCCATATCTTCCAGCTCGCTCGCGAAGAGCACCATGGCGGCAACGTTCGTGTAGAGGTAAAACAGATTCCTCATTGTCGGCCGCTGGTAATAAATACGGGCTACTTCCAAAACCAGCTTCGACTGAACAGAGAGGACGAAAAAGGCGTCCAGCTTTCCGTTTTGCGAAATTGCCGTCGTAACGAATACGTAGCTTGCGGCCTTTTTAATGGCATCGTCAGCCTTTCTGTCCAGTATTTGAAGTGCGGACTCCACGTCCTCTTTTGACCCGGCAATGTGCTTTCCGACAAGCGGGTTTTCGCTGAGCCTTTTCGCCATTTTGTTCAGGTATCCGGGGAACTCGGCGGAAGCCTCGCTTTCCGGCGGCACAAGCGGGGCCGGCATCGTAGCAAATAAATAAAGCGGCACCGCCACGCACAAGACATAAAATACTGCCAGGCCCCAGAGTACGATATCGCCCACCAACGGATGGATCCGATCCCCAAATGCGACCAGCTGAATGCTCTGATTGATCACAAAGACGACGAATAAGGCAAAGATCAATATTGCTGCGGTCAGCGCTATTATTGTTATCTTTTTTCGCATAGGACAAACGCTTTCTTGATCATTTTACCATAAATATAATTATGGAGCAGCAATTTGGGAACGGCCCCGATCTTTCTCTTTATCCTTTTTTGATTGTTTTGCCGTCCCCTGTTTGGTATTATTTTCATATCAGGCGCATTGCTATGAGATCCCGCGCTACAATAGTTTTTATAAGAGGCATGCTGCTTCTCCTGCTCGTCCTCCTGCAAGGGTGCGCGTCCTATACGGTCAGGGTGGACGGCTTCCGCAATCCGGACAGGCCGCTGATGATCTCTCCGGGCACGACCGTCCACGTGGTCGAAGATAAGGAAGCGAAAAATCCCCTGCTCGACAAGGAAGTTGCAAGGAAGATTGAAAGCATGCTGAAGCTGAAGGGCTTCACGATATCACAGTTCGACAACCCCGTTTATTATATTCTCCACGGATACGGCATAGGGCACGAGAGGACGGTTACCCGCACGATGCCGGTGTACCAGCCGGGAGGAACCGCAACGGTAACAAAGACCGGGCCGAAGGGAACATCCTACTCGACGGTCCAGCTTCCCGGTTCAACAACCTACGTCCCCTATACGACGTCGGTATCCGATAAATGGCTCTCCCTTAAGGTCATCGACGGAAAGGATTACAGGGATTCCGGCACAACGACGGATGTCTGGATCGGGGAGGCCTCAGTGACCGGGGAAGGCATGGACCTCAGGGATATGATAAATTACCTGGTCGTGGGCATCTTTGACCATTTCGGTGAAAATACCGGAAGGAAGATTCCCGTCAATATCCCCCAGGACGATCCGAGGGTTCGGGCCCTCTCGGCGCCTTAATATTACGAGACCCCAACGCCCCTACATCGCTTCCTTGCTTGCCTCGATCGCCCTGTCTATTTCAGCCTTCAACTGCTCAGGCAGCCCCTTGATGTCGATATTCAAAAATCCCCGTACGATCGTCGATGTTGCTTCGTCGGCGCTCAGCCCTCTCGACATGAGGTATGTTATCTCTTCCTGGGCGATCTTGCCTACGGCCGCTTCGTGAGACATATCCACGCCCTCTACGTGCCCTTCAAGCTGCGGGATCGAATCTATGATGCCTCCTTTTAAGATCAGCCCCCTGCATTCGAGGTGGGCCTTGATGTCGGGAGCCTTCCCGATCAGGTGGCCCCTGTTCATGATCCGTCCGCCGTTGCTGATGGCCCTTTGTATTATCTCGGCGCGGCAGCCGGGCTTATTCAGCCAGATCCTTCCGCCCACATCGAAGTCAGACCCGGGCGAGCCTACGATGACGCTGTAGAACATGGCGGTTGCGTTGTCGCCGTCAAGATACGTCGTCGGGTACATCTGTATCGAACGCACAGGTTTCATGCAGATATAGTTGTTGATAAAAATGGCGCCCTCCTCGACCCTCCCCACTGATCTGGGGCGTACCATCATGTCCTCCGCCCAGTTATGTATCATCGTAAAGCTTAATTTCGCGTTCTTCTTGACAAAAAACTCGGATATCCCCACATGCACGCCTCTTTTCATATGCGGGGCCGTGGCACAGCCGGTAATTATGTGAAGCTCTGAGCCCTCTTCCGCGATGATCAGATTGTGAACGTTCTGCTGGAGGCCTTCCTTGTCAAGATAGAGGCACGCCTGGATCGGATATACGCTCTTGCTCCCCGGCAGCGCCCTTATGACATATCCGTCATGCAGCTCAAGGTAAGCGGAGGCGGTATATTTATCCTGGTCTACGGATACCAGCTTCCAGTAATAATCCTTGACCCAGTCATATTTTTCCAGGGCCTCCTTCATGGGGATAACCTCAATGCCCTGCTCCATGCTGTGGCAGTGGACAACCGTGGTATCCTTCTGGAAATATGTGCCTCCCCTCTCTTTTTCAGAAAGGTCGAGCCCGGACATTACGAGCCGCTGCTGAACGTCGTCGGGGAGCGAGCATATCTCCTCTTCCGCCATATATTGATGAGGAACGTATGCCCTGTCGTATTCGTCAAGATCAATATCCTCGCCGAACATGGCCTGTTTGTCGATCGCCTTAAGCGCCTTTTCTTTCATTTCATCTATATCGCGCATTTTACACACTCCTCATAGCCTTCGTCTTTGATGCACTTGAATATTTCGTTCGGGTTCCCCGTACATGCCATAACGCCGTTAAACAGGACCTGCCCCCTGTCAGGAGACACATATTCCAGGATATAACCGGTATGGGTAATGATGAGGCCCATCTTGTTACGGTGCTTCTTGTATTCGACCATCGGCCCTACGCCCTCGACGGGAACGTCCTTCTGCAGGAGAGATGCGATCGTTTTGCCGATGAGCGCCATATTCTCAATATCAACGCCCGATTCCGGCTCGTCGAACAGCATAAGGTCTGGGTTCTGGGCCTTTAGCTGAAGCAGTTCGGAACGTTTTATCTCTCCGCCCGAAAACCCTGCATTCACGTCGCGCTCAAGAAATGACTCAAAGTTCAGGCTTTTTGCGAGGCCCTCGACGTCCACCTTTCCGCCTGCGCAGATCTCGATCATCTGGCGCGTCTTGAGGCCGTTGATAGTCGGGGGGCGCTGGTATGACATACCTATCCCAAGCTTTGCCCTTTCGTCTATGGGGGCGTGGGTAATGTCAACTCCCTTAAAAACGATCTTGCCGTGCGTCACCCTGTATTGCTGGTATCCCATTATGGTCATAAGCAGCGAGGTCTTTCCCGAGCCGTTCGGACCGAAGAGTATATGCGTCTCCCCGGGCTTGATCTCGAGGTCGATGTGCTGGAGAACGGTTTTTCCCGCCAGCTCCACCCGTAAATCTTCGATTGTTAGCATAGCGATTCTCCTTGTTTATCAAACGTTAATGTATGTGTATTAATGTAGCAACTAAAATGAATTTGTCAATAGCCTTGCCGTTGACGCCGGGCCGCTTCCCAGGATATCAGCTGAGGGCCGGTGATCAACGATAGCCTATTTTGAGGGTAAATGGCGGAGAGAGAGGGAGTTTAAATGACCTATATTAATACAATTATATTGATTAGTTACAAATTATTGTTTTCTAAGTTACCCCAATAGTTACCCCCAAACTATCTTTGTCTGTGTTTTCGGAAATTGCAGCGGCACCATTATACTTACAACAAGAAGGTGATGAACGTCAAGACCTTTCAGGGAGCGCCGGCGGCACCTGTTACCTTGCCGCACTGTCCTTCTTTATAGTTGCGTCGATGATGCGGTGGGACTCTCCTTTCCGCCATCTTTGCCCTGATCCTGCTCCAGAGGTTGTCAATGTGTAAACCAATTGTCCCTGCTCCATAATCTCCCAGGACGCCCTTATGACCATGCTTAAGGTAGAGATAATAACGATCACAAAGCAAACTTATTGTACGGAATTAAATACATTAAGAATTACCGATATAAAAAAGGTATAACAGGATAACGGCCA
Organism: Syntrophorhabdaceae bacterium; assembly: GCA_017992765.1. Lineage (GTDB taxonomy): Bacteria > Desulfobacterota > Syntrophorhabdia > Syntrophorhabdales > Syntrophorhabdaceae > UBA5609. The sequence continues at coordinate 77,240 of JAGOOA010000006.1, forward strand.
CAGCGTTTCTTAAACGAAAATGGGTAATGCTTTGTCATATTTAAAATATGTATTTTTTAATTTATTTTGAATACTTACATGTATATACTTATAAGTATTATCTGGTTTCATCTCTATTTCTCAAAAGAATAATGATGAAACAATATTTGTTGTTGAAAATAAATGATGTAATGTACAAAAAATCAATAACCCTGGGGCATGGTAAAAAAGGGAAGCATGGAAAAAAGATCATCAAAATCCACACCGGGAGACGCAGAAAAAAACCAGTCTGCAATTCAGGATAGCGAGGAACAATACAGAACGATCTTTAACCTCGTGTCTGACGCTATTTTTCTCATCGACAACGAAACAGGACAGATCCTCGAGGTCAACGAAGCCGCATCGTCTCTCTACGGCTACAGCAGGGAAGAACTCCTTTCGATGAACCACAGAGATGTATCCGCTGAGCCGGAAAGGACGCGGGAAGCAACCCTGAAAGAGATGACCGTGGTCCCCCTCCGCTATCACAGGAAAAAGGACGGCACCGTCTTCTCCGTTGAGATCACCGCCACCCATCTGGTGTGGAAGGGGCGGAAGTCGCACCTCGCATCCATCCGGGACATCACCGAGCGCAATAAGATTGAAGATGCTTTGAGAAAAAGCGAAGAAACAATCCGTGTAATCGCTGATAATGTTCCCGCACTGGTTTCATATATCGACAAGAACTGCTTTTACCGCTTTGCCAATAAGCGTTACGAAGAATGGTTTGGAATCCCGGTAACTGAAATTACGGGAAAACATTATCAAGAACTCCTTGGCATACGCGCCTATGTGAAGATCAAGCCTTATGTGGAAGCGGCATTATCGGGAAACCAGGCCTCTTATGAAACTCTTCTTGACTATGCACTCGGCGGAGAACGATGGGTGCATGGTGATTATGTTCCTGATGTTGATGCGAAGGGAGATGTTCAGGGATTCTTTGCCATGGTTACAGATATCACAGCTAACAAACTGGCAGAAAAAGCCATCAGAAACCAAGAAAAAGAGTTGAGGTCAATCTACGATCATGCTCCGCTCATCATGATGCTTGTGGATGAAGAGTGGAAGATTCAAAAAACAAACGCCTTTACGTCCCACTTTGTGGGAAAGACTGTGGGTGAAACGTTAAATATGCGCTGCGGTGAGGCTCTGAATTGTATCCATGCCCTTGATAGCCCGAAAGGTTGCGGCTTCGGTCTTTTCTGCAGGGAATGCATGCTCCGCCTTACGGCATTGAACACAATCGAAACTGGCCGCGACTGCAAAGAGGTAGAAATAACCATGTCCTTCTCGAATAAGAGACAGGCACAGAATACAATTTTTCTCCTCTCTACAACAAGGTTGGAAATCAAGGGACAACCTATGGCGCTGGTCAGTATGCAGGACATTACCGAGCGCAAGCATGCAGAGGAGAGGCTCCACATGCTCCTCTACGAGCTTGAGGGCAAGAACAAAGAACTTTGCAAGGCGTATGAAGAACTCAAGATGTCAGAGTCAATGCTTATCCAGTCAGAGAAGATGGCATCCCTCGGGCAGCTCTCCGCCGGGATCGCCCATGAGCTGAAAAATCCCCTCAGTATCATCCTTCAGGGGATCTCATATATCCAGTCATCGGTCGAGGACGGCACGCTCATCGATGCCTGCGACAGGATAAAAAAATCGGCCATCAGGGCTGATATAGTGATCCAGAACCTCCTCAGTTTTTCGAGGCAGATGCCCCCTGCCTTCACCGAAGATGATATAAACGCCCTCATCGAAGAGGCACTCACGATGGTCGAGCACCAGATGAACCTGCGAAATATAGAGGTCATACGGAACTATTTCCTTCACATCCCCAAGGTACGGGTAGACAGCAACCAGATCAGAGAGGTCTTCATCAACACACTCATCAATGCTGCCGATGCAATGAAGGACGGAGGCACCATCACGCTCACCACCACAG
>JAGOOA010000007.1:0-15824 GCA_017992765.1 Syntrophorhabdaceae bacterium
CCAACAGATTTACAGTCTGCCCCCTTTGGCCACTCGGGAACCTCTCCTTTAGCTGGTGATGGGACTCGAACCCGCAACCTGCTGATTACAAATCAGCTGCTCTGCCGATTGAGCTACACCAGCAAATCTAATATTATATTACAAGAAATTTACCAAAATCAATATGATAAACGTAAATAAATATAACATTTTTCGTTTTATGTCAATATTTTCTTCGCAATACTTCACCTAATTTCTGCCTTGGTTTTTGAATACATATTGACATTAGCAAAAAAATATAGTTAAATTACACGTTTTTTTACAAATATTTAAGGAGGTGATGCCGTTATGGTATGCCAAACTGTAAAATCCGGGGTTGAGTGTGTTTTTATGAAAAAAACCGGTTGTTCTTACAACGGCGGGAAGTGCTATCCCATCGTAGAAAGTTGTGAAGGCTGTACAAGGGTAATTGAGTTTGAAGCCGGCAAATATTGCGCAAGTTTTCCCAACCCAACCCAAAAATGGCAAAATGGGCCCTGCTCCATGTCGTCCCACGTGAAAAAAGCCGCAGCAGGGGAACAGAAGATAAACCCATTGAAGGCCTCAAAGAGAAACGCGGGGAAAAAGTAGCCTTTTGCCATACGGGTTCGTATTGCAAGCAAGGACCTTTCGCTGACATGATATGTTACGTTTGACCGGCAACAACCAGCCGGCGCCGGATAGGTACGTTTACGAAACATTTGACATTTATGAAGAATGAATGATAAAAAAAGACAAATGATAAAGAGGAGGATGCTTCTTGAGAAAAAATAAATCGGCGATTAAAAGAACGAAACAATCTGAGGCAAGAAGGCTCAGGAATTCCCACGTAAAGACCACAATGAAAACTCAAATAAAAAAGGCATTGTCAGCAGCAGATACAAAGGATACGGAAAACCTGGATGCGCTGTTCGTCAAAGCCGTTTCTCAAATAAACAAAGCTGCATCAAAAGGCGTCATACACAAGAACAACGCATCGCGCAAAGTGTCAAGGCTGGCAAAAAAGGTTAATCGCGCGGCGCAGGCAAAAGGTTAAACATTCTAATAGTCGACGAGCAGGACAGAGGAGAACCTTCTCGCCAGCCTGCCCGACAGCCTTTGCAGGGCCTCCCGCTTGTTATAATCTTCAGCAGCAATATTATCAACCCTGTAAGTCTCCTGGTCTGACAGCAGCCACCGCCTTATAAGCGTACCGTTCTTTCTGTAAAGGGCAAGCTCGATGTCAACGCTGACCCATTTTTCTATCACGAGGCCTCCGCCGCTCAACGAGGTCGGCGATGTGACGATCTTTTTAATGTTGCCCTGTAAATACGCGTCAGAGCTCTCCTTGTTTATTGTGAAGAGGTTTGTCGACAGGAGCTCCTTTGAAAAGGCATCGGTCACATACAGAGAGGCGTGGGGCTCGTATGTCGAGTTTTTAAACACGGAGATATAGACGGAGGTAATGTCCCCGCCTGATATCCCTTTTTCCCGCACCATCTGGTATCCGCAGGAATTTGCCATAGCAAAGACCATTACGGCACATAACAGGTTCATAAAAAATGTTTTGTACATTCTGTTGCCCATAGCTCTCATCTCTCTGTTCAGGAGCAGACTATATTGACCAGCTTGTTCGGCACTACAATGGTCTTTCTGATCTCTCTGCCCTCGATATGTTTTTTCACCTTTTCCAGGGAAAAGGTGGTCTCTTTCAGAATGGCCTCGTCCATATCGCGCTCCACCAGGCAGGTGTCTCTCAGCTTGCCGTTGATCTGCACCGCGATCGTTACCCGGTCCTCCTGCACATAAGACTCTTTGAATGCCGGCCATGAATTATCGAACAGCTCCGCCTCCTTGCCGAGCACCGCCTGCAATTCGGACGATGCGTGGGGAACAAAAGGGAAGAGCAGCACCAGTACCGTTTCTATGGCGCCTTTCAGCAACCCCTGGGCATCCCCGCCTTCCTGCTCCTTTTCAATATATCGGTAAATAGCGTTCACAAGCTCCATGATGCTCGCTATGGCCGTATTCAAATGGAACCTTTCAACGTCCTCCGTTACCTTCTTTATTGTCTTGTGTATGCTGTGTGTAAGCTGCCTGAGGGCGCCGTCGCCTCCCCTGTATTCGTAAACCGGCTCGATGTCCCTCAGCCTCTCGGCGTGCTCGGCAACGAGCCTCCAGACCCGCTGGAGAAAACGCGCGCTTCCCTCCACGCCCTGGTCGCTCCAGTCAAGATCTTTTTCGGGCGGCGACGCGAAGAGGCAAAAAAGCCTCGCCGTATCGGCGCCGTACTTTTCTATCAGGTAATCTGGGTCAACAACGTTGCCCTTCGATTTGCTCATCTTTGCCCCGTCCTTTATAACCATCCCCTGCGTGAGAAGGTTCTCGAAGGGCTCCCTGGCCTCCACAAGCCCGAGCTCATTGAGTACCCTGTTGAAAAATCGTGAATAGAGGAGGTGCAGGACGGCATGTTCCACGCCGCCGATATACTGGTCCACGGGCATCCAGTAATCTACCCGCCGCCTGTCGAGCGGCCCTTCGGCGTAATCGGCACAGGCGTATTTGAGGAAATACCAGGAAGACTCGACGAAGGTGTCCATCGTATCCGTCTCACGCCTCGCATTCCCTCCGCACGAAGGGCACGTTGTCGTGTAAAACTCCGGATATTCCGCCAGGGGCGACCGTCCGATCATCGTGACCTCAAGGTCAAGCGGCAGCCTGACCGGCAAATCTTCATATGGGACCGGCACAACCCCGCAGCGGTCACAGTAAACAACCGGGATCGGCGCTCCCCAGTATCTCTGCCTCGATATTCCCCAGTCTTTCAACCGGTAATTGACCGTCCTCTTGCCAAAGCCCTTCTGCTCGAGGTAGTCGATGATCGTAGGGATGGCCTCCCTGTTGTTCCTCCCGTTGAAATGCTCCGAGTTTATCATCATTCCGTCGTCCACATAGGCCTCTGTCATGGTCTCAGGGTCAAGGGCCTTTCCTTCCGGCGATATGGTGACGATGACCGGCAGGCCGTATTCTTTTGCAAATTCAAAGTCCCTCTGATCGTGAGCCGGCACCGCCATGATGGCTCCCGTCCCGTATTCCATAAGGACAAAATTCCCGATATATACCGGTATCTTCATTCCATTCAGAGGATTTATAGCGTACCGCCCGGTAAACACGCCTTCTTTTTCGGTGCTGATCTCGCTCCTGAAGCTCCGGTCCTGCGTTTTCACTTTTTCAATAAAAGACGATACCGCTTTTTCCTGGGAAGTTCCCTGCGCAAGCTTTAGCGAAAGCGGGTGCTCCGGCGCGAGCACCATGAATGTCACGCCGTAAAGGGTGTCGGGCCGCGTGGTGAAGATCGTCATGGCAGTCCCGTCTTCCAGCTTGAAATCAACCTCTACGCCGTGGCTTTTGCCGATCCAGTTCTTCTGCATGTGAAGTACCTTCTCCGGCCATCCGGGCAGCTTATCGCAATGCTCATAGAGCTCGTCGGCGTATTTCGTGATGGCGAAGAACCACTGCGTCAGCTCTTTCTGTATCACCGCCTCGCCGCACCTCCAGCACGCCCCTCCTTCAACCTGTTCATTGGCAAGCACGGTCTGGCATTTTATGCAATAATTGACGGGCGAGCTTTTCCTGTAAACGAGCCCTTTTTCAAACATCTTCAGGAACATCCACTGCTCCCATTTATAATACTCAACGTCGCACGTGGCTATCTCACGATCCCAGTCATAGCTGAAGCCAAGCCTCTTCAGCTGCTTCCGCATGTAAGCGATATTATCATACGTCCATGCGGCAGGATGTACGCCGCGCTCTATGGCGGCATTTTCGGCGGGCATGCCGAAGGCGTCCCAGCCCATGGGGTGAAGCACATTGTAGCCCCTCATCCTTTTATACCTGGCTATCACATCGCCTATGGAATAATTTCGCACATGGCCCATGTGGATCTTGCCGGAGGGATAGGGGAACATCTCGAGGAGGTAATATTTCTTCTTCTCTCCGGCTTCGCTGACCTTATAGGCCTTATTTTTTTCCCAGAGGGCCTGCCACTTTTCTTCTATGACATGCGGTTCGTAGGGCTTCATAACAACTCCTGATCTCAAATTTCAAATCTGAAATCTCAAATTTCAAATTTTCAAGCAGTACATAATCTCAAATCTGAAATATGATATCTCAATATACAACGGCCTGCAATTCATTACCTGTTGAGCATAGCCCTGATCCTGAGCCTCAGGGCGTTAAGCCTTATAAAGCCTCCGGCATCCCGCTGATCATAGACGGCGTCTTTGTCGAAGGTTGCAAAGTCTTTCATGTACAATGAGCTGTCCGATCTCCTTCCTGTTGCGATACAATTACCTTTGTACAGCTTCATCTTCACCGTTCCCGTTACATTTTTCTGGGTTTCGTCGACAAGGGCCTTCAGGACCTTCATCTCCGGCGAGTACCAGAACCCGTAATAGATGAGCTCGGCGATCTTCGGGACAAGGCTGTCGCGCATGTGCATAACTTCCCTGTCCATGGTGATCGACTCCATTGCCCTGTGGGCGGCATGGAGTATCGTACAGCCGGGCGTCTCATACACCCCCCTCGACTTCATGCCCACAAAGCGGTTTTCGACGATATCGAACCTTCCCACGCCGTTCTCTCCTCCTGCCTTGTTCAGGAATGCGACAATCTCAAAAGGAGACATCGGCTTCCCGTCTATTCTTACAGGGGCCCCTTCCTGAAAATCGATCTCAATATAGCGCGGCGCATCCGGCGCCTTTTCCGGCGAAACGGTTGTCAGGAACATATCTTCGCTCGGTTCCATCCACGGGTCCTCGAGGATCCCGCCCTCGTAGCTGATGTGCATGAGATTCCTGTCCATGCTGTAAGGCTTCGCCTTGCTCACAGGCACATCGATGCCGTGCTGCCGTGCATAATCGATGAGCTCTTCCCTGGACGCGAAGCTCCATTCCCTCCAGGGGGCTATTATCCTGATATTTGGCTCAAAGGCATAGTACGTGAGCTCGAAACGCACCTGGTCGTTGCCTTTTCCAGTCGAACCGTGGGAGACTGCATCGGCATTTTCCATCCTGGCTATCTCGATCTGTCTTTTTGCGATGAGGGGCCTCGCGATCGATGTTCCCATAAGGTATCCGCCCTCGTACACGGCATTGGCCTTTATGGCAAAAAATATAAAGTCCCTCGCAAACTCCTCCCGCAGGTCCTCGATATACACCTTTGAAGCGCCGGTCTTTATGGCCTTTTCCTCGAGCCCCGCAAGCTCTTCCGCCTGTCCCACGTCGGCGGCGTAGGCGATCACCTCACAGCCATACTGCTCTTTAAGCCACTTCACTATGACCGATGTGTCAAGCCCGCCGGAATACGCAAGGACAACCTTCTTTACTGCTCCCATCATTAAGCCTCCAGATTATCGACGAAGGATGACCATCACGCCTACGGCGTGATTAGGACGACCACTCGCTGCTCTCATTGGGACGAAGGACGCATTTTTCGTCCCTCGTCTTTCGTCCATCGTCCTTCATGCGTTATTTGTTATCAGCCACTCCAGCAGCGCCTTCTGCACGTGGAGCCTGTTTTCCGCCTGCGTGAATATTACATCATTGTATTTTTCAAATATATCTTCCGAGATCTCTTCGCCCCTGTATGCTGGCAGGCAGTGCATGACAATTGCGTTCCTTTTTGCCTGCCCCAGCAGCCTTTCATCGACCTTATAGCCGGCGAAAACCTGCCTGCGTTTTTTCTTCTCGCTTTCCTGGCCCATGCTTACCCAGACGTCGGTGTAAATCACATCCGCACCTTTCACCGCGTCGCGAGGGTCTGTTACGAGATGAAAACGCTTGTTTGCTGCGGCCTTCTCCAACAGATCCTTCGCCGGGCTGTACCCCCTGGGCGTAGCGACGGCAAGGTCCAGCTTGAAAAGGATCGATGCCTCCAGCCAGGAATTTGCAACATTGTTCCCGTCGCCAACGTATGCAATCTTGACATCCCTGAAATTGCCCTTGTACTCTTCGATCGTAAAGAGATCGGCAAGGGTCTGGCAAGGGTGGCAGTGGTCGGAAAGGCCGTTGATAACAGGCACAGCGGACCACCTTGCAAGCTCCTCCACGACGTCCTGCTGGTATGTCCTTATCATGACGGCGTCCACGTACCTGCCCAGTACGCGGGCGGTATCCCTGACAGGCTCGCCCCTCCCTATCTGGGTCTCCCCGGGGCTTAAGAATATGGCATTGCCGCCAAGCTCGCGCATGCCGACCTCGAATGAAAGCCGTGTGCGCGTCGATGCCTTTTCGAAGATCATGGCGAGGGTCTTCCCGGCAAGGGGAAGGCGGGCACGCTTCGCGGCCCTGTGTCTTTTCAGGTAGTGCGCCCTCTTTAAGAGGCCCTCGCATTCCTTCGCGCTGATATCGAGCAGCTTGGTAAAATCCCTTTTCAACTCTTTTTCCTTTCAAAGATCCTGTTCGCGATATCGATGAAAATATCGATCTCTTCTTTCTTCACGATCAAGGGGGGCACCAGCCTCAGGACCTTGCCCTTCACGCAGTTAACGATTATGCCCTCCTTCAAAAATTCTTTGACGACCTCATCGCCGTCAATGGCGAGCTCAACCCCCCATATCAGGCCCATGCCCCTGACGTCAACAATAAACGGGAAGCGCTTTTTAAGCGACAGGAGCCCCTTCCGCAGGTACTTCCCTGTTTGCTCGCAATGCTCGATGATCTTTTCATCGATGAGGGTGTTGAGGGTTGCCGTTATCGCAGCAGCTCCTATAGGGCTGCCTCCAAAAGTTGACGCGTGCGTTCCGGGGACAAATGCCTCCATGACATGTTCCTTGCCGATAATGGCCCCCACGGGGAGCCCGCTGCCCAGCGCCTTCGCAAGGCTTATGATGTCGGGCTCTATTTCGTAGTGCTCATAGGCAAAGAATTTCCCGGTCCTCCCTATCCCTGTCTGCACTTCATCGATGATAAGGAGTATGTCCTTGCCTGCCGTCATATCGCGAAGCTTTTTCACGTATTCCTTTTTTGCAGGGTATACGCCGCCTTCAGCCTGTATAAGCTCGATCATCACGGCGCAGGTCTTTCCGCTTAAGCGCTCTGCCACCAGGTCGATCCTGTTGAAGGGCACGCAGATAAACCCTTCCAGCAAGGGCGCAAAGCCTTCCTGGAATTTTGGCTGGCCCGTTGCCGATACGGTGGCAAGCGTCCTGCCGTGGAAGGAATTTTCCATAACGATGATCTCGTGGCGCCCCTCGCCGTATTTCTTCCAGGAATAACGGCGGGCGAGCTTTATGGCAGCTTCGTTTGCCTCGGCGCCGCTGTTGCAGAAAAAGACCTTGTCACCGAATGAGTGCTCCACGAGTATCTCCGCAGCCTTGACCTGGGGCTCTGTATAGAAGAGGTTCGATACGTGGAAAAGCTTGTTCGCCTGCGCAATGATCCCGTCGCGTACGTTCGGGTTGGCATGGCCGAGGCTGCAGACGGCGATGCCCGCAAGAAAATCAAGGTAGCGCCTGCCGTCAAGATCCCACAGCCAGCACCCTTCCCCCTTTGTTACAACGATGGGAAACCTTGTATAGGTGTTCGCGATATACTGTTGGGCCTTTTTAATCAACGTCTCCTGCATTATCGATCTCCTACTATTTCCGTACCGACCCCCGCATCGGTGAAAACCTCAAGGAGGATGGCGTGCGGGATCCTTCCGTCAAGGATATGGGCCTCCCCGACGCCTCCCCACAACGCGTCGATACAGCATTTTACCTTTGGTATCATGCCGCCTGAAACAACCTTTTTGTCGATGAGCCTTTCTATCTCTGCACGCTTCAGCGTGGAGATAAGCTTGCCCTTTCTGTCAAGAACGCCTTCAACATCGGTAAGAAGGATAAACTTTTTTGCCGAGAGCGCCTTGGCAATGCTCCCGGCGGCAGTGTCGGCGTTGATATTATAGGAATTGCCGTCAACCCCGTCAGCGATCGGAGCTATAACGGGTATATACCCGTGGCCGCTGATGTCCTGGATGATCGCCACGTCGACCGTAACGATCTCACCCACCAGCCCTATGTCCTTGCCTTTCACCTTTTTTGCGACAAGGAGCCTTCCGTCCTTGCCTGACAGGCCGATCGCCTTCCCCCCCATGTCGTTGATGTTCTTCACGATCTCTTTATTTACAAGGCCGGACAGGACCATCTCCACTACTTCGAGGGTCTTGCTATCGGTGACCCTGAGGCCGTCAACGAACTTCGTTGGTATCTCCAGGTCTTTCAGGAGCCTTCCGATCATGGGCCCGCCGCCGTGAACGATGACAGGGTTTATCCCTACATATTTCAGGAGAGAAACGTCCTTCGCAAATTCCTTCTTCAGCCCTTCCTCCTCCATGGCCGCCCCGCCGTATTTGATCACAAAGGTGGAGCCGGTAAATTTCTTGATATAAGGAAGCGCCTCAAGTAATGTCTGTACCTTTAACGTATCGCCCATAGTCGAATCCTTCGGATCAGTTTATCTTACAGTATATACCTGCTGAGATCTTCTTTCTCCAGAAATTCTCCCAGCTTTTCCCTCACGTAGCCCTTCGTAATAGTAATAGCTCTTTCCCGCGTATCGGGCGCCGAGAAGGATATATCCTCAAGGAGCTTTTCCATAACCGTGTACAGCCTCCTGGCGCCGATGTTCTCCGCCATCTCGTTGATCTTCTGCGCGATATCGGTGATCTCCTCGACCGCCTCTTTCTCAAATTCGAGGTCGATCTCTTCCGTCTTGAGGAGGGCCTTGTACTGCTTGATAAGGGCGTTCTCCGGCTCGGTGATGATCCTGTAAAAATCCTCTTTCGTCAGCGCGTCCAGCTCGACCCTGATCGGAAACCTTCCCTGCAATTCTGGTATGAGGTCGGAAGGCTTGGACATGTGAAACGCGCCGGCCGCTATGAAAAGGACATGGTCGGTTCTGACCATCCCGTACTTTGTCGTTACCGTTGTCCCCTCAACGATAGGCAGTATGTCCCTTTGCACGCCTTCTCTCGATACATCTGGCCCATGGCCGTGATCCCGGCTTGCGATCTTGTCTATCTCGTCGAGGAATATGATGCCCGATTGCTCGACCTTCTCGACGGCGTCCTTGGTAACCCTGTCCATATCGATCAGCTTCTTCGATTCCTCCTGGACCAGGAGCTCATATGCCTCGCCGACCTTCATCTTTCTCTTTTTCGTCTTTTTCGGAAGCATATTCCCGAAGATGTCCCTGAGCTGCATGTCCATCTCTTCCATCCCCGACGCGGAGAATATCTCTATCATAGGGAGCGCCCTGTCGGGCACCTCAAGCTCAACGAGCCTGTCCTTGAGTTGGCCGGCCTTTAAACGGCTTCTCATTTTTTCCCGCGAAAGATCGGCCGCCTCCAGCTCTTCCTGGCCTCCCGGGGCCTTCCTCGCGGGGAGCAGTATGTCGAGGATCCTCTCCTCGGCTATCTCTGCCGCCTTTTCCATGACAAGCTCCTGCTCTTCTTTTCTCACCATGCTGATGGCAAGCTCCGTAAGGTCCCGTATCATCGATTCAACATCCCTTCCGACATACCCTACCTCTGTAAATTTTGTCGCCTCTATCTTCAGGAACGGCGCGTTTGCAAGCTTTGCAAGGCGCCTCGCGATCTCCGTCTTTCCGACGCCCGTAGGGCCGATCATAATAATGTTCTTCGGCGCTATTTCATCGCGGAGCTCTTTCGGGATCATCTGCCTTCTCCACCGGTTGCGGAGCGCAACAGAAACAGCCTTCTTCGCCTTGTTCTGGCCTATGATGAACCTGTCAAGCTCCTCCATGATCTGCCTTGGCGTCAACGTCTTCATTTAAAGCTCCTCAATTACGATCCGGTCGTTGGTGTAGATGCATATCTCCGCTGCGATGGACATTGATTCCCTCACGATTTCAGGGGCGGCAAGGTCGGTATGTTTTATAAGCGCCTTGGCGGCAGCCTGCGCATATGCCCCGCCCGAGCCGATCGCAGCCACTCCGTCATCAGGCTCGACAACGTCGCCTGTTCCTGAAAGGATCAGCGTGTGGTCCCTGTCGGCCACTATCAGGAGGGCCTCAAGCCGCCTCAAAAATTTGTCCGTCCTCCAGTCTTTCGCAAGTTCAACTGCCGCCCTTGTCAAATTTCCGTTGTACTGCTCGAGCTTTTTTTCAAAACGCTCAAAAAGGGTAAACGCATCTGCCGTGGAGCCGGCAAACCCTGCGAGGCATTTGTCCTGATAAAGCCTCCTCACCTTCTTCGCCGTATGCTTTACTACCGTTGACTGCATCGTAACCTGCCCGTCGCCGCCAATAGCGATCTTCCCTTTATGTCTGACGCATAATATAGTTGTCGCTTCCATTTTACCTTCTTGGGTGGGATTTATCGTATATCTCCATCAATTTGTCCATGGAGATATGGGTATATTTTTGCGTCGTTGAAAGCTTTGAGTGGCCAAGCAGCTCCTGAATGCTTCTCAGGTCCGCCCCGCTATCGAGCAGGTGTGTAGCAAATGAATGACGTATCCCGTGGAGAGAAAGATTCTTGAAAAGCTGCGCCTTTAACTGGTGTTTCTTCATGATCTTCAACAAACCCCTGTATGACAACCTGCCGCCTCGTATGTTCATAAAAAGCGGCTTGCCCGGCCCGTCCTTGCCCATCTCTTTTACGGTGCCCCTGTATTCTTCAAGGGCGCTCTTCGCCTTTTCGCCAAAGGGCACTATGCGCTCTTTTCCGCCTTTGCCCCTTATCTTTATCCACATCCCGTCGAGGTGGAGGTCGTCTATGTTCAGGCTGAGGACCTCCTGCGCCCTCGTACCCGTTGAATACATCAGCTCGAAGATCGCCCGGTTCCTGATGTTCAGCCACCCCTCCTTGGGGAGAAAATCGAGGAAGTGGAACATCTCATCGATCGTGTAGAACTTTGGAAGGTTCTTTTCGATCTTCGGGTTTTTTATGACCAGCGCAGTATTCTCCTCCGTATAGCCCTTTCGCTTCATGAATTTGAAAAAGACCTTGATGGCCGAAACCTTTCGCGAAAGGGAAGATTTTTTTAGGTTCTTGTAAATGCTGACGATATAGGCCCTTATGGTGTTGTGGTCGATCGCATCGTAGGAACTCTTGTCGATAAAGGCTATGAAGTCCTCAATATCGCCCCTGTATGCCCGTTTCGTGTTGTACGGGGAGCCCTTTTCGCGCTCCAGGTATTTATAAAATTCTTTCGCTGCAGATTTTACCGTGTGCTTATCCATGAGATAACTATTTTATAATTTTTTCCCAAATAATCAAGTAAATTCAAAGAATTCGTGACGCCTTCCCATCGGCCGGCGACTGCATTGCCTTGCCTGTGCCCGCTTTGATCGACACAATTGTCGATGAGAACATGACCACTTCGACATTTTTTTCCTGATCTATTCTATCGCCCTCGCCACCATAAATATTATTAAACAATAATAACGTCCGGTTGCAGATAAGCCACGGTGTGGCACGGTCTTTGCTTTTATAAATTATATAACAAGGGGCAAGATATTCTTCATCCCCCCCACCCTTCCGATCTTGCCCCTCCCCTTTTTTAGAATCAAGCACGAAGTCCTAAGCACCAAATCCGAAACAGATCCAAATATTCAAAATTCAAAACGTCCCCCCTCTCCCCGGCCCTCTCCCGCAAGGGGAGAGGGGATGTTGTTGCCATGACCCTTTTGGGAGGGAAGAATGTTGCCCCGAGGCGCGGCATGGGTAATTTTTGAGGATTGTCCCTCCTTCGTCAGGATTGAACCTTGCGATATTGGGATTTCGGATCTCATTGCGATATATGAACTACGATATACTGTATACTATGAGCTATCTATTTCTTTTTAAATACCAGCCTTATCGGTACGCCGCGGAATCCGTATCTCTGCCTCAGGGAGTTTTCGAGATACCTTTTATAGTGTTCGGGGATGCGCTCCGGGTGGTTTGAAAAGAGGATGAAGGTCGGCGGCAATGCCTTCGGCTGGTTGATATATGATATCCTGAGGCTCTTGCCCTGCTGATATGGAGGGTGAAGCTTGTGCACAATCTCATCCAACGCCCTGTTGAGATCCTGCGTTTTGATCATCCTCGTCAACTGGCCATATATCGCTGTATCCGTTTCAATGATCTTCCCGATATTCCTCCCTGTCTTTGCAGAGACAAAAAGGACGGGCGCAAAGGAGACGTGGGGCATGCTCTCCATTATCGCCGCGCTGTATTCGCCTTGTTTCATTTTTCCTTCAACGAGGTCCCATTTGTTCACAATGATGCAAACGCCCTTTCCCCGTGCGGCGATAAGGTGCGCAATGCTGCCGTCCTGATGGCTCGCTCCTTCCACGGCATCAATAACGAGATTGACAACCTGCGCCTTTTCAACGCTTTTGATGGCGCTCGAAACGGAGTATTCCTCTATCTTCTTTGTGACCTTGCTTTTCTTGCGAAGTCCTGCTGTGTCTATAAGGACGATCTCCCTGCCTTTGAAGGCCACCCTGGAATCAATGGCGTCCCTCGTGGTGCCCGGGACCTCGCTGACGATCATCCTGTCTGATTTGAGGATCCTGTTCGTGATCGACGACTTGCCCGTGTTCGGCCGCCCGATGATGGCGACCTTAAGGGCCGGGGATAGGCCTTCCCCGCTGCCCGGCGCTTCACCCGCTTCGGCCGCCGATCTGACGATATCCTCGAGAAGATCCTCAACGCCTGTTCCGTGGAGGGCGCTGATGGGATAATATTTTTCTATTCCGAGCTCATAGAACTCGAAGGCATTGAACTCCCTCTTCTGCGAATCGATCTTGTTGATAATGTAAAAAACAGGCTTGCCGTATCTCCGCAAGGCCCTTGCAATATCCTTATCTTCAGGCAGGACCCCTTCCCTTCCGTCGAGAAGGAAAAGTACCATTGAAGATTCATCGATAGATTTCTCTATCTGTTGCCCGATGAGCGGGGAGAACCCGTCTTCCCTGGAGGGCTCGAACCCGCCGGTATCGATGAGCACAAACATCCTTCCCCGGTATTCGAACTCGCCGTAGTTCCTGTCCCTCGTAACGCCGGGCGTATCTTCCGTTATTGCCTTCCGGTAGCCGAGCATGCGGTTGAATAATGTTGACTTGCCTACGTTTGGCCTTCCGACTACGCTGATGACCTGCCTCATGCCTTTTCCTGATACCGCAATATAAGGCTTAGAACAAAGCCTATAAAGGGCAAGACCATGATCGATTCGAGGGCAACGGGGACCCCGAAGCTGTCCGCGATGATCCCGAGCAAGGTCACGCCGACGCCGCCCGTTCCGATGGCGAACCCCACCATCAGCCCTGAGGCGATCCCGAGCCTTGCCGGCAACAGCTTCTGCGCCATGACGATGGTAACGGCAAACGTAGAGATGAGGAGCATGCCCTGGAGCCCGAGGACAAAAAAGAGCATATATCCCTTCACGAAGAACATGAGGGGGAGCGTTGCCGCAGCAAGGAACATTGAGGACCTGAGAAAGCGGCGATGCCCCCATCTGTCAGCCAGCGGAGCGCCTATCATGGTTCCTGCGGCACCGCATAGGAGATAGACAAAAACGAGCTTGCCGGCATAAAGGGGGTCGCCTTTCATGTAGTTGATGTAGTAGAAGGGGATATAGGTCAGAAGGCCCATCTGTGTCCAGGTTCTCATAACGACAATGGCGATGAGTATGAAAAGAGAGGCATAGGTGCCGCTTTCTGCCTTTGGCGCCGCCTTCTGCCGCCTCGCATGCTCCATTGCGGGAATAGCGATCACATTCCGCTGGTGTATAATGAGGGCCGTCACGATAAGCGACGGGAGGACGATAACCGGGAGGGACGAAAAGCCCAGGAACTGTATAATGTAAATGGAGAGGATCGGGCCGAGCGAAAAGCCAAGGTTGCCGCCTACGGAGAATATAGCCATGCCTGTGACGCTCTTTTCGCCGGTGAAGAAATTCGCCGTCTTATAGCCTTCGGGGTGATAGGAGGCGACGCCAAGCCCGCTTACCGCCACCATGAACAAGATGACGGCGTAGCTGTCGGGCATCGAAATAAAGGAAAAACCCAGGCCGGCGCAGAGCAGTCCGACGGGGAGGAGGATCGCCTTCTCTTTCTTATCGGAATAGAATCCGAAGAGCGGCTGCAAAATAGACGAGGTAAAATTCGACATCATGAGGATCACGCCGGTCATGGTGTATGAGAGGGAAAGTTTTTCCTTGATAAAAGGGAGCGTTGCCGGGAGGGCGCCCTGGTAAATGTCTACCACGAGGTGTCCCAGGGACAACAGGATGAGCACCTTCAGGTTCAGCTTATTCATTTTCCACTATTTCTTTGAATTTTACGAGCATCCTGCACGTAGCGCCCCAGATCCTGTCCCCGTTATAACGGAAGGAAGGAACCATTTGCGCCGTTCCTTCGTGTTCGGCCATCTCCGGGACCGGATCGTTCTTTTGCAAAAAACCGTACGGCATGTATATAAGATATGCCACCTCTCCCGGGCTCGTTCTAAACGTGTAAGGGTAGGGTATGATCCCCACGTAAGGCGTTATAACAAAGCCTGTCATTGTATAGACATCGTCCATTTGCCCGATGATCTCCAGGTCGGTATTCTTAACCCCGATCTCTTCGCAGCATTCCCTGATTGCTGTTCTTTTCGTGTTGCCGTCCTTTGGCTCATACATGCCTCCCGGGAAAGAGACCTCGCCCTTATGGATCTTTACGGTGCTGGTTCGCTTCGTAAGGACAAAAAAGATGTCGCCGTCTTTCTCGAACAGGGGGATCACCACCCCTGCCATGGTCGTCTCCGCGCATTCTACTTTGCGTGCCCTATGCGCTCCTATCCGTTCCTTGATACGGGAAAGCATGCCCTATTCTAACCACAGGAGGTGTGGGAAATCAATAGCATGAAAAGGCAGCTCACGGCGAATCGAATATCGTAGTTCGTATATAGTATATAGTAATATTCCAGTTCTTTCCCTCAGTCTTATTACATTTATTCAACTTGTTTCGTTCTTCGATATACGATGTACTATATACGATATACCATCAGCCTGGCTGCTGATAGCAGATCAGAATGCGGGCATGGTAACGGCACAACCTTCCCGAAATACTCGCCTGATCATCCGCTGGTGTTAAAATTTTGACGCTAATGTCGGAAATTGACGTCCGCTCGAAAGATTCTGAGCAGCCTTTTCCAGATAAGCATCTTTTCAACATCCATCAGCAGATCGGGCGCCTCCAGCGTCTTCAGCTGCCCATATCTGTTGCAGCTCATGGCGAGCAGCAGGAGGTCGTCCTTTATGTGTTTTCTCTCCGGAAGCACATAAAGCATGTCCGATCTTTTCTGGTCTCCCCGTCTCATACGTTTGAGATTGCAAATATCATGCCCGGCTGTGACATATATCACAAAATTTATTTTGCTCTCCGACGACTTTTATGTAACAATGTCTACAATCTTTTTCAGGAGCGCGGAGATGACGGGCAAAAAAGGTTTCACCCCTGACGTAAGGCCTAAATTGAGCAACGACATGGCCTCGAGCATAGAGGAGATCTGTAAAGATAGGGGCTGCCGGCCTGACAAGGAATTGATACGGCAGCAGGTGGAGCGGGCCATCGACGGATACGTGGAAGAATGGTACGAAGTCTCGCTCGAGGCGATAGAGCTCCAGGATGGAGACGCAGATTACACGACGGACGAGTTTAACGACGAAGAGCTCATCCAGGAGGCGCGCCTAAGGGTTATTAAAGACCTCTATGATGAAAGGCCCCAAGACATGCACCAGCAGATCGCAGACTCAGTAATGCAAGAAATGGAAAAGAAGTAATATCGAAGTG
>JAGOOA010000007.1:15924-23420 GCA_017992765.1 Syntrophorhabdaceae bacterium
AACTTCTCCCGTGCCCCTGAGAGCTCGTACAGCGTCCGCCCTTCTTCGGCAGGGATGATCTCGTCCCATTCCCCGTGGATGATCAGCGTGGGGATCGTTATTTCTTGTATCTTCAGATCGTTGCCGAACCCGACAGGTTCTTCCCGGGCGTCAAACAGGTGGGAGATGCCCAGCCGCATGATCTGGTTCCTCGCGCTTGCAAAGCCGCTTTCCACGATAAGCCCTTTGAGCTGCCTCTGGTAATGATAGGCGAGCTCGATGGCGGGGGCGCTTCCCAGGGAACGCCCCATTACATAAATGTCCCCGGTGTGGCCCATTTCGGATAGGCAGGCAGCGAATCCCCGAAAGACGGGGTGCGCGTCTTTGATCATGCCGCTGCAGGTGGGGCTTCCGCCGCTCATGCCGTAGCCCCGGTAATCGGCGACAAAGAGGTTGAGCCCCTTCTCGGCATATACCGGCGCAACATAGTCATAATCGGGGGCCGTTTCCCCGTTGCCGTGGAAATACAGTATGTTCGGGCCATCCGCCCTGGCGGGATAGAACCGGCAGCCGATGGAGATACCCTGCGCCACCGCAACAAAGTAGTTTACCGCCTTTGGCCGCTCGCTGTCGCCGGCCGATTCGCGGCGGGGGAAAAAGAGCCGGTAAAAGATCTCCGGGTGGTCATACAGGTCAAGTCCCTTCTCGAAATCTATGTTCAATATTCATCTCCTTAATGCTCAACCCACAGAATATCGTATATAGTATATCGAACATCTCGAATCATCTCCCCACTGCGATCGACAAGCAACTAACCTCACGGTCTTCCTTTGCAGTCTCGATATACGAACTACGATATACGATATTCTGTGGGCTATTTCGCTTTTTCCTCCCCATTTTCCTTCTCTTTCTCCTTTTTTTTCTCAAGGGCCTCTGAAATTTCGGTCAGCCGCTTTTCAACGAGAAAGTTGATCGTGCCTTCGGGGTATGTGCCGTCATCCTGAAGCTCGCCTGCCTTCATGTCAGTTAATATCTCCAGGCCCTCTTCCATCCGGTCGATGGCGTAGATCTTGAACTTTTCGCTGCGGACAGCCTCTACGACCTCTTCGTTCAGGACAAGGTTCCTGATATTTCGTTTCGGTATAACGACGCCATGGGTGCCGTCGAGCCCTCTCGCCTTGCACAGCCCGAAGAACCCCTCTATCTTCTGGTTCACGCCCCCGATCGGCTGCACGTCGCCGTTCTGGTCCATTGACCCCGTTACGGCAAAAGACTGCTTCAACGGGACCCCGGAGATGCTGCTCAGAAGGGCGTAAAGCTCCGCGCACGTGGCGCTGTCCCCTTCAACCATCTCGTAAAGCTGTTCAAAGGTGATCGAGGCGGAAAGGCTGATCGGCCTTTTCACCGCATATTTGCTGCCGAGGTAGCCCGTGATGATCAGTATCGCCTTCTCGTGGATCTTCCCGCTCATCTTCGTTTCGCGTTCGAGGTTTACGACCCCGGCCTTGCCTGCGTATGTCTTGGCGGTGATCCTTGACGGCTTCCCGAAGCTGTAGTCGCCGAGATCGAAGACCGCCAGCCCGTTCACCTGTCCGACCTTTGCGCCCGAGGTATTGACGATCAGCGTATCCTCGACCATCATCTCCTGCAGCCTCTCCTCGATCCTGTTTACCCGGTGTATCTTCTCGTCTACGGCCCTCTGTACATATGCCCCCGTAACGACGCCGCTGCTCTCTTTTTTCGCCCAGTAGTGAGCCTCGCGAACAAGGTCGGCGATAAGGCTGAATTTTGTCGAGAGCTTCTCCTGGTGGTCCGCGAACCTCGACCCGTACTCTACGATCTTCGCAACGCCCGTCCTGTCGAAGGGCAGAAGCCCTTCTTCTTTCTGGCACTGGGCAACATACGACGCGTATTTCACTATGTTCTCGGGCGTTCTTTCCATCCTGCTGTCAAAATCGGCCTTGACCTTAAAAAGCTCCTGCGAATCCTCGTCATAATTGTGGAGCAGGTAGTACAGGTAAGGGTTGCCGATCAGGACCACCTTTGTATTCAAAGGTATCGCTTCCGGTTTTAATCCGGCAGTGCTCACAAGCCTGTACTGCTCGAGTACGTCCTCGATCTTTATCTCTTTATTCTTGAGCGCCCTTTTCAGCGCCTCATAGGAGAAAGGGTTCCTCAGAAGCTCCATGGCATCGACGACGAGGTAGCCCCCGTTCGCCCTGTGAAGCGAGCCGGCCTTTATCATCGTAAAGTCTGTTGTCGCCATGCCGTATTGGACCTTGTACTCCAGGCGCCCGAAAAGGTTCAGGTACGTCGGGTTGCTTTCATATACCACGGGTGCGCCTTTCCGCTCCCCGTTGTTGACGATCACGTTTACGCTGTACTTGGAGAAGGAAGCCTCTGCCTTGGGCATCTTCAGGAAAGGGACGGGCGAAGACTGCTCTTCCGTTGTGCGGAACTCATCAAGGTGGGTCAGTATTTCTTCTTCAACGTTCTTCAGGTGCTGTACAACCTTCTCCTGGTCATGATATTTCTTTTCCATCGCGTCGATGAGCGGCCCCACGAGGTCGAGGGCCACGATCCTGTCGAGCCTGGCCAGCATGTCCCGTACGATCTTCTCCGCCTCCCTGAGAACCCGAACGACATCGTTGAGCTTCTCCTGGAAGAAACGTCCCGTCTCCTCCATCTTTTTTCTGGTCTTCTCGTCCAGCGCATCGAACTCTTCTTTTGACAGAAGCTCTCCATTCTCCTTGATGGGAACTATCAGGATGCCTGTCGGCTGTCGCTTTACTGTAAATTTTCTTTCCTTTGCCTCGGCGTCGAGCCTCGCAAGGTACTCTGTTTGTTTCTGCTGGAACTCGTCGATGATCTTGCTTTTTTGCGTCTCGTATTCCTTTGATTCAAAGGCCTTGGGTATCTCGATCCGCAATATTTTGATGAGCTCATCCATCTCCTTCTGGAAGCCGGCCCCTTTGCCGGGCCCGAAGGATAAGGCAATGGAGGTATCCGGGTCTTTGAAGTTATAGACATAGCACCAGTCCGGCGGGGCATTTTCCTCGGAAGCCTTGACGTTCAGCTTTGCCGTTACCGTCGTCATCTTGCCGGTGCCGCTCTCTCCTATTGCAAATATGTTGAAGCCGCTGCTATCCATATTGAGGCCAAAGTCGAGGGCGCTGAGGGCCTTTTCCTGCCCTATCGTTCTCAGAGCGTCCGTGATCTCGCCGGTGGTCGCGAACGAAAAGACATCGGGGTCACATCGCCTGTAAAGCTCCTCCGGCTTTAATTTCTGTCGCACAGGAACCTCCTTACTTTCATCATCTCATCCAGCTTCCACCGGTAACGCAGATGGTCTGCCCCGTTATATACTCCCCTTCGTCTGAGACAAGAAAGAGGACCGTGTTGGCAATATCCTCCGGCGTCCCCTTTCTCGGATACGGTATCTCTTCGTACATCCTCTCTATCTCCTCCTCCGGGTAGATGTGGGGTATGAACTCATTATAGATAAAGCTCGGCGCTATTGTATTGACGGTAATATGGTGTTCTGCCGCCTCCATCGCCAGGCAGCGGGTAAAGGCCATCACTCCCGCCTTGGCAGCTGCGTAATGCGCGTGGCCGGCTTTAAGGCCCCGGAACGCAGCCACAGACGTAATGCTCACGATACGGCCTCTTTTCTGTGCGATCATCGCCGGGAGCACTGCCCTGCAGCAATAGAAGGTGCCGGTAAGAGACGTGTTGATGACAAGCTCCCACGCCTCGTCCGTCATGTCAACAACCTGCGAGGGCCTGTTCGTGCCGGCGTTGTTGAACAGGATATCGATGCGTCCGAAACGTTCAAGGGTTGCAGCCGCAACACGCTCGACATCTTCCTTCCTTGTCACGTCGCAGCGCATGCCGAGGGTTTCCGTCCCGTATTCCTCATGGATCAGGCGTGCCACGGAAGCTGCCCTTTCCTCGTGGGCATCGGTAACAACAACCCTCGCGCCCTCCCGCGCCATGATCCTCGCCGTTGCCTGTCCGATTCCCGCACCGGCTGCCGCCGTCAGTAACGCTACCGCATTTTGCAACTTCATGCCGTGACCTCTCTCTCCTGGATATCATACAAAATAATTCATAAGCGGCTCAAGTGGAAAGCGCACATTTTACAGTACATCCTATGTCAATATAACATGTCGGGATCGCAAACAAAGCGTTGATCTTTCAACGCAAGGAGGCTGCGGGGCGGCGCTTTATTTGCTTGAAAAAAGATCAAATAACTTATATTTTAAATTGTAATTTTAAATTGGAGGCTTTATGATCGCTGAATGGATAGAAGAAATAAAAAAGACAGCGGACCCTGAAAAACTGGGGATGATCATCGTTCACAACGGGATCGTCCGCGGCACCTCGAAGGATGGCAAGGCCGTCGGGGCCATGAAATTATCTTACGACAAAGGGATGCTCGAAGCCTGCGTCAAAGAGCTGAAAGGCCGTGACGGGATTGCGGATATCAGGGTCTGGATCAACGAGGGCATGCTGAATGTGGGCGATGACATTATGCGCCTCGTTGTCGCGGGGAGGTTCAGGACCGATGTCCTGCCCGTGCTCCAGGAGCTCCTGTCATTTATAAAAAGCCGTGTCGTGCGCGAAGAAGAAATGTACACATGAACTTCCCTGCTATGCCCCTCGCCATGCCCTGTTCCGCGATGGATTAACGACCTATAAATACGCTATAGTCTGTTGACCTTTTCGTCTTATATATAGTATTTATTATAGACCATCTGATTCATCCCGGGAAACAAAATTGGTCAGGGGATCGTAATGGCAATGTTTTGCAACAGAACCAGGCAGGAGGGCCGATGAAATCTTCACCACCCCAAACGCTCATTGAAGATATGGAAAGGATAGTGGGCAAAAAATACGTATCTGCCCATATTTTCGAGAGGATAAAAAACTCGCTCGATACATTCCCCTACGAGGCGGAAAGGGACACGTTGCCATATGTGGTCGTTATGCCGGGCTCCAGGGAAGAGGTCAGCGAGATCATGCGCTATGCGAACGATTCAAAGGTCCCTGTCTTTATCAGGGGTTCAGGGACGTCGTTTATCGGCGCCGCACGGTACCGTGTCCCCGGCATTGTCCTCAATACCCATAGATTAAGCGCCATTGAGCTCTCAGAGGATTACGGCTATTTCGAGTGCGGCCCGGGGTGCATCTGCGCCTCTGTCGAAGAGGCGCTGAAAAAACGGGGCTTTTTCCTGCCGGCCGCGCCAGGCAGCCGGCTTATAGCGAGCATGGGCGGAATAATCTCCAATAATACAAGCGCCCATATCGTGGATACGAGCATCGGGAAGCCCGGCGATTACGTGCTCGGCGTCGAAGCGGTGCTTCCCACGGGAGAGATCATCGAAACGGGCACAAAAGGCCTTCGCAGGCCGGCCGGAACGGACCTTACCAAGTTTTTCGTGGGAGGGGACGGACTCCTGGGCGTCGTCACGAAGATCAGAATGCGGCTTGTCCCGCAATTCGAGAGGGCCTGCGGCGTTGCCGTATATAAGGGCCTTGGATCTGTAGCGAGGGCCGTCCAGAGAATGTACATGGAAAGGCGCCCTGCCCCGTTCTTTATGGAATTTATGGAGGAAAAGGTTGCGCAGATAGGGTACGACCTTAAAGGCTTGCAGCCGCCGGGAGGAGCTGTCGTCTTATTCGTGACCAATGCAGACTCGAAGGAGGAGGCGGCCCGGAAGGCCGACCAGATCCTGCTCTCATTGGAAGCGGAACATCCCGTTGAGGCGCAACGCATTGAAGACGCCGTCCTATGGGAAAAGCTTTGGTCTGCAAGGGAGGTCATCGGGTCCTTCCTTATGCAGCAAAGCGGCAATCAATGGGCCTCCGCCGAGGTGGTTTCGAATTTAAAAGATCTTCCCGAGTGCCTCAACGAGGCTGCCAATTTTAATAAAGGGCTTCCGGTCCTCAGCCAGTTGACCAGTTATCTCTTCGGCCATATCGGGGGGTTGACCATGCATCCCGGCGTTATCATACCGAAGGATTGGGACAACGGGAAAAAGAGAAAGGCCATTGATGAAAAGTTCCAAAGGGAGGAGGAGTTAAACCTAAAATACGGCACGTGCGGAGGAGAGTGGGGGCAGTTCTCCAAAAGGACCTCTTTCTTCGTGAACCGCTACGGAGAGAAAGGCTACGGGCTCGTAAAAACCCTGAAAAAGGCGTTCGATCCTAATAATATATTGAACACAGGCGTGTTGGAGGGCTGTCAATAACGGTTTAGGGACGAAACCGGCGCGGGAAACACGTGGAGGCAAAGAGATGGATGAAAATGAAATAAATGGCGATTCTCACAACAGGGAAACCGTTCTTGACGCCGCGAGCAGGTGCAGGAACTGCAATTATTGCTTTACGATCTGCCCTCTTTTCCAGTCCACCAGGGGGTTTATGAGCCAGACGCCGTCCGGCATCCTGCAGTCCATCAAGTACGCAATTAAATGGGACCTGCTCAAAGGAAAAGAAAAAGAGACCCTTCGCGACCTCGTGTATTCCTGCACGACGTGCAACGGCTGCGTCGTCCGGTGCAAGGCAAAGGCGACGGGGATCCCCGTGCTCGAAGCGATCGAGGCGGGAAGGAAGATCTTGCGGGAGATGATGATCGGCCCGCTCCCGCAGCAAAGAAAGCCGCTGAAAGACCTTCTTAAAAATGGCAACCCCTACGGCGAGAAACCTGAAAAGAGGTTCGAATGGCTGGAAGGCCTCAGCGTCAAGCGCCTGCCCCGGGATCAGGCGGATATCCTGCTCTATGTGGGGTGTACGCTGTCCTATGACCAGGACCTTCACGGCCTCGGGAGAAACCTTCTTGCGGTCTTCGACCGGTTGGATATCGACTACGGCATATTGGAAAACGAGACCTGCTGCGGGGACCCTGCTTTGCGCATGGGCGACGAGGCGATCTTCCAGGAATTGATGGATGCAAACGTCCGGCTTTTTAAGGAAGCCGGCGTGAAGAAGATCGTAACCCTGTCACCTCATTGTTTTAATACCTTTTCAAAAGAATATCCTGAGCAAGAAAAACAATGGTCGGTCCGGCATTATGTTGAATTCCTTCTGGACGTCCTTAAGGATAAAAAGCCAGTTTTAAAAAAGAAGCTCCCCTACACCGTCGCGTACCACGACGCCTGCTATCTCGGCAGGCACAACCAGATATACGACCCGCCGAGGGAGCTCATTGCCATGGTCCCCGGGATCAGGCTGGTCGAAATGAAGATGAAGAAGGATGAGGCCCTGTGCTGCGGGGGAGGAGGCGGGAGGATGTTCGCGGAGGTCGAGGAAGAGCCGAAGCTGGCCCGTACGCGCATCAACCAGGCGATCGATGCGGGCGCGGACGTCCTTGCCACTGCGTGCCCCTGGTGCTTTACAATGCTCCTGAACGCGGCAAAAGACCTTCAGGCAACGGACAGGATCAAGGTAATGGATATAACCGGGCTCCTGAAAGAGTCCATGGTGTGAAACACAAAAAAACGTGAAAGGTAAAA
>JAGOOA010000007.1:23520-28803 GCA_017992765.1 Syntrophorhabdaceae bacterium
GTGAAAGGTAAAACGTTGAAAACCTTTTACCTTTTATGATATTAGCTGAATGCTGATAGCTGTTTGCTGAAATGCTGATTTGTAAGAATAAAATATCAAGGAGGCAGGTATGGATCAGAGATCGAGGTCAGTAAAAGAAAAAATGGCTGTTGTGGGCATCGTTGCCTTGTTTCTTCTCACCGTTGTTGTTTCAGGCGCCGCCCTGGCACAGAAAAAGGCCATTCTTTCAATCGCAGCCGGCGGAACAGGAGGGGTCTGGTACCCATACAGCGGCGCCATGGCAAGCGTTATATCAAAATATATCCCCGGTATCGAAGCCACCGCCGAGGTAACCGCCGCTGCAGTAGATAACGCCAAGCTGCTGGGGGCAAAAAAGGCAGACCTGGCTATCATGCTCGGAGATGTAGGATACGACGCATACACCGGAAAGGGCATATTCAAAGATAAAGTGCCCATGAGAAACCTCGCGGGCCTTTATGCCTCTATTACCCACGTTGTCACCATTGACGGCAAGGGGATCAATTCAATAAGTGATCTGAAAGGGAAAAGGGTCTCAACCGGGGCGCCCGGGAGCGCTACCGAGGTATTGTCAGGAAGGATCATGGAGGCCTTCGGCATAGATCCTCAAAAAGATATAAAAAGGGACCGCCTTAGCGCCTCAGAATCAGCCAATGCCCTGAAAGACGGCAAGATCGATGCATACTTCTGGGTGGGCGGGATACCGACCGCCTCTGTCATGGATGTGGCTGCAAGCCCCGGCGTCAAGATCAAGCTTATAAGCCATGGAGAGGCGCTGGAGAAGATGGTGGCCAAATACGGCCCCATATATTTCAAAACGGTCTGCCCTGCAAACACATATAAAGGCGTAGACTACGATGTGACGACCGTATCGGCAGGAAACTTCCTGGTCTGCCACGAGAAAATGGACGAAAAGATGGCCTATACTATCGTGAAAACCTTGTTCGAACACAAAAGCGACCTTGTGGCAATTCATAAAGTCGCCAAGGACCTGACGTTAGAGAGTGCGGTGCTGGGCTCCCCCTTTCCTTTTCACCCGGGCGCGATAAAATTCTACAAAGAGAAAAAGGTGAAGATGCCGAAGTAAGCTGCTATAAGGCTCAAGGGAACATTTTACCCGGATATGTCTCAAAAAAACGTCGGCATCGGGCTTTCCTTATAGAGCGTATATCGTATTTCGTTATCGTATGTCGGGATCGTAAAGAAGGCCGTTACGACTTACTCCTCACGACTCACGGGCGTTTTGCCATGAGCTATGAGCTGTCAGCTATGGGCCGATAAAGAGAGGTATGGCATGGACGCTACATCCAGAATTCTGCAGCATATAGAGCAAACACAGTTCCACGACCTCCCTGAAGCCGTTGTGGAAAATACAAAGCGGTTCATCCTTGATTCGATCGGGGTTGCCCTTGCGGGCTGCAATGCCCCCGGTTGCAAAGAGGTCGTGGAGCTCGTCAAGGAATGGGGTGGAAAGCCTGAGGCCACCATAATGTCATACGGCGGGAAGGCTCCTGCACCCTGGGCGGCCATGGCGAACAGCACCATGATGCACGCCCTCGATTTCGACGATACCCTGGATGAGTCGGCCCTTCACGCGCACGTCTCGGTCCTGCCCGCGGCATTGGCAGCGGCCGAATCGGCAGGCAATATCTCGGGGGCGGACCTGATCAACGCCGTTGTCCTCGGGGTCGATATCGTCTGCAGGCTGGGCCTGAGCACCAAGCGCCCCCTTTCGTGGATCAGGACAGCAACCTGCGGCGCCTTTGGCGCCGCTGTCGCGGCGGGGAAGATCGTGGGACTCAACAGGGAAAGATTGTCCCACGCGCTGGGCGTCGTATATAGCCAGACCGCCGGCAACGCACAATGCCTCGTTGATGGAGGGCTTGTAAAGCGCATGCAGCCGGCCTTTTCAGCAAAATCGGGCGTGCTGTCGGCGTTTCTAGCGCAAAAGGGCATTACCGGCGCAAGGGGCTTCCTCGAAGGACAATACGGATTTTTTAATCTCTACGAGTCGGGCGATCATGATCAGGAAAGGCTGGTAGAGGGCCTGGGAAAAGAGTATCAAGGAACAAAGTTGAGCATCAAGCCCTATCCCTCCTGCAGGATGACCCACGCCTCCATCGATGCGGCGCTGGCAGCAAAGGATAGCTATAATATTGAGCCCGCATCCATCGAAGAGGTCGTTGTCCACGTATCGAAAATGGCTCAGGAGATGGTAGGACAACCGTTTGCGATCCGGGATAACCCGCAGGTCGACGCGCAGTTCAGCATACCCTACACGGTCGCAACCGCGCTTCTGCGCGGCGACGTGTTTCTTGACGATTTCGAGGAAAGAACGATCAGGGACGCGCGCGTCGCGGAGCTCGCGAAGAAGGTGCGGGTGGTCGTTGACCCGGCATTGCCGGAGCGCGGGATGGACAGCGCGAACCTGTTCGTTCATTGCAAAGGCAACATCTATAGCAAGAAGATCGACACGATGAAAGGGAATCCGCGTAATCCCTTGAACTTGGACGAATGCATCGGGAAGTTCCTGAAATGCGTTGACTACGGCAGGCTTGATAACCTGAAAGATAAGGCCCCTTCTATCGTCGCACAGGTTCTTCACCTTGAGGCCCTCGGAAATATCGGAGAGCTGACAGCTCTCCTGGCATAAGGCAAGAGCATAAGGAGCCCTAACCGCTCCCTGCATAGCGGTTCGTCCTGCAGGTGCCCGCTGAGGTCATTTACTGCCTTTCTTTTGTTCTATCTCGGACTCCTCTGCAGGATGGGGCGAGATGATCGGATCTACCTCTCCTTTGTGGTATCGTTCGGCTACGCTGCGCACCGTTTCGCCTGCTTCGACCCTGTAAATATCGATAAAATTATCCTTCAGCATATGGAAAGATATCTCCCCGATCTTTGCGGTAAAGACAAGGTCCAGGTCGTGTCTGATCACGGTCTTGATAACCTTTACGCCGACGTGTATGCTGTCTTTGTCCTTGAGGAACGCATTGTAATAAAAATCCTCTATCTCCGTGCCTCCTTCGCTGTCGAGCCTCAAGATGATAAAGTAAGGAGCCCTGCCAAAGTGTCCATGGACCTTTGAATCCAGCCCGTTTATATCTTTGACCGGGACGATTGCAGAAACAGCGTCATGCCGTGCAGGCTCAACATGGACAAAGACGGATTCGATCCGGCTGTAGTCCGTTGCTATGCGGTTTTCTACTATGTCGGCGATCTCGTGCGCCCTGTACACAGAGACCGACGGGGCTGTGGCAATATCGCATTCCACCATCTTGAATGGCCCGGACTGGCGTATCTTTACATTCCGCACCTCCTTGACGCCGTCAACGGAAGATATCTTCTCCTCTATCTCTGACTGCAGCTCGGGATCGAGATTTGCATCCATAAGGATGAGGATCGGTATCCATATGCTATTTATGCCGAGCCTTATAATGAGCAAGGCAATGAGCATCACAATAGAGCCTTCGACATAGGGGATCTTTGCATGGGCCAAAAGTATTCCTGCAAGAACGACCAGAGAGGTGCCGATATCAAGAAACGCCTCTGATGCATTTGCCTGAAGCGCTCCGGAATTGATGAAGGCGCCTGTTCTTTTCTCCATCTTTGCCACAAAATAGGAGACAAAGACCGACGCGCCGCTTACCAGGACCGGCAGGACCGGGAACGCCCGGTCAGGCGCCACGGCAAAGAACTTTCTGTATCCCTCGATGAGGTTCTCAATGCCCGCCCATGTAATAAAGGCGCCTATTACAAGGGTGACAAAGGTCTCGGCCCTGTAAAGACCGTAGGGAAACCGCGCGCTCTCCTTCCGCGAGGCAAGCCAGAGGCCGAACCAGGAAGCAAAGATGGCAAGCACGTCGACGCCGCTGTGGAAGGCATCGGCAATAAGGATCCTGGAGTCAAAGAGGTAGCCGATGATAAATTTTGCGGCCGCGAGGAGGAGTATGGCAACGGTCGCAATTATGGCTACCCTTTGACCCCGTTCAAGCAGTTCAATATGGGGATTCTTTTTTTCCACGGCTCACCTTGCGGGCCTCGTTACTCAATATCGAGAAATTGCCGTGCCATAAAAGAACCACACTGCGGGCATCTCCTCTGGAAACAGGGAACGCCCGGCTCGTGGGGGACAAGAATTCCGCACCGGGGACATACGCAATTGGTCGGTGGTCCGCCATGCCCCCACCGTCCCATTCCTCTTCGTTGTCCTTTTATGACCGGCCCTGTTGCTTTCCCCGGGCCCCTGCCCTTGCCAAAACCGAATGGCAATCAATGCCTCCTCTTTATGCTCTATGCTAAACCTCTATCGTCTTTCCCGCCATGATATTTATAAAATTATCCCCGTATGACCTTCTAAAGATCTCTATCGCATCTTCGCCTGTGCAATGGGACGGCCCTATGTTGCGCACGCCTAATTCCCTCAATGTATTGTTTACCTCCTTGATCTTTACGGCAAGCTCGTCCAGCAGATGGAAGCCTCCCATTACAAGGTAAATGTCTTTTTTAATGTGTTCCCTTACACGCTCCACAATGTTCATGATGCCGGGATGGGCGCAGCCCGTCACTATTGTGAGCCCTTTATCGGTATCCAGCACCAGCGATTGTTCAACGATATAGCCAAAGCCTGGCGCAGTTCCTGCCTGGCCCGTTGTGTAAATATTATCGGTTATTCGGGTAAAAGAATCGCCGATCTCTACAATATTGCACCCATACAATTTTGCTTTATCTTTAAACCTCCGGTCGAAGCCTTGGCATATATACAGATCAAGTCCGTGGTTTTTGCGGAGTATTCCCCACAACCCTCCCGTATGGTCAAAGTGTTCATGGGAAATGACAACCGTCTTTATGTCGTTCATTGCTACACCCATGACGTTCATATTATTCAACAGGGAGTCCCATCTCTCGCCGGTGTCAAAAAGGATCCTGTCCTCAATAAGATAGGAAACGCCCCAGCCAAGAAAAAAGGCGTTGCTTATCCTTTTGTTTTCAAAAAGTATCTTGATCTTCATAAAGGCTCAGGTCAGCTTATCTCTTTTTTTCTTTGCTGCCTTTTTCTTTCTCAAGCTGCCGGATCCGCTCATTGATCTTTTGCATCTGCAGCTTCAGCGCCTCCAGTTCATTTTCGTCGGTTTCCTGCTGGTCTTGTATACCTGCAGATTGTCGATCAACAAAATATCCGCCTCCGCCCATGCCCATGCCGCGTCCCATGCCCATGCCGCGTCCCATGCCCATGCCGCGTCCCATGCCCATGCCGCGTCCCATGCC
>JAGOOA010000007.1:28903-43306 GCA_017992765.1 Syntrophorhabdaceae bacterium
CCCATGCCCATGCCGCGTCCCATGCCCATGCCGCGTCCCATGCCCATGCCGCGTCCCATGCCCATGCCGCGTCCCATGCCAGGCATGCCAGCGGGATTCACGCCGGGGGCGGCCTGTCCTGCAAAGCTTCCGCTCACGCCAAAGTGGTCAGCTACATTGGGTCCTCCTGTTGCGGTAAATCTTCCCTCTTGAAACTGCCTGATCACGTCGCGGATATTCCCGGCGCAGCCGGTGATAACCTCAACCCCTGCCGCTGAGAGTACCTGGTATGCATTAGGCCCACAGGCGCCCGTAAGTACGTGCGTTACCCCTTTTGATGCGACCATCTGGGCCGACTGGATACCTGCTCCACCGCTGAGCGCGGCGCTTTGATTTTCAATAACCTCAAAGCTAAGGTCATCGGTATTGATCACCAGAAAGAAAGGGCACCGACCAAATCGTTGATCGACCCTGGCCTCAAGAGTTGGCCCTTCTGATGTAATTGCAATAAGCATATTTAACCTCCCGGTTATGTCTTTTACTTGGGAGCAAGGGGGGTCGCGGTTTTTTCTGTGCCGCCGCCCCTCTTGCTCCGTTTTGGGCGTTCAGCCTGTTTGAGGCGTGGTCTTGGCTGCTTTTCCTTCAAGTTCTTTAAGCTGCATACGAATATTGTCGAGCATATCTTCCAGATATTCCGCCTGACCTTTCAACTCGTCAAGTTCCTGCTGCCTGGCCGTTGCCATTGATGCCGGAGGAACGTAAGCGCCTCCGTAGGCATATGGATAACCCCAGACAGGCATGCCTGCAGCGGCCCTTTGCCATCCTGTCAGACCGGTCCTGTAGTACCAGTTCCTGAAACCGCGACCGCCTCCGCCACGGCCTCTGCCCCAGGCCCGGAATCCCCTACCAAACGCATAGTTCGCGTATCCAGGAGCACCGTAACCCGTGCAGAAACCCGCCGCACGTCCTGTCATTGGACCCATTCCCATTGGTCCTGTTCCATCTCCACCTGGCATATCTCTCACCTCCTTTCCATATATACTGCCCTGTATATACTCCATTACCTGGAGCCACATCTTCCACGGCGATACTGAAAACGGTGTCCCTGCCGTTTCCCGAAACAACCCGGCATGAAAAAATCTCTCCCTGTCAGTTGACCTCGCAGAAAAGCCCCAAGGACATTTTCGAGATCACCGCATACAAACCCTATGACCCGTATGCCAACGCTTATCAAAGCTGTCTCAAGGACGTGGGAAACGGCGCCGCAGATCAGCATCTCAACACCAATACCTGACATCTCCTTCGCCCTTGTGAAGGGGTTTCGATTTTTTAACAGGATATTTTCTCTTCGCAGTTCTTTGCCATTTTCAATATGGATCAGGCATAGCCTGTCGGACACATCGAAGACGGGTGATATGCTGCCTTGCCAGTTTGCTATTGCGATCATCATATTGTTTAAAATGCAACCTCCATACCACGATGGTATATAAATTAAATCATTAGTATATACAATATGTTACAGCTACAAACGTTCGGAGGGGTTGACTTTATTATTTCATTATGCAATATTATAGCATTCTTAATATTGCATTTAGCATGATTAAGAAACACGGTGACCGGGGATTGAAATGAAACGCACTGCTGAAGGAAACGATAGAGACGTTATCCTTGACTCGATCAATGAGGGCGTTTTCACCATAGGCCGCGATTGGCGTATCACCTCCTTCAATCAGGCCGCGCAACATATTACCGGCGTTTCAAGAGAAGAGGCGATAGGGCGCCTCTGTTCCGAGGTATTCCATGCAAATATATGCGAAAATAACTGTGCTCTGAGGCGGACATTTGACACTGGAGAGCCCGTTGTGAACGCTACAGCTTTCATCGTCAATAACAAAGGGTTCAGGGTTCCCGTCCGCATCTCAACAGCGGTTTTGAAAGATGGCAACAATAAGGTGATCGGCGGGGTAGAAACTTTTCAGGACCTAAGCCAGGTGGAACAGCTCAGGAAAGAGCTGCAAAGCAGCCATACTTTTGAAGACATGGTCGGCAGAAGCCCCGCAATGATTCGGCTCTTCGAGGTCCTCCCGCTGATCGCAGAAAGCAGCAGCACGGTCTTGATCGAAGGCCCAAGCGGCACAGGGAAAGAGCTCTTCGCAAGGGCCATATATAATCTGTCGCCGCGAAGAAAAAAACGTTTTGTTGCGGTAAACTGCGCCGCCCTGCCGGACACGCTCCTTGAAAGTGAGTTTTTCGGCCATAAAGCCGGGTCATTTACAGACGCGAAGCGGGATAAGATAGGGCGATTCGTGCTTGCCCACGGGGGTACAATATTCCTCGATGAGATAGGGGACATATCGCCGGCCTTGCAGGTGCGCCTGCTCCGCGTGCTTCAGGAGCGCACAGTAGAACCGCTCGGCGCAACAGAGCCGGTAAAGGTGGATATCCGCGTAATTGCCGCTACGAATAAAGACCTGACGAAGCTTGTCGAAGATGGAAAATTCCGGGAGGACCTCTATTACCGCATTCGGGTTGTTCATCTTACGCTGCCAAGCTTAAAAGAGCGGCGCGAAGATATTCCCCTGCTGGTAGACCATCTCCTGGCCAGGTTTAATCAGCTTCAGGGAAAAGCTATTACCGGCCTGTCCGCTGAGGCAATGGGGCAGCTTATGGGATACGATTTTCCCGGCAATGTGCGGGAGCTTGAGAACATCCTTGAACAGGCTTTTGTCTTATGCCGTGGGGAGGTCATAGAACTGCACCACCTTCCCTCCGAGATACGTCCGACCGCACCATCTTCGGCGGGCGGCATAGGCCCGATGAACCTTAAGGCCATGGAGAAAAACCTTATCGCGGAGACATTGCGACGCTACGCCGGCAACAGGAAGTCTGCTGCCCGCGACCTCGGCATAAACACCAGCACCCTTTACAGAAAGATAAAGGACCTGAAGATCGAAGTGCCTGCTAGCGACGGTCGCGGGTATCGCAGATAGCATTGCATATTGCAAGAATGTATGGTAGGGAAGATAGGCATATATCCCCGACGCTTCCTTCGTAAGAAAAAAACAGCTATTTAAGTCATGGGGTTATCGCACCTGCCTTATTACCGGAGAAGGGTGGCATATTAATTGCTTAACTACGTTTAGCGTGAAACGAGGAGAAGTGATAATGTCGGATAATCTTGACAATTTTTTAAAAGAACTGCAGGACAAGATCTTCGAAGACACGATCAGGGATTACGGACAAAAGGCCTTTGACAGATGGCGCAACCCGTTGCACATGCACGCGATGGAGAATCCTGACGGTTATGCTCGCATTACCGGCCCCTGCGGCGATACGATGGAAATATTCCTGAGGTTCGAGAAGGGGAAGGCCGGCGATGCCTCATTCCAAACGGACGGCTGCGGGCCAAGCATCGTCTGCGGCTCTCTTGCGGTCGAGCTCGCCCTTGGAAAACAACCTGATGAGATCAAAGAGATCACGAACGAAACGATCCTTGAGACCATCGGCGGTCTTCCGGAGGAAAGCCTCCACTGCGCACTGCTTGCCGCGAATACGCTGCGGGAGGCTGTCGACAACTACACGAAACAAAAGCCTTCGGAAACTGAGGGCACGTCGGGAGATGACCTTCATGGTAGATAACCACAACAGGACTATCAATTATCTACGCCTCTCCGTGACAGACCGCTGCAATCTCAGGTGCATCTACTGCATGCCTGACGAAGGCATTGCCTTTACACCCCACAGCGAAATCCTTACCTATGAGGAGATGATCCATATCGTAAGGCTGAGCGTAAGCAAGGGCATTCGGAAGATACGGTTGACCGGAGGGGAACCTCTGGTAAGAAGGGATATCCTTGGCTTCATCCAGAAGCTCCAGCAGATAGATGAAATAGAGGAGATCACCCTGACCACCAACGGCGTTCTCCTGAAGGATTTCGCCCTGGGCCTCCGGGAATGCGGTATGCGGCGCATCAATATCAGTATGGATACCTTGAGTAAGGACAAGTTTTGCACGATAACCAGACGTGATTTTTTCGACCGTGTCTGGGAGGGGATAGACGAAGCCGAGTCCCTGGGGTTTGACCCTATCAAGATAAACGTCGTCGCCATGAGGGGCGTAAATGATGATGAGATCGTTGACTTCGCAAAACTGACGTTCAACAAGCCTTACCATATACGCTTTATCGAGATAATGCCCTTCGGCAAAGACAACGGCAATGGCTGGGCAAGGGACAGGTTCATTTCCGTTGGCGAGATCCTCGACCGCATTCGATCACTGGGCCAGGTAAATCCCGTCGGCCACAGCCTTCTTGACGGCCCCGCACAGCGCTACAGGCTTGAGGGAGCGGCAGGGGAGATCGGGTTCATCGGAGCGCTCAGCAACCATTTCTGCAAAACATGCAACAGGCTCCGCCTCACGTCTTGCGGCCGGTTGCGGGGATGCCTTTTCTCCGACGAGGAGACAGACCTGAAGACCCCTCTCCGGACGGGCGGAGATGACGACAACCTGCTCCGCCTCATTGAAACCACTATCCACAACAAACCGAAGGAACACGGCATGGGTCTGTGGGAACCCCGTAAATGCGTGCGCCCCATGAACAGGATCGGGGGCTAAGAAACATCTCCCTTTTTAACGTTCTTTCCAGGCGGGCTCTCTCTTTTCCATAAAGGCGTTGATCCCCTCTTTGGAATCCTCGGTTGTGCAAAGGCGCGCAAGCGTATCGGTCATATATTCAAGCGAGGTAAAATATTCCATGTCCGCCGCAGTGTAGAATGCCTTCTTCGCCGTCTGAACAGCAAGGGGGCTTTTGCGGGCAAGGACCGCAGCCCATTCGCGGGCGGCCTGATCAAGCTCGTCCCCCTTTACGACCCGGTTCACGAGCCCTATCTCCAGTGCCCTCTGCGCAGTTATCATCTCACCGTACAGTAAAAGTTCAAGGGTGCGCTTCCTTCCCACAGAACGTGCGACGGGCACGGCGGGGCCGATACAGTTGAGGCCCACGTTGATCGCGGTCAGGCCAAAGGTTGCGTCCTCTGAAGCGATCGCCAGGTCTGCCGCAGCCGTAAGTCCCGCCCCGATCGCAGCCGCCACACCCCGGACCTGTGCGATGACGGGCTTGCTGATCTGTCCTATCGTAATAAGGGCCTTTCCCATGTGGCCTATCCAGTCGCGGTATTCAAGGGCCGTCTTTCCGGGGAACTCGCTTACGTCGATCCCCACGCAGAAGGCCTTTCCTGCACCTTTCAGGAGGATAACCCTCACGTTCCTGTCCCTGTCGAATTCTCTCAGCGCGCTGTCGAGCTCGGCCGCCATCGGGGTATTGAAGGCGTTCCACTGCTTTGGCCGGTTCAATGTGATCTCTCCCACATGATCTTCACCGATATCAGCAATAATATTTTCGTAATCCATGGTAAGCTCCTTTCGTTTTCTTTTCTGCTCCGAATCCTATACCAGATTGCGTATGATATTGTCAAAGCGTATTCTTCAGGAAAAGACTATCACGCCAGGACATTGTGCTAATCCTAATGGAAAATCTGGGTTAAAAGGACTTCATTGCCAAAAAAGGGGTATAATGGTAATGTTTATTACAATATCATGGTCTTGTAAAATTATCGGCGCAAAGGAAGGGCTTGCAAAACATTTGGAGGTATTTTCCTGGAAACGCTTTCTGTCATCGCAAACAGCCTTAGCCTGTCCAATTTTTTGCATGATGTGGCAGAGGAATTCCACACCCATATCTTTGATCGTGGAGACCGGATACATGTCAAAATGGGGGAGACGTTATTCTGCGAGGGAGACCCGGCGCAAAGATGTTACTTTGTTCTAAGGGGCCGCCTTAAACTCACAAAACTTCATGAGCAGGGAAAAACGGTTGTCGTCCGCTACATCAATCCTGGGGAATTGACAGCCGCAATATCTGTTTTCAAGGGAAAGAGCTATCCTGTTACAGCGGAAGCAGCCGCTGCCGCCGAAACAATCGGCTGGAACAAACAGGCTATGGTGGATCTTATGGCGGAATTCCCGCAACTGGCGGTCAACATGCTCAGGGTTGCCGTCGACCGCCTGGATGATATGCAAACCCGCTATCTGGAACTCTACGCCGAACAGGTGGAACAGCGTATCGCACGCGCCCTGTTAAGGATCATGCGACAGTCCGGCCTCAAGACCGAAGACGGCATCTTGATCGATTTCCGGCTCAGCCGTCAGGAACTGGCAGAGTATACCGGCACCACTCTTTATACGGTAAGCCGCGCTCTCAGCGCCTGGGAAAAGAAAGGCTGGGTAATATCCGGGCGGGAGCGCATTACAGTGTCCGATCCCCATGCCCTGGTTCTGTTTGCTGAAAACGGCTGATTCTCTAAAATTCTCTAAAAGCACGATCTTTTTTCGATCTTTGCGCCGGCGCAAAGACTTTCTTGCATAAGGCAGGTTACGCTAAAGACCGATGAGCCTTGGGCCGCACATGACGATAAAGGAGCTGTTGGAGCGCCACCCGACTGCGATCAATGTCTTTATCGAGCGAAAGATGCTTTGTGTCGGATGCCCGGTACAAGAATATCATACCCTGGAAGAAGTTGCCCGGATCTACGGCATTTCACTCTCTGCCTTGATGGAAGGCGTGCGACATGCGATACAAGCGGCAAAGAAGCGTTCATCGTCGGTCAAATCCAATGCGCTTCTGGAAAAGCCTGGAGAAAAAGATCCGGAAGTGAATAGAATGCCCCGGGACGGTAGGGAAAAAAATAAGCCCGGACATTCAATATCATAGAACAAGGAGGGTACAATGCAGACACGAAAAATAGAAGACCGCATCTACTGGATGGGGGCTGTTGACTGGGACAGGCGGCTTTTTGATTCGCTCATTCCGCTTCCCGACGGCACCACGTATAACGCCTATCTTGTTGAGGGGACCGGGAAGACCGCCTTGCTTGACACGGTCGATCCGCCGATGGTTGAAACCTTGATGGGGCAACTCGATGCAGTGCCGAAGATCGACTATATCGTTTCGCATCACGCTGAACAGGACCATTCCGGATCTATCCCCCGGGTTCTTGAGAGATATCCCCAGGCCAAGATCGTCTCTACCCCCAAGGCCAAAACTATGCTCGTCGATCTCCTCAAGATACCAGAGGACTCCTTTATCACCGTAGCAGACGGAGAGACGATATCGCTCGGCGACAGGACGTTGAAGTTCATCCACACCCCATGGGTGCACTGGCCGGAAACGATGGTGACCTACCTGGAAGAGAAACATATCCTTTTTAGCTGTGATTTTTACGGTTCTCATATCGCCACCACGGATCTTTTCGTGACCAACGAGGGAAGGGTATACGAGGCAGCCAAGCGCTATTTTGCAGAGATCATGATGCCCTTCAGGGGTATGATCGAGAAAGATATCGAAAAACTTAAGGCCTATGATATTCAGATGATAGCGCCCAGCCACGGCCAGATTTACAACCGGCCTTCCTTTATCATGGATGCTTACGGGGATTGGGTATCCGGTTCGCCCCGGAACATCGCGGTCTTGCCCTATGTATCCATGCACTCCAGCACAAAGCTTATGGTCGATCACCTGGCGTCGGCCCTGGTGAAAAACGGTGTTCATGCTGAGCTCTTTAACCTGACTGTGACCGATATCGGAAAACTGGCAATGGCCCTGGTTGATGCCGCAACGATCATTGTCGGTACGCCTACGGTACTGGCCGGCCCGCATCCCCTTGCCGCATACGCTGCGTTCCTGGCAAATGCCCTGCGGCCCAAGGTGAAATTTCTCTCCATTATAGGTTCCTACGGATGGGGAGGAAAATGTGTGGAAACGCTTGCCGGAATGATCCCCAACCTCAAGGTAGAGGTCCTGGAGCCCGTGCTCTGCAAGGGGTTGCCATCTCAGAACGATTTTAATGCATTGGATAGATTGGCTGAATCAGTTGCGCAAAAACATAAGGAGCTCAATCTTGCCTGATATGGCTGCAAAGAACTATAGCGACTGCGGGAGTGGTTATCATATTTCTTGGGTATGGCTTTTAAAGTCAAAAATCTTTACGAAAAAAGGAGGATACCATGTTTTGTTTTCAATGTCAGGAAACAGCTAAAAACACGGGGTGCACCGTAAGGGGGGTATGTGGAAAACCGGAGGAAACAGCCGATCTTCAGGACATGCTTATTTACGTGTGTAAAGGGATTTCGATCTATGGTGAAAGGCTAAAGGAAATGGGCACTGTGGATAAAGATGCCGCCCGCTTCATATGCAAGGCCCTTTTTACCACCATTACCAACGTGGCCTGGGACGATGATGTCATCATCGGCCGGATCAAGGAAGGGTTCAAGGTCAGGGACGCGGTGAAGGAAAAGGTAAAGGCCGCCATGCCGGGCGCGCTCCCTGACTGCGCAACCTGGTTTTCGGAAGACAGGGAAAAGATAGTGGCCAAGGCACTTTCCGACGAGGTTCGCATTACAGCCACTCAGAACGAGGACGTGCGCTCCCTCAGAGAGCTCCTTATCATCGGCTGCAAGGGAATTGCTGCGTATGCCGATCATGCCGCGGTTCTCGGTCACGAAAAAGACGATATCTACGGCTTCCTTATGGAGGCCCTTACATCCACCACAAAGGATCTTTCAACCGACCAGATGATCGCCATGGTTATGAAGGCAGGGGAAATGGCCGTAAATACAATGGCCCTTCTGGATACAGCCAATACGGCCGCCTACGGCAATCCGGAGATCACCGAGGTCAACATCGGGGTAAGAAACAATCCAGGGATCCTGATCTCGGGCCATGACTTAAAGGACATGGAAGAGCTTCTCAAGCAAACAGAGGGAACGGGCGTGGATGTTTACACACACGGTGAGATGCTGCCTGCCAACTACTACCCGGCTTTCAAAAAGTATGCCCATTTTGTCGGTAATTACGGCGGCTCGTGGTGGCACCAAAACGAGGAATTTGAATCCTTCAACGGCCCCCTTGTTCTCACCACCAACTGCCTGATCCCCATAAAAAAGGACAATACCTACCTGGACAGGCTGTTCACTACCGGTGCCGTGAACTATCCCGGCGCAAAACACATTGCCGACAGGCCGGAAGGCGGGGCAAAGGATTTTTCTCCGGTGGTTGCCCGTGCCAAAATGTGCAGCTCGCCAAAAGAAATCGAATCCGGAAAGATTGTCGGCGGCTTCGCCCATAACCAGGTGCTCGCATTAGCCGACAAGGTGATCGATGCCGTGAAGTCGGGAGCCATAAAGCGCTTTGTCGTCATGGCCGGGTGCGACGGGCGCCAAAAAACGCGAAGCTACTTTACCGAAGTGGCCGAGAACCTGCCAAAGGATACAGTGATCCTGACCGCAGGCTGCGCCAAATACAGGTACAACAAGCTGCAGCTCGGAGACATCGGCGGCATACCCCGCGTGCTGGACGCCGGCCAGTGCAACGATTCCTATTCGCTGGCAGTGATCGCCCTGAAGCTTAAAGAGGCCTTCGGATTGAACGACATCAATGAACTGCCCGTCTCCTATGACATAGCATGGTACGAGCAGAAGGCCGTGGCCGTGTTGCTTGCCCTTCTCTTCCTCGGCGTCAAGGGCATTCGCCTGGGGCCTACGCTGCCGGCCTTTCTCTCACCCAATGTAGCCAAGGTCCTGGTGGATAAATTTAATATTAAGCCCATCGGCACAGTGCAAGAAGACATCAAGGCAATGATGAGAGGCGAATAAAACGTTATTGCGCAAGGGTGAACCGGGCAGGAAAAGGTCGGCTTCGTTTTTCCGTGCCGGTTCACCCCCGATATCGTGTGATTTCAAAAACCCTATCGTGACAAACTTCTGATTTTAGCGAAGATCTCCATCCGGAATCCTTCTGTCAACAAATCATACTGCACCAAATAAAGTTGATAGAAAACCTCTATAATTCGACAAATAAATATCATAAATATCGATTTGACATATAGATAATATCTATGTTTTTTACAATAAGCATTTTTAAAACTCATAAAGGAAGGGAGAGCGTATGCCTAAATATGTACAATTTTTTTCGACACGTTGGGGGATCATTGCGGTAGGTGCTTTTATAGGGGTCTTCGCCCAGCTCTTGCAGAAGTGGGGGAATCCGGCGAATATGGGCATCTGCGTGGCCTGTTTCGAGAGGGACATTGCGGGCGCCATGGGGCTTCACCGGGCGGCCGTGGTGCAATATATGCGGCCCGAGATCATCGGCTTTGTCATCGGCTCTTTGATCGCCGCCTATGCCTTTAAGGAGTTCAGGTCGCGGGCAGGGTCTGCTCCCATCGTCCGCTTTATTCTCGGCGCCTTTGCCATGATCGGGGCGCTTGTCTTTCTGGGTTGTCCCTGGCGGGCCGTCCTCCGTCTGGCAGGCGGGGATGGAAATGCGATCTTCGGCATCCTTGGGCTTATCGGGGGGATATGGGTCGGCACGCTTTTTCTGAAAGGCGGCTACAACCTCGGGCGCTCACAGAACACCCACGCTTCCGTCGGATGGCTGCTGCCGCTTACGATGCTGGGCTTCCTCGTCCTCATGCTCGTCTTTCCGCAGGTACAGGGGCAGGACAAAAGCGGGGTCCTTTTCTACAGCCTGAAAGGCCCCGGCTCGATGCACGCGACGCTTCTCGTATCGCTCATCATGGGCCTCATCATCGGATTCCTGGCGCAGAGGAGCAGGTTCTGTACCATGGGGGCCATACGAGACCTCATTCTTTTTAAACAGGCCCACCTCCTCTCAGGGTTTATCGCGCTTGTCGTCGCTGCCTTCATTACCAATCTGATCCTGGGGCAGTTCAACCCCGGCTTTGCAAAGCAGCCCGTGGCGCACACAATGGGCCTCTGGAACTTCGGCGGCATGGTCCTGGCAGGGCTTGCTTTCTGTCTTGCCGGCGGCTGTCCGGGGCGGCAGCTCTTCCTCGCCGGCGAGGGCGACGGGGATTCGGCGGTCTTCGTCTTCGGGATGATCGTCGGAGCCGGTATTGCCCATAACTTTGGCCTGGCGAGCTCGCCGGACGGCGTGGGGTCTTACGGGATCCCTGCTGTGATCATAGGTATCCTGGTTTGCCTGTTCATCGGGTTTACGATGAGAAAACAAGTTGCCTAAAGGAGGAGGGATAAAGATGAGTACAATTGTCGATGCAAAAGGGCTCTCGTGCCCGCAGCCTGTTCTTATGACCATGAATGAGATCAAGAAAGTAAAAAAAGGCGAGATCGTCATTCTCGTGGATACGGACACATCCAAGGAGAACGTCTCCCGCGCGGCGATGGCGCAAGGGTGGACGGTAAAAGGCGTTGAACAGGAAGGGACCGGCTACCGCATAAACATAGCAAAGGATTGACCGATGGCCCTGTTGGGATTTTTGAGAAAGAACCGGCAGGATATCAGTCG
The DNA here is from genome assembly GCA_017992765.1 of Syntrophorhabdaceae bacterium. Lineage (GTDB taxonomy): Bacteria > Desulfobacterota > Syntrophorhabdia > Syntrophorhabdales > Syntrophorhabdaceae > UBA5609. The sequence continues at coordinate 40,264 of JAGOOA010000007.1, forward strand.
GAACGTCAACGCGGACCATGGCTTTTTGGTATTTGAGAATACCGGCGAGGTGATCCAGGCAGAAAATCTTCTGAAGAAGAACGGTTGGAACATCCGCGTGATGGGACCGCCGCCCGAGGTTCGAAAGGGATGCGATCTTGTCATAGAGTTTCCCCTGATCGAGGAACTGAAGATCATAAAGGTCCTGCAGGACGCCGGCATACCGCCCCTTCAGGCGGTGCCCGTTACAGACCCCTTGCTTCAGCCGGTCGACCTTTTCAGTACTAAGGATTTCGGCAGATACCTTATGGTGAAGGCGGCCAACATGAAACTGACCGTTGATAAAGGATCGCTTGTCATCGTCAATGTCTCCGGAGGCGGCTGCCCTGATGTTCCATACCTTGCCTGGCAGATGGTCGGCAGGCATCTTAACGAGGCCCCGAGGCCCCGGGAGATCGGGCACACCCTGTGCGGTTATGCCCTTCAACTGGCCTATGAAGAGGTGAAAAAGAGATGCTCGCAGTCGTAGGCACCGTTCCGGAACATGACTTTCCGTTGCTTGCGGGAAAGGCAGTTCTGGAGAATGGGAACATTTATATCCAAGGAAAAAAGGCAGAGATCAATCGGGGAACACCCGCCTTGATTGCCGCTGCCGCCAAGGTTGCAGAGTCCCTTGGCATGGAAGCGCCCTTTGCTTATCTGGTAGGAGATATAGGCCGCGGCGACGGCAGCAAAATGCTCTACCAGTATCTTGTGGATCACCTCGGAAGGACCAATTTCCATACCATCGCCTTTCATTACCTGCAGCCTCTTGTGGAATGGCATTACCGGATCCTTGAGGTCATCGAGAAGATTACCCCAAGGCCTGTTCTCATCGCAGATGCAGGATCTATGTACATGGCAAAGATGGGAGGGCAGGCAGAGGATTACGACCTTTTTACACCCGACATTGGAGAGCTTGCCTTTCTTGCAGACGAGATCGCTCCCCATCCTTTCTATACGCGAGGATTTATTCTGCACGAAGAGAACAAAGTACCCGATCTGATCGACAGGGCTTATGCCAACAGAAACGCTTCACAATACCTTCTTGTCAAGGGAAGCAAGGATTATATAGTAAGCAAAGAAGGGATTCACGGCATCGTTGACAATCCCGTCGAAGAATCGATGGAAGCCATAGGGGGGACAGGAGATACGCTCACGGGGATCGTCGCCGCCCTCATTGCATCGGACATGAGCATTCATGAGGCTGCTGTCCTGGCGGCAAGGATAAACCGGCTTGCTGGGTCATATGCGCACCCTACGCCTGAAACACAGGTAATGGAAATAATCCGGCACATACCGGAAGCACTGAAGGTTTGTATGATGGTGAATAAATGATAGACAAAAAGGTTCTACGGTTGACGGAGACGGTTAAGGGAGCCGGCTGAGCGTCGAAGCTGGGTCCGGGAGACCTGGATAAAGCCCTGTGCGGCCTTTCCCTGATGGATGACCCAAACCTGATCGTGGGGATGGACAGGGCCGACGATGCCGGTGTGTATAAGATCTCTGAAGATCTTGCGATCATTCAGACGGTCGATTTCTTCACTCCCATTGTAGACGACCCCTATATGTTCGGTCAGATCGCTGCCGCCAATTCGCTCAGCGATGTCTACGCTATGGGAGGACGACCCCTCACGGCGATGAATATCGTCTGCTTTCCGATAAAGATGATGGATATATCAATACTGAGAGAGATCCTCAGGGGCGGCCTCGACAAGATGAAGGAGGCGGGTGCAACACTGGCCGGCGGGCATAGCGTGGAAGACTCGGAGTTGAAATACGGGCTCTCTGTCACAGGGATCATCCACCCTTCCAGGGTGCTCACCAATGTGGGGGCAAAGGCAGGGGACAGGCTGATCCTGACCAAACCTCTCGGTACGGGGGTCATCAATACCGCCATAAAGGCCGGAATGGCGAAAGAGGGATCGATCGAAATGGTCACACATTGCATGGCCCGCCTTAACAAGGACGCTTCAGAGGTAATGCAGGGGGTTGGCGCCCGTGCATGTACCGACATAACCGGATTTGGCCTTATCGGCCACGCCTTCGAGATGATCCAGGGAACCGGCATGGGGATCGTCTTCTATGCGTCCCACGTTCCTCTGTTTCCGGAGGCCGTAAATTTCGCAAAGATGGGCTTGGTCCCCGGAGGCACTTACCGCAACAGGGATTTCAGGATGCACCAGGTCGATATTGATCCCGCGGTATCACCCTATCTTTCCGACATCCTCTTCGATCCTCAAACATCCGGAGGGCTGCTCATTGCCGCCACTACAGAGAAGGCAGGCAAAATGATCAAAAGACTGAAAGAAAGAGGGATAGAAGAGGCGGCATTGATAGGAGAGGTTGTCGATGACCCTAAAGAAAGGATTATTGTTGTCCTGAACAACTGACAAAAGTCAATAAAATGGGTGCTTTTCTTTCCTCGAAACTATAGAATATTTTTCATAGTATCCTTTAGAAAAATTATCGAGGGAAGGATGGCGTTATGGAAGAGAAGTCATTCCAGGATTACTATCCCGAAGAGCTGAGCCATTGCTACGGGTGCGGCAGCATGAACGAGGTGGGCCTTCATATCAGGAGCTATTGGGATGGAGAGGAATCCGTTGCCCGCCTTACGCCACAGCCTTATCATATTGCCACGCCGGGCTTTGTCTATGGCGGGCTGGTCGCCTCGCTCATCGACTGCCACGGGGTCGGCACCGCAGCCGCAGCGACATGCCGCGCAGAAGGGAGGGCAATGGATGAAGAGCCGAGGCTGCGCTTTGTCACCGCCTCCCTGAAGGTAGATTACCTGAGGCCAACGCCCCTGGGGGTTCAGCTCGAGGCAAGGGGTAAGGTGAAGGAGGTCGGGAAGCGAAAGGCGTCTGTATCCGTCGAGGTCTTTGCGGAAGGGACCCTCTGCGCCCGCGGCGAGGTGATCGCCGTCCGCATGCCGGAAACGATGAAAATAAACTGCCCCAGCGGCGGATCTCAGAGGATAGAAACGGCATAATTATGCCCCCTCACCCTGACCCTCTCCCAC
>JAGOOA010000007.1:43406-57406 GCA_017992765.1 Syntrophorhabdaceae bacterium
CAGCACGCTGTTCTAATGTTTTCGCCGCAGCCTGTGGATCCTCAATCCTCCGACGACAAAGAGATAGACGGCGCCGGCGATGATGATCGTCGTCGCTCCTGCGGGAAGGTCCGGCCCGTAGCTTACCGCAAGGCCCGCTCCTGTAAAAAAGATCGTCAACACGGTAGAAAGCACCATCATGTGCCACAGCCTTTTCGTCAATTCGCCGGCAATAGCGGCCGGGAGGGTAAGCAGGGCGATGACCATCACAATGCCCACCACCGAGACGAGCAGCACTACCGTAAGCGCCGTCAGGCATAGAAGCAGGAGGTAGAACAGCTCGACATTGACGCCCCTGAGCCGCGCGAATTCTTCATCGAAGCAGAGGGCAAGGAACCTGTTATAGAAAAGAACACCGGCGGCCACGACCAGGACGTCGAGGCAGGCGATCATCCAGAGGTCGCCTGGGGAAACCATCAGGATGCTCCCGAAAAGGTAGCTCATAAGGTCCTCGTTGTATCCGGGCGTCCTGTATATGAAGATGATCCCCGCAGCCATGCCGATGGCCCACAGGGACCCGATCACCGTATCTTCTCTCTGTTTGGCCCTCATACTCACGACCCCGATGACCAGTGCAGACGCCAATGCAGCAAGTATTGCCCCGTAAAAAGGATGGAACCATTCCCAGCGGCAGACGACCTGGCAATAGCGCGCAGCGCCAAGGCCGCCGAGAACGGTGTGCGCAATGCTTCCGGCAATATAGGTGATCCTCTTCGTGACGACGTAGCTCCCGATGATCCCGCAGGCGACGCTCGCAAGTATGCCCGTGAGGAGCGCATACTGGAGGAACGGATACCGCGGAAGGTCAGAAAGGAATGCGTACATGTTCGGACCTCAGCTCCTTTTTATTCTCTATGGTCATGCTGCACCATCCTGACGGCGGCCCCATAGAGATCGCTTATCATCTCTCCCGTGATGGCGGCCGTGGGATGAACCGCTACCCTCCGGTTCACGCAGACGACACGCTGAACGTACTGCGACACGAACCCCAGGTCGTGGCTCACAACGATAACGGTTATCGTCTTGCTGAGGGCGTTCAGCAATCCAAAAAGCTCTGTCTCAACTGCCATATCGACATTGGACGTCGGCTCGTCAAGCAGGAGCAGTTTCGGCTCCGTCGCCAGCGCCCTCGCGATGAGCACCCTCTGGCGCTGCCCCCCTGACAACGCTCCGAAGGGATGTTTCCATGCATCGTACATCTCCAGTTTTTTCAGTGCCTCAAGGCATATGGCCCTGTCCTTCCTCCGGTAAGGGCCAAAGCGCGTTCCGTTCCCAAGCCGGCCCATAAGGACGACGTCGAGGACGGTAACGGGAAAGTGCGGATCAAACTGGACGTGCTGCGGCATATAGCCGATGAGGGCGCACGCCCTGTCCGGAGGCAGCATGAGGATCTCGATGGTCCCCCGCGATGGCTCGAGGAGACCCAGCATGAGCTTTAGCAGTGTTGTCTTGCCGCCCGCGTTCGGGCCTACTATGGAGATGAAGGATCTGTCGTATATGGTGAAGCTCACGTCTTCCAGCACGGGAACGCTGTTATAAGAAAAATCCACGTCCCGAAAGCTGACCACGGCCTCTCTCTCCATCATTTACCTCCTGGATAGTCCCTGCTCTATCTTAGCGGCTATCTTTTCAAGATTGGAAAGATAATCCCTTGACAGGGGGTTGATCGGGACAACAGCTCCTCCGATAGACTTTGCTATGGTTTCGGCGCTTTTCGTCGAAAACTGCGGCTGAACGAAAATTACCTGTACCCTTTCCTTTTTTGCCCTGTTTATAATAACAGCCAATTGCCTGGCGCCGGGCTCCTTGCCTTCGATCTCGATAGGCACCTGATGCAGCCCATAAGAATCTGCGAAATATCCGAAGGCAGGATGAAAAACATAGATGTTGCTTCCTTTAAACGGAGCAAGGGCGGATGCGATCCGTTGGTCTATGCGGTCCAGGTCAGACAAAAATGCCTGGAGGTTTCCCGAATACTCTTTGCAATTTGACGGGTCCAGCCTGCAGAGGGCGTTATATATGTTCCGGGCCTGCACTTTTACGAGCTTCGGATCCATCCATATGTGCGGATCGGGTATCCTGCCGTGGCTTTTACCGCCTGCCTTTCCGTCATTGTCATGCCGGTGGTTGTCTAAATAGCGATAGGAAACCCCTCTTTGTGTCTCGACAACGACAAGCTTCCTGTGGGCCTGCCTGATCTTGTTCACAAAATTCTTCTCGAAGGGAACGCCGATGGCAAAATAGGCCTTTGCCGATGACAGCTTTGTCATCTGCTGCGGCGAAGGTTCATACGTCGCAGGAGACTGGCCTTCACCGACGAGGACCTCCACATCGACCCGCTGCCCGCCTATGCGTTCGAGGAAATAAGCCTGGGGCATTATGCTTACAAAGGCGGTTATGCCTGTCTCCGTCCTTCCGGCTTCGGCAAATAAATAAAAAGAAACAACAGACATCAATGCAATGAGAATGGGGAATCCCTTTTTCATATGTTCCTCTTGGGAAAGCGCCTTATCGTGTGCATTCTATGAAGATCTCCTGGCAATCGTCGCATCGTTTCAGCGTGTGGTCACGTGAAAAGCTCTCCCAGTGCTCCTTCTGCTTGGGCGTCAAAATGCCGGTACCGCTGCAGAGAGGGCAGACATTTTCAAGCGCCGCCATGATCGCGGCACGGATAAACTCGGAACGGTTGGGAATTTCCCTGATCACGGCAAGGAGGTCTTCATTTACTTTAAACGTTACGATACTCTGTTTTTTTTTCACTGTTCACCTCCTTGTAGAAGATTGTATATATTATTACTTAGTAATACCAGTTTGTCAAGACCTGCCTGTCCCTGACCGCTTTTTGCAATGTAATTACAAAATTGTTAATGGAGCGACACGATCTGTCACGGGAAGATGTAGCCCGTCAACGGCATCTTGTGGCCTTTTGATCCTTCCATGGTCGGCCAGGAAGATTTCTCTCCCCAGATAAGCACAACCTTGCTCCTCACCCACTCGAAGGGGAAATCTGCCTGGGGCTCGTATTTTTCAAGATACTCGATGTAGGGATCGCCGGAAAGGTCATAGGGGGCAAGGGGCGCGTCGTGAACTCCGTCGAATTCCACGGCAGGGGCGCCTATCTTCTCGCAGAGGTCCTCATCAAAGGCGGGGGTAACGCTCACCCATCTTTTTCCAAGCAAGAGCTGCGTATACCCGTGGCTGGGGAAAAAATCAACACCCGTCTGGGCGACCAGATCCCCCGGGATCTTGTGGTTTTTTATCCTGGCGAAGACAAGGCGCGAGGGGATGCCCGCTGCCCGGGCCAGGGCGGCAAGGAGGATGGCCTTCTGGACGCAGTATCCTCTCTCCCAGGCCAATACCCTGCTGGCCACGAAATCCTCGAACCTGGTGGAAACCATATAGACGCTGTAGCGGATCCGGTCCCGCACGAAATAGAAGAGCGCCCGTGCCTTCTCCGACTCATCGGTAAAAGCGGTGGTCAGCTCCAGGGCGGCACGGCGTATCGTCTCATGATCGGAATCGATCGCCGTAGTGGGTTTCAAATAGATCTCTTTATCTTCCACGTTGTCGTTCATAATCGTTCCCCCTCAAAATATTCCCGCATTGATGCCATCAGAGGTCGACCTGCAGGTTTGTCGTATGCCCTGCATCAAGGGCCATCAATTCCTCGCACATGCCGATATCACGTTTCGCCATTGCCTCGAGGATTTTCACGTGGCGTTCATAGGTGTGCCTGATAAAGTCTTTGGACTGGCCCGCATTGGGAAACACCACGCCGAGGAGGTCGAGGAGCGACTGCACCATCAGTTTCAGAAGGGGGTTTCCGGCGATCTCCGCCACGGCGACGTGAAACGCTGTGTTGTGCTTGCGGAGCGTCTCCGGGTTGTCTATGTCTTTAATGAGCCACTCGTTTATCTGCCTCAATCGCTCAAGATCGCCCTTCTTTGCCTTCTCGGCAGCACGCCTCACCGTCACACATTCTATTGCCTGACGCGCCTCCAGAAAGTACGGCAGGCTCAATTTGCCCTGGTCCAGCAGGTCATGGGCGGCATCAGAGATCGGCTTGTGCAGGTTGTATGAGACAAAAGGTCCACCGGCAGGTCCGGGTTTGATCTCGACAAGGCCTGACTGCTCAAGCGAACGGAGGGACTCCCTGATCACAACCCTGCTCACCTGGAAAAGTTTTGCAAGCTCCCTCTCCGCCGGGAGCCTGTCGCCTATACCCAGCTTCTTCGAATGGATGAGGGTCTTGATCTGCGCAACGATGCCCTCGTGCAGTTTTTCTTTCTTAGGTGGGTTGAGAAGGTGGGTTATATCCTTTTTCATCCTTTGCCCCGCTGCTGGCTGAATAAATATATCATCTGCGACCGGGCGCTTCCATATTTATATGCATCTGGAGCAGAAATCCTCCTCCTATCGAACTGTTTTTTGAATGCCTGTTTCTCTATTGCGATGGTTCCAACCGGGCCCCCTTCGGCATAATTCTCGCTCTGTGCCAGATGATAGAGGCGGCAAAGATTGCAGCGCCAACAACAGCAAGAGGAAAACTCCTCTCAACAAGGGAAACCAATGACACCACTGCCGCCGCAAAGAACAACCCCCGTTCCCTGAGGTTGAGATCTGAGAAGAGAAACCCCACGAAGGAGAACTGGAAGCTCACAAGGCAGAGCAGTGAAGCAACTACGGCCACCACCGCGAAAACCGGCTCCTTAGGCTTCAGGAGCAGGACCGGGCAGTAGACGAAAATATAGGGGACAAAAAAACCGGCAAGGGCCGCCTTGCAGGACTCCTTGGCCGTTTTCATGTAAGGCGCCTCGGCAATCTTTGCAGTGATCAGGGAGACCAGGGCAACAGGGGGTGTAAGAAAGGCGAATACGCTTATGAACATAGCAAAGAAATGGCCGACGTCAAAGGGCACGCCCATCTTCTGGAGCGCCGGTACCGCGAAGATGGTGACAATGATATATGCGGTGATTGAGGCGCCCGCGCATCCCATGGCGACGGTAATGATCTGCACAAGGACCAGGGCCAGAAAAAGGCTTCCGAGGCTCCACGTTTCGATCCCGAGCACGAGCTTCACGCTTAGTCCGCTCATTGTAAGGGTCGCCAGGATAATGCCTACTGCGGCGGTGGTCACGCCGATGCCGGCGGCCTGGACCGTTCCCGAGACGAATCCGTTGACGAACTGGGTAAATGTGGGCCTCGTCTTTTTTCGTATGAGCGAAATGCCCACGGTGGTGACAATAGCCCAGAAGCCTATATAGTTGACAGAGAAACCGTGTACCATCATGACCACAATAAGCAGGATCGGCACCACGAAGTTGATGGACGAAAGGGCAAGCTCCTTGCCGTCTATGGGCTCCTTTGCGGCCATGGGGAGCCTGTGCTTCCCTGCGACAAGGTATACATAGAGGCCGATCACCCCGAAGTAAATAAGCGCAGGGAGTATCGCCATCTTAGCGATCGTTACATAGGGTATACCCGTGAGGCCGGCCATGGCAAAAGCGCTCATGCCCATTATGGGGGGCATGATCTGGCCCCCGTTCGATGCCGCCGCCTCAATGCCCCCCGCCTCCTCGGGCTTGAATCCAAACCGCTTCATGAGCGGTATCGTAACAGTACCTACTACGGCGGCGTTGGCGGCCGCGCTGCCCGTGATCATCCCTATGCCGCAACTGGCCAGCACCGCCATCATCGCCGCACCGCCGCGTATCTTGCTCATAACTATTTTTCCAAGGGTCAAAAAGAATTTGTCCGCGCCGGTGCCGGAAAGGACGCCTCCAAAGAGAATAAAAAGAAACAGAAAATTAGCCGAGATGGGAAGAAATGCATAAATGCCCGTATCAAGCCCCACCGAAAGGTTCGTCATGGTCTGTTCGAATCCCATGGACTGGATCGTGAATGGCGCCGGCAACCGCGCGCCTACAAACCCGTAAATGACCGCACCGATGGCCATGGCCGAGAGAAACCATCCTGTTGCAAGCCTCGTTGCCTCCAGCACAAGAAGAATGGCTATTATCCCCGCCACAAGGTCAACGGCCGTGTTGAAATAGGCGCGCTCCTGTATCTCCTGCCAGTTAAGCTGTATATAGCCGAGCGCAAGGATCGCCATGACTACGACAAAGGCCATCCACAGGCGGAACGCCGTCGATCTCCCGTCCCTTGCCTGGGCAAGAAAGACAACCACCAGGCTGAAGAGGAGGTGCAGGTTAAGATAGGGAACACTGGACAACAGGAGCACTTGTGAGGAGACCATCTGGTAGATCACCATGAGAAAAGCCACTACGATTACCGCTATCTTCGTGAATCCAGCTACACCGCCTTTCATTATTACCTCCGCTATTCTCTGAGAACGGTCAACCCTGACGCATTTTTATTGAATTATGCCGGCCTCTTTGAGCCCGGTCATAGGTATCTTGTTCTGCTTGTAGAACTTCACCGCTGCCGGGTGCATCCTCGCCTCGGGCACCTCCACCGCCGCAACGGTCTTCTTTGTGATGATCCGCGCAGCAGGGCTCAGCTGCTGGAACTTGTCGATGTTCTCCACGTAGACCCTGAGGATCTCCGCGACCACCTCATCCGGCATGGATGCGTCGACGCCCCAGTTCATGCACTTTCCAAGCGCTGTCGTGGGCGTCTTGTTCTCCTTTCCGATCTGGCCGGCAGGTATCGTCACGATCGTACCGGGGTGGCCTGTGGCCTTCTTCATCTTCGCCAGGATCTCCTTGTCGATCGATATGGGGTAGACGGTCTTCATTGCAAACAGTTCATTCAGATAGGGGGATGGTTCCCATTTGCCCGACCCCACCGGATTCACGCCTCCGTGGATCACGTCTACCGTCCCATCCCTCGCCGCATCGGTCATGGAGTTCATGCCCAAGTACTGGTACTTGGGCGTGACGCCCGCTGCCTGGAATATCTCCATGAACGCCTTGGCCTTTGAGGAGGCCCCTGAAACGTTGGATATGACCGTACTCTTTCCGTTCATATCCTTTAGCGTCCGGATCTTCGGGTTTGTCGTCATCAGCACGTCCACCGTAAAGCCTCCGAAGGCGATGTGGCGGAAATTGTCAAGATCATACTTCCCGGCAAAATTCTTCCAGTCGCCGATCTGCTGCTTCGCGGCCCACACCTCGTCCTCAACCTGGAAAAATACCAGGCTCTGCCGTTTCTCCGGCTTCATGATCAACGTCTTCATGTCGACCGCAGGCCCCCGTCCTTCACGGGCCACCGCCTTGACGACCTTGCTGTTCTTGTTGATCAGTTCGGCCCAATAGACGGCGATAGTATAGGGATTGGTGCCTGTCCAGAGGCCGGAGATCTCCACCTCGTACTTCTTTGCCTGCGCCATAACGGTGCCGTGAACAAGGCCCATGGCGAAGACCAGCACCGTCAATACCACTATTTGATGAGCAATTCTTTTCATGAAAAATCCTCCTTTCCTTGGTTTTTATTGCCTGGATGCTGCCCGCAGCACCCTTGTTCCTGCGCTCTTCCTCCGGATGTTTGCTCTGAAAGATACGTCTTGTATCCCCCGCTCAGGTTCCGGGTTTTAAATCCATTCTGCATCATTATCCTGTGCCCTATGTACGACCTGAGGCCGACGTCGCAGTAAAGGACGTAGCGCTTATCCCTGTCCAGCTTTGCGATCCTCCTTCGCAGGCGGTTCAGGGGGATATGGGACGCCCCTTCGATAATGCCGCTTGCAAGGACATCTTCTGCATCCCTCACGTCGATGACCACCGTGTCTTCCGGGTCGAAATCCGCCAGGTCCGCGCTGTGGACAATGTCGTGATCACCTTTTAATGTGTTCGCTGCCACACATCCGGCGACATTGACAGGGTCCTTCGCTGACGAAAACGGCGGTGCATAGGCAAGTTCCAGCTCCTCAAGGTCAAAGACCGTCATCGATCCCCTGATAGCTGTCGACAAGACGTCGATGCGCTTATCAACCCCTTCCATCCCGACGATCTGGCATCCAAGGATCCTGCCGCTTCCCGGCGAGAACACCAGCTTGATCGTCATCATCTTCGCGCCGGGGTAGTATCCGGCATGCGATCCGGAATGGGTATAGCTCACACAGCAGGGGATGTTGTTTTTGCGGAGCATGCGCTCCGAGGCGCCCGTTGAAGCCACGGTCATCTCAAAGATCTTTACTATGGCGGTACCGAGGGTCCCTTTATACACGGAACGCCTGCCCGCGCAGTTGTCGGCTGCAATTCTCCCCTGCCTGTTTGCCGGGCCCGCCAGCGCGGTCATGGTGGGAAGACCGGTCACAAGATCCCGCACTTCAACGGCATCGCCCACGGCAAATATGTCGGGGTCTGAGGTCATCATGAGGGCGTTAACCTTGATCCCTCCCCACCGGCCCAATTCCAGTCCTGCCTCCCGGGCCAGCCTGTTCTCAGGCCGTACCCCCGCAGAGACGATCACCATATCGCAGAGCATTTCTTTTCCGCTGTCAATAGAAACAACGACCAATCCTCCCTGTTGGTCCAACCTTTTGACGCCGGATCCCAACCGGCAGGCTACACCTCTTTCTTCAAGGTATCCCGAAATAACGACCGCCATCTCCGGGTCGAGCTTCTCCAGAACCTGGTCGAGCTTCTCCAGGACCGTCACCTTTATGCCTTTCCGGGCAAGGTTTTCAGCCATCTCAAGGCCGATGTATCCTGCGCCCACAATGACGGCCGAACAGGGCTTCTTCGCTTCAGCGATGGCCTTTATGCGGTCAGCATCAGGGATCGTTCTGAGCGTGAAGACATTTTCCAGCTCCATGCCCTCTATGGCCGGCTTTGCAGGTTCCGCGCCGGGAGAGAGGATGATCTTGTCGTATCCTTCCCGGTATGTATCGCCTGTTAGGAGGTTTCTGGCCTCAACCTCCTTCCCTTTTCTGTCGATGGAAACAACCTCGGAAAACACCCTCACGTCTATTCGATACCGGTTCCTGAAGTCCTCGGCAGTGGTGACCAGCAGGCTACCTCGCTTTTCGATCACTCCTCCGATATAATAGGGGAGGCCGCAGTTCGCAAAAGAAATATACTCTCCCCTTTCGAAAAGGACGATCTCCGCATGTTCGTCCATGCGACGCGCCCTGGCTGCAGCAGTGGCGCCTCCCGCAACCCCGCCTATGATCACCAGCTTCATCGTCACATCCCCGGCTTCACGAAAGCTTGCTGCATCCCGACTGGGAATACTTCGCTCCCTTTACAAACTGTTCTACGCGGCTTAGCGCAACAGACCTGAAGGTCTCCACGCTCCCGGCAGAGCCGTCCCCGGATTCCTCGACCGCGCATTTTGTCAGCTCTTCCGCAAGGCGCTCCCGGGCCTGCTGTGAATCAAGATCGCAGCGCACAGCCGACATGGCCTCGCCTACATGATCGAAATCGAATACATCTTCTATTATCTCACGAGCTTCTTCTATGGTAAAACCCATAGACACCTCCTTTTTTCCGGTTCCTCGGAAAATTTCGGCCATTCCTTGTCTATACCCTGTTGATCTCCCCGGTCTCTTTGTTCTTGTAATGGACCCGCATCATCAGCGGGTGCCTCATGGTAAGGGCACCGGGCACCGGGCACTCGCCCACACAGCAGCCCGCATACCAGCACTCCTCAGGGTACATGATGATGGGGGGCTTGCCCTTCTCCGGGTTGGCAACAAGCACATCGGTGGTACAGATAGTGACGCACTTGTTGCAGCCCGTGCATTTGGTCTCGTCGATGACAACGGGCATGCTCGGGGTTGGCTTATTGGGAAAGGCGTAGCACCTGGCCTCGCCTTGCCCCGGCTGAATCTTGTGTTCGTCCATGGTCTTATCCTCCTCGTTTCGCTACGATCTCTTCTTTTTCAGGTAGCCTTTATAATCCGGGTTGTGCGCTTCGTAGTTCCCGGCCAGATTGCCATGGAAATCAAGCGGCAGCTCCCCGACCGTTGTTTCGCCATCCGCTTGTTTTATGGTAACCCACTTGCGCCACTCCGGCGGATCGATCTCAGGGTAGTCCTGCCTGAAGTGGCCCAGAATTTCACTGCTTGCCTTTCGGGCGAGGCATGCCTGCAGAATGACCTCGTCGATGGTCAGAATGTTGTACGTCTCCAGAACGCGCAGCAGTATGTGGGGGTTGCTCGCGTATGTCTCGAGGTAGTGCTCTTCCTTGATGTCACGGATCCATTTCAGGCCCGTCTTCATGAGGCCCTCGTTGCGCAAGCCACCGCAGTAGTTCTGCATGGCCCTGGCACCGGCAAAGCGCAATTCCTTCCAGTCTATCCAGTCCTTTCCCGGTTTTCTTTCCGTGGGCGCATAGACCCTGGCCTTTTCCCTCTCTATCTGGGCCGTGTCGATCGCAGGCGCACTGTTCAGCTTCAGGGCATATTCGGCCGCCTTCCGGCCGGCATATCTTCCCGTAGCGCAGGCGTGGTAGTAATAGTTTCCCGCCAGTATGGCGTCTCCCACCGCGTAGAGGCCCTCCAGGTTGGTCCTGAGGTCCCAGTCTACCACAACCTCTCCGCCATTGCCGAAGGCCTCCATCCGGTACGGACCGAGCGCAAGGGTAGCATCCATGCTCGGATAGGGCTCTCCGCTTAAGATAAAGTAGTTCTGGAGCATATCCCGTGCCGAGTTGAATCCTGCCTTTTCATAGTTGAGCAGCACGGGGATCTTTGTCCTTCCCTCATTTCCCACCATGAGGCCCCAGATCACCTTTCTTTCATACCAGGGCATGCCGGCAAGGTCCGCATAGAAGGGAAGAACAAACTCCCCTTTCCGGATGCGGTCTGCCAGGTCAGGAGGCATCGTCGGCTTGCTGTATTGCGGATCGCGGGAACGTTCGGCGATAAACTTCTGGCCCGGCCTCGGCATGCACCGCTCTTCCACTGGAACCGTGTTGCCTTCGGCATCCACATAGGGAACCTCTTTTCCGTTTGCATCCACCATGCTGGCGGGATGCCACGTGTTCCACCAGTTGCCCGTCCCGTAAGATGGGTACTCATATCCCGGCGGGACAGCCGCCCTGCTTCGCTCCATCTGGGCAAGCTCTACACCGGCGCGCCACATGATGGCCGGGCCGTCACCGGTGATATTCGGCTTGAACATATCAAGCCCGATAGACTCTGTGGAAAAACGCCAGCTCGTCTGATGGCACGACATGGCGTTGATGGTCGCCTTTGCGCGGAAGACGTAAAATTCGCCGGTTCTCATGTTGATCCCGGTGGCGCCCACCACCCTGGCGCCCTGCTTCCCTCCTTCCGTCAGCAGGCTTGTGGCCACAACCCTGTCAAAGACCTGCACGCCCAGGCGCAGGCACTCGTTGAATATGGCAGGCTTGAAGGTGGCCCCCCAGACGCGAAACTGGAACCTGTTCTCATAATCGTAGCAGAACAGGAATTTCGTCTTCTCATCCCTGAACGGGGCGCCCTTGAACTCGTCGTCAAGGTCCCTGATCTTTGCGCCCATCTTCTCGATCTCGAGAAGCGTATCGTACGCTTCTCTTGCCGCTATATACCGCGAGAGGGAATTGGAGTACCCCTTATATGTGACCGCCTCCCATTCCACACAATCCTCAGGCGTAATGCTCGAGGCCGGGTTGGGCGTATTGAGCCAGTGGTCAAACCCTGAGCCGCCCCCGGATCTTTTCGGGTATGCCTTGTCCAGGAGGGCAACGGTACAACCCTTTTTTGCCGCGCTTATCGCAGCCATGCAGCCGCCGGGGCCGCCTCCAAGAACGACAACATCCACATCCACGTCGTTTACCACGCCGTACCTTACAGGATAAGGCCACTCCATCGGCTTCCCGGACTCTCTTACCACATCTTCCCAGTTCATATTGATCCTCCTGTCCCTTCTCCTCTAAACTCACTACATTGTCGTATTTAGAAGGGTTGCACTACACATATAGGTCTTTTGGACTATCCATAATACCAATAAATTTTATAACGACATTTTTACTCTGTCAAGAAAATATTTTTAGCAATTTATGCTACGATGCAACAGATGTGCATCTAGGAGTGGAAAATCCGGGTCAGAATATTCCTGCGTTGATACCTTCGGCGATCGTCCTGCCGAGCTCGAAGCACTGCGCCAGCACCCCTTCCGTTACCCTGCCCTTGCAGACGATCGGGTGCTGGACCTTTTTGAAGCGGTACCCCTTGCAAATCCGCTCGATATGGGTAAGGGCGCCTGATCCGTCATTCCCTGCGCTGATAACCACACAGAAAGGCTTCTTGTAGATATCCGGGTCATCCTTCAGCTCTTCGTAGGTTCTGTCGAACAGGTCCTTTATCGCCCCTGCCATATAGCCAAAGTATTCCGGCGAGCAGATCACCATTGCGTCGCAGCCTTTTATGTCCTGTGCATTCGTATCTGAGGCATGCTTGAACATTGCGTGCGCGTTCTCTGTCTTGCTGACCCCTTCCGCAACAGACCGCGCAAGGCTTTCCGTATTCCCCGACTGGGAATGGTATGCAATAAGTATCTTCGCCATATCAAATACCGTTCACAACGTAAAGTCCTCTATCCCACAGCTTGTTCTCACAATTTCCGAAATATCCCTGACCGACAGCTTCTCTTCAATCCCTTCTGCCTTCGCGGCGTCTTCAAGCATGATAAGACACTTGGGGCAGGCAACGGCGAGGACCGTGGCGCCCGCCTCACAGGCCTCCCTTACCCTGCGCCTTGCCGGGCTGTTCTCGCTTCCTCCCAGGAGGTCTATCTGAAAGTTGCCGCCGCCTCCGCCGCAGCAGAGCGCGCCCTCCCTGTTTTTCTCCATTTCAACAAGGTCCGCACCGGGGATAGCCTTCAGGATCTCTCTCGGCATTTCATACTCGTCATTCCAGCGCCCGAGAAAACAGGGGTCATGGTACGCGACCTTGTCGTGAATGCCATTGGAAAATTCGATCCTTCCGGCCTCAAGAAGACCGCCGAGAATGTGCGTGTAATGGAAAACGGAAAAATCGCCTCCATATGCCGGGTAATGGTTCTTGAATGCGTTGAAGGCATGGGGCGAGAGGGTGATGATCTTCTTGACTCCCAACTTCTTGAACCTCGCAACGTTGTCCTGGGCCAGGACCTCGAACAGTCCCTGTTCGCCGAGCTTCTGGACCTCGTTGCCGTCGCAATTCTCCTCGCTCCCCAGCACCCCGAAGGAGACGCCTGCCCTGAGAAGTATCTGCGCCAGCGCCAGCGCCGACCGCCTCGCCCGCGTATCGTAAGAGCCCGCGCATCCCACATAGAAGAGGTATTCATGTCCGTTATACTGCTCTATGTCCATTCCTTCCGCCCAGGCACCGCGGCTTTTCCGCCCTGTGCCGTAAGGGTTTCCGTAGAGCTCGATGTTCTGCAAAAAATTCTTCACCGCAGGCGGCAGCCTGCCTTCCTCCACCATCTCGCTCCGCGCGGCAACGACCATGTTCACGATGTCAACGTTAAAGCGCAGGGGGCATTTGACCTCACAGTTCCTGCATGTGGTGCATGAATAAAGTATCTCCGCAAGATGCTCTGTCCAGTCGATCTGCCCGTTCAGCCACGCCCTGGCCAGCCACAGCCTGCCCCCGCAGGAGTATGTCTCCATGCGAAAACGGGCGTAGGGCGGGCAGTTGTTCACGTCGATCCAGTTAACGGGGAACTTGCAGTAGCCGCACCTGAAGCAGCGGTGTATGGTGTCTCCATATTCAAAATCTTTCAGCGCCATCACGGTATCTCCCAGTTGCCCGGGTTCATGATCCCTTTCGGATCAAGAAGCCCTTTTATCTTCTTCATCAATTCCCGCGTGTTGGGGTCAAGCCTTTCCAGGACAAGCTTCTGGCCGTAGGTACCCGGTTTCCAGATAACCCCGCCAAGCTCCAGGACAAGCCTGTCTGTCTCGTGGAGGGCGTCTCTCGCCCCGTTGATCGTCTCCTGGTCCGCCCTGTTGAAGGCATAGGTCCAGGCGAACATCATGGAGTGCGCCGCGCCGATGCACCGGCCCGT
>JAGOOA010000007.1:57506-78729 GCA_017992765.1 Syntrophorhabdaceae bacterium
CGCACAGGAGCCGAAGCAGCAGACCTCCCCGGTGGGAAGGACGACCTCGAGGCCGTTCACCATGTCCGAGTTGAAGCCGTATGGCTGGGCGAGGTCTCCCTGCCCATGAATAACGACGTTGCCGACAATAGTTGCTGCCGGAGGCGCCCCGGGCTCGGAGTGTGTAAGGCAAGGGTGGTGCCTTTCCAGGTAAGAGGTCAACTGCCCCTGCGAAACGCCGCACTCCAGCACAGCGTACCGCCCCTTCTCGTTCACCTCGATGATCCTGTCCATGCGCTTGAGGTCAAGCAGTATCCCGCCTTTCAAAGGCACCGCCAGACCTGCAAGCGACATTCCTCCTCCCAGCGGGACAACGGGGACGTTCTCCCTGTTGGCAAGCCTCACTATCTCCTGTATCTGCCCGGTCGTCGCCGGCGAAACCACATAGTCAGGCCGGTGCGGCTCTGCGGTCCCCAGGTCGAATGAATAGATGTAAAGCTCCTCCGGACGGTCGGAAATATGTTCGGCATCAACGATGGCAGCCAGCGATTGGTATATGGGATCCATCAGGTCACCTCCACCCTTCGGGCGTCTCTCCGATGGCAAGCCGGCAGAGGTCGCTCATGTGAACAGGCTTTATGCCATTGCGGGCAACCATCCCTCCGAGAGTCTGGAAACACGCCGGGCAGTTGAATACGCATACCTCCGCCCCGGCCTTTTTCATATCCTCTATGTTCCTTTGCTGCTGCTTCGCGGCCCGCTTGCGGCTGCCTTCCCTCTTCTGTCCCTCGATAGCCCCCGCGCAGCAGAGGGCGTTCTCATCAACAAATTCCCTCTTCACGCCCTCTGCCCCGATAAGATCAAAGATACGGCCGACAAAGAGGTGCTTGTCCGGGGAGAGGCGGGAGGAGCATGGGCGCTGGTAGGCCACTTTCAGGTTCAAGGGCCGTATCATGTCCTTGAGTTCAACAAGACGGTTATAAAGGTACTCGTAGAAATGGACTGGCTTGAAGGGCACATCGATCCCATGGGCCCTGCTATAAGACGTGTAGGCCCCGTAACACTCATCGTGAAAACATATGACCTCCGTTGGCTTGTGTTTTGCTATGGTTTCAATGATGCCCGGCAGCCTTTCTTTGATGATGGAGTCCCTTCCATAATGCAGGTACATGAGCTGGCAAAAAAAATGAAACATCTTGCGCTCGTCAGTTGATATTACAGCAATCCCCTCAAAGAGTTTTCCCTGTATGAGATGCGTGAGCTCGGAAAAGGCGCCGATATTCAGAACCGGTCCATTTATCTCCTTGATCTCCGGCAGGCCCCTGAAGGGCACCCCGATATTGACCGCCCGCTGGACGAGGGGCCTCGGCACCGGGAAAATTCCCCTCGATTCCTGCTTTTCCGCGATAAGGTAGAAGGGGTGGTTCCCGAATGTGCAGTATTCCTCGCAGGCATAGCAGGTTGCGCATTCGTGCAGCACGAAGGAGTCTTCTCCGCGGGCTACCCTGAGGATCTCTCTCTGTGCAGCCTCTCGATCGATCTCGATATACTGACATTTTGTGAGACATGCCTGGGTGCTGCAGCCAAGGCATAGATCTTGATCAAACTTCAGTTCGTACATCCTCTGTCTCCTTACGATGTCCGCTTGCCCGGACAGGCAGCAACGCCAATGCGCAAATCTCTATCTTTCCTTCAGAGAAAGGAGCTGCTGCAAAAACAAGATAAGATGTTATAAAAACCTTAGAAGGCCATTCTCGGCTTCCAGACCTTCCAGACGTTTCCGGCAAGCTCGACACTTGGCGTAAGCGTAACCCTGCCGGGCTGCCACCCGGAAGGGGTCGCCTCGCCTGTCGCCCGAACATGCTGGAATGCCTTTACCTGCCTGATAAACTCTACAACGTTACGGCCTACAGGAGGCGTGAGAACCTCCATGGCCTGGATGATCCCATCGGGATCAATAATGAAGCGGCCCCGGATATCCACCCCAGCCTCATCATCGTAGATGCCATAGACCCTGCCTATGAGGCCTCCTGCGTCAGAGAGCATAGGAAAGGGGATCCCGCCCTTGACCATCTTTGAAAGCTCGGTCTCCTGCCATATCTTGTGAACAAAACGGCTGTCAGTGCTCATTGCGAGGATCTGCACCCCGAGGGCCTTTATCTCTTCGTACTTGACGGCGACCGCCGCCAGCTCTGTAGGTCAGACAAAGGTAAAGTCGCCGGGATAGAAACAGAGCACCACCCACTGGCCTTTAAATTCCGAGAGTGAGATGTTCTTGAAAACACCGTCTGCAAATGCATTCGCTTCAAAATCCGGCGCCGGTTTCCCTACTCTTGCTGTCATGACAACCTCCTTCTGCTGATTTGTTGCTGCTGATACCGGGGCATCTGCTGGCGGCATCCCGACAGGCCCCTTTGCCGGTTTTACACATGACTCCTTCTGTTCTGCCATAGGTAAACCTCCTTTCGCTAAAAAGTCACTACATCGTACCCGTGTCGATATATACAGGAAACAAAATTCTAATATCCAGGCACGGAACACTAAATAATATCAAAATGCACATATCAAATGCCCGCAACGTGCTGTCATCGCGAGCATCCGCCCCCCCATGCGCTGTATGAAGGTTATCAATAAAAGAAGCTTCTTTCGGCATATGCGCTTTGAATTTTGATATTTGAATTTGTTTAGGGCTTAGATCTTCGCGCTTAGGATTTCGCTTCACATTTCTATACACGATATACAAACTACGATATACGATTTTCCATGTGCTGTCAGCCATCAGGTCTTCCCTCTCCTTATTAGCGTATCAGGGTCGCTTAAAGGCTGTACGGATATCTTGTGGCTCCTGTATACGGATATCACCGGAAGACCGCTGAACAATTCCTGTATCGCCGACAATCCCTCTTCCGGGAGCGGCTGAACCGGGGACTGGCGCAAAGGGGTGTTTAGCTGGACTTCGTCGGGGCCGATATCCCGGACGATACGCGCCAGCTCTTCTGCGCAGTTCTCGTTTTCCTTCGTAAACATGAGCTGCAGGGCCAATTTCCCCTTGTAATCTCCTCTGAATTTTCTGATGCCCTTAAGGACCCCATCAAGCCTGATCGTCTCCCCGGGACGGTTGATCACCTCGAATATTTCTTGTGTAGGCGCATCAAGCTTGGCGATCACATAATCTGCAAGGGCGAGGTCCTGCCTGACGTCAGCACGGTCTATTATCGACGAGTTGGTGATGACCGCTATCGGCTCGGTACGGACCTTTCTCGCTGCCTTTATGGCATCGCTCAGATTCGCCGCCAGGGTCGGCTCTCCGCGGCCCGAGAAGGTGAGAAAATCGATCTGAACGTCCTGGGGCAGCGTTGTCAACTCCTTCGCTATCTCTTCTTCGCTGACGTATCTCTCCCTTGAGAGAGAATGGTTTTTTGTCTTCCCAATCTGGCAATAGTTGCAGTCAAAGCTGCATATCTTTTCTGTTTGAGAAAGCAGGTCGATGCCCAGAGAGCTTCCGATCCTCCACGAGGGGACAGGCCCGTAGATATATTTAAATCTTTTTATTGCACCCATTCTATTTTCCCTCCGCTCCTTCTACAAGCGGGGTGTCTACGTCCCTGCACCATTCTTCCATAGAGCCGTCGTAGATCCTCACATCCCTGTACCCGAGTATCTCGCTGAACGCAAACCACCAGGAAGAGGCGAACTGCCCGTTGCAGCAGAGGACCACGATCCGCTTGCCGGGGTCATCGCCGACGCTGTGCAGGGCAATGTACCTGAGCACATCGGGGCTTGTAAAGGTCCCGTCCTTGTGAAAGACAAGAGAGAAAGGAAGATTGATCGCGCCGGGGATGTGCCCTTTCCTTTTCAGCATCGGATCCGACACCTCTCCCTTGAACAGCTTTTCGGTTCTCGTGTCCACGATAGCCAGTTCTTTGAAATGCGACGTGACGTACCCTTTTGTCGCAAGCACGTTCTCGTTCCATTTGCACTTATATCTGCTCTTTGGCCGCTTCACCCATTCTTTTGTCACGGGATAGTTCTTCTCCAGCCATTTTTTATACCCTCCATCAAGGATGGCGGGGCGCTTTACCCCCGCATATTTCAGCGTCCAGGCGACGCGGGTTGCGTTTACGAGCTGCCGGAACGTATCTGTGTTGCCTACGATCACCACATACGTCTCAGCGCTGATCCCGGAGGAGCAGATCGTATCCGTGAGCTCGTCCCTGTAAGGAAGCTGGCAGTCAAGGGCTTCCCCCATCGTGCGCCATGCCGCGTAGGTAAGGCTCAACGCGCCGGGGATATGGCCGGCCCTGTAATCCTCTACCTTTCTTATGTCAAGCACGAGCACGTTCGGCTTCCCAAGATTCTCGTTGAGCCACGACGCCGACACTAATGCAGGCAGATCCTCCGAATGAAGAATCAAAGGAGTGCAAAGCATTATCAAAAACAGTGCCAACACCAGATGTTTTTTCATACCGGCCTCCTTATTCCTTCTTTCTGTGTACATATTTTTCGAAATAATCTATGATCGCCTTCTGAAGGCCTGCTGCCCCCAGGGCCGAACAGTGGATCTTGAATTCAGGCAGCCCATCGAGCGCGGCTATAATGTCATCTTCGGTAAGCATCATCGCATCGTCAAGATCCTTCCCTATTATAAGTTCCGTCATAACGCTTGCGCATGCTATAGACGCAGGACAGCCTCTTATCTGATATTTTACATCGGCCACAATGTCCTTTTCGACTTTGATAAAGACCCTTAAAAAATCACCGCAGGAAGGGTCCCCTATTTCGCCCACCCCATTTGCATCTTCTATGGTCCCCACGTTTTTGGGGTCTTTAAAGTGCTGGATTACCTTATCGCTGTATACGTGCATAGCCAGTCCGTACCTCCCCTTCGAGCATGTCGCTCATATTTATTATACCAGATATTCACCGGTTCTTATCATCGTTATCAGCTTTATTGCCCCTGTCCTTTTTAACTGCCTGAAATTGGCCCCCTCGCTTATATGCTTAAGCGCTACCTCATCATCTTTAACCTTACTCCCGGAGATGATGTCAACCCCGTAATCAAACAATACGGGGCTCATAGGGGTTGTCGGCCCAAGAAGCATCTTCACGCTCTTTTCGGGGCATAATCTGAGCAGCCCCGGCAGCGTGTGGTTTATAAGCGTCGTGCTCGAGATGGCCACTATGTCCGATCGGGGAAGGTATTGCCCTGCATTATCCTCCGGATAGTCGCCCGGCCTCTGCCTTTTTTCGATGACCCAGAGATTCTTCGCCACATTCCTGAGATCATTTGTAAAGGGAAAATGGCCGATGACGGAGATGTTTTTGTCGATCCCCTTTTTCAGCAACAGGTTCCCGGCGTTGATCTCAACAGACCTCAATTCGTCGACCTCTATAAGGGAATTTATCGCCGCAAGCCCCAACGAAGCCTTTGATATGTCGCTGGAGAGAGAAAAACGCGCGAGTTCGAGGGCGGTCATATCCGTAAACGATGCAGGGACGGTTTCATCTATATCTTCATCCATACAATGCTCCTTCAGCATGGTAGACGAAAGCCCGCAAAACCTGCTCACCACCGCGGTCCAGAAAACGCCCTTCCTTACCTCTTTCACGGGGGCATCGGCATCGATCCGGCTGATAATTCTTTCAAGGATTTCCATTATAAACCTCTGTTCCCTCCTTACTGTTCAATGCCCTTTTAAGCCCCTTGATGGGCATTCCTTACGGATACAAGCTCTGCCGCTATGCTGATCGCTATCTCTTCCGGCGTCTCTGCGTTGATGGAGATCCCTATGGGCGCATGGATTCTGCCAATGGCCTCCTCATCGAGACCGCCTTCCCTCATATGGTCAAGTATGATCTTCACCTTTCTTCTGCTTCCTATCATTCCCACATATTTTGCGTCTCTTTTCATTGATTCCCTGAGGGCCTCCGCATCGTATTCGTGGCCTCTCGTGAGGATCACGACATATTCGTTGCCTGTAAAATCCAGATAGTTAAAGGCGTCCTGAAAGTCCCCGACTATGATCGTATTGGCGTCGGGAAACCTCTCTTTGTTCGCAAACTCTTCTCTGTCGTCCACAACGGTGATGTAAAAACCCGCGATCCTTGCTATCTTTGAAAGAGATTGCGCCACATGCCCCGCGCCGAAGATATAAAGGGGAAAAGATATCTGTATGGGATCGACAAATGACCCGTCTAAAAGCACAGGCTGATTCCCGTAGAATAGATCTTTATGCTTGTTGATGGTCTCATCGTCAAGCGGGTCTCCGACAACATTCAGCTCCTTGTCGATCAGGGTTTTGGCAAGGGCACCCTCCCCGAAATTCGTTACGATGACCCCTTTCTCCCTGTTTTTCAGGCAATCCTCAATGCGCCTGTATACGTTGAGGTGCTTAACCGTTACCGGCTCCAGCAGCACCTCAACGTTCCCGCCGCAGAGCATGTCCTTTTCTTCAACCCTTTGAGCTTCCATGCGTATGCTGAATACTTTTGTTATCCCTTTGTTCATTATCTCGAGGGCCCCTCTGTACCCGTCAGATTCGAGGCGGCCCCCGCCGACAGTGCCGAAGGTCTTGCCGTCTTCCCCGACGAACATCTTTGCCCCTATGTCCCTCGGCGCAGATCCCTCTCTTTTTATCACGGTAGCCAGTATCCCGCCTTTCCCCCTTTCCAGGTACTCACAGATAATTTCATATATATTCATTCTACAAACACCCCGTGTTCTATTTAAGGCTGCACTATGCCCCTAAACTCCAAACACATACTGTGTCCCCGCGGTATTAAGGATAAACTGGTGCGGCATCTTTTCCGCAAAGGTCAAGATCGCCTCGAAGCCGGTGCAATGCGCGGGAATGATATGGTCGGGGGCTATCGCCTGCATGTCGTCCACCGTCTTCTCTATGACCTCCTGCGGCGCATTGACGAGGTGGAACCCCCCTATCACGACGTGAACCTTTCCGATACCTGTTATCTTCTGTGCGTGCCTCACCGTATTGATAATACCTGCATGGGCGCAGCCCGAGATGACGACGAGCCCTTTGTCTTTTACATGACAGGCGATCGCCTGCTCCCCTGGAAATTTATCTTGTTCGATCTTTTCGCCGCGCTTTACAAGCAGGCTCGGGGACCCTTTTTCATATTCCGTTATCCTCCCGATGTTCCCGGTCATATAACAACCGGGTATTACCTCAACGGGCTCCCTCACCTCTACTATTTTCGCAATACCCTGCTTCTTTATTGCCTCTCTCTCCAGCCTTCCCAGATCTGTCAGCTCATCGCTCCCCGGCCGCAAAGAGTATCTGTGGGCAAAGGTTTCTTCGCCGACGTAAAGCGGCGTACCTTGAGCAACGCGCTCCAGTATGTCCATCAGGCCGCTCCAGTGGTCAAAATGGCCGTGGCTCAATCCGAATGCTTCGACCTTTTTCAGGTCTATCCCCAGCAGTTCTACGTTATTGAGGACGCCCACAGGATCGAGGCCGTAATCGAACATAAGGAAGTGCGATCTTCCGTTCACCACAGCCTCTATGTGATACGACAGGCCGTGTTCCGCGTGGACAGAGATGCCCGGGGAGGACTTCCACCTTTTGCCTGAAGGCGGGTTGACCCTTACCGAATCGTAGTAGTTGTCCGTTACGACTGTAACAACCAGCCTGTCAACTTCCAATGGGACCAAAACCCCTTCCCTGCGTTGGTATTCATGGATAGGCATACCTGCACCTCCTAACAAAAGCAGTGAATAGTCAATAGCAGCCAGCAGTCAGCACACAGCCGTCAGCTGAAACAAAAAATGCTTTAGACTGACAGCTGATCGCTGATAGCTGATAGTCAGAGGAGTCCCCAGTATCCAGGAACAAGTATCCGCTCTTCTCTCCTCACCTGTCCCGGCCTAATGGTCGCACGTATTTGCGCCCGTCTGAAGCGTCCCTTTCAGGTACTGTTCCACGACCTCCCTGGGGGATTCAGCCTGCGCGCCGGTAACGACCCTGACGCCCTGCTGTGCAAAAAGCTGCTGGGCGCGGCTGCCCATTCCGCCGGCTATGATGCAGTTGACGCCCTGCTGTGCAAGCCATGGGGGCAACAATCCCGGTTCGTGGGGGGGCGGGGTAACATAGTTTTCGTTTACTACCTTGCCTTCGCTGTCCGTATCAATGAGTGCAAACGCCTCGCAGTGGCCGAAATGGGCGCATAATTTTCCCTGGTATGTAGGTATAGCGAATTTCATGGAAACCTCCTTGCTGTTATCCTGAACCTGCGGATGAGGCTCTGCAGGGGCCCCCCCTGCAACGCCGCTCCGGGCAACGTCAACCCCTGGTTTTTCAAAGTCCATTGTTTTGTCGACGATCTCATCGAACCTCTCCGCTGTTTTTGTCTTGGAGTAGAAATACATGTAAGGCCGCTCTTCGTCGCCGCTTTTTACGATATCAGGGTCGAGGGGGATAGTTCCTAAAAATGGTATCCCGTAGCTCTCTGCCAGCTTCACGCCTCCGCCGGTAGAGAATATATCCACCTCTTTGCCGCAGTGGGGGCAGACAAAACCGCTCATGTTCTCGATGATGCCCGCGATGGGGAGATTGAGCTGCCGGCAGAAGGTGATGCATTTTTCCACGTCTATCGTCGCAACCTGCTGAGGCGTTGTGACGATGATCGCGCTGCCTTTTCCTCCAAGGAGCTGCGCGACTGAAAGGGGCTCGTCGCCGGTTCCCGGGGGGCAATCGACCACGAGGCAATCCAGGTCGCCCCAGGCGACGTTCTGAACAAACTCCCGTATCACATTGGCTTTGAGCGGGCCTCTCCAGATAACGGCCTGCTCGTTCCCATCGAGCAGCAATCCCATAGAAACAACCTTTAAGTTCGCGTGCACCTCGATCGGCATGATCTCTTCGTTATATACGCCGACCCTTTTTCCGATAAGGCCAAGGAGCTTCGGCACGCTCGGGCCGTGGATGTCCACGTCGAGTATCCCCGTTCTCAGCCCCCTCAACGAAAGGCTCAGGGCGAGATTAACTGCCACCGTGCTTTTTCCCACGCCGCCCTTGCCGGAAAGGACGATAAATATACGCTGGATCCTGTCAAGCTTCTTTTGCAGTGCCATTTCATCATTTGGTTTCTCGTTGCTCATAGTTCCTCCAGAATTGATTGTAATTTTGTATGTATTTCCCGTATCGCCCCGCTTGCACCGCACTGAGGGGCAAAATCAAGGATGGTCTTCGCTTCTTTTTGTGCCTCCGTGATCTTCGGTTCGTAAGGTATATCGCCAAGGTACACAAGGCTGTTGTCCTTGCAGAACTGCTGTGCTTCCCTGGCATAGGAGACGTTGATATCGCTTTTGTTTACCGCAACGGCAGTCTTGATCTGAAAATGATTCGTTAACTCCACAATGCGCTTCAGGTCGTGCGCCCCTGTCGGCGTCGGCTCTGTCACTATCACGGCCAGATGCGTTCCGGTGAGGGAAGAAATGACGGGGCAGCCTATCCCCGGCGGACCGTCGATCAGGATCAGCTCATGGCCTGTCTTTGTGGCCTCTTCGCGGGCCTCGTTCCTGACCATGGCAACAAGCTTTCCTGAGTTTTCTTCTCCCGGGATCATTTCGGCAAAGACAAACCGGCCGTTGTCCCCGGTGCTGCAGATATAGCAATACCCCGAAAGCCTCTCGTCGAACTCTACTGCCCCTGCCGGGCATAAAAAATGGCAGGCGCCGCATCCTTCGCAGGAGATAAGGTCGACCACAAAATCCTCGGATATCGCGTCGTACATGCAGACATCCCTGCATTTACCGCAATCGGTGCAGCGTTCCGGCGCTATCCTTGCCTTCTTTCCTCCGAAAAATTCCTTTGTGAGCAACACTTTATCGAGATTAAGGATCATGTGCAAATTCGCGGCATCCACGTCGCAATCTGCTATTACTTTATTACGGAAGAGAAAAGAAAGGGCCCCTGTAAGGGAAGTCTTTCCCGTCCCCCCTTTGCCGCTGACAACAACCATCTCTTTTATATTTATCATTTTATCACCTGCATTGTGTCTTCCCCAAGAGCCTGCCGATATTCAAGGCAAGCTCCGTAAACCGTTCAGCATAAGCGGGAAGAGACTTCAGGATAATATCTCCTGCGGAGTAATGGCGCGCGATCTCTCTGTCTTCCGGCAGCGCCATGATCACAGGCAGGTCGTTCTCTGACAGATACTCTTCGAGGGGGGAGAATTCGCCATTCTGCCGGTTGATCACAATCCCGATCGGTCTTCCCAGGTTTTTTGCCACCGATACGGCGATCTTCAGATCATGGAGGCCAAAGGGGGTCGGTTCTGTTACCATTACCACCACGTCGGCATCGAAGATCGTTTTCACCACCGGGCACGATGTCCCGGGCGGCGCATCGATGATCCGGATGTAGTTTTCTTTGTAGTGGTGTTTTACCTCATGGATCAGGGGGCCGGCCATCGGCTCGCCTACGTTAAGGATGCCGTGTATAAAATCAATGTCCTCAGTTGCGGTTCCCTTTTCGATCAGCCCTATCTCCCGATCACCGTCCCGGATTGCCCTCTCCGGGCATATATGTATACACAGACCACAGCCGTGGCACAGCTCGGGGAACAGAAGCACGTTGTTCGGGAGCGTAACAAGGGCATTGAACTGGCAGTGAGAACTGCATTCGCCGCAGGAAGTACATTTATCCTGGTCGATCACCGGCACCAGAACATTTGCCGGAGCGCTCTTATCGATCTTTGGCTTCAGGAATATATGCCCGTTCGGCTCCTCCACATCGCAGTCCAGGTACTGGACATGCTCCCCGGAACGGGCAAGAAAATAAGCCAGGTTTACCGCTATCGTAGTCTTTCCTGTTCCTCCTTTGCCGCTCGCAAAGGCGATGTTCATATTTTTCATCATCTTCAGGCCCTTGTCATCGGAATATTGCACTTTGGACATTTCTGCTCATAACAGGGTACTCCCCGCTCATGAGGCGCCCTTGTTCCACACTGAGGACACACGCACTCTCCGGCCGGCCCAAGTCCTTTTCCACCCATACGGCCCCTTCCGCCGCCGCCAGCCCCTCTTCCGCCTCCTGCGCCTGTGCCCCTTCCGCCTTTTCCTGTCATCGGACCCTGTCCCATTGGTCCCGTTCCGTCTCCTCTTGGCATAACAGATACCTCCTTTTACCAGTGCCCGCTTACGTCGGGACCGGTTAATTTAGCAAGTTTCCCCTGCTCGTATGCCTGGATCGCCTGGGCCGCTGTCATATTGGACGCAACGTAGACATCAACGCCCGCCGCCTGAAGCACGCGGTATGCATTTGGTCCCAGGTGACCGCTGACAACCGCCTTCGCGCCGGAATTTATCACGTTCTGCGCGCTCTGGATCCCTGCACCCTGCGCCGCGCCCATATTTACCGAGTTGTCAACTACAGTATGATTTTTGTCCTCTCTGTCGTAGATGATCAGCTTCCTGCTCCTGCCGAAACGCTCATCTACCATTCCTTCCAGGGTTCCATCAACACTTGTTATCGCGATCTTCATCGTCCCTCCTTGTTCTGCGAGTAATGTACCGTCTTTTTGAGACACAGATTTTCCTTTCCACCCCTGTTTGCACATCTGACGCCACCCGCAGGGTGGTATCTGTGTATTATCGATCGCCACATTGCCCCCTTCGATCCTAAGCGCCTTCCCGTTCACAACGGCATCTGCCATTTTTTCATGGGCCGATACTATAAGGCGGTGGAAGGTAGGCTGCGACACATTCATCTGTTTTGCTGCCTCCTCCTGCGGTATCCCAAGCTGGTCTTTTAACCTGATCGCTTCCAGCTCGTCATGCTGGAGAATGACCTCATCCAGCTCCCCCATCCTTATGCCGGCTGGCTTGAAATACGTTATATGGGGAAGGAAACCTATGTTCCGACGACATGTTGGTCTTGACATTTGCACCTCTATTATGAATATATATTCATAACTGCGACTTGTCAAGAGGAATCCGAATATTTTTTTCCCCTTCATTCATCTTAAATTGTCAGCTAACTGAGGACCGTGCTCTCCATAGCGTTAGGAATAGACAATGACCTAAGCGTTGCCCTTTCAAAGTGGCTCGTTCAAAGGGAATTTGAGATAATTGTTTTTCCGTTTCGTTAATCTTCTTCTTTGAGGAACAATCTGTGGTATTCCGGCTCGGTGAGGTAATTTTTGATCATTTTACCTAGTACGTCAAATATCTCTGTCAGGTCATCATCGGTCATCCGCTTCAGGACCGCTTCCATCATCTGGTCATCCGAGAATTTCTGGAGGTATACCTGCACGGTATTCTCGTTGGACTTCCTGTCATAACCAAACCCCACAAAACCGTCAAAGGTCTCTACGAACTGATGGGAATGCTTTGCCATAACGACACCCTGCCCTTGTATATTGTTTGATCTTGCCTTGAGGTCAGAACAGCACCTTTAGCTTCTCTATGCCGATGCGATCAATAAAAAGTCTCCCTAATGAAATCTTGCAGCACTATCTCTTGATTATTTTCAGGATCTTTCTTTTGTTGCTTTTGCGTAAGCAAGGACGGCGTCGACATAGCTCTCACAGTGGTTGTAGGCATATATCGCCCGGCGCTTTGCCTGGAGATCTCCGCTCTCCCAGCCGTGCGCCTTCAGATAATTGGCAATGCTTGCGACGGCGTCCCTGAATTCAAAAAGATCTACGACGCCGTCCCCGTTCCCGTCAACGGCGAACCGCACATAGGAAGAAGGAATGAACTGGCAGATGCCGAACGCGCCCGCCCATGAACCCTTCACAGAAAATGGATCCCTGTGCTGTTCCCTGCATATGCGGAGGAACTCTATCAGCTCGTTCTCCGCCCATGCCGAACGGCGGTTCTCAACGAGCGCCATGGTGAGAAGGCTGTTGAGCACGGGGTATTTTCCCGTTTTTCTCCCGAAGTCCGTCTCTATTCGCAAGATGGCCACGACCACCTCTTTTTCTACACCGAACGATCGTTCTATCTCCTCGAGGGTCTCCCTGTTCTCGTTCAATATCATCTGCCCGCGCTCGATGGAGCTTGTCGTAAGCAGTCCGAATCTCCGGCTCATGTAATCGATCCCCTTGCCGCTCCTCCCAACAATGTGCGGGTAGAGCTCCAGCCTGCCGTCCGCAAGGATCGTGCTGATCTCCTCCTCCGCAAATCCCTCCAGCTTTAACCTTTCCGTCAGATGGTTCAGCCTGTCTTGATATTGCGGGTCGATATCGGCGTACAGGAACGAACAGGGCAGCATGATGATAAAAAGAACATTGATGATCAGTAAAAACCGGAAAGAATAGTTTTTCAGCGCTGCAACCCCATTTCCTCTATCATAGCAACGCCTCAAATAAAATCAACAGGTTTTTGTTAACATCCATATTGACAAAATACCTCTTACGCTAAAGATTTCCTTGATTTTCATTTGCTTAACCTAATATATTTATCTTGGGAAAAAACAGGTTGGTACATTCATTATATTTCAATAAAGATAATTGGAGGCGTGATACGATGAAAACGGCAAAATTGTTTATGGTCGGGATGATGGCGGGATTTATCTTCTGTTTGCTTCTCTCGCAGAACGTAACGGCGGGAAACGTGGAGATCGAGAACAATGCCGACGAAACCATCTCCGTGGCCACCAGCGCGGACGGCGACAGGCATATTGTGTATGCCAAAAAAGGGGAGCGGGTAAAAGAGGTTCAATTCAGCGTTCAGGCCATTACCAAGATCATGGTGGCCAGGGAACCTAACGAACAAAAGCATACACCTTTTACGCCGCTTAAGGTGTACAACGTCGTCAGGCCGAACATGATGAAAGATTACAAGGTCGTCATATCTCCCCCGGGCGGCGCTGAAAAAGATGTTCAGATAACAGAAATAAATAAATATAATGTATTGTGAAGCGGTCGCTGAAAGGTCTTTTGGTGCTACCAGGCAGAAATAAATCAGGTAGCTGGGGGCTATCCCGATAAACGTTCCGCGCCGGGAAAGATTCGGAAGGCATATTGAACATAAAAACAAGAAGCAGGTTTCATATAAAGGCGCTTCTCATGGTTTGCCTTATTGCGTCTTTTCCTATGGTAGTCTACGGTCAGACCATGACCACTTTTACGCCGAACGATCCCTTTTTTGAATATCACAATACACAAACATTGGCGAATTTTCCAGGACAGTGGCACCTCTTAAACCAAACACCCTCTGAAGGCATAAACGGCATCATCGGTACGGGCATCGATGCAAACCTGACGGGGGCCTGGAAACTTGGGTACACCGGCAAAGGGGTTCTCATAGGCATTGTGGATGATGGCGTGGAGGGGACCCACGAAGATATAGCACCCAACTACAGGGCTGACCTGAGCCGCAATTTCAGCTCCGACGCCTCTATTGCAAACGCGCCCCAGGGGCCTATCGATAAAGACGAGAACCACGGTCAGGCCGTTGCGGGGGTGGCAGCCGCGCGCGGAGGCAACGGCATAGGCGGCACAGGCGCTGCACCGTACGCATCCATCGTCGCGTTAAACCCGTACCACGGGAAGGAAGCCAATAACACAGCCATTAGGGCGTTATATGTACAGGCCTATTACTGGAAGAGCGGCGTGGACCCCTTTACGGGGAAGATCACGGCAAAACCCACGATGAGCATAATGAACCATAGCTATGGTCAAAATAAACCCTGGAACCTGGATGACGACCTTCACGGCCCTGACATCACGGCCGCGTTGAACAGGACCGCCGCCAACGGCATCATCCATGTATGGGCCGCGGGAAACGAACGGGGTCAGGCAAACGAAGATGCCGCCAAGGATAATGTCCTTACCAACAGCAACGTCATCGCCGTCGCCGCCCTGGGCAGCGACGGGAAATACAGCAGCTACAGCAACTACGGGTACAACGTGTTTGTAACGGCGCCGTCGTCAAGCAGTACAGGCTTCGGCATTACCACCACCGACAGGACCGGCGCCAACCTGGGCTATAACCGCTACTCTGCCGACAATACGGATGGCGATAAAAGCGATACATTTCCCAATACAAGCTATACCAGCACCTTCGGGGGCACATCCTCCGCCGCCCCGCTCGTATCAGGCATCCTGGCCCTTGGCATGGAGGCAAACAAATATATGGACGTGCGCATGGCCAAACACGTGCTTGTTCAAACGAGCAGCATGGTCGACCCCGATGACGAAGAATGGGTAAAGAACGGCGCAGGCAACTGGTTCAACCCAAACTACGGCTTCGGCAATATCAATGCAGGCAAGTTCGTGGAAAGGCTTAAGACGGTAAAAGGCGTTACTACGCAAACCTCCTGTTCGAGCTCAACGCAGACGGTCAATAAACCGATCGAGTATATTGACGGCAGCGGCGCTGGAGGGACAAGCCAGCAATTCACATTTACCACGACGGAATTGCCGGCATCGCTGAGGCAGCCCCTGGAGGGCGTTGAGGTGACCCTCAACTTCACCCATTCAAACCGGGGAAACCTGACGGCAGGCATCATATCCCCATATAACACAAAGAGCGGGCTGTTCAATTCAACGAAAGACCTTCCCGCCGCACAGCAGGACAATGTAAGCGTCACCAACTTCAGCTGGACATTTCTCACCAATGCCTTCTGGGGGGAAGACCCGCTCGGTGGGACAGACAAGGCCTCGGGCACATGGACCATCACCATGGGCGACAAGGTCAGCAAAACCAGCCTCGGGACGTGGAACAGCTACAACCTTACCCTTCTCATGGGGGAGCTTATATTCAATAAGCCCGGCGCCACCACCCAGACCCACGATATAAAGGCAAGGACCCTTGCGCTCACCGATTCCGCCGATCTCTTTGTCAATCCGGCAGGGTTGAACCTCGAGGTCAGCGAAAAGGTGGCGATATCGGGCGGGGAGATGAATATCAACGGGACCGTAAAGATGGCGCGGCCTGTTGACGACATCGACCCTGAAGACGGGTGGTTTGTCCTCGACGGCGGCATTGTCTCTGGGGGCGGCATCATCGACGCACCCTACGGCTTCTATCACCTGGACGGCACCATCAAGCCCGGCAATTCCATCGGCACCCTCACCATAAATGGTGACTATTATCAAGACACCAAGGCAAAGCTTCTCGCCGAGGTCGCCTCCCCGACAAGCAATGACCTGCTTGCAATAAACGGCAGCGCAGACCTGGACGGAATCCTCCAGACCTCGTGGACAGGGGGCTACATACCCGCCCTCAAGACAAAGTTTGGCGCCATCCTCACCGCCACGGCAGGAGTAACGGGGCAGTTCTCATCTCTTATTACC
Source organism: Syntrophorhabdaceae bacterium (assembly GCA_017992765.1). Classification (GTDB taxonomy): domain Bacteria; phylum Desulfobacterota; class Syntrophorhabdia; order Syntrophorhabdales; family Syntrophorhabdaceae; genus UBA5609. The sequence goes on from JAGOOA010000007.1 coordinate 73,752, forward strand.
AATATCACCCCCACGGTGCTCTTTAAGCCCAAATACGATATCCCCAATCAGGTCTACCTCGTGGCAGAGAGGGACTACGCCAACCAGAATCTCATCGCCCATCTTAGCGCCAGCCAGAGGGCAATAGCATCCATGCTCAACTCGGCCGGGAATACTGCAACCGGCGATCTGAATGCTGTATTGACCGCCCTTGATGCCCTGCCCTCTTACGATCAGACGGCATCTGCATTGGACCAGATCGCCCCGAAGGGGAGCGAGGCCCGGTCAGCCATGGGCATCAGCGGGGCCGGCTTCCAGGCGGGCAACATCTCGGAGCGTTTAAGCGATCTCAGGCACGGGATACGGGGCATAAGCCTCAACGGCCTGTACTTCAAGAACGGGAATGGAATGCCCGTGATGCTTGCCAGCATAAATCCCGACCTTGCCGGCATGCTCCCCTCAAGGGTGGATAAAAGATGGGGTTTTTTCATAAAGGGCAATGCCGGCTACGGTGACCAGAAGGACACCCCTGGCCGAACGGGCTATGACTTTACCAGCGCAGGGATCACCGTGGGCTCTGACTATCGCTTCACTAAAAACATAATTGCCGGTCTCATGCTGGGGCTTAACGCCTCCAGGGCCAATGTGGATAATATAGGCAGCAAGGTGAAGATGGACGGCTACAACCTGGGCGCATACGGCACCTGGTATAAAAAGAACTTTTTTGTAGACGGCAGCATAAGCTACGGCCTGGCCGGCTATGACAATACCCGCCGTATAGTGTTCCCCGGGCTTGACCGCACCGCAAACGCATCCCCTGGCGGCAGCCAGCTTACCGCCTTCGCAGGCACAGGCTACGATCTCCGTAAGAACAACTGGGTTATAACCCCAAATATGTCCTTCCAATACATCAAGCTGACCATCGACAGCTATACCGAATCAGGGGCAGGCGCCTTGAACCTTGACGTAGATAAACAGAGCACGGAATCGCTGCAGGGGAGCATAGGGGCCAGGGCCTCTTACGCATGGCAGGCCAATGCAGCGCTCATCATGCCTCATATCCGTGCCTCCTACGGGTATGAGTTCTTAAGGGACAGCCAGAACATCACGTCACGCCTTGCCCAGGGGAGCTCTCCCTTCAGCATCCAGACCGCGCCCCCCGACAGGAGCTTCCTCTCCCTCGGTGCGGGCATTACCGCCTTTACCGTGCGCAATATGTCTGTCCATATAAGCTACGATGTCCAGATCGGTGAAGCCAGGTATGAGGCCCACAGCGTGAACGCAGGATTCAGGGTAAGGTTCTGAGGATATGAAGCCGAAGGTATATATTACACGCACGATCCCTGAGCCCGGGATCAGGCTCATCGGCGAATATTGCATTATCACACTTCATAAAAAGGAGACACCGCCCACCCGCGAGGAGATCATAAAAAACATAGCGGGCAAGGACGCGCTGCTCTGCCTCCTCACCGAAAGGATCGACAGGGAGGTCCTTGAGGCCGGTCCGGACCTCAAGGTCATCAGCACATACAGCGCCGGCTTTGAACATATCGATGTTGCGGCGGCGACGGAAAAGGGGATCTACATCGGCTACACGCCGGGAGTCCTCACGGAGGCAACTGCCGATCTTGCCTTTGCCCTTATCCTGGCTGTCTCAAGGAATATCGTCCAGGCCGATTTGTTCGTGCGGGGGAAACGGTGGATGATCTCGTGGTCGCCTTCCCTCTTGCTCGGCCGGTCGGTGAGGGGAAGTACGATAGGGATCATCGGTCTCGGAAGGATAGGCAGGGCTGTGGCGCAAAGGGCAAGAGGGTTCGATATGAGGGTCCTCTATGCCGACGTAAAGCGGTCCTCTTCCGCTGAGGAAAAGAGGCTTCGCGCCGAATACAGACCGCTTCCCGATCTGCTGCGCGAATCTGATTTCGTGACCATTCATACGCCGCTCACGAAAGAGACCTTTCACTTGATCGACGCAAAAAGGCTGAAGCTCATGAAACCCACCGCAATCCTCATCAATACCTCGAGGGGGCAGACGGTTGACGAGAAAGCGCTCATAGAAGCGCTTCGAGAGAAGCGGATCGCGGGCGCGGGTCTCGACGTATTCGAGAAGGAACCCCTCGGGAAGGACAACCCGTTGCTCGACCTCCCCAACGTGACCCTTCTGCCCCATATCGGGAGCGCAACGCACGAGGCCAGGGGAAAGATGTCTGAGCTCGCCGCACGGAACCTCCTGAACGTCCTCATGGGAAAGCCTCCCCTTCACTGGCTCAATCCCGACGCGGCAAAGATAAGACCGCTGAAGGCAGTCGATAGTCGATAGTGAATAGTAGATAGTAAAAGACAAGAGAGGCAACTTCTTAGTAGGTGGTCCATCAGCCTCGATCATCGAGTATTGAGCGGCCAGTGACGAGCATCTGCTCTTCATCGTCCCTCGTCTTTCGGTCTTTATCCCTCCCCTCACGCCTAACGGATTTCTTGGAATTTTCGATATACGAACTACGATATACGATATACTGTTGTTATTGACACTTCCAGCGTGAGCCGCTACTATGTTGGAAGGGAGAGAGCGAACATGCTTGGCCGGAACGCCACCCTTATCCTGAACAAACGATACCTCATAAAAGACGAGGCGGGCAATCCCGTCGAGAGCCCTGACGGCATGTTCAGGAGAGTGGCGCGGGCTATTGCGGGCGCAGAGGAGAGCTACAAGGGCGGGGACCCTAAAAGGGCGGAAGAAGAGTTCTACCGCATGATGTCCAGCCTCGAATTCCTCCCCAACTCTCCTGCCCTGATGAACGCCGGCAGGGATCTCGGCCAGCTTTCTGCCTGTTTCGTCCTGCCCGTCGAAGACTCCCTCGATTCCATCTTTGACAGTGTCAAAGAGACCGCTCTGATCCACCAGACCGGCGGCGGCACCGGCTTCTCCTTTTCACACCTAAGGCCGAAGGACGATATCGTAGCCTCAACAATGGGCGCCGCGAGCGGCCCCGTATCGTTCATCAGGGTCTTTAACATGGCAACGGAGGTCATAAAGCAGGGAGGGACCAGGCGAGGCGCAAACATGGGGATCCTGCGGATCGACCACCCCGACATAGAAGAATTTATAACGGTGAAAAAAGATCTCCGGGAGCTGAATAATTTCAACCTCTCGGTAGCCGTTACCGACGCATTCATGGAGGCATATGCCAAGGACAAGGATTTTCCGCTTATCAATCCCCGGACAGGAAAAGCGGTGAGAACAGTCAAAGCGCAAAGGCTTTTCGCGCTCATCGCTGAATCCGCATGGACGGCAGGGGAACCGGGGGTCCTTTTCATTGATACCATCAACAGGGCAAACCCGACGCCCCACATGGGAGAGATCGAAGCTGTAAATCCATGTGGCGAACAGCCCCTTCTCCCGTATGAATCGTGCTGTCTCGGCTCCATCAACCTTGTCAGGATCGTAAAGGGCGGCCACATCGACTGGGAGCTTCTGAAGCGCCTGACGCACAATGCAGTACGGTTCCTCGACAACGTCATCGACGCGAGCAAGTACCCTCTCCCCGAGATAGCCGCCATTACAAAGGGCAACAGGAAGATAGGGCTCGGGGTCATGGGGTTTGCCCATATGCTGATCGCCCTCGGCATCCCTTATGATTCTCCCGAGGCGGAACAAACCGGCGGAAAGGTAATGGGTTTCATCGAAGAGGAATCAAAGGCGGCGTCGCACGCGCTCGCCGGCGAGCGCGGCGTATTCCCGCATTACAAGGGCAGCATATGGGAGAAGAAGAACCTTCCGCAGAGGAACGCGACGACAACGACGATAGCGCCTACGGGCACCCTGAGCATCATTGCCGGGACATCGAGCGGGATCGAGCCCATATACGATGTACGGTATTCGCGGATGCTCTTCGGGGGATTAAAGGTCGATGTTGTTGATCCCCTGTATGAGCAGATGCGCCAGGCTCAAAATGCTCAGACAACAATTACAAGGCTTTTCAGGACAGCCTACCAGGTCGCTCCCCGCTGCCATCTTGCGATCCAGGGGGCCTTCCAGCGCCACGTGGACAACGCTGTCTCAAAGACGATCAACCTGCCCGAAGATGCAAGCCCGGAGACGATACTCCACATCTACCTTGAGGCCTACCGGATGGGGCTGAAGGGAACAACGGTGTTCAGGGACAGGAGCAGGGAAACGCAGGTGCTGTCATGCGGCGCCCCCCAGATCTGCTGACAATTTTCCGGGGCTCACGCCGCCCCCTCCAGCAGTAAAGTTGCCGGAGACGCCCCTTCTCGCCGAACGTATTACGCCGAACGGCTTACCTCCACCCTATCGGTTCGTAGCCTTTGTCGCGGAGGCACTTGTTTACAAAGTTCTTGTAGACCGGGTCCGGCTGTGACGCCTTCGACACGCCCCTGACAAGCCCGCTGGCTGCCCCGGCGACAGCGCCGACACCTGCGCCTCTTCCGATGTCGCCGGTCACCGCGCCGACCGCGGTGCCCACCACGGCGCCGCCGGCTCCGCCTGCCGTCGTACTTTTTGCGACCTGGGCGCCTTCGCTGGATCCGGCGTACTCGTCGGCCAGCCTCTCGCAGTCGGCAATATCCCGCTGTGCCTGCTCTTCACCTACCCTTTTAAGATAAGCGTTCGGATAGAGCACGGGCCCCTGCGATGCGCACCCCGCCAGGAATACGGCTGCGGCGATCGATACAACATAAAGGGTTATCATCCTGCTCGTTCTCACAATAATACAATACCCTTTTCGATCCTTTTGTTCAATATTTCTCCTATCCTCCCCCCCTCTCCCTAGCCCTCTCCCGCAACTCGATGCTGGATGCTCGATGCTGGTCGCTGGATACTTGGTGCTGGATGCTGGAGCATAGCGCAAAGTGCATGGCGCATAGCGGAACAACCAAGTCGTAAGGGGTCTTTTGACTCTCCGCCCTAAGCTCCCCGCTCCCTGCTGCAGTTTCACCTCACGCCTCACGACTTACGGGTTTATCGATATACGATATACGA
>JAGOOA010000039.1:0-6108 GCA_017992765.1 Syntrophorhabdaceae bacterium
GCTACAGCCCTGATGTTTTTCCCCATTCGCGCCAGTTGAGGCCGGTCTTCTTTTCCCAGTCCGATTCGAACTTGTCAGTGAAAAAGGCATGGAGCTTTTCGAAAAGGTTTTTCCACCCCGACTCAAAATCGTGCTTGAAGACGTCTTCAAGAAAAGGAACGACCTCGCCGAGCTTGTCTTTCGGCAGATATGAGCGGGCCTTCATGTCGTATGACTTTTTCAAGGCATCGGAACTCAGGGCGTGGGCGGTGAGCATCACGACCTTCATACCTTTTTTAACCGCCAGGTCCAGGAGGTCAAAGCCCCGTACGCCCATAATATCAAGTATGACCACGTCATAAGGGTTGGACTCGATCAGCTTTGATGCGGCCTCAAAGGTCGTGGCCTTGTCGAACAGGCATTGCGGACAGGCGTCCCTGATCTCTTCCTCGAGGACCGCCAATACATCCGGCTCATCGTCAACTGCCAGGATCTTCTTTCCGTTTAAAATGGACTCGCTCATTACACCCTCCTTATTTGGTTTACACTAAAGGGAAGGGATGCGGACGGTAAAGCATGAGCCTTCGCCTTCCCCGCTTTTTACCACGATATCCCCTCTCATCGTTTCCACGAGTGATTTGACGCATGAAAGGCCGAACCCGAGGCCCTCTGCGCCGCTTTGTGTTTTATTCTTAAGGTGAAAGAATCGCTTAAAGATGTAATCCTGTTTTTCCTGCGGGATCCCTTCGCCGTCATCCTCGACGGTGACCACCAGGTCTATATCGCCGCTGACGACAAGCTTCATCTTTTCTTTGCGGTATTTCATCGCGTTGGTAATGAGATTTCTCGTGATCTGCTGGATCTTCTTGCGGTCATGAATAAAGGGGTTTTTGCTGTATCTGCCGGAGACCTCGATGGAGATCCCGTTTGTGCCGAGCACGCGGCTGAACTCTTTTTCGCCGGCCGTTTTTGACAGCGAGGAGGCGATATCGGGGCTGACTATCTCAAGGGCTTCCATGAGCGCCTCCCTGACGACCTCGGCAATCACCACTTCATCTTTTCTGAACAGGCCTTCCTCTGACCGGTAGACCTCGATCATTTCCTGAAGGAGCGCCTTTGCCCTGTTTGCATTTCTGAGGACCCTTTCGAGCGTTTCACGCTGGGCATCGGGGATGGGGCCGAATTTATCCTCTTTGCTTAAAAGGCTGCCGACGCTTGTCGAGACGATCGAAAGCGGCCCCGTCAGGTCGTGGATCAGCAGGTCAACAAGCGGATCTTTTCGCATCATTCCATAACCCTCATCCTGTAATATGTTATTTTGAGGCAGCAAAAGTCAAATAAAAAGTATCAACATCAGCTACCAGCTATCAGCATTCAGCGATCAGCCAAAAACCCGGTCTTTTCTTCTGCATGGTTTTAACGTTGAACATAGAACATTGAACGTTGAACGGGTTTTGCTATGAGCCATGAGCTATGAGCCGTCCCCCGGCTTGACGATATTGTGCTTCTTGATCTTGTATCTGAGCATTCGCTCGCTGAGGCCGAGCGCTGAAGCGGCCTTTGTCTGAACCCAGTCGGCGTTGACAAGGGCCTCGGTGATCATCCTCTTCTCGAGCGCCCCTACGGTGTCTTTCATCCTTTTTTCCTGCGCGCCGTCCGTCCCGGCAGGCACGAGCGGCAGATCCTCTTTGGATATGTAGTCCCCTCTCGTAAGGACAACGGCCCTTTCTATGACATTTTCGAGCTCCCTCACATTGCCCGGATAGTCATGTTTGATGAGCATATCCCGCGCTTCGCTGGTAACTCCCTTGATGCCCCGGTTGTGCCTGTCGTTGAACTTTTTCAGGAAATGGTCGATGAGAAGCGGGATATCTTCCCTTCTTTCTCTTAAAGGAGGCAGCGGTATTGCCACCACCTTCAGCCTGTAATAGAGGTCTTCGCGGAAGGCTCCCTTTTTTACCTCTTCCTCGATGTTCCTGTTCGTTGCCGTGATGATCCGCACATCCACCTTGACCGTATGGAGCCCCCCAAGCCTTTCAACCTCTTTTTCCTGGATGACCCTTAAGAGCTTTGACTGAAGGGGAAGGGGTATGTCGCCTATCTCGTCAAGGAAGATCGTCCCTTTGTTCGCCAGTTCGAACTTTCCCACCTTTCTCTGATACGCGCCGGTAAAGGCCCCCTTTTCATATCCGAACAATTCGCTCTCCAGGAGCGTCTCGGGGATCGCCGCACAGTTTACCTTGATGAGGGGGCGGTTCTTCCTTTCGCTTAATTCGTGAAGGAGGTTGACGATAACCTCCTTCCCCGCGCCGCTTTCTCCTTCAATGATGCAGGTCGAATCGGTCTTTGCCACCCTTACAACAAGGCTCGCCACCTCGTGCATCTTGTCGCTCTGGTATATGAAGTTCTCGGACTTGAACCTGTCTTTCAGCGTCTCTTTCAGGACCTTGTTCTCCCGGATGAGGTGTGTCTTTTCCTCGATTTTTTTTATTTTAAAGAAAAGGTCATCGAGGTCTACGGGTTTTGTAAGATAATCCGTTGCGCCCGCCTTCAGGGCCTCAACGGCATTCTCAATGGTCCCGAAGGCGGTGATCATGATGATATCAACCTCCGGGTTTATCTCCTTGAATGTTTTAAGAAGCGTCAGGCCATCGGTATCGGGCAGCCTGTAATCAAGAAAGACGATCTCAAAGGGGTTGTTCTTAAACAGTTCGATTGCGCCGGAACCGTTTCCCGCGGCTGCGACGGCGTGCCCCTCTTTTTCCAGGAGGCCTCCGAGCAATGTCCGCTGCGTCTCCTCGTCCTCCACGATTAATATGCGCGCCCTATCCATTCCCGCCCCCCTTTTCTTTTGAGGGCTGTTTCAAGGGCAATGTTATGACGAACGTCGTTCCCCCGCCCTCCTCGCTGTTCACCTTAATGTCCCCATTATGGTCTTTTATGATGATATAGGAGATGGGAAGCCCGAGCCCTATCCCCTTGTCCTTCGTTGTAAAATAATATTCGAAGATCCTGCCCTTTTCTTCTTCTTTGATGCCGGCGCCGGAGTCCTTGATAATGACGTCAACGGCGCCGCCGCGTTTTTCCGTGAACAGCTCAACGGCGCCTTTTGATTGGATCGCCTCGACGCCATTGACGATAATATTGTAAAAGGCCTGTTTGAGCCTGTCTTTTTGTGATTCTATAACAATGTCGGCATGGACGCTGTTTTTGAGTTCCACATTCCGCGAGGCCGCCTTTTCTTTGATCACCATAAGCACTTCTTCCACGATAGTATAAAGTTTTTCCTGCGAGAAGGGTATATTTGCTTTTGTCGAAAGCAGGAATTCCTCTACGATCCTGTCGACCCTCGTCAGCTCGCTTCTGACGATATCGAGGAATTGATCATATTCTTCCCTCTTCTCTTCGGCAGGGGAGAATTCCCTCTTCAGGCGCTGAACGGAGAGGCTTATGGCGTTGAGGGGGTTGCGGATCTCGTGCGCCATGCCCGAGGCAAGCCTGCCGAGGGAGACAAGCCTTTCCCTGAGCGCCAGCCTTTTCTCCATCTCTTCCACCTTCTTTTCGTGCCTTCTCTCAAGGACGAAGATGACGAATGTGCCGATCGCGCCTGACCCTGCGAGAAATATAAGGGTAATAATAAAGCTCATGGTGGTCCTTCGCAGGGTATCGTCGGCAAGCCCCCTTGAAATGAGAACTTCCATCCTGTACCCGGGAAGAAATCGTGAATCGAGCGGCCTTGAAAGCACAAAGGCGTTTGCCTTCTCTCCGTAAATGGCCAGGTAGGGCGACCCCTTATCATCGTATATTGTGATGCCGACAACGTTGAACCTCCGCTCCTCCCTTTCCAGGACATCTTTAATAACAAACTTTTTTCTCAACCCATCCAGCTCCTGCCTGTCAATATGGAAAAAGACGATCCTTCCCTTCACCCACATTCCCATAACAAGCGCAGGGTCTTTGTGCGCCGGCATTTTCAGGACCGTATCCTTTTCTTTCGCGAGAAGGGCCTTTAGTGATGCCTCCGGTATGGTAAAGCCGCCCTTTCTGAATATGACGTTGCCGTTCGGGTCGATGATCGCGAAATTGGAGAGGGGGATATTGCCTGCGTCAGCCGTTTCCGTATCGCTGAAGAGGGCGTAAATATCCTCGAGGATGGCCTCATCGGAGACCATGGCATTGAGAAAATTAGGCGTAATGATGGCGGGTGATTTTTCGAGAAGGCCGAGGTATTCAAGGTTGATATCGATCTCACGCCTGATGTGCGTATAAACGACCTCGCCCTCCCCGCGGAGGAGGTCCTCGATGTTCTCCTTGATGATGCTGATCTGGAAATAGCCGGTTATGGCAATGAGGAGAAAAAGGATCGCGAACAAAAGAGAGGGAAAGAGTATTGTCTTTTTATCTCCCATACCTTCCCGGCCGGAAAGAGCGCACCTTCTGTTTCTTTTGGGTGTCACAGAAGCTGTTATATCTTTCCCTCTGTTCCTTGTTAAGGGTTCGCGATACCTCCCCCCTGTACTGCTTGTAGAGATTGTCCCTTGACTGCTCTATCTCCCCGATCTCATTGCGGAGCTTACCGGCCCTTTCAGGGTTTGCAGCAGGATTCTTATTAAGCTCCTGGAGTTCGAGGCGTTTCTTTATGGACTCCTGCTTTAACGCCCTCCATTCGTTGATATATTTGTTCCTGATATCCTCCACCTGTGTTTTTTGGGAATGAGATAACCCGAGCCCCCTCTCGAACTCCGCGTAGGAGTTTTGGCCGTAGAGAGGGGGCGCGAAAAGGAGGAGGAGAAGAAGGAGCGGTATGAAGGCCGTCATGGATTTACAGGCACCCACACTTTATGGGAAGGTACCCATCTTCCCCCGGCCCACTGTCCGGGAACATCAACCCACTGTCCCGGAGGGGGCTCGAGCTGCTGGCCCGCCTGGGGGTAAGCGGCAACCGTGCCCGTTGGCTGTTGTGATGCGATGACGACCCTTTCGTTGGAAACGCTCTGATCAACGGCATTTCCCCCGATAACGCCGGCAAGCCCGCCTACTGCTGCGCCGATGAGGGTTGAGGCCGTGTCGCGTCCGATTATCTGCCCTGCCAGGGCGCCCAAGCCTGTGCCGATCGCCGCACCTTTCTGGGTGTTATACCCCGTCGATGTGCAGGAAGCGGCCAGAAAACTTGCTGCTATGATTATTGTTAAAAGGTAACCTCTTCTCATTGTATGCCTCCTTGTCGTAAGAGAAAGGAGGGCTGGTGGCCAGCCCTTTCCTTACACTCTGCCGCATGGTCCCGGCCCGGAACCCTTTCTGCCGGAACCCTTTCTGCCAAAGCCCTTTGTGCCGAAACCGCGCCCGGACTCGTTAAGCTGCTTCAGCTGTTCCGGGGTCAGTATCTTTCTCTGGTCGAGCTTGAACTGCACCATCTTGTCCTGTAATTTTGTCCTCAGGGCATTGACCTCTTTCTGTTTTGCGAGGATCGCAGCGTCCTCTGCGGCCGGATTTGTGTACAGCGATCTCAGTTCGTTCTTTTTCTGGAAGAGCTCATACCTCATGGCCGACGTTTCGTTCCGCTGTTTTTCTTTAAGCTGCCATATCTTGTCCGTCTGTTCCTTGCTCAGGTTGAGATTTGATCCCGGTCCATAACCCGGCCCTCCGCCGCTTAAGCACGGGCCATACCCTGCTCGGCCATACCCTGCCGGACCCTGTCCTGGTCCGAAAGCATAAACCGTTGCCGTCAGCGCCACGAAGAGTACCACCAACAATCCTACGTGCATCTTTTTCATTGTAACCTCCTGTAAAGATTTTTTCAAACACTATCCCAAATAGAGCAATATGTGTGCCAGAAAGGCAGCATATCATAACTTATTGATATTGTTGGTAGTATAATTTTGGAAGGAAAGATCCTCTTAGTAAAGAGGCAACAAATGTCGAAGTTGTTCCTCCATGCTCGACAATATTGTCGCAAGCCGGAAGGGCAGCAGGGTGCGTAGCCGAACACCCGTGAGACGGAAGAGGGCCGAAGGACGAAGGACGTCCGCTTCGCTAGGACGAAGGACGAAAAGAAAAACAGAGAGCTGATCGCTCAAGAACGGGCTATAAAATATTTGTTATATGTCCAATAAGCCCCATAGGACCTAT
>JAGOOA010000039.1:6208-21184 GCA_017992765.1 Syntrophorhabdaceae bacterium
GCCTTTTTTTGTACCGCTTACCCTGTGAAATGTGGTATATTTTCAGGTTATTCCGTATCTTATAGACAGGGGAAAGCGGCATGATCGATGAAAGGGTTGTGACCAAGGCTATTATAGAGTGCTATACAAAAAAACTTCTTTCCTGCCTTGATATTGATGTGGCCATCTGCGGCGCAGGCCCTGCCGGTATTGTGGCGGCCTATTATCTCGCGAAGAAGGGGTTGAACGCGGTGATATTTGAGAGAAAGCTCTCCATAGGAGGAGGCATGTGGGGCGGGGGCATGATGTTTAATGAGATCGTTGTCCAGGACGAAGGCAAAATGATACTGGATGAGCTGGGCATAACGACGAGACAGTATAAAAAAGGATACCACGTGGCAGACTCGGTGGAATGCGTGAGCGGGCTGACGTATAAGGCCATGAAGGCAGGGGCGAAGATATTCAACCTTATCAGCATCGAAGACCTGGTGGTAAGGAAAGAGAAGGTCGCAGGCGTTGTGATCAATTGGACCGCCGTTGAAATGGCATCTCTTCACGTAGATCCCCTGACGATCATGTCGAAATGCGTTGTTGATTCCACGGGCCACCCCTTGGAGGTCGTCAGGGTGCTTGAGAGGAAGATGAACGTGCGGCTCCACACCCCTTCGGGGAAGGTGGAGGGAGAACGCTCCATGTGGGCGGACGTCGCGGAGACAACAACCCCTGAAAACACCAAGGAGGTCTTTCCCGGCCTTTATGTCGCCGGCATGAGCGCGAACGCTGCCTTTGGTTCATACAGGATGGGGCCGATCTTCGGCGGAATGCTCCTGTCGGGGAAAAAGGTTGCTGAACTGATCGCGAAAAGGATCAAATGAAGAATATTCTCACCATTGCCGGGTATGACCCCACGTCAGGCGCGGGCATCACGCGCGATACGGACACCTTTTTCTCCTTTGGCTTTCACGGCGTATCCGTGCCGGCATGCACCGTTGTGCAAGGCCCAAAAGGCGTGACGGACCTGTGGCCGACGCCGCAGGACCAATTCAGGCAGATGCTTGGCACGATAAGCAACGGGCTGGCCGTCGATGGCGTGAAGATCGGCGTGGTGTATGACCAATGGTACATAGATGAGATCGCAAGGTTTCTGAGAGAGAGAAGGGGCATCCCAATAGTGGTTGACCCGGTATTTGCGTCCAAGAACAAAAGAGAGCTCATTACCGGGGCGGGCATGAGAAGGCTTGTCGGCACCATTTTCCCGGCCGCGCGCGTCATTACCCCGAACATTGAAGAGGCGTCGATCCTGATAGGGGAAGAGATCTGCAGCGTGCAGGACATGAGGGCCGCGGCGAAGGTGCTCGTTGATTCGGGCATAGGCGCAGTCATTATGAAGGGGGGGCACCTTAAGGGTGAGCCGACAGACATCTTTTATGATGGAAAAGAGTTTGTGGAATGGAAGAAAAAAAGGATAGGCCGGGTAATACACGGCACCGGATGTTCTTTCTCGTCGTCTGTGCTGTCTTATCTTGTTGCCGGCTACCCGATGAAGGAGTCCTTTCTGGCGGCGCAGGGGCACATGGACAGGCTTCTTAGGGAGTGTTACCGCATAGATGAAGACGGATATTACTATCTCTCATCAGGGATTATGAACAGCAGGGCGGCACAGAGGTTGGAGGCGCTGAACGACCTGCAAGCGGCCGCAAAGCGTTTATCAAAGCTCAATTGCGTCGAGTTCGTTCCGGAAGTTCAGATGAACATGGGCTATGCCCTGGCGGATGCCAAGGGAACAGAGGATGTTGCCGCCTTTCCGGCAAGGATAGGCAAGCGTGGTCAGAGCATATATCTTAGAGAGGGCCCCGAGTTTGGCGCATCGTCCCATGTAGCAAGGCTCATCCTCACATACATGCGCCATTATCCCTATATGCGTGCCTGCGTGAACATCCGGTACGACGGGGCGATCCTGTCAAGGGCGAAGGAGCGCGATATGCGCGTCGCCTTTTTTGATCGCAGGAAGGAACCGTCAAAAGTAAGAGGGGCCGAAGGTAAAAGCCTTGATCACCTCGTTGATGTAATCCTCAGGAGGGCATCGGCGCCGCCTGATATCATCTATGATAAGGGGGATATAGGCAAAGAACCGATCATAAGGCTTTTCGCCCGGAACCCCCTGGAACTAATTAAAAAGATGGAGATGATACGACTATGAAGAATCAATTAACAGCGGCGCGGAACGGAAAGATCACAAAGATGATGGAGCGTGTCGCAAAAGATGAAGGCATAGACAGGAATACCTTGCGTGAAAATATTGCCTCGGGGAAGGTCGCGATCCTGGCCAACAACAGGCACAAAAACTTTACGCCGAAAGGTGTCGGGAAGGGCCTGTGCGTCAAGGTTAATGCAAACCTGGGAACCTCCCCGGAAAAGTCCGGGCTCAAGGCAGAGCTCGAGAAGGTGAAAATGGCGCGGGAGGCGGGGGCCGATACGGTTATGGACCTGAGCACCGGCGGCAACCTCGACGAGATCCGAAAGGTGATCATAGAGGAGTCAAGGATACCTGTCGGCACTGTCCCGATATACCAGGCCGCCGTCGAGACGGTTAAGAAGAGAAAGACCATAACGAGGATGGAGCCCGACGATATCTTTGAGGTTATTGAAAGGCACGGCGCAGACGGTGTTGACTTTGTTACCGTTCACTGCGGCGTCACGCAGCGCTCGCTGGAGAGGCTGAGAAACCAGGGAAGGATCACCGACATCGTCAGCCGGGGCGGGGCATTCCTTGCGCAGTGGATGATCGTCAACAAGAAGGAAAACCCCCTTTACGAGCAGTTTGACCGTCTCATCAAGATCGCCCGGAAATACGATATGACGTTGAGCCTCGGGGACGGCCTCAGGCCGGGGTGTATCGCGGATGCAACCGACAGGGGCCAGGTCGAAGAGCTCATCATCCTCGGAGAGCTCTGCGCAGAGGCCGTACGGAACGATGTGCAGGTAATGATCGAGGGGCCCGGACACGTTCCGATCAACCAGATAGAGGCGAACATCGTTCTCCAGAAGAGGCTTTGCAACGAAGCGCCCTTTTATGTCCTTGGCCCTATTGTAACCGATATAGCGCCGGGCTACGACCATATTACGTCAGCCATAGGCGGGGCCATTGCGGGATATTGCGGCGCCGACTTTCTCTGCTATGTGACGCCTTCGGAACACCTCGGGCTGCCGTCGCCGAAAGACGTCAGGGATGGCGTGATCGTCACAAAGATCGCCGCGCACGCCGCAGATCTGGCCAGGGGCAACGAAAAGGCCTTCAAGCTTGACAAGGCCATGTCAACATACCGGAAGGCGCTTGACTGGCAGGGCCAGCTCAAATGCGCCATCGATCCCGACAAGATCAGAGAGTTCCGGAAGGACAGGAACCTTAAAGACGATGTGTGCAGCATGTGCGGCGAATATTGTTCCATAAAGCTCATGAAGGATTACCTGAAAAAATAAATGGACGCTATTTCCGAATGGCGGTTTGAAGTCCTTACTGTTTCAGAGGTCACTTCTTCGATAAAACAGCTTATCGGCGGCAGGTTCAGGAACGTCTGCGTCGAGGGCGAGGTTTCGAACGCAAAGCTCTACCCGTCGGGACATCTCTACTTCACCCTGAAGGATGATGCAGCCATGATGAAGGCCGTCGCATTCAACTATCAGGCGAGATTCGCAGAAGGGGCGCTGATCCGTGACGGCGACCTCATCGTCTGCGAGGGCAGGGTCGATGTGTACGAAAAGAGGGGGGAGTACCAGCTCATCGTGAACAACATCATCGCCCAGGGGAATCAGGGGGCCCTCTATGCAAGATTTCTTGCATTGAAAGAAAAGCTGTTCCGGGAGGGGCTCTTCGACGAGGACCGGAAAAGGCCTCTGCCGCTTTTGCCTGTCGCGGTCGGGATCGTTACGTCGCCCGCCGGAGCGGCAATACGGGACATGCTGAAGGTCATATACGAAAAATTCCCGAACACAGCCGTCCTGGTCTATCCTGTAAAGGTGCAGGGCGATGAAGCCGCCCCCGAAATAGTTGAAGGCATTGAGTATCTCAACGCGATCGGCGGGGTTGATGTCATTATAGCCGGCAGGGGGGGAGGCTCCCTGGAAGACCTTGCGCCTTTTAATGATGAAAGCGTTGCCAGGGCGATCTATGCGTCGAAGGTCCCCATCGTTTCGGCGGTCGGCCATGAGATAGATTTCACCATAGCGGACTTCGTGGCAGATGTAAGGGCGCCGACGCCGACGGCGGCAGCGGATATGGTCGTACAGGACAAAAGGGAACTGCTCGATCTCATCGAAGGGATGAAAGATGCCCTTCTCCAACGTATCGGTGAACGTATCGAGCGGTCAAGGTTCCTTCTCTATCAGGGGATGGCGGAGCTTAAAGAAAGAAAGGACTTTTTCATCTCATCCCGGATGTACCTTGACGAACTTTCCGGCAGCCTCATCCATGGCTTCCCGAAATATTTCAGGGACAAACAGGTTGCCGTAGAATCCCTGTCGCAGAGACTGCGGGACCTTAACCCCGAGAACATACTCAGGCGCGGGTACAGCATAACCATGAAGAGCGATACCGGCAGTATTGTTTACGGCCCCGATGAAGTGACCGCCGGAGAGAGGCTGGATATCAGGCTCCACAAAGGCGAGATCGGCGCAACGGTGACGGGGAAAAGATCATAACAACCGGATGCTGGATACTCGATGCTGGTAGCTGGTAAAACCAGGTAAGGCGTAAAAGGAAGATATAGTATAACGTATATAGTGAACTACAAAAAATCCTTGCGATATACGATATACTATCCTCAAAGGCTGTCCCCTGTTATCTTCAGCCTCATCGTCATCTCTTTCAGGATAGACAGCACGATCTTAGGGTTCTCTTTTAGAATGACGTCAAAATTGTCATGTGAGATGCTGACGAGCTGCGTATCGGGCCCTGCGGCCACCGCAGTGGCTGTTCTCGGCGTATCTACGAGCATCGACATCTCGCCGAAATATTCACCCTTTTTCATGGTCCGTATTATCTGGTCCTTCTTGCAGATATTTACCAGGCCGGCAATTATGTAAAACATGCTGCCTCCCGGCTCGCCTTCCTGAAAGATAACATCACCGGCATCGTAGCGCCTGAGAAACTTTTTTATCAGTTTCGGTCTTTTCTGAATGCCCGCCTCCTGGAGAAAAAGACCTTTCAGCAAAAGGGCGTCTCTCTTCCAGAAATGAACCATGATCTCGGCGCCAAAAAGGATCACGAGAAAACAATAATATACCCATATGATCATAAAGAACAATATTCTGAGAGAGCCGAAGGCAAGGCCATAGTTAGGATTGGACTGCACAAAGGTGGAAAAAAGATCTCTCATGGAGATGATGAGAATTGCCGAGACAAAGGAGGCGGTAATCAGCCTGCCCGCCTTCAGCCTGACCGGGAGAAACGTTTTGTAGAATACCGCCATGCAGAATGTAGCCACGGCCAGCGAGATGAAGACGTTGAATACGACAAAAAGGCGGGCATCCCTGAAGGCTGTCTGGACAAGATAGGAATAGGTTATCTCGCCTGCAACGAGGAAGAAAAAAAGAACGAGAATAGCACAGGCAGACAGGACGTTCGCATATATGGTCTTGAGGAAGGACAGCCCGCTGTCTATGCTGAAGATCTTCAGGAAAGCGGTCCTGAGCGAGTCCGTAAGAGACATTATTGATACAAAAACGAATCCAAGAGTAATGACAAGCCAGGTCACCTTATACTGGGTCGTAAAAAAGAACTCCTTTGATATGAACGTGTTGAGGAGAGGAAAAAGATGCCCGATGACGCCTTCGATGCCATTCATGATGGTCCGCGACAGGATCGCGTAATTACCGAGAAGATAAGAAACGAAAAAGAGCAGAGGTATGACGGAGAAAAAGCCATACGTAGCCAGAGCAGCAGACATTTCAAAATTATTGTTTTTCAGAAACGACTGGATCGACTCTTTTATGATGATCAAGGTGATCCCGGAGGACTGTTTGATTCGCTCGCTTTGCATGATCCCTTTACTTTTCCTAAGAGGACACGGTTATTATATCAAAAATAGAGCCCATATCATCTATAAAAATGGACTCACGTCGCTGTCCATGTAAATATTGTTTTACATTGTTATGTTTTATGGTAATATCGGGAGATAAGGGACAATGAATGGCCCTGTTGTCTTAAAGGTCCCATTATTTGCCGGATGTGACGATTTTAGATATTGCATTAGCTTCGCATCAGAGCCTCTTAAAAAGGGGGTTTGGCTGTGCAAGACAAAGGCAGAAAAAAGGAAGACCTTGTCCGCGAGCTTGAAGCGCTCAGGAAGCGCATAAAGAAGCTGGAAAGGCTGGAAGATGATCAAAGGGCGACCGAAAGCGTCCTGCGGACGAGCGCGGCGACATTGCAAGGCATCCTCCGTGCGGCCCCTATAGGTATTGGGATTGTCACCAACCGTGTACTTGGCTGGACCAATGAACACATAACAAAGATGCTTGGTTATACCCAGGAAGAATTAGCTGGGAAGAGCGCCCGTATATTATACAACAGCGATGAGGAGTTTCAACGCGTTGCGTTTGTTAAGCACCCCCAGGTGGAAAAATACGGCGTTGGGTCGCTGGAGACCAATTTTCGAAGCAAAGATGGAAGGCTTCTTGACATACTCCTGAGCTCTGCGGCGATAGAGCAGGGCGATATGGAAAAAGGGCTGGTATTTACCGCCATCGATATTACAGAACGCAAGAAAGCCGAAAAAGAGCTCCGGGAGTCACGAAAGGATTGGGAAAACATCTTTCAGGCCATTGGGCACCCCGCAATCGTCATGGATGCGGGCCATCGAATAATCAATGCCAACAATGCCACTGCGAGACTTACAAATCTGCCACCGGAGGATCTTCGTGGACGGAGTTGCTACGAGGTCTTTCATGGAACAGACCATCCGCCGGATGGATGTCCCATGGAGGCACTCATAACATCAGGAAGCCTGGAGCCAGTGGAAATGGAAATGGAAGTACTTGGCAGGTTTTTTATTGTCTACTGTACGCCGGTTTTAGATCATGCCGGGAAACTCACCCGTATCATTCATGTGGCTACTGACATCACAGATCACAAACGGGCAGAATTAGCCCTCCAGAAAAGCGAGGAGAGGTATCGCAATATCTTCGAGAATGCCGTCGAGGGTATTTTTCAGAGTACGCCGGATGGGCGCATCCTGCATGTCAATCCGGCCATGGCAAGGTTCTACGGATATGAGACCCCCCTGGAATTGACAGAGTCTATCACGGACATACAGAGCCAGTTATACGTGAACCCTGCGGACAGGCAGCGGTTCAAGGACCACCTCGAGCGATACGGGACTATCGAACAATTTGAATCGGAACGGTACAGAAAAGACGGGACAACGGTCTGGACATCGGTCAACGCCCACATCGTTCGCGGCTCCGACGGCGAGACGGTTTACTATGAAGGGACCTCGATAGACATCAGCGAGCGAAAAACAGCGGAGAAAGAAAAAGAGAAGCTGCAGAAACAGCTTTTCCAGGCGCAGAAGATGGAAGCGATAGGCGTCCTCGCCGGCGGCATCGCACATGACTTCAACAACATGCTCATGGGCATCCAGGGCTATGCATCGCTGATGCTGCTTGATACAAGACAGGATCACCCGCATTATGAAAAGTTGACAAGCATTGAGCAGCAGATCCAAAGCGGGGCAGAGCTGACGCGGCAGCTCCTTGGTTTTGCAAGGGGAGGCAGGTATGAGGTAAAACCAACAGACCTCAACGAGCTTGTGCGGAGGACCTCCGATATGTTCGGGAGGACGAAAAGGGAGATCACGATCCACAGGAAGCTCGACAGCGAACTATATCCGGTGGATGTTGACAGGGGGCAGGTCGAGCAGGTGCTCCTCAATCTTTATGTCAACGCGTGGCACGCAATGCCCGCAGGGGGCGAGCTCTATATTGAAAGCCGGAACCTGATCTTTGTTGAAGGACACTCCCACCACTATTCGGTCGCACCGGGCAGGTACGTAAAGATCTCTGTTACCGATAACGGCATCGGGATGGACGAAGAGACACGGCAGAGGATATTCGAACCGTTCTTTACGACAAAGGGGATGGGTCGCGGAACAGGCCTCGGCCTTGCTTCTGTGTATGGCATTATCAAGAACCATGGCGGCATCATTAACGTATACAGCGAGAAAGGGAAGGGAACGACCTTTAATATCTATCTCCCCGCCTCCGAGAAAGAGGTCATACAAGAAAAGGAGGTATTCGGCGACATCCTGAAAGGCACAGAGACGGTCCTCCTTGTTGATGACCAGGAAACCGTTCTCCAGGTTGGTGAAGAGATGCTAAGGTCTCTCGGGTACAGGGTAATCCCTGCGCGAAGCGGGAAGGAGGCGGTGGCGATATATGAGAATAATAAGGAGACGATAGACCTCGTCATACTCGATATGATCATGCCGGAAATGACGGGTGGGGAAACATTTGAAGGATTGAAAACGATAAATGATCAGGTTGCGGTGATACTTTCAAGCGGCTACAGCATCAACGGCATGGCCGCAAAGATCCTCAAGCGCGGCTGCAAGGGGTTTATCCAGAAGCCCTTCAACATCAACGAGCTTGCCAGGAAGATGCGGGAGGTACTGGACGCAACATAAAAGACTTCTTCAGCGATCAGCCATCAGCTCTCAGCGATCAGCTTAAGATCTTTTTTGTTTTGGCTGACTGCTGTTAGCTGGTTTAAAGAGGGAGCGATCCCGCCAATAAGGCAGCAGAGAGCGGAGAGCAGGGGGCAAGAAGGTAAGAGGGTGGGAAGATCAGAGGGTGAGAGGGTAAAAAGAAGAAAATAAGTACTATGGGTCATATAGGTCATACTGGACCTATAATATTCTATAGCCCGTTCTCGGGCGAGAGCGGGGAGGCTCCACGAGCTTTTGCTCGTGGAGGGGGCGACGTGAGCCCCAGTATTAGTATAGGTATTCCACAAGCATCCAGTCTGATACGCGGAGGCGGTGGCTCATTAGCTGGGCGAGCTTTGAATAGATCACGATGCCGAGCTTCGGGTTATCGTTGAGAAGCAGCTCAAAATTTTCCTTTGATAGTATGAGCATTGTCGTATCTTCGCCGGCGGTTGCAGATGCCGACCGCGGAAGGCCATCGATGATGCTCATCTCTCCAAAGGTCCTGCCGGCGCCTATCTCGGATATTGTCTTCTCCTGCTTGCGGGAGTCGCCTTTTGCGATCTTTACAAGCCCGCCGACGATGAAGCACATATATGCCTCTTTCGATCCCTCAACGAACAACTGCTCGTCCTTGCTGATCTTTGCGACATAAAGGTACTGAGCAAGCCGTTCGATCTGCTCTGCGGTGAGGTCGGTGCCCCACTGGGTTTGTTTAAGCATGTCCATCCGCTCATTCAAAGATGAAGTTATGTGATTGGCCATCTTCACCCTCCTTGTCAAGAGTTTGGGAAAATATCTTTCTATTGTGTAACGTATCCGCCATCCTTGTCAAGCACTTCACGCTGCAAAAATGATTTTTATGAAACGATAAACCGGGGGCCGGCTATCGTCAGGGTATCATACCGGTTTCCGTGGCGGAGGAGATAGATCGAATCAAGGTCGATATAGTCAAATTCCCCCGCGCCGGCGGCCATGTGTATCGCAGCTGACAGCCCCGTCATTGTTTCCGTCATGCAGCCGATCATCACCTTCATTCCGTTCCTCTTGGCCATTGCGAGGATCCTTTGAGATTCAAGGATCCCGCTCTTGGCGATCTTTATATTAACGCCGTCGCAGAGGCCTTCCTCCAGCGCCTTCCCGAAGTCCTCCCCGGTAAATACCGTTTCGTCGAGGATGACCGGGACGGCCGTGTATTTCCTAATCGCCTTCATGCCCTCGAAATCATTTTTAGGCAGCGGCTGTTCGAGGAGCTCCACGGGATAGTTGTTTTCCGCGACGAAATCCATGATCCGGGGAAGGGTTGACCGGGAATATCCCTGATTGCCGTCGAGCCGCAACGAATAACCTCTCAATTTTTGATGGAGCATTGCGCAGACCGTGGAGATGAGCCTCTTGTCCTCGGAGATGCGGCCGCTTATCTTGAGCTTAAAAACGGTGAACCCTTTTTCTATTATATATTTCATCCATTTCATCAGGGATGCCTCTTCCGTCAGAAATGGTATGGTTATATCTGTTTCAATGGTCCTGCTTTTGCCGCCGAAATAGGCGTGCTCCGTGATGCCGCTGTGCCGGATATGCGCCCTCCAGAGGGCCACCTCCAGCCCTGATATTGTCATGGGGCAGTGTGCATATCGATGCCGGAGCAGGGCGACCTTCTCACCATATGTATCGATAGGGCTGCCGATGAGGAGGGCAGAGGCCTCTCCGAGAACCCTTTTGATCTGAGGAATGGTTTCGTGCTTTTGGGCAAAGCTGGTAGGGCACTCGCCCGTGCCGGATGCACCGTCTTTGAGAGTGATGGTGACAAGGACGCTGGCGAGCCGGTCCTTGCGGCCAAGGGAGGTCGCAAAGGTTGTGCGAAGTGGCCTCTCGATCTCTTTAAAGACAACCGTTTTGATCATATATCTTTGTAGATCCTGATGACCCCTTTTCCCTTTGCGCCCCTTAATATTCCCGCATCCCCGGATATTTTTCCGACAACATTGACCTCGCTTGCTGGCACAGGGTCGCTGCCGCTGCTCGCCGGTGTGGGACCGAAGAATATGGCAAGGGCATTGCCGGGAGGCCAGTAGCCGATGTCGCCGGCCTTCACGTTCAGTGTGGCTGTTTTATCGAGGGACATTTTTACTGGTATCTCAAAGTAGAACTCATCGCCCCATTCGTTCGGGACCGCTTCGATGGGGAGCCTATCCCATATTGCCTCCGCGCATTCCGTGCCAAGCAGTTCGGCATCAACGGTCACCGTTCCGATCGTTATCTTTATACGAACAGCCATTCTCGTCTCCCCCTTTGATCTGCTATGGTTTTTCGTCGTTTCGTTTCAGGTATTTCCTGGACACAGGTATGACAAAGGGCTTTTTCGACAAAGGGTTTTCCCTCACAATGACGACCGTATCATAGACCTTCTCGATATTCTCATATGTGAGGGTTGTCGCAGGCGAACCGGTTGTGTAGATGCTTCCCTGGGAGATGAGCACGATCCTCGAGCAGAACTCGGATGCGAGGTTGAGGTCGTGGAGGATCATGAGGATCGTCAGCCCTTCCGCGTGGAGGCCTTCCAGTATCTCGAGCACGCGCATCTGGTGCTTTATATCAAGATGGCTTACCGGTTCATCGAGGAGGAGCACCCCGGGGTCCTGAACGATACACTGGGCGAGGTAGACCTTCTGCCTCTCCCCTTCAGAGAGAGCATTGATCTGACGCCCGGCCAGATGGCCGATGTTCATATCGTTCATGATCTCTGAGGCCAGCTCCTTTTCTCCGGCCCCGTAAGAAAAATTTCTTCTGTCGTAGGGGTACCTGCCCATAAGGATAAACTCTTCTACCGTGTACGGAAAGGGCATGTCGAGGGACTGGGGGAGCGTTGCGATGTGCCGGGCCAGCGCCCGCCTGTCGTAATCTTTGAGCGGGCATCCCGAAAATGTAATGGACCCCTCGTCCGGCGAAAGATAGCCGGCGATGAGGCGCAGGAGGGTACTTTTGCCGGCCCCGTTTGGGCCGATAATGCCGACCACCTCCCCCCGTTCAATATCCAGATCGATATTGTTCAGAACTGTCCGGGGGCCGTATCGGAACGATACCCCGGCGATTGACAGCAGGGTATCCTTCTTCATCTTTTCCTCGTGAGCAGGAACAGCAATATGAGGCCTCCGAAGATGCCCGTTATAACACCGACGGGAAGCTCAACCGGGTACAGGAGATAACGGGAGAAGACGTCGGAGATGATAAGAAAGAACGCCCCACCGAGATATGACGCGAAGAGAAGGCGGGTGTGAGTGGCGCCGATAATATTCCTGAGAACGTGGGGAACGATAAGGCCTACAAAGCCGATGATGCCGGAGGCGGAGACGCACAGGCCGGTCAGGACGGATGTGAGGACGAACAGTATCTTATAGGCGCGGGGCGGGTGGATGCCGAGGTAGTGGGCCTTTTCCACTCCCAGCGACAGGATATCGAGCTCCTTTCCAAAAAAGAACAATATGACGGCAGGCGCCAACAAGAGCGGGACATAGAAGGGTATCAGGGAAATGTCAAGGCTTGCGAGGTCTCCCATAAGCCACATGAGGGTCATCTGCATTTTATCAGGATCGAGGAGCGAAAAGATGAAGAAGACCATCGAAGAGAAGACAAGGCTTGCCACGATGCCGAAGAGGATCATGCTGTTGGGGTTAAAGGACCTCCGCATGGACAGCGTGTAGACCACGATGATCGAGACGAGGGCCCCTGCGAACCCCATAAGGGGATAGGCGTATGCGCCGAGGACGCTCTGCATCTGGATGACCGTTGACACCGTGATGCCCAACGATGCGCCCCCTGAGATACCGAGCGTATAGGGTTCGGCAAGAGGGTTGCGCAGGATCGACTGGAGGGTTACCCCGCAGACGCCCAGAGAGCCGCCGACGAGAAAGGCCATGATTGTCCTTGGTATCCGTATCTTTCTCAGGACCAGGCCGAAACCCTCGCGCGAGAAGAGGCCGGCAAGGACCGTTGAAATATCCTTCCCGTAGCTTAAGGACAAGATAATAGAGGCAAGGAGGAGGATCGAAAGGATACCAAAGATCAGAAAGGTGCGCTGTCGCGCATCGAGCCTTGCGGGTTTAGTTGTCATCGTCCACCGGCCCATGAAAGACCGCCCGCAACCTTTTGACCGCCTTCAAAAAGGAAACAGGCGTGGGGCTTCCAACGACATAAGGGTCAAGGGTGACAAACCTGGCGTCTTTTAAAAATCTTCTCCAGCGGCTCTTTTCTGTCTCGACGCAATACCCCATGGAGGTCAGCACTATGACCTCCGGCCTTTGCAGGACAACCTCTTCCACATTCATTCTCGGATAGGGCAGTTCGGTCTTTATGATATTGACGCCGCCGGCGAAATGTATGATGTCGTTAGCAAAGCTGCTGCTCGAGGCAACGATCAGCGGGTCCGCTCCAACCTGCCAGAGCGCCGTAAAGGGGATGCTATATCTGGTCGCTTTCACGGAAGCCTCTACCTTGTCGATGATCGTCTTCCCCTGTTCCTTTTTTCCAAGCATTGAGGAGAGCTGCAGAAAGTTTTCCGCAAGGCCGTTGAAATCCCTTGGCCTTGAAAAATAATGGACCTTGATGCCGAGATTTTTGAGCCTTTCCATGGTGAATGGAGAGTTGCCCTCCCTGGAACCAAGGACCAGGTCGGGTTTCAGGGAGACGATCCTCTCGATGTCCGGCCTCAGGGGAGTGCCTATCCTTTCCTTCTTTGCCGCATTGTCCGGCTGTTTGCAGAACCCGGAGATCGCAATGAGTCTCGATTCGCCGTTGAGGAGGTAAACCGATTCCGTCACCTGCGGCGACAAAGAAACGATCCGTTCGTATGCCGGTGATACTATGGGGAAAAGAACAAACAGGGCGATCAGCATCCACATGAGCACAATCTATCCTCTCTTGTCTTGTTTGTCAAAAAGTATTCTGTACGGACATGCCGGTGCAAGAGTTTCAGAAGAATTTTTTTACATCCTTGCAGAGGTCCTCAGGCATCGCTACACAGACCGGTTCGCCAAGGATGGCCTGGAAAAAGTTCAGATCCGGCGCGAAATCCCGCATGTTCAGAAAGGTCCGGGGGGAGATCCTCAGGTGGCACGGGAAATATCTTTGGACCTCTGTCCCGAACAGGAGGGATGCGTTGAAGCTCATGATGCCTCCCGTCCGGTAATATTCAAAGACCTTGCAAAGCCCCGCGACGAGGTCCTGGATGTCCCGTTCTTTAAAATCCTCGACAGAATAGACATCGGGGAATACGCACAGCATGTCGCCCAGAATGCCGAGGCAGACAAAAGGGATCAGCCAGTGAGAGGCGCCGATGTTCCCCACGTACCGTTGCCCTGTAGCGCGCTCCCCTTCAACGAGTGAAGACCAGTAATCCTTTCCGTGCCTTCGGTAAAATTGTTCCGAGGCTGTAAGCTCGTCGATGAATTGGTTCCCGGGATATTCCGTGGCGAAATACTGCTGGTGGGGATGAACAAGGCCGCCGCCCGAGGGCGGCATGTAGTTCCAGGTCATGAGGTGATAGGGAATGGACGGATCCAGCCCCTTGATCTTTTTGAGAAAGTTGATTCCCAGCGAAAAGGCATCATACAACCTCTTCGCGTTCAGTTGCTCCAGGGGGACCACGTGGTCATCGGCCATTATCAAGACCCCGCTGTATATGTCATAGGGGAAAAGGTTTGGGATTAGGGTCGCCTCTCCCCGAAAGGGCCTCCCTTCAGCGTATATATCGGCCGTAAACTTCGGCGTGGCCTTGTCCCTCTTGTCCAGGCAGAACGGGCAGAATCCTTTTATCTCCGGCTCGTTGTAATGTTCCAGGTCGAGCCTCTGGGGCTTGATGGCCCCGAAATGGGAGTAATGCCCCGTCCTCCCCGTAAGAGGGTCTTTGCGAACCTCGAACCGCACCTTTTCCTGCTCAAACCCTTTTCTCGGGTGGAGAAAGGTGCTTTCGGCCTCGATGGTCTTGAACTCTATCGCCTTTGACATATATCGGCTCCTTATCATAGCGCATCTCTTAATGTGTTGCCGGGCGACATGATAGTACCATACAAAGAAGGCCTTTTTGAAGTACAATACCGTTTGAATAAGATTTGACATACAGGGCTGTTTATATTATAAAACATAGTGCGCGGGAATAACTCAGCGGTAGAGTGCAACCTTGCCAAGGTTGAAGTCGCGGGTTCAAATCCCGTTTCCCGCTCCAAAAACAAAAGAGGTCGCGGGTTGAGGCTTTGCCCGCTCCAAAAACAAAAGAGGTCGCGGGTTGAGGCTTTGCCCGCTC
>JAGOOA010000040.1 GCA_017992765.1 Syntrophorhabdaceae bacterium
TGTCCATGACGCCGAGCGTAGACCCCGTCCAGGAAAAAAGTCCTGCGAAGGCAACGATGAACATGATGACCGCCGACGAGAGGGTTGCATCCCTGAAGATCCCGTAGAGCATACGGACATTGAGGCTTCTGTAGACGACGAATCCAAGGAAGAGCCCGTAAAAGACAGCTACAACCGCCGCCTCTGTTGCGGTAAAGATCCCGCCATAGATGCCGCCAAGGATCACTCCGGGGGCGGCAAGCCCCCAGATCGCACCCTTGAATGCATCCCAGGTCTCCCGCCTTGTCCCCCACCGTTCTCCATGCCACCCCCGCCTCTTCGCTATGAAGACCGAAGGGATGATAAGAAGGAGGGCCGCGATTACCCCGGGAATGACGCCTGCGGCAAAGAGCGCCGGGATAGAGGTGCTGGCTATGACGCCGTAGATGATGAGGGCAATGCTCGGGGGAATAACGATCGCCAAGGAACCGGAACTTGCTATCAGCGACGATGTATACCCCTTGTCATATCCCATTGCGACCATGGCGGGGAACAGGATCGTCCCAAGGGCAGCCGTATCGGCAGGCCCCGACCCTGAGATGCCCGCAAAGATGACACCGACGATAATGGCCACGATCGCGAGCCCGCCGGGCACCGGCCCAACCAGGAGGCTGACAAACCTTATCAGCCGCTTGGAGATCCCGCAGCGGTCAAGGATGAGGCCGGCAAGGATAAAAAAAGGCAGGGCAAGGAGCTGGAACTTTGCTATGTTGGCATAAAAATTAGGGGACAACACCTGGATGCCGAGATTATATTTCCATATCAACGCTGCTGCGGTGAAGCCAAGCGATGTTGCAACGGGAATACCGAGAAGAAGGAGGACAAGAAAAAGGGCAAAGAAGGCGATGACCGGTTCCATCAGCCTTTTCCTCCCTTCAGTTCCTTGCAGGCTGCTTCGACTATGCGAATGATTATAAGGATACCGCCCGCAGGGATGGCAAGAGTATACAGCCAGTGAGGGATGTTGAGGGCCTCCGTCATCGTATCAAGGTCGATCTCGATCCTGATCTGCGTAATGCTGAACCAGATGAGCATGGAAACAGTGAATATCGTCAGGATCGATGCAAGAGGAAAGAGGATATTTTTCCCGAGATTGGGAAAACGGATGGCGAGAAGGTCAAAACCAAGGTGTATCTTTCTCCTGAACCCTGCCGCTGCGCCAAGCATGGTAAGCCATACGAGGCACGCGACCTCGACCTCTTCCGTAAACGCGAATGAGTACTGTATAAAGTACCGCGTGATGACATTGACAAAGGCCAGAATGGACATAATAACGAGGAGGACAACACATGTTGCCTCCTCGAAATGTTCATATATCTTTTTCAGCATCGGCTCTTATTTTTTCGGAGCCTTTGTTTTGGGCGCCGGCTTCGCCGCCGGCTTCGTTGCCTTCTGGATATCTTTCTCTGCCGTTGCAACAAGCTCTGCCCCTATCTCCTGCGCCCACTTATCGTAAACGGATTTTGTTTTTTCTTTGAATGCCTTTACCTGCTTGGGCGTAAGGACAGTTACATCCATACCGTTTTTCCTGAGGACATTGAGGGTCTCCATGCTTCCCTCCAGTCCTTTCCGGGCGCCCTCCTTCTGCCATTTAACGGTCTCATCGGCGGCCTTTTTGATCGCCTCCTTGTCCTGTGCGGAGAACCCGTCCCACACCTCTTTGCTTACCCCCAGGATCAGCGGGTCAATCGCATAGCGCCAGACCGTTGCGTATTTGTGGACCTGCCAGAGCTTATTGGGGATGATGACGGAGACGACAGGGTTTTCCTGGCCGTCAACGGTCCCCTGCTGGAACGCAGAGAGCGCCTCGCCCCAGTTCATGGAGACAGGGTTTGCGCCCATAGCCTTAAAGGTATCAATGAAAATCGGCGAACCGACAACCCGTACCTTCAGGCCTTCGAGGTCCTCCGGCTTCTTCACAGCCTTTTTGCTGTTTGTGAGGTCCCTGTAGCCGTTTTCACCCCAGCCGAGACCGACAACGCCCTTTTCCTCTATGATCTTGAAGAGACGCTTGCCGACCTCCCCGCTCTCTACGGCATCGAGGGCCCTGTAATTAGGGAAGAAGAAAGGCATCGAGAAGAGGTTGAGCTCCTTCACCGTCGTTGACCAGTTGATCGTCGAACCGAGGGCGAAGTCGATGACGCCCTGCTTCATGAGGAGGAACTCGTTCGTCTGTTTCCCCGCGAAAAGCTGTCCGCTGTAGTAAGGCTTTATGTTGACACGGCCGTCGGTATATTTTTTGACGGCCTCGGCGAACTTCGCGGCGCCTTCGCCCCATGGACCTGCAGGGCCAACGACGATGCTCATCTTATATTCGGGCTTATATGTCTGTGCCGAGGCGGCCGTTGCGAAAAGAAGAACCATGATAAAAACAATAAAAACACTTACAGACTTCCTCACCATAGTGTACCTCCATGTTCGATTATTTTTATTGCCAAATGCGGACTACTTCTGCGCATCTTTCTTCGGCTCCATAGAATCCATAAGCTTCATAACCTCCCGCGCCTGGTATGAATTGATACCGTATTTCGATATGGCCTTCTCGAAGTTGCTCCGCGCAGTATCGTATCTGCCCATCGCGAGGTAATACCTGCCGAGATATTCAAATCCCTGGCCATGATCCCCCATCCGTCCAAAGAGCATGCCGAGCTTGTATAGTATCTCCGGGTAGGCGCTGCCGTAAGGAATAAGCGACTTCAGCGTCGCCACGGCCATCTCGCGGTTGCCGCTTCCTTCATATGCCTTTGCGAGAAAATACATGCCTGCGGGGTCTTTGCTGTCGCGAAGCGTCTTTATCGCCTCATCATACCTGTGCGCATTGACAAAAATTTCGCCGAGTAAGAGCCGCCTGTACGGCGAATTGATATGCGCTGCGACGTCTATTGACTCATCCGCCTTGCCTTTCCTCGAGAAGACCAGCGATGCCTCGTACGCCTTCACCGGGTCATCCCTGTCCTTCAGATACCGGTTGACCAGGACCTCGTCGATGCCGGGCCCGTGCACCTTGCCGAAAAACTTTGCCCTCGCGAGGACATAGGGGAAAAAGGCCGTATTGACAGTAACCTTGCTGTCGGGCCACATATTTTCAAGCGTAACGATCCTCGACTCATGGTACGGGTGCGTCAGCAGATACTGGGGCAAGAATTTATCCCCGCCTATCGCCCTGAGCTTTTTCAGAAAATCGGCGATCCCGAGGCCGCCGTATCCGGCCCTGTCCGCTATTGCCGAGCCTTCCTTGTCGGCCTCTTCCTCATCCTCCCTGGAGTACTTCAGCGATAGCGCCTGCGCAGAGGCGCTCCCTGCCGTTGCCACGGCGCTCCCTGCCTGGTCTCCGACAAGCATGCCGGCGACCAGCGTTGCGAGCATGCCGATGTTGATAAATTTCTGTTTTTCCAGCCTCTTCGCGATATGCCTTTTCTTGATATGCGCAAATTCGTGCGCCATTACGCCTGCAAGCTCTTCCTCCCTGTCACACTCTCCTATGAGCCCCGTGGTAATGAAGACATAACCGCCCACCGTCGCAAAGGCATCAACAGTATTCGATTCAATGATGGTCAGCACCACAGGAAAAGGCATGCCGGCAATATCCTCCAGCCGGCTTTTTATCTCCTGTGCGTAGATCGATATGTAGGGGTCGTTGTTGATTGTCGCGGACCGCGCCACCTCGGCAAAGACCTCCTTGCCGTACTTCTTCTCCTCGCTTACTGTCAGCCCGTATGCCGAGTGAGAGAGAAGGGCAAGGGAAAGAAAGAGCGCTATGAAGAATAGGCACTTATGATTCATGAGCCTGACTTAACAGGTTTTTTCGAGACTCTTTTTACCTTTTTTTTATATTTCTTTTTTGCTGAGACCTTTTTTGTTGCCTTTTTCTGCTTATACGATGAAAGCGATGCGGAAGGCGCCCTCGCAGAACGCAGCTCCTTATCAGAGGGCAGCTGGTCGTAGAGGTTTCCCAGTATCAGTACTGCATCGCCCCAGAGGTCGCGGCTGTTAAGAAGCGAAAGGATGTAGGTCCTGCCGTCCCTTTCAAAGGCCCCTACGTAACAGTGCTTCGATTTCCTGGTGAACCCCGTCTTCCCTCCTATCGCCGGCTCGAAACAGAAAAGGAACCTGTTGTGGTTCTTGTACCGGACACTTTTCCGGCTATCCTGGAAGAAAAAATACTTCTTTGTAATGAGTTCCCTGAATATATCGTTCGATAAGGCATACTTGAAGATCAATGCCAGGTCGTAGCAGGTTGTGTACTGGCCGTTGACGTAAAGGCCGGAGGCATTCTTAAAGTTGGTATTAAGGGCGCCCAGTTCGTTCGCCCTTTCATTCATCATGCGCGCAAAGTCCTCTTCGCTTCCGCCGATATGCTTTGCAAGGGCGTACGCTGCGTCATTTGCAGATTCGATCATTGCTCCGTTCATTAGATCAATGGCGCTGTATTCTCTTCCCGGTACGAGGTGCATCTTCGAAGCGGGAAGCCTGGCGACTTTTTTATCGGGAATGATCGTCTCTCCCGTGTCAACCGTTTCTATCGCCAGTAGCGTTGTCATCACCTTCGTCGTGCTTGCGGGGGCTAATTTCGTGTGGTAATTCCTGCCGGCAATGATCTCAAAAGATTCTTTTTCAACAAGGATGTACGAATTGGCCGTAATGGTTTCGCCGGCGAAGAGCATCGAAGGGAATAGAAAAAACAGGATGAGAAGAAGGCGTGTCACTATCTTGTTTTATATATTATTTTTCCGGATTTGACAAGGGATTTTCAAGGAAAACAGGAATAGCATTATAAATTCCTCTATATTTCCCGGATAACAAACTGTATTTATTGTATAATATTTAACCAACTCAGGCGCTTTCAGCGACGGGTTGCCCTTATAAAGGTTGACATTTTGCTTTCTTATCATTAATATAGATACAAGTAATATGTTTGAAGACGCAATGGTAAGACGTTATAGTTTTGTTGTTCTCCTCGGCGCGTTGCTGTTCCAGCTTGTCTTTGCTGAAGGCGGCGTTTTTGCATTTATTAAGATGAAGAGCTCAATCAATTCGGCGCGCCATGCAATTCAGGAGACCGAGAGGGAGAACATGGCATTATTGCAGGAGTTGGAAAAATTACAGAAAGACGATCAATACCTCGAGGAGATCGCCCGTAAAAAATACGGGCTTGTTCGGGAAGGGGAGAGGGTATACAGGATTGAGCAATGAAATACGAAGGTGCGATCTACAGGCCGCCAAGCGAGGCGGACAGTTTAATACTGCAGGTAACGATCGGTTGTTCCCACAATAAATGTACATTCTGCGGCTCCTTTAAAGAAAAAAAATTCAGAGTAAGACCATTAGAAGAGGTTAAAGAGGACATAGAAGAGGCAAAGCAGTATGCCCGCTACATCCGGAAGGTCTTCATCGCCGACGGTGATGCGCTCATCATCCCGCAGAAGCGGCTCGTTCCTATCGTTCAGCTTATCAAGGACTCCTTCCCCCGCCTTGAGAGGATAGGCATCTACGGGAACACGAAATCTATCCTTAAAAAATCCGTTGAGGAGTTAAAGACCTTAAAAGGGCTTGGCGTCGGCATCGTATACCTTGGCGTTGAATCGGGCGATCAGGTTACCCTCGACAGGGTCTGCAAGGGGACGACCCTCGACAAGACAGCGGAGGCATCCAAAAGGGTGAAGGATGCCGGCATTATCCTTTCTGTCACGGTCCTTCTCGGCCTGGGAGGCGTCGAAAGGAGCAGGATACACGCTGAGGAGACAGGGAAATTCTTAAGCAGGATAGACCCCGATTACGCCGGGGCCCTGAGCGTTATCGTTGTCCCTGGCACCCCGCTTGCCGAAGAGGTGAGGAAAGGCACGTTCGTGGTTCCCGATCCTTATATGCTCCTTGAGGAGCTTGCGCTCATGATCAAAAACACGAATGTCACCCACACGTACTTTGCCTCAAACCATGCCTCTAATTATCTTCCCGTGAAGGCATGGCTTCCGGAAGAAAAAGAGAAGACATTGAAAGCGATAGAGCATGTTCTTAAAAAACGAGACCCATCCCTCCTGCGGCCGGAATTTATGAGAGCCCTTTAGGTAACTGCCTATGCGTGCGCGCGACCACGAACCAGGATTTGTCGATGTGCCCGTGAGGGTGCGTTATGCCGATACCGACAGGATGGGCATTGTCTATTATGGAAATTATCCAATCTTCTTCGAGATAGGAAGAAGTGAGTATATGAGAGAAAAAGGCTTCACGTATAGGGAGTTCGAGGAGTCGGGCTACCACCTTGTCGTGGTCGGAATGGAAATGAAGTATTACAATGGCGCCACATACGACGATCTCCTTATTGTAAAAACAAGGGTATCGGAGCTAAAATCAAGGGGGCTCACGTTCCATTACATCATATACTGTGACGGAAATCTCATTGTTGAAGGCAAAACACGACATGTTTGTGTCAATACGAACAAAAAACCTGTTCTTATCCCCCAGCATCTTTTCAATATCCTGAGAGATGTCAACACCAGGTAATATCCTTGTTATACGATTAAGCTCTCTCGGGGATGTACTGATGTGCATGCCTGCCGTGAAGGCGATACGGAACCGTTTTCCTGATGCCGGTATTACGTGGCTCGTTGAAGGACCTGTCGGTGAACTGCTTACCTTTCAAACGTTTATCGACAAGGTAATACAGTTCCCCCGGGGGCGCCTTCAGAACGGATTGAAGGCCGGAGACCTTCCCGGCGCCGCCCGCGAGATAAAAGGCTTTCTCGCGCGCCTGAGAAAAGATCGCTATGACTGCATCGTTGATCTTCACGGCATCATCAAGAGCGCATTTATCTCTGTGTGTGCGCGGGGAGGAAGGAAGGTCGGCTTCGACGCCATGCACGCCAAGGAGCAGAGCCACCTCTTTTACGGGGAATGCGTTCCCGGTACGGACAGGAGGATGCACAAGGTGGAAAAGAATATGCTTGTAGCGCGTTATCTTGGTGCGGGCGATGCGGTGCCCGAGGTATCGCTCGAGGTGCCGGATGACATCAAGAGATATGTCGATAATTTTTTTCACCACGCAGGCATACAGCCGCCGGTGTTTGCCATAAATCCTTTTTCCAGCAAGGGAACGGATTTTAAACGGTGGCCGATAGAGCGGTATGCGCGGCTAATCGGCATGGTGAGGGAGCGCATGGGCGCCCGTACGCTGATCCTCTGGGGCCCGGGAGAAAAAAAAGAAGCGGAACGGCTGCAGGCAATGGCCGGCGAGGGCGCTTTGCTTGCCTGCCCGACAAACATCCCCCAGCTTTATGCGATGCTTGAAAAGGTCGACATGTATATTGGTGGAGATACGGGCGTCATGCACCTCGCCTCTGCGGCAAAGATACCCGTTGTGGCAATATTTGGGCCGACGGATGTAAAAATAAACGCGCCCTACGGGTTGAACAACGTGATCGTCAAAAAAGAGATATCGTGCAGCCCTTGCAAGAAAAAAGACTGCCGGGAGAGGACCTGTATTGAGAGCATCAGCGTTGAGGACGTTTTTGAAGCAGTGAAGAGAATGAGTGATAAAACCGGTTGAAAAGGTAGGACATAAATTTGAGATTTCAAATTTCAAATTTGAAATTTATAAAGGACACAGTATGAAAGTGCTTTTTATATATCCTAACATCAACGCCCAGATAGGGTTCAATTACGGGATCTCCTATATTTCCGGCTTTTTAAAAAAACATGGGATCGATGTGCACCTTCTCAACATAA
This sequence comes from Syntrophorhabdaceae bacterium, assembly GCA_017992765.1. Classification (GTDB taxonomy): domain Bacteria; phylum Desulfobacterota; class Syntrophorhabdia; order Syntrophorhabdales; family Syntrophorhabdaceae; genus UBA5609. Next base: position 7,762 of record JAGOOA010000040.1, read on the forward strand.
ACGAAAAGCTCGGTTACCCTCTTGACCTGGAAAGAATAAAAAAGGACATTCTTGCAATAAGGCCCGACATAATCGGTTTTTCGGTTCTCACAAACCAGTACAAGTACGCCCTCGAAATAGCCGGCAGCATAAAGGGATACCTCAATGTCCCGGTCATCTTCGGCGGTATCCACCCCACCATGGACCCCCTGGGGACCCTGTCGGAGAAATGCGTAGATTATATATGCGTCGGTGAAGGAGAAGAGGCCTTCCTCGAGCTTTTGCAAAAAGGTGATCCAAGGGGGATCAGGAACATCGGCCACAAAGAAGGGGGGGGAACGGTTTTAGAACCCCTCCGGCCCTATACGGATATTACCAAACTTCCTTTTAAGGATTATGAGATCTTTGATTTCCAGCGCATGACCAATGCCAAGGACGGGTGGGTCGGCCTGACGGCATCCAGGGGATGTCCCTTCAGGTGCACCTACTGTCTCAACCACAAGATCATGGGGCTTTACAAGGATCACGGCCATCTTCCGAGGCAGTATCTTCGCAGGCACACCGTAGATGAAATGATATACGAGATCGAATATCTTGTCAGCCGCTACAAAGGGATCAGGATGTTCATATTTGATGATGACATCTTCACCTTCGACAAAAAGTGGCTTCGCGAGTTTACCGGGCAATACAAAAAGATCACCGATATAGGTTTCGTCTGTAACGCCCATGCAAAGGTCTTTGATGAGGAAACGGCGGAGAGTCTCAAGGAGGCTGGGTGCAGGATCGTAAAGTTCGGCCTTGAGAGCGGAAGCGACCGGATACGAAGAGGCGTGCTGCACCGGTACATGTCGAATAAAGATATCGTGCATGCCTTCGATGTAGCGCACAAGGCCGGCCTTCATACCTCGGCCTTTGTTATGGTAGGGCTGCCGCACGAAACAAGGGCGGATATCATGGAAACAGTGGATCTCCTCGCCAGGATCCAGCCGGGCAGGTTCCGCTGGTCGCTGTTCTTTCCCTTTGTGGGCACAAAGGCATACAGCATTGCCGAGCGGTCGGGGCAGATAGATTTTGAAAAGATGCGTCATCTCGATAATTTTACCGATGAGACCTGTATGGTCCTTGGAGATGGCGTTGACCTTCTCGTTGACAAGGTAAAAACGATGTTCTGTACATTTGTAAACGGCTATGCGAATATAGACAAGAAGTATTCGGAACTTGTAAAGCTCGTCGAAGAGGCGGACGAAAAGACCTGGCAGCAGGAAAAGGATCGTTTCCTGAAAAGGGAGGATGAGATCAACAAAGAGGCAGACGAAAAAGGCAAGGCTCATTATGCGGTTAAGTACAATCCTTTTATGGGTGTGAGGAGTGACTGGGAGGACGATAGTATATCTGCCTAACTGGCTTGGAGATATGGTGATGGCGGTGCCCTTTCTCCATGCGCTGAGGGCCTATATCTACGGTGAGATCTGGGCCATAGGAAAAAGCAACGCGATCCATATCTACAATGGCCTCAACCTTTTTGACAGATTCATCGCCGTTGACGACAAGGGCGTGATCCCCTTTCTTGATACGGTGAGCGTCTTGAAGAAGGTTTCGTTTAAAAGGGGGATAGTCCTTCCCCATTCTTTCCGCTCAGCCCTGCTCTTCTTTACACTGCTTCTGAGGGAGAGGATCGGCTATGCCCGCAACAAGCGGGGGTTCATGCTCAACAGGAAGATCGGGGAGGGGAATGATATAGAACCGACAGTGGAGCACTATCTCAGGATCATCGACGCCCTTGGAGGGAAAAGGTCCCTCGACGCCCCTGTCCTCCTAGTCACCGAGGATGAGGAGCAGAAATTCGACAAGAAGTTTACCGAAATTCGCAAACCCTATGCGGTCTTTATTGTGGGCGCCCAGTATGGTCCTTCAAAATGCTGGCCGGCCCATCATTTTTCCGAGCTTGCCGATATGATCGTCAGGCAGTATGGCATGAAGGTCTACATGCTGCCGGGAAAGGGCGAAGAAGGGGTAGCCGATGCAATACTCGCCGGCGTTGCAGAGAAAAACCATGTAGAAGTAAGATCGATGAGCGTGATGGAATTGAAGGTGTGTATCTCGAGGGCATCCCTTGTCGTGAGCAACGATACAGGTCCCCGGCATCTTGCGGCGGCCCTCTCGACACCAACCATTGTCCTTATGGGGCCCATGGACGACCGGTATACCTGTTACCCGAGTACGTGGACCCATCCGCTGTGGAAAGATGTCCCTTGCAGGCCCTGCAACAAAAAACACTGCAGCAGAGAGCATGAGTGTCTTGAGGGGATAACACCAAAGGAAGTCTTTGTGAAGGTGGAGGAGATCATTGAAAAAAGAACAGGACAAAAAGGGAACGAGAACGCTGGGTGAGGTTATAGGGCGGTTTGAAGGGAAGAAGATATGCGTGGTAGGCGATATCATCGCCGATATATATATCTTCGGGAAGCCATACAGGCTGTCCCGCGAGGCGCCCGTGGTCATTGTAAAGTTCGAAGAATCGAAGATATACCCCGGCAGCGCGGGCAACACGATCAACAACTTGCTTGCCCTTGGAGCGCACGTCTACCCTCTTGGTTTTATAGGGAACGACAATGCGGGCAACAAGCTCATGCAATACTTCTCCCGGCATAAAAATATTGACATTGGCGGACTCATCAGGCATGACGGCGAAACAGTGACAAAGACCAGGATCCTTGCCGGTGACACCCACACTTCGAAACAGCAGGTGATACGGATCGACAAGGACAGCAGCAGGGCTGTGTCCCGATCAGAAAAGGCGCTGCTCATGAAAAAACTGAAGGCAATAGCCCCTCTCGTCGACGCCTTCATTGTATCCGATTACGGTCATGGCACAATTTACAAAGAGATTGTCGATTTCATGAGAGATACAGCGAAAAGAAGGCCCGTTGTCGGCGACTCACGGTACAGGCTGGAGGAACTCAAAGGTTTTACGATCATTACACCCAATGAATCTGAGGCATACCATCTTGGCGGGCTCGATGAGGATCATGACATAAACATACTCGGAAAGAAGATCATGGGTCGGATGAAATTAAAGGCCCTCCTCATAACCCGTGGTAATAAAGGCATGAGGCTTTTTGTGGCCGGCGGAAAGGTATACGATGTGCCGATCTCCGGCAAGGATGACGTAACTGATGTCACGGGCGCAGGGGATACTGTCTGCGCTGCCATCGCGCTCTCACTTGCAGGCGGGGCTGATTTCTATACCGCGTCGAGGATCGCAAACTATGCAGCGGGCGTTGTCGTCATGAAGAGAGGGACGGCAACGGTGACGGTTGAGGAGTTGGAGAAGGCGATGGAGGGGGAATGGGCAAAGTAATAGGCGGTATCGCTGAATTACAGAACGTCATCGAAAAGGAAAAACAAAAAGGCGGGAAGATCGTCTTCGGGAACGGGTGCTTCGACCTGCTCCACGTGGGGCATGTCCGTTATCTGAAAGGGGCGAAGGCCCTTGGCGATATCCTGATTGTTGCCGTCAACGACGATTCTTCTGTAACAGGCCTGGGGAAAAGGAAGCGGGTGGTGACACCGGCAAACGAACGGGCAGAGATCATCGCTGCGATCGACTGCGTCGACTATGTGATCATATTCAGCGAGCCTACCGTTGAAAACCTCCTCCGCACATTACAGCCGCACATCCATGCAAAGGGAACCGATTATACAGAAGAGAATGTGCCTGAAAGGGCCATAGTTCAGTCATACGGCGGTAAGGTGGCTATCGTCGGCGACCCGAAAGACCACTCCACGCGGGACCTCATCAAAACGATCAAAGAACTTTCTTAGCATAACAGAAAGGCAGCTCATGGCTCATGGCAAGATCAAATTCTAAATCCTAATATCTAAACCCTAAACAAATTCTCAAAACGCGGCCTGCATACATTAGTTTTGAACATTCGATATTTGGGGTTTAATATTGTTTAGGGTTTAGTGCTTAGAATTTCGTGCTTGGTTTTGCCATGAGCTATCGGCCATGAGCATATAGAACTCTATGTACTTGTCGCGAATCCTGTTCTTGATCTTCAGCACCATGACGTGCGATATGCCGAGCCTGCCCCCTATCTCCCGCATCGACATCCCTTCCAAAAAGCAGGAAAGGACTTCGCGCTCCCGCCACGAGAGGCATTTCTCTTCCAGCGACTCCACTTCCATCTTGCCTTCGATGTACTCCAGCGATTTTATATTTTCGGCAACGAGGAGATCTTCAAGGCATACGCCGTCTTCCCCGACAGGGCTGCTCAGGCTTAAGGAAACGCCGTGCTCCCTGACCTTCCTGAGATAATTCTTTAAATGATAGTAGCACCCCTGAAGGATATAGCTGTCTGTCTTGCCGGCGATAGACCCTTTATTGTGGGCGGTCCATAAGTGCGACAGCGCTTCCTGGTAGAGGTCATCATCGTCAAAAAAGGAATGGTGTCCGTTCAGTTTCTTTGTTATCCTTTTCAGGGTCGGAGATAACCTCCGGACAACGACTTCAAAATCCATCATTTTCCCCGGTACTGATTTGTTATGGGCATTCTCCTGTCTTTGCCAAATGCCTTCGGCGTGATCTTTATGCCTGGGGGAGACTGGCGTCGCTTGTATTCACTTACTTCGACCATGCGCAATACCTTTCCCACCGCTTCCCTCGACAATGCACGCGAGCTGATCGCGTTCAGGTCCCTGTCCTCTTCAATGTAATCCTTCAGCAAAGGATCGAGGTGCTCGTATGGCGGCAGCGTATCCCTGTCCTTTTGATCCGGCTTCAATTCCGCCGTTGGCTCTTTGGTCAGCACCCGGTCGGGTATCACATGGTTCAGGGAATTCCTGTACCGGGACAGTCTATACACCAGGGTTTTCGGCACGTCCTTGATCACGGCAAAGCCGCCGGCCATATCACCGTAAAGCGTTGCATATCCAACGCTCATCTCCGACTTGTTCCCGGTAGTAAGGACAAGCCAGCCAAACTTGTTCGAGAGGGCCATCAGGATATTTCCACGAATGCGCGCCTGAATGTTTTCTTCGGTAATGTCTTCCTGCAAACCCGAAAATGCGGATCGGAGCGTGGAAATATACGCCTGGTAGACCTCATGTATGGGGATGGTAAACAGCCTGATGCCGAGGTTTTTTACCAGCTCCCTGGTGTCGGCCCCGGACTCTTCTGATGTATAACGAAACGGCATAAATACGCCGATCACGTTGTCCCTGCCAAGGCTATCGACAGCGAGGGCGGCAACGATGGAAGAATCGATGCCTCCTGAAAGGCCGATGACGGTCTTTTGAAAACCATTCTTTACCACATAATCATGCAGGCCGAGCTTCAGCGCCTCATAGACCTCGGCAACAGGTTCAAGCGGTTTCCTGTCAGGCAACGAAAGGGGCGGCTTCTTCCTTGGCGATACCCTGCCCCCGATGGCGACAACCCGCGCAAGCTTGCCGGTACGCGCCTTTTGCGATCCTTTTGTCTTTTTTCCAAGCTCCCTGATCGGTATATCAAGCACAAGCATATCTTCGCGGAAGGCATCTGCCTGGGCTATGATCCGGCCCTTCTTATCCATCACAAAGCTCTGCCCGTCAAACACGAGTTCGTCCTGTCCCCCTACCATGTTAGCATAGGAGATGAAAACGTTGTTTTCCTCTACGCGGTTTTTCGCGATCTCGGCGCGGGTATGTATCTTTCCCGTATGGTACGGGGACGCATTAATGTTGAATATCAACGCGGCCCCTGTCCGGGCCATAATCCCTGCCGGCCCTTCCCTGTGCCAGATATCTTCACAGATGCTTACCCCAAAAATAACATCTCCGTACCTGAACACCAAAGGCTTGCTCCCTTGCTCAAAATACCGTTTTTCGTCAAAAACGCCGTAATTCGGCAGGAGCGCCTTATGGTATATGCCTTTTATCTTTCCTTTGTACATAACGGCCGCGGCATTGTAAAGACGTCCCCCCTGCCTGTTGACGAAACCAACAACAACGACGATATTACCGACTGCCTCCGCCAATTCACCCAGGGCTCTAAGATTTTCATCGATAAAGCTCCCCTTCAGGAGGAGGTCCTCCGGCGGATAGCCGGTGATCGCAAGCTCGGGGAATGCAACAATGTCAACCCCCAGGGAGCTCGCCTTCTCTATGTATTCAATAATCCTGGCGCAGTTGCCCTTTATGTTGCCGACGATGCAATTCACCTGCCCGACGGCTATTCTCAGTTCATCCATGCTGTTCACCACCCATAGAAATAAAAAAGGCATCTCAAACCACCCTGGTGATTTGGACGCCCTTGTCCGTTCAATGATCTTTGTGAGTTTTTAGCGCCCTTCGCTAATAACTCGTCCTTTGTCGTGAAAATATAGTAATTTTTTTTTTCACCTTTGTCAAGTTCTTTTCTTCAGGTCAGAGGTCAGTATGATCGCGTCGGCAATCTCCTTCATCGTCTTTCTCATGTCCATGCTCTTCTTGTGGATCTTCCTGTACGCCTCGTCCTCCGTGAGCCCAAGCTCCTGCATGAGGATGCCCTTTGCCCTCTCAATGATCTTTCTCGACTCCAGGGCCTCTTTCGCGGTAAGGATCTCCTGGCTCAGGTTTGTATTTTCGATTGCAACGGCAGCCTGGTTGGCCACTGCCTGAAGGATGTCTATCTCCTCTTTCCTGAAGTTATGCGTGCTCTTCGTGTAGCTGTTGATCACCCCGATGACCCTGTCCTTGATCATCATGGGCACTGAGAGCAAAGATACAATCCCCTCCTTTTTGGCAATTTCCGGATACATGAAGCCCGGCTCCTTTGTGACATCGGGAACGGTGATAGGCTTCTTCTCGAAGACCACTTTGCCGCTCACCGATTGTCCCACTTTGAGGTTCGGCTTGTTGGTATAATCAAGGCTGAGGCTCTGCGTGGCCGCAATGACAAGTTCTTCCCTTTTTTCATCAAGCAGCATGATCGAACAAATCTTGGAATCCATCACCTTGGCGGTCATGGTAACGATCAGCTGGAGAATCTCTTTGAGATAATAATCCGAAACGATCGTCCTGGAAACCTGCGATAGGAGATCGAGCTGTTTTGCCTTCTTCACCACTTCATCGTAGGTCATTGCGTTCTGGATGCTGCTCCCGAGATACCGCCCGATCGTAAAAAGCAGATTTACCTGCGGCTCCGGATAGGTATGCTCCTTTCTGTTCCTGAGGTTCATCACGCCGATGATCTCGTTCTTCGAGAGGATCGGGATCGACAGGAAGGCCTCGTATTGATCTTCTTGGAGGAGGGGAAAAGTTTTAAACCTTCTGTCCTTGTATGACGCACTTGATAGCGCCACCGGCTTCTTCTCTTTCGCGGCCCATCCCGTTACGCCTTCACCCATCTTCAGCCTCACGGCGCCCAATCCCTTAAGATGCCTGTCGTTCGATGCCGTAAGAATTAGCTCGTCGTTCGGCCTGTCGTAGAGATAGACGAGGCACGAATCAACGGTTACAAAATTCATGATAGTTTCTATAATGCGCTGCAGGAGCACCGCGAGGTCCAGGTTATCGCTGATATCCTTTGCAACCTCGTGGAGGATCCGCAGCTCCTCTTCCTTCTCTCCTATCTTTTGTTTCATCTCCGCGTTCCGCATACCATCATCCGGTAATTATAAAAAAGAATGCCTAAAAGGAAGGGGGTACTGCATTCAGCGTGTATTGCCGCTTTCTCACGCTCAATATACCTTTCTTTACGAGGCTCTTGACCATGCGCGATACGGTCTCCCTCGAACAGCCGCAGGAACTGGCTATGTCTATCTGCGTGGGACCCTTTTCGATGATGATATAATCTTTCACCTTCACACCTTCCTTTTCGCCAATACCCAGCAGATACTTCAACACCCTCCCCTCCACACTGAGAAATGCGAGCCATTTGATCCTCTCGTCTGCCTCGCGAAGCCTCCTCGAAAGAACCTTCAAGATGGCGATGGTGATCGTCGGGTTTTCCATAAGGAGCCTGGTAAAATCGTTCCTCCTGATGATGAGCAGTTCCGAGTCCTCAAGGGTGATCACGTTTGCAGACCGGGGCAGCTCGTCAATAAGGGCAAGCTCACCGAAAAAACCATCTTTGCCGATCGCAGCCAGTATGTATTCCCTGCCGTCCTCGTCATAGAGGCATACCTTTACCTGCCCCTTGAGGACGATATAAAGGGAATCCCCTTTCTCCCCTTCCTGAAAGATAACCTCCCCTTTGGCGTAGGTGTTGATAAAAATAATCTTTGAAATGACCTCCATGTCCCTCTCGTTCATCGTGGCAAAGAGGCTCACGTTCCTTAAATTATCCATGTATCGTCTCATCATCTCATGCTCCCATCGGCACTAAGAACCGAATATCGCTTCGTGGTCCTTGAGCGCCTCTTTTACTTTCTTGCCGGAAACACCTCCCTGTGCGATCTGGGGCCCTCCTCCACCCTTGCCGCCATATCGCTCTGAGATCCTTTTTACGATTTTACCGGCATTGTGTACGCCCTGCAAGTCTTTTGTTACCGCGACGACTATTAACCCCTTATCCTCTGCCCGTGAGCCGACAACAGCAATGCAGCTCTTTGCTTTGCCGCGGATAATATCCGTAACCTTTCTCAGCTCCTCTGCGCCGGCGTCGGGCACAAAGAGCGAAACGGCCTTTGTTCCGTCTTTTTCAAAGGCCTCCTGCAGGGCCTCCTCGACCCTGTATGATACGATCTCTGTTCTGAGCCGCTCAACCTCTTTTCCTCTTTTTTCAAGGTCTCCCACGATGGACTCTATTTTTTCGCCTACCCTCTCAACCTCTGCATTGGAAAGCTTCGCAAGGGCCTTCAGCGTCTTTTCTATCTTCCTTTTATAGAGAATCGCCGACCTTCCTGTCACCGCCTCTATTCTCCTTATCCCTGACGCAAGCGACCCTTCGCTGATTATGTAAAAGCTCCCTATCTCGCCGGTATTTCTTACATGGGTGCCGCCGCAGAGCTCCATGCTGAAATCTCCTATCCTGATAACCCGCACCGTATCGCCGTACTTTTCCTCAAACAACGCCGTGGCGCCTTCCCGCATGGCATCTTCGCGGCTCTTTTCCTCGGTGCCGATCTCGATGCATGCCATGATCTTTTCATTAACAATATCTTCGACTTTTGCGACCTCCGCATCGTTCATTCCTTCAAAATGGGTAAAGTCGAACCTCAGCCTGTCCCGCTCTACCAGCGAACCTGACTGTTTAACGTGGTCCCCCAGCACCCTTCGCAGGGCATAGTGGAGCAGGTGCGTTGCGGTATGGTTCCGGGAAACGCCCCTTCTTTTCTCCAGGTCAACGATCAGTTCCGCCTGGTCTTTCGTTCGAATAACCCCTTTTTCCACCTTCACCTTGTGGGAGAAGAGGTTGTCCTTTAACTTTGTAACTTCAAGGATCTTCGCTGTCCCTTCGGCGTGATCTTCGCGAATGGTACGGATAAAACCTTCATCGCTGATCTGGCCGCCGCTCTCAGCATAAAAGGGCGTACGGGCAAAAAAGAGCTCCCCTTCTTCGCCTTCACGTATCTCATCGACCAGGTCGGCCCCAACCAGTATCCGCTCAATGGTCCCGCTGTCTTTCAGGGTTTTGTACCCCGTAAAGGTGCTCGATATACCTTCCCTCAAGACTGCCAGGTGGCCTTCATCCCATTCTTCCCCTTTGATCCTCGAGGCCGTTCTTGACCGTTCTTTCTGGTCTTTTGACGCCCTCTCGAAACCCTCCATATCCACGAGCAGACCGTCCTCTTCCGCTATCTCCATGGTGATATCCAGCGGGAATCCATGGGTATCGTAAAGCTTATAGACAAGGTCGCCGGGGATGGCCCTCGCGCCTTTTGCCTTGAGCTCTTCAGTGATCTCCTCATAGACCTTCATGCCCACGCTTAATGTTTCCACAAAACGTTCTTCTTCGCCCTTGATCACCCGGACGATATAAGGGTGGTTGTTCTTTATTTCAGGGTACACGCTTTCCATGAGATCCACAACCGTCTTTGACATGTCATAGAGAAACTCTTTTTCAATGCCGATCTTCTTCCCGTACCGCAAGGCCCTTCTGATGATCCTCCGCAAGACATAGCCCCTGCCTTCTTTTGAGGGCAACACACCGTCGTTGATGATGAACGTGGCGCCCCTGGCATGGTCTGCTATGACCCGCATCGCTACGTCAACCTTCCCGTCCTGTCCATATGTATTTCCCGAAATATCCTCAAGCCGCTTGAGGATAGGGGCAAAGAGGTCTGTATCGTAATTCCCGATCTTTCCCTGCAGCACCGATGTAACCCTTTCCAACCCCATTCCGGTATCGATCGACGGGCGCGGCAGATTCTTCATCTGCCCGTCAGCGCTTCTGTCAAATTCCATGAATACAAGGTTCCATATCTCAAGGTACCTGTCGCAGTCGCACCCTACCTTGCAGGTCGGGAGCCTGCAGCCAACCTCTTCGCCAAGGTCATAGAGGATCTCCGAGCAGGGCCCGCACGGTCCTTCATCGCCCATGGACCAGAAGTTATCCTTCTCGCCGAGCCTGACGATCCTGTCTGCCTGTACGCCTACCTGCTTCCATAGCTCCGCTGCGTCATTGTCGTCCTGATAGATCGTTATCCACATCCTGCCCTTGTCGAGGTTGAGCGTCCTGGTAAGAAATTCCCACGCGTAGGCGATCGCCTCTTTTTTGAAGTAATCACCGAAGGAAAAGTTTCCCAGCATCTCGAAGAACGTGTGGTGTCTCAGCGTTTTCCCGATGTTCTCAAGGTCGTTGTGCTTGCCCCCTGCCCGCACGCATTTCTGACATGACGTCGCCCTCTGGTAATCCCTCTTTTCATCCCCCAGAAAAAGGTTCTTGAATGGGACCATCCCCGCATTGACAAAAAGAAGTGTGGGGTCCTTCTCGGGCACCAGCGATACGCTTGGTATAACCCTGTGGCCGTGGTGCGAAAAAAAATCTAAAAACTTTTTGCGGATCTCTTTTGATGTCACGATTCACCTTTTTTCGTTGCCAGCACCTTCCCTTCGATCTCCTTTGCAACGTCGGGGTGGTTCTTCAAAAAATCTTTGGCATTTTCCCTTCCCTGGCCGATCCTCGAATCGCCGTACGAGTACCATGTGCCTGCCTTGTCGACGATATTACAATCAACCGCAAGGTCGAGGATATCCCCTTCCCTTGAGATGCCCTCCCCGAAGATTATATCGAACTCAACCTCCCTGAAGGGGGGCGCGAGCTTGTTCTTCACTACCTTGACCCTTGTCCTGCTCCCTACCACATCCTGACCGTCTTTGATGGATGCTATCCTTCTGATATCAAGGCGGACCGAGGCATAGAACTTTAACGCGTTTCCGCCCGTTGTGGTTTCGGGATTCCCGAACATGATCCCTATCTTCTGCCGTATCTGGTTGATGAATATGACCGTTGTCATCGATTTGCTGATCGTTGCCGTTAGCTTTCTCAGTGCCTGCGACATAAGCCTCGCCTGCAGACCCATATGGGCATCCCCCATCTCCCCCTCGATCTCTGCCCTTGGGACAAGGGCCGCAACGGAGTCAACGACGACGGCGTCAACGGCGCTGCTTCGCACCAGTATCTCTGCGATCTCAAGGGCCTGCTCGCCCGTATCGGGCTGGGAGATCAGGAGGTCATCGGTATTCACGCCGATTTTCCGGGCATAGAAGACATCAAGGGCATGCTCGGCGTCGATGAAGGCGGCAACACCGCCTGACCTCTGGATCTCGGCGACAACGTGCAAGGCCAGAGTCGTCTTCCCGGATGCCTCGGGGCCGTAGATCTCTACTACCCTTCCCCTCGGAAGGCCACCAACACCCAGGGCCATATCAAGGGAGATCGAGCCTGTCGAAACGACGGGAACCTCCTCCAGCGGTTTTTCGCCAAGCTTCATAATAGAACCTTTTCCAAAAAGTTTCTCAATTTGAGAAACAGCCATGTCGATCGCCTTATTCTTGTTTGTTTCTTCTTTCACGCGCTCCCCCTCTCTTGCTAAATGGTTTTGTTGAACTCCAGCTCCCGGATCGGAGCATATATGGCGCCTGCAGGTTGAAGTATGCTCTGAAAAAGCACCATCTTTCTTATGATGAAACCCTTCTTATCAACAGCAACGATATCCCTGTCCAGCAGCGGGCCGGCTACCCTCATCCTCCCAAGGGTGATATGAGGCCTGAAGCTTCGTTTTTCTTTCTCAACGCCCAATACCGACAGGCGATCCTCTATATCATGAAATATCATTTGTATGTTGTCAACTCCCTTTTCAAGGGCTACCACGATCACCCTTGCCCGCTTTCTGTCAGGGAAGGCTTCAATGTCTTTCAATGCCACGGCGACGGGGTCGTAGAGCTTTTCGATGCCGGACAGCGCATCGCCGATCTCTCGAACCCTCTCTTCTTCCTGCTCACCGAAAAACTTCAACGTGATATGCTGACCCCTCTCGCTGACCCACTTTACATTGTGGACGCGCCTTGCCATCTGATCTTTGACAACGCTGAGGTATTCCTTTATCTCTTTGGGGATCTCAAGGGCCAGGAAAACTCTCACCTCAGCCTCCCTTCGAGATGGTCAAGGATAAGCAGCAGGGCCTCGTCTGATGTCTGAAGTTTGATCTCTTCCCTGTCTCCTTTAAAAGAAAATCTCCGGACGAACGTACCGCCGGGAACAGCAAGCGCTATATAGACCGTACCGACGGGCTTCTCGTCCGTGCCTCCTCCCGGCCCCGCGATACCGGTGATCGCCAATCCCATATCAACTCCGGCGACCCTCCTAACCCCCTCGGCCATGGATCGCGCTACTTCGTCGCTTACAGCGCCCTTCTCCCTTATGGCGGCTCCCGGGACCGACAATAGATCTTCTTTGGCCTTGTTG
>JAGOOA010000008.1:0-55023 GCA_017992765.1 Syntrophorhabdaceae bacterium
CCTGGTGTGAGAGCGTCATACCAACACATCCCCTCTCCCCTGGTGTGAGAGCGTCATACCAACACATCCCCTCTCCCCTGGTGTGAGAGCGTCATACCAACACATCCCCTCTCCCCTGGTGTGAGAGCGTCATACCAACACATCCCCTCTCCCCTGGTGTGAGAGGGTCAGGGTGAGGGGGAAAGGAAAACATACGAGCACCTTGTCTAAACAACTGACATTTGTATTTTGATATTGTTTAGCACATCGCACTTAGGATTTCGTGCTTGGTTCTGCTATGGGCTGCGAGCAGCGAGCAACATTTTTGCTACCGCTTCATCGACCGTTGCGGCGTCGAGGGAAACCTCCCTGAAGATGCCTTCAACGAGATGGGCATCGAGTCGCTCGAAATCCTTTTCCATGGGGGCAACGATCACCCCTCCCATTTCAATCACTGCCGGGCTGACAACAACCCGTTCGTCATCTTCTCTGAAAAATACATCGGGACGGTGTTTTTGGCGCGGGAAGATCAGAAGGCGCCATGTAGCGTCTTCGTAGAAGGCTGCAATGTTCATCATGGGCTCTTCATTGATACAAAAAGCCCTCTGCAGGCTGTTCAGAAGCTTTTTAAGGGCATTCCCCAATGCTGAGGGGTTATCCCCTGCGAGGACTATAATCTCCCGCCCCATACCCCGCATCCGGGCGAGAGGGATACCATCGACCTCTGCGATCATGGCCAGCCTTTTCTCATCTATGATCTCTTTCTCTATCGGCATCCGTCCCGACGGCACTGCCTGGAAATGAAGGTGGTCGGGGGCAGATGCGCCACATTTCGGCCCGTTGTAGAGGACCGTCCATCCCGGACCGAGATCGGCGGCAAGCCGGAGGAACGAATCTATGCTGTCCGCTATATTCTGGGGGCCGTGCTGCAAATGGGTCACCGTGAGGTGTGAATGGAAGACGGGCCGGGGGTTACAGAGGATAAGGTACTCACCCCGGTAAAGGATGCCTTTCTGTTCCTGCGGGAGGTTCTCTGCGCAGAGAAAGCACTTTCGGGCATTGATATCCTGCCGGTCCACAGATGCCAGGGTATTTATCGTTCTTCCGGGATTATGCTGGAGGCGGACGGCAAACCCATCGCACCCAAGGTCTCTCACCCGCACGCCCTTCAACGACCCATACGCCTCCCCCAGCTCAAGCCACGAATTTTGCTGCTCGGCGACAAGATCATCGCAGAGGCGCTGGAGATCTCCTCCATTAAAGCTGGAATATATCTTGTCTGCATTCATTTGGCCCCTTGAGCCCTCGAACCTTTGGCCCCTGCATTTATCTTCTTCCTCGCCAGTATCTCTTCTGTCCTGATCGCGTCCTTAAAGGCGTCGTTTTTATTCGCCGCCTCGATCGAGAGCGCTGCGTCGGTGTTTCCCGGCCAGCGCCTGCAAAGGTAGAGGCTCTCAAAGATCCTCCCGATGCGGTATTCCCTGCAGATGCGGAGCGCTGCCGCGTAGTCCTCGCCGTAGCTCACGTTCAGGAACCCGATCCCGCGCATGGTCTCCGTATCGAATGCCCGCGGCGCCCCGAGGCCGTTTATCCTGAGCGCGTTGTTGTGCCCGTTTGCATCGGTCCATTCGCGGTGGTCGATAAGGCCTGGGGGCATCTCCTTCAGCCTTTCGTTGACGATGGTATAGGAGCCGACCACCATCGCATACCTGCCCTCCCGGAGCACATCCACGATCCTCTGCAGGACTCGCCCGTCAATGTAGAGGTCGTCGGAATCGAGCTGTATGGCATATCGTCCGCAGAACTGAGAATAGAGAGCCTCGTTCCAGCAGCCGCCGATGCCGAGGCCGGTCCTGGCCGGGACAATATGCTTCAGGGCCGGCTGCTGCGCAGCCATGCCGGACAGCACGGCCGTCGTCCCGTCCGTTGAATGGTTGTCCACGACAATGACATTGAACGGGAAGCCCGCGTCCTGAGCCAGCGCGCTCTTTACGGCATCGGCAATAGTGCCTGCCCGGTTGCGAACAGGTATAACGACGGATGCCTCGACCGGTAAGGCCTTTCGTTCTCTTTCTACCTGCTTCAGATCCTCCGGAGGCAGGTAGGCGTTGATCCTCTTCAGGTGGTCCGTGAAGACGGACTCCATCTCCAGTTGGACGGCCTCGTTCCTCGGATCAACGTATGAGAAAAGCTTTTCGTCTCCGGTCGCCTGATCCGCTGAAAGAACGGAATAGAGCAGCTCTGCCACGTGATGGACCGGGTTGTCCATGGAAACCTTCAGGCGAAGGTCATAAAGGCCGGCGTACTGAACGTCCGGAATCGGCCCGTATCTTTTCAGGGCATCCCTGACGGCAGCCGTCGAGAAGAGCATCGCGGCGCCGAAATCAAAGTCATCGCGGACGCTCCCAAATTGGTAATCGTTAAGCGGATGGATCTCCCTCGCCTTCCCCCTCTCATCGTAATAGTCGGAATAGACAATGCCCGCCCTGATCGATGCCGCCGCCTTCAGCGCCCTCTCCAGCGCCTCCGGCTTCATGAGGACCTTCCCCGGCCCCGGTAAAAAAAGAATATACTCCGTTTGAACGCCATCCAGGATCATGTTGAGCGTCCGCTTTGACTGGATTGGGTCCGCCTCAAGGAGGCGATGTCTTGGAGCGTCCAGGTGAACCGGGCGCTCGCTTACAACAACGATGTCTTCAACCAACGACGATCCTGCAAAAGATCTCAATGACCTTTCAAAGAGAGGTCCGGGAGTATACTGACCGATCAGGATAACCCTTGTCATTGCCTACATATTAGCATATCCCTGGCCGGCAAACATCACCTCTTATCAAGAAAAAGGACATCGGACACCATAGGTGTTTTTCATTGCTTTTTAATGAACATTGTACAATAATTACCAGGAATCAGACGCGGGCCATACGATGATCGCTTCCGGCTTAGGTGCGATAAAAAACTATTTGTCAAAAAGTAAGACAAAGAAAATGAAGCGGGGGTCTTAAATGAAAAGGATTATGAACCTTTTAGCATGTGGAATGGTCATCCTGTGCCTTTGCCTTGTTTTGCAGGTTAAAGCTTCTGACGACGCTTACGGCGCAGCCGGCGCTTCGAAGCTGAGCGACAAAGAGCTTACTCTTCCCAAGATGCTGGTCTTTGCGATACAAGACGAACATCTGGCGCGGGGGGAATACCAAAAGGTAATGGAGAAGTTTGGCAGCCGGCGACCATTTTCAAATATCATTAAGGCCGAGGAAAGGCATATCGCATGGTTGAAACCGTTGTTTGTAAAGTATGGCGTAGCACTGCCACCCGACCGTGGGCTGGAACTCGCTAAAGTACCGTCCACTTTCGCGGATGCGCTCCGGATCGGCGTAGATGCCGAAGTGGCGAATATTGCTATGTATGAACGATTTTTAAAAAAAGATCTGCCTGATGACGTCAGGGATGTGTTCAACCGTCTCCTCGCCGGATCAAAGAATCACCTTGCTGCATTTAAAAGGGAAGGAATATCACGATAATTTTCGGATGTGGAAGTAAAAAATGCCCATCCTGTTAAAAAAGTACAAACTCTGAAGTTGGTGAATTCTGCTTACAACTGCACCGCATGAAAGACGAATTTAGGGGACGTTGTTGCATTTGTTGCGTTCTTCTTGACAGGACCTTCCCCATACGATAGATTCTCTCTATGCCCCGTCATGCCCGGCTTGATATATCAGGCGCGCTACATCATGTAATGATAAGAGGACTAAATAAGAGCGCAATATTTGCAGACGATAATGACAGGCAAAGGTTTCTTGAAAAATTGATAGATTCAGTCATAAAGACAAAATCTTTGATTTATGCCTTTGCTCTAATGGACAATCACGTTCACCTGCTCATAAGAAGCGGCGCTGAAGGTTTAAGCACTCTCATGCGAAAACAACTTACCTGGTATGCTATCTATTTTAATAAAAGACACGGAAGGACGGGCCATCTCTTTGAAAATCGGTACAAATCGATTCTTTGCCAGGAGGATGCCTATCTCTTAACCCTTGTACGCTATATCCATCTCAATCCTGTAAGGGCAGGCATCGTAAAGGACATGCATTCATTGGACCGTTTTCGATGGTGCGGTCATTCCCTGATTATCAAAAAGGATGAGCTTCCCTGGTTTGACAAAAATCTGATACTCAATCAGTTTAGCACATCATATAAAAAGGCAGTTATTGGTTACCATAATTTTGTCGAAGAAGGATTCACAATGGGAAGGAAACCAGAACTCGTCGGAGGAGGGTTGGTCAGAAGCCTCGGGGGCTGGTCAAAGGTACTATCACTTAAGGGAAGGGAACGATATAAGTCGGATGAGCGCATCCTCGGGAATAGTCACTTCGTGCAAGAGGTCCTGAAGGAAGCGGATGAGAGGCTTCGCCGTCAGCTAAAGACCATAGCATCGGGGAAGACTATAGATAATATTATTGATGAAGAATGCTCAAAAGGTAATATCAATCCAAATGAACTAAGAAATAGGGGCGTGCGCAAACATATCACCCTCTGCCGGGCAAAGGTTGCCTTAAGGGCAATCGCAGAACTCGGTCTTTCTGCGGCGGAGATCGCCCGCAACCTAGGCGTTACTACTTCCACAATTACCCGTGCAATAAAGAGACTAGAGAAAAGAGAAAAGATATAGTAATGCAATATATGCAACAACGTCCCTAACTTTTCGGTTCTTTAGCTTCTCTGCAACAATGAGGTCCACTATCTCTCTGGCTGTTCGATAGGGACTATGTTTTGGAGCGCGGCTCACCTCTCTGAGTCCTCCAACGCCTACCTGCCCATGACGTTACAGCCATTTGTATACTGTCGGCCGACTAATCTTAAACTTCTGTGCAAGATCTGTTACATTCATATGTTTTTCATTCCAATCTCTAACGAGTTGCATTTTTAGTTCCATCTGGCTTAGCACCTTCCACGGCATCTGTTCTCCTCCTTGCCGTAAAGTGTAAACCATGTATCCGGTCTGTTTTGTGAACTATGTTACCAGTTTGTACCCTACCCTGATCCTCTCCCGCGGGGGAGAGGGAACAGCGTCTCACCGCAGCACGATGCGGGGGATCATCCCTATCGAAGAAGAAGTAAAAATTCTGGGACGAAAGACCGCATAACCTGGTGCTGCAGCCAATCGACAACAAAGGGCGTTGCCTCCAGCTGAGGTCTGTGCTATATGTTAAAATGGAATATCGAGAAAAATGAATTATGAGATGAATCGATAGATAATGGGGAATTAAGCATATGAGGCTTACGGAAAATATTCATTTGCTGAGATTGGACTTTAAAGTAAAACTGGATGCTCATACAACGATCGAAAGGTTTGCAAACTGCGTAATCGTTTTCGGAAAAAAGATAACCCTGATAGACACGGGCGCAAAAGGCAGCGCAGCAGTTATATCCAGTTATATAAAAGAGAACGGCCGTGATATTGCCGATATAGAGACAGTGATCTTATCGCACTCCCATCCTGATCACATAGGCTCTGCCGCTGAGATAAAAGAGGCAACAGGATGCCGGATCCTGGCGCATGAAAATGAAAGAGACTGGATAGAGAGCATAGAAACTCAGATGAAAGAAAGGCCTGTTCCGGGTTTTTTACAACTGACGGATAGATCCGTGAGATTAGATGGGTTTTTGGTCCATGGCCAGGAGATCAAGGCAGGTGAAAACGTCAGTTTGAAGATCATTCATTCTCCCGGTCATTCCAAGGGTTGCATAAATATTTTATTTTTGGAAGAGAGGATATTATTCACCGCCGACTCCATCCCTGTAAAAAACGATATTCCCACCTATGATAACTTCCATGATCTGATGGACTCTTTGCGTTGCATAAGAACGAATCCGGACTATGCGATCCTTTTGACCTCGTGGACACCGCCGCTTACAGACCGGAAAGAAATAGAAAGATTTATGGATGAAGGCGAAAGCTATCTCAAGGCATTGGATGAAACGGTGAAGGGCATTTATATCGGAGAAGAGTCCGAGGCGCTGGAATTTTGCAGGAAGGCGATATCGGTATTGGGTTTGCCTGATTTTTATGTAAATCCTGTTGTTGACAAAGCGTTCAAGGGACATAGAAGATGAATATCGGGATCATTGGCGTAGGAGGCGTTGGAGGGTATTTCGGGGGGAAGATATGCAAACTTGTTCCACGGAAAGATGCCGATATATTTTTTGTAGCACGGGGCGGGCATCTAGATGCAATCCGGAAGAACGGTCTTTGCGTCAGCACAGCTACAGAAGGGGAATGGGTTTGCAGCCCGACATTAGTCACTGATCGCATTGAAGAACTGCCGGTTCTCGATGTCTGCCTGCTGTGCGTCAAATCCTATGACCTTAAAGATGCCGTTTCCCGGCTTAGCGGTAAAGTTTCATCGTCTACCCTTATAGTCCCTTTGCTGAACGGCATCGATATCTATGAAAGGATAAGAGAGGATCTTCATGCCGCCCAGGTCTTGCCGGCTTGCGTCTACGTGGGGACTCACATCGAAGCCTATGGGAAGGTAGCTCAAAAAGGCGGGGCATGCAAAATTTTCCTTGGCAAGGATCCGCGCGCGCACGGCTCGGCCCCGAACCCGGTCTTCGATATTTTCAGCACCAGCAGGATCAGTTATGAATGGTTTGAGGATGTCTATCCGGAAATATGGGGAAAGTTTGTCTTTATTGCAGCCTTCGGTCTCGTAACGGCCGGCTTTGATAAGACAATAGGGCAGGTTATGGAATCGGCCGCCCTGAGCGATCATGTCCTGTCTGTAATGAATGAGGTCATTCAGCTTGCCGGGAAGGCCGGCGTCATATTGCCTGAAACGATCGTCTCCGACTCCTATCAAAGGGGGGGTAACTTCCCCTATGAAACAAAGACCTCCTTTCAACGCGATGTTGAATCTAGCGATAAGCCGGATGAGCGCGATCTGTTCGGGGGCACCATTCTTCGTCTCGGCAAACGCTTAGAGGTCGATACTCCTTCTACAAAGGAATTATGGGATCTTCTCAACCGCCGCAAACCGTTTTGGGGATAAAGGTATAAATAATGAAAAGGAGGTTGCCCGTGAACAACGAAGAGCATAACGACCTGCTGGAAAAGCTGTCCGCTGTTCTTATCCGCTGTTTCTTTCTGTCTTTGGCGCTTCTATGCATCTGGCTCATCTTCTTTTTGATCGGTGGAAGCGCCGGCTACAGCCTCCATTCGCAGTGGTTCGACCTGAGCAGACACGACTATGACGTATTGAACTATTTCGGGATAGCATTCACCAAGATCTGCGCCATAGTCTTTTTCCTGTTTCCCTATATTGCGATCAGGCTGGTGCTGCGCGGGACGAAGGCGTAAAGCCGGATACCCATGAAAACCCGTGGGCGTAAGTCGTGGGGTGTAAGGGGGCTGATATGACGGCATGCAGCCTCTTGCGGCATATGCTATAATTATATATATCCTGAAGGCTGGTGAGGTTACCATAAGTTCCCGATCTGATAGTCTTCGGGATCCATCTCTGGCGTGTCCAGAGTAAACCTCGCCAGGTTTCGGGATAATTTCTGCAAACATCGTCATACAACCGTCGCAGGACATCGCAATGAAAGATGCGGATCAATGAGGGGGCCGCTCGCGTAAGCCAGGGAAGTTGCCATCGCCCTTTGCTGTATTCGGAAAGGGAATAAGGTTTGACAGGCTCATGTTTTCCCGTTATCATCTTTTGCAAGATGGTTGCGGACAAAAAGATGAACAAAGAGCCTACGATAACCGTGGGCATCATGGACCGGCAGGTCGAGGTTTCGGGCATCCTGAACGGCAATTTTCATGCCGATGGCTTCGGCGACCTTTCCGGCAGCTTCTCTGCGAGGGCATCGGACGGCGTTATCGCCCTCAAGGGCACCGACAGCCGCGATGTTGCCCGCTCCCGGTCTGTCAGGCTGACGCCGCACAGCGGCTCTACATTCACGCTTTTTCGTGTGGCCATAGGCATCAGTTTCCACTGGGAAAGAACTGAAGATCAGACCTTTCACGGAGACCTCGTTCTCCGGTCCCGCGATGACGGGACGATAGCCGTCATCAATGAGATCCCCCTGGAAAACTATTTGAAAAGCGTCATCTCTTCCGAAATGAACGCTGCCGCGCCCTTTGAGTTCCTGAAAACCCATGCGATCATGTCTCGAAGCTGGCTTCTTTCCGTTCTCGTCCGGAAAAAAGAAAATAAAGAACCATTCGCGGCGGCGGCACAACCCACCGAAAGCGGCGACGAGCTTGTGCGCTGGTACGAACAGGAAGAGCACGACATATACGACGTCTGCGCCGACGACCATTGCCAGCGCTACCAGGGCATCACGAAGATCTTTTCCGGCAATGCAGAAGCGGCTGTACGGGAAACCTTCGGGAAAGTGATCGTGTACCGGGACGAAATATGCGATGCCCGTTATTTTAAGGCATGCGGAGGAATAACGGAGAACTTCTGCACCGCATGGGACGACAAGCATGTCCCCTACCTCGTCAGCATCACAGACGCGCCGTCGCAATACAACCCCGTGAGGACAGAGGAAGATGCCTTCGCGTGGATCTTCTCGAAGCCTGAGGCGTATTGCAATACGGATAATGCTGGCCTCCTCGAAACGTTACTCCCTGACTTTGACCGCGAGACACATGATTTCTTCCGCTGGAAGGTCGAATATGCCCGCGAGGAACTGGAAAGGATCCTGAGGGAAAGGTCGGGCCTTGATTTCGGAACGCTGAAGGAGATCAGGCCTCTTCAGCGAGGCCCTTCTGGGCGGATCTTCCGCCTGCAGATCATCGGCTCCAAAAGGACTGTGACCGTTGGAAAAGAGCTCGAGATAAGGCGCTGGCTCTCCAGGAGCCATTTATACAGCAGCGCCTTTATTGTAACGACAAAACAGGACGCCTGCGGGGAAGTTAAGCGGTTCATCTTCCACGGCGCAGGATGGGGCCACGGCGTGGGTCTCTGCCAGATCGGCGCCGCGGTCATGGCAAGCAAAGGCTTCAGCGCTGAACAGATGCTGGCACACTATTTCCCCGGCACGGAATTGCGAAAGGCATATGAATGAAGCGAAGATTTAAGACGGCCTTTATCCTGGGCGCAGGGCTCGGCGTGAGGCTTCGCCCTTTGACCGATCGCTGTCCAAAACCGCTCCTGCCTGTAGGAGGGCGGCCCGTCATCACCTATGCCATGGACCATCTCCTCGAAGCAGGGGTCGATCGCTTCATCGTCAATACCCATCACATGCCGGAGGCGTATTCGCAACAATTCCCCGACAGGCGGTGGCGCGGCTCGCCCATAACTTTTTGCCACGAACCGGTGCTGCTGGAAACAGCAGGCGGACTGAAAAATATTGAAGACCTTCTCGACGGGGATGAGTCTATCATCTGCTACAACGGAGACGTGATAACAGACTTTCCATTACAGAAGCTGATCAACGAGCACGAGGCGGCACGGCCTGACGTGACTATGGCGCTTCGGAGCAGCGGACCTATCCTCAACGTGAGCATCAACGAACGCGGCGAGGTCTGCGATCTCCGCCACAGCCTCGGCAACCCGGGAAGACAAAGCTGCCTTTTCACGGGAATCTACACTGTGGAAAAATCATTTCTCCGTTTCATTGAGGCCGGCAAGATCGAATCGGTGATCCCGCTATTCCTCAGAAGGATTGTGGAAAAACAGGGATCGGTCCGCGGGGCCATTATTGACGAAGGCGGGTGGCACGACATCGGGTCCATCGATGAATACGAAAAGACAAGGTCTGGCATGGAGAGGCAATGAGCGTTCACGATGAGATGATCAGGTTTGCCCGCGAGGTTTTCGAGCTTTCAGACGACTTCCCTGTAAAGCTCACTCCGCTGCCGGGCAGAGGCTCTGACAGGGACTTTTTCAGGCTCCGCTGGGGCGACACGAATTCAGCCATCCTTATCCGTTATGACCCGAAGCGTATAGAGAATACCTACTACGGGGAGATCGCCCTATTCCTCAGCAACAGCCGCGTTTCCATTCCCAAGCTCTTCGGCCACGATCCGGACCGCTGCTTCATGGTAATGGAAGATATGGGCGACCGAGACCTCTGGTCTTTCAAGGACGCCCCGTGGGAAACCGGGCGGATCCTTTATCAAAAGACCCTTGTGATCGTTCAAGGCCTTCACTCATTCCCTGTACGGGCCTTTCCTTCCGGCCAGGTCAGGCTTATGGAAGGCTTCGGCCCTGATCTGTACCGCTGGGAGCGGGATTACTTCAGAGAACATTTTGTGCAGGGCGCGTGCGGATTAAAATCCGGTCTTTCACAGGAAGAAAAGCTCGAAGCAGAGCTTTCCGGCCTCGCAGAGAGGCTTTCCGGAACTGCGCAATGCCTCGTCCACCGCGACCTTCAATCCCAGAACGTTATGATCCGCGATGGAGAGCCTTTTCTCATCGACTTCCAGGGGATGCGCTTCGGGAGCCCTTTTTATGACCTCGGCTCACTGCTTTGCGATCCCTATGCAAACCTCTCGGAGGGCGAGATCGATGAACTCCTCGCCTTTTATTACGCCCTTGCGCAACGGGATCTCGATTGGAGCGCCTTTCAAAGATATTTCTGGGAGGCCTCGGCCCAGCGCCTCATGCAGGCCCTCGGCGCCTATGCATTTTTAGGCCTTACCAGGGGGTTGAGGGCATTTCTCGGCCACATCCCTGCCGGGCTCCGCAACCTCCGTCGCGCGGCATCGCATGCATCGTCCCTTCCCCGCCTCCTGGAGCTTACAGAGGGATGCCAGGAGAAAATAGCCCATAGCAAATCCTAAATTCTAATATCGAAGCACTAAACAAATTCGAATGTTCAAAAATGAACTACCCCGCAGCAAGCCGCGGGGAATCAGAGGATAGAAACGGCATGATCAAGCCCCCTCTCCCTGACCCTCTCCCGCGAGGGGAGAGGGGATGGTGTCACCTTGCAGCAAGCTGCGGGTAATCGTCCAGATTCAAAATGTAAAGAAATGTGTGTCTGTTTTGAACATTTGATATTTGTATTTTGATATTACGTAGAAAATAACCTGGGCCTAATGAGAGTATGGCATAGGGATATCCCGGAGCAAACCGTCGTGAGGCAAGGAAGCTCGGTCTTTTGCCGTCAGGCAAAAGTTCCGAAGCCGAACGGGAGCGAATGTAGCCGCAGGAGCGGAATGAGCGTGTTTGCGGGGGATGTTCCTGTGCCATACTCATCCTTATGGAGTACGGTCCTGAATGCATCATTTTGATTCTTTGAGGGTGTAGCGCGTTGCGCGGCATGGGCAATTGTTTAGGATTTGGTGCTTCGTATTTCGTGCTTGTCTTCTTCCCGGTTACAAATGACCTTTATGCTTATCTGGAGATCCGTTCCGATGCCAGCAGCGCCGCCCCCAGCGCGGCGGTGATCTGCGGCTCATCGGCAACGAGGACATCGGTAGACAGCTCGGCGCCTATAGTCCTTGCAAGCCCCATGTCCTTCGCGCCGCCGCCGGTGATGGCGCACCTTTCCTCGAGCCCTATACGCGTAACGAGGGTTACGATCTTTGACGCCATGGCATTGTGTATTCCCGCAAGGATATCGGCGGGCAGCGCCCCTTCGGAGATACGGGAAACAGCTTCGGACTCGGCAAAGACCGCGCATCCTGTCGTAAATTCAACCGGCTTTGTTGCGGTAAGCGACAATGCGCTTATCTCTTCTACGCCGATCTTGAGGATGCGGGCGATGATCTGAAGAAACTTTCCGCTTCCCCCTGCGCATTTCTCGTTCATGATAAATGATCTTACTTTTCCTTCATCGTTGACCCGTATCACCCTGCTGAACTGGGAGCCTATATCGATGAGCGTCCGTACTGCAGGGAAGATATGCTGGATACCGGCGCCGTGGCAGGATATATCCGTCACCGTCTCATCGGCGAAATCGACCGTTCCCGCCCCGTATCCCGTAGCCACCGTGTAGCGGATGTCGCCCTGGGAAAGATCCATCTTCTGAAGGGCCCTTTCTGACACTGCCCTTGCCGTATCTTTATAGTTTCCTCCCGACGGCATCACTGCATGAGATCTCACCGTCCCGCCTTCGCATACTACCGCCTTCGAATAGCCTGAGCCCACATCTATGCCAAGCACAAAAACCATGTTATTTTCCATTCGCCTGACGTACGCATATATCATTCATAAGAACAGTTTCGCCTCCCGGAGACCTTCTTTGCTTCTCGTGGGGCTATATCCATCAAGGATGGCCTTCTCGCATTTTTCTTTGCCGAGCAATGCGGCCCCCAGGGCGCCCGTGATAAGGGGTTCCGGGGGAACCAGGACAGGCGATCCAAACTTCGCCTCGAGCGCCTTCACGAGGCCGATGTTCTTTGCTCCGCCGCCGGTGATGGCAATATCCTTTTCTATCTGCAATTTCCTGACAAGTGAATATACCCGCGTGGCGATAGATTCGTGCACGCCCGCAACAAGGTTGGCCACGGGTTCACCATTGGCAAGCTGGTTGACCACCTCGTGCTCGGCAAACACCGTGCAGGTGCTGCTTATGGGCGTTGCCCTCGAAGCCTGGAGGGAAACCTCGCCGAGTTCTTCAAGCGCGACGCCGAGGGAATCAGCAACTACCTCAAGGAAGCGGCCTGTTCCAGCGGCACATTTATCGTTCATGACAAAGTTTATCACCTTGCCGTCCTTGATCCTGATGCCCTTGCTGTCCTGCCCGCCTATGTCGATGATCGTTTTAACGGTTGGGAGGATGCTATACAGCCCTTTCGCGTGACAGGTTATCTCCGTGATCTGCCTGTCTGCAAAAGGGACGTTTATCCTTCCATATCCTGTCGCGACGACGTACGAAAGTTCCTCAAATCTCAGATTGGCCTGGCTGAGGGCGTCTTCCATGACCTTATTCGCCAGTTTACGATGTTCAGGGCCGGTCGGCCCTATCAGCGCAGCTTCGATCCTGTCGCTGACGATGACCACTTTGGTCATGGTGGAGCCAATATCTACTCCAGCATAATGCCTGATATCTCCCATTGCAGATCTTCTTCCTGCCTCGGCCTCAGCCTCAACCTTAGCCTGCCTTTCAATCCGGACGATTCCCCGCTGCGAGCGGTGGGGTAACATTATTCCCTCTCCCCTCGCGGGAGAGGGCAGGGTGAGGGGGCGTGATCATGCCGTTTCTATCCTCTGATACCCCGCTGCGTGCGGTGGGGTAGTTCAATTCTTCTGCTTGCTCTTATAGGCCTCCAGCGTCTCAATAAATGCATCGATCCTGTTGTGGGTATCAGCTTCATTGTAGGAGCTGATATCGACGATGTCGCCTTCCATGATCAGGATAGGGATATCCTTATAGACCTTTCTCAGCACATCGGCCTGGTTGATGATCCCCGCGTGCCAGCTCCTGCATGAGAATGCCGAATGAAAAACCGCGCCGTCACATTTGTAGTCTTCAATGTACTCGATGATCCGTTCAACCTTCGGGGTAGATCCGGGGCGCTTCCGTGCCGCGTCGTACCAGTGGGTCCAATACCTTACCCACCTCCAGGCAATATGTTCCAGGGGGTCGTTCGTTTTCGGGAGATCAAGCCTTTCTATCTTCTCGCAGCCCCGGTATGTCACTTCAACGGGGAATACGGCGCCTTTACCGTTGAAATACTGAAAATCGTTCAGCGCAAACCATGAGGGAAGCCCTGCCGCCCATATAAGCCTGTACTTCTCCGGGTCGGCCACGCCTATCCCGCCGGCGATCTTCTGTTTCAGCTCGCTGTTGAGCTCCACGTAGAAGTCGTAGGCCTCCTGCGTACCCAGGTTAAAGGTGAGGGGAACCATGGTGTTCATCGCATCACCTGTGTCCATAGGCGTGGGGATGGCCTTGCGGAGATCGTAAGTGTCTATGAAAAGGTCCCAGGTCTTGTCGGAAAGCTCGACAACCGCAGCGAGCCTGTCCCAGTCCATCTTCTTTCCTGTTACCTTCTCACAAAATTTAACGGTTTCGCGAAGCTCCTCGGTGCAGTACTTCACGTAGAACCTCTCCTGCTCATGGTGGTCGGTATTCGGGTCCCAGGGCGGGTAGTACATGTTGGTGATAAAGACCGGAACATCCTTGAGGTAGTGCTGGAGGGCCTGCGGCCATTTGAACCTTGGGTCGCATAAAAGCTGCCCGTTGCCGAGTATCATATCGGGACGCCCCATACCTCCCCACGGAGCGCCTTCGGGCATTGCGCCGCCCTGCTCCTCGCGTATCATTTCGAATCCGATATGGCAGGTTGCGTATGTACAAAGCGAACGGGAGAAGTTGTCCGACTCGGCCTTCTGGAGGTACTTTTCGGCGTCTCGCTTGGCCGCGCACACGCCCGAGAAGCTCTCGCCCCAGGCAGGCACGATGTCCATCGCCCTCATTATCTCATCCTGGCCGTCGGCGATGAAGGCTTTTGCCACCTTCTTCCCCTCTTCTTTTGCTTTCAATGTAGCGGAAAGGTTGCCCCTTACAAATTTTGGTATCCTTGCAGCCGTCTGTGTTGCAACTGCTCTTCCTTTTTTCTCTTCAGCCATTTAGGTATCCTCCGTTATGCGATCATTTCCAGGAACGCCTCGATCCTGGTCTTCACCCGTGCCAGGGTGGATGTAGAGTATTCATCCTCCAGGTACAGGACCGGGGTGCCTCCCGATTCGATGTAGCTCTTCATAGCCGGCACTTCAAAACCGTAAGGGTCGCAGTATTTGTAGATGAAAAGGATGGCGCCGTCCACCTTGAACTCAGCGATACGCTGTTTCAAATGGCCGAACCGCGCCTCAAGATTCTCCTCATATGTATTCCCATCGCCAACAAAGGTTGTGGGGATCTTCAATTTTCGCAGATAGCGCTCCGCGATCCCCTGGAGGGGGTCTGCGGTCTCGTCGACCTCTGGCCAGTATATCTTACCGCCGATCGACAGGTCGTCGGCAACAAGCCAGGCCCCCGTGTTCTCGATGGACTCTGGTATGGCCGTGTGATCGATCTGGTCGCCGATGATCATGATCCTTTTTCGATTTCCGTCAGCAGGCGCCGTCCTCTTCTTCACTTCTTCCGTTATACCCCTGATAAGGGCGCTTGATTCATCGACGGGGATGCTCATCGCAGCTACCAGGACCTTCATCATCTCAACGCCTGATATGAGAGGAGGGTTTGATTTCCTCAGGTCATAGAGCCCCCGCATAAGGCGCCTGTTCTCATTGTGCGCCTTTACGGCCTGGGCTATTGCCGCATCGGTGATCTTCGTCCCGAGGAACTTCTCCAGCGTGCCGATAAAAACACGGAGGATCTCCTTCATGAATTCAATGGATGGATCGTCAGTAACGTGGGGGACATTAAGAAAATGCCAATAGGGAAGGTTAAGGTAACTGCTCCAAACGTCATTCGTCCTGTCTATGCTGTCACACTGGTGCGGCAAGACCATGCCGTCCATAAAGCTGAATCTTCCCTTTATGGCCGCGTCAAAGGCATTGCGAACAAATGGACATATGATCGATTCCATGTACGCATCGCCTTTCGTAATAGCCTCATCTACAAAACCTTTCAGCCTGACAGGTACAACCCCTGCTGCGGTCAATATCTCCACGGGCGTCAGGGCAGACATATAACCGATCACCTTTCTGCCTTCCTTTTTTAACTCTATTGCCCGCGCCCCATATTGCGCGTAATACCTCTCAGCTGTTTCCAAGCCCTTACTGTTCTCTAATCCAGTCATATTCGCTCCTCTTATCCATCCCGGTCCCTATTTTTAGCCGGGAGGTCATTATATGTTTACTGCTAATTATGTTCTTGGTCTTTTTTCTTCGCAATTTTAACGGGAAAGGGCCGTGCTTGTCAACAGGATATGTGAAATTATTCACTAAATATACTGGATCCCCGTAAGATAAAAAACTCTTCAAGGGCAGTCTTCTGCGGCGGCAAGGTGAAAGGAACGGCGGAACAAAGAGCATGGCAAGGCATATGTGAATTACTTCTAAAAAAATGCTTAATACAATTGATACATATGTGAAAAACAGGGAATATGCGCCACAGCAGACTAATGATAATAAGTATTTGCAGCCTTTTATCCTTGCAGGGCAAGGGTATTGACCGGGGATCTCCCAAAACAGGGCCCTGCTTATTATTATACTGTCCCTTTACTCGAGCCCTACCACCATTGTTGCCGTATCTTCGAGCGCAACAGGATGCTGCGTTCTCTTTGCGCCTCTGCCTACATCAAGGTTAATCACCTTGTCGAGCGGAACGCAGCCAAAGATTTCGATCAAGGCCATTTCCAGGCCATTTCCGTCGTGATAAAAGGCCGAATATATAGCATCTTTTTCTTTTCCGGGAAACGCTTCGATGACCCTGTTCTCAGCGGTACCGCAACCAAAGATCTCTATTAACATTTTCTCTTCTAAGTCCCATTTTTTTGCCATGACACCCTCCTATCAAGCAATTTTTTGATCTGTGAACCAAAAGCTTCTTTCATAGCATCTCATCCGGTTCTTTTTGAATACCATGCTTCGCATACCGATAATAGTATAGCAAGGATCGTGCCATGGTATTATCCCTTCTATAATCAATATGTTACATAATTCCGTCAGTATTTTCTGCTTTATGTCACAGATTATATCTATTCTATTTCACAGTTATCGGTGAGCCTACTCTCAGTTTCAGACTTTTGTAAACAAATATGCCAAGATATGGAAAGCGGCCCATGGCTGATAGCTCATTAGGCTCCATTGCTGATCGCTGACAGTTGACCGCTTAAGCGCTGTAGCGTAACGAGTTTGTTCGGGGAAAGGCCCGATGCCAATGCTTATTTTGGCGAAAGATCCGGATCGGTAGATAAAAAGGGATCGTTTCACTTCTGTTTTATTTAACAGAAATATGTTGCATATTCTAACGATAATATATAAACTGTTAATTATAACAGTTAGGTCAGGTATTTGTATGAAGGTAGATGAAAACCAGTTCTTCAGGGAGATCACGCTGCGCATCTGCGGAAGCCTTGACATCGAAAAGGCCCTCTGGAACTGCTACCTCTACATAGCCAATATTCTGCCCGCAGATGAGCTGATCCTTACCGTGTACGATCCCGGCGCCGGGACGCTCGACGTTGTTGCAACGGCGGACAACAGCGGCGGCACGGTCAGGGCAGACAAGGTTCCCATGCCCCCTGACCTGCAGAGGCAATTGGAGGACCCTTCCAAGTTTCCCCGCGTAAGGACATCGGATGATGTCTATCGGGATACGATAGTGGGGCTTGTCGGCGAAAGGTACCATTGGCCTGATTCTTCGATCATCGTAGGACGTCTCATCGTAGAAGGCAGGTTCGTGGGCTCCTTCATTGTACGTGCCAACGGAAAAAAAAGGTACACCGCAGACGATGCGAAGCTGTGGTCGCTTATCAACGAGCCCGCCGCCGTTGCCCTTGCCAACAGCCTGCGCTATCAGGAATTGATAAAGCTCAAGGAGCTCCTGGCAGACGACAGCCATTATTTTCAGAACGAGCTGCGCCGGGGCTTCAGCGAGGAGATCGTGGGCGCCGAATTTGGCCTTAAGGCGGTCATGGAGCAGGTCTTTAAGGTAGCGCCCCTGTCGAGCCCGGTCCTGCTTGAAGGAGAAACGGGAACCGGCAAGGAGCTGATCGCCAACGCGATCCACAATTTCTCACCGAGAAACAATGAGCCGCTCATCAAGGTCAACTGCGGCGCCATCCCTGACTCTCTCATCGACAGCGAGCTTTTCGGGCACGAAAAGGGCGCTTTTACCGGCGCCACCTCCCAGCAAAGGGGCCGGTTCGAGCGCGCCCACAGGGGGACCATCTTTCTCGACGAGGTATGCGAGCTCCCGCACCATGCCCAGGTCCGCCTCCTGCGCGTCCTCCAGGAAAAAGAGATCGAGCGCGTCGGCGGCGCGCAGCCGGTAAAGGTCGATCTGCGGATCATTTCGGCCACGAACAAAGACCTCCGCGGGCTCGTGGAAGAGAAAAAGTTCAGGGACGATCTCTACTATCGCCTTTGCGTTGTCCCGATCCGCATACCGCCGCTGAGAGAGAGGAAGGTCGACATCCCCGCCCTCGTTGAGTATTTCATGCGCAGAAAGGCGAAAGAGATAGGGCTCCATTTTATACCAAGGCTCGTTCCGGGCGCGATGGAAAGGCTCGTGGAATATGACTGGCCGGGCAATGTAAGGGAATTAAGCAACGCCGTTGAACGGGCCATTGTCATCCACAGGGGCGAGACCCTCGGCTTCGAGGATATTGTCGGCATCAAGCCGGTGAAAGATGAACCGGACGGTTATTGCGGCCCGGGGACAACAGATCTCAGTATGAAAAATATCGAGGTCCAGCATATTATGCGCGCGCTCGAAATGGCGGGTGGAAGCGTCGAGGGGCCAAAGGGCGCTGCCGCCATCCTCCGCTTGAACCCGGGGACATTGCGCAGCAAGATGAGAAAGCTGGGCATTCCGTTCGGCAGGAAGGCAAAGGCATTGTATTCGGGAACGCAAGAGGCCGGCCTGGATGAAAGAAGATGAGAAAGGTAAATAAAATAAAAAAATCATCCATCGCAAAAGCAACGGAGAGTTGTCGGGAGCTGGAGAGAAGCATGTCGGAACTTGAGCGCCAGATCACCGAACGGCAGCACGCAGAAGAAGCGCTGCACCAGAGCGAGGCCAAATATCGCAGCATCTTTGAGAATGCCGTGGAGGGCATCTTTCAGAGCACGCCGGACAGCCAGCTGATCGCTGTCAATCCGGCCATGGCCCGCATCTTCGGCTTTGCGTCGCCGGAGGAAATGGTTCGCGAGGTCACCAACATAGGCCGGCAGCTCTACATCAATTACGAGAACAGGAACAGGTTCGAGAAGCTACTCGCTGAACACGGGACCGTAAGGGGATTTGAATCGCAATTCTACAGAAAAGACGGCTCCGCGCTGTGGGGCTCGCTGAACGTCCGGGCGGTCAGGGACGAGGCGGGCAATATCCTTTATTACGAGGGCATGCTGGAAGATATCACGGCGCGCAAAAGAGCGGAAGAAGATCTGAAAAAATCAGAAGAAAAGTACCGTAACATCTTTGACAACGCCTCTGAAGGCATATTTCAGGTCACTCCGGACGGGAGGTACCTGAGCGTCAATCCTACGCTTGCGAAGATCCACGGCTACGACTCCCCCGAGGAAATGGTCCTGACGGTAACCGACATTGCCCACCAGCTCTACGTTGACCCGAGCCGCCGCGCTGAGCTCAGGCGGCTCCTCGAAGAAAAGGGGTTCGTGAAGGACTTCGAGATCATGATGAGGAAAAAGGACAGAGGGCTGCAGTGGGTGTCCGTCACCTCTCACACGGTGAAGGATGCAAACGGCGGGATCCTCTATTATGAGGGCATGCTCCAGGACATCACCGCCCGCAAGTTCGCCGCCGAAGAGCTTGGGAACCTTCGAAAATCGCTGGCAGGGCTGCTATCGGCGATGTCGTCGATGATCGAAATGAGGGACCCCGGCATAACCGGCCACCAGAAAAGGGTATCGGAGATAGCCTCCGCCATAGCCGATGAGATGGGGTTGGCCCACGATACGATCGAGCATATAAGGGTTGCGGGGATCATTCACGACGTCGGCAAGATATCCGTTCCGGCTGAGATCCTGAGCAAACCGGCAGGGCTCACCGAAATGGAGTACGGCCTCGTCAAGACCCACCCCCAGGCGGGATACGACATGCTGAAAGATGCCGGGCTGCCCCACCCTGTTGCGGAGATGGTCCTGCAGCACCATGAGAGGCTCGATGGCTCCGGGTACCCCCGGGGGCTGAAAGGGCCCGACATCCTCCTGGAGGCGCGGATCCTCGCGGTTGCCGACGTGGCAGAGGCGATAGTCTCTCCCCGCCCGTATAGGCCTGCCCGCAGCCAGGATGCAGCCGTTGATGAGATCACAAGAAATAAAGGCATCCTGTACGATCCGGAAGCGGCCGACATATTCGTCAGGCTCTTCAGGGACAAAAACTCCCGATCCGGATATGCTATGATTATGCGAGGGAGGTAAAGATCAAGGCACAATGAACACGTTGAGCTTCTTTGTAAGCGTCTGGTTAAAGTTCTTCTTTCTGTTCACCCCATTTTTTGCCCTGTCAATGTTCTTGAGCATGACAAAGGGCCATAGCGAACCCCAGCGCCGCAAGTTGGTATTTCAGATCAGCGGCGCAGCAGGCATCTTTTGCCTGGCGCTCTTTTTCTTCGGCGATATAATCTTCTCGCTGTTCGGCATTACGCTGGATGCCTTCCGCATCGGTGCAGGGGCCCTCCTGTTCCTGTCGGCGGTAAGCCTGGTTCAAACAAACCTGTCAACATCAAGGCCGGCGCCGGAAGAGGATATCACCGTTGTGCCAATGGCTATGCCCATTATCGTCGGGCCTGCGACTACCGGCACCCTGCTTGTGCTTGGAGCCGAAATATCAGACGCATTTTTCAAAGGCCTCGGGTGCGCCGCACTGCTCCTTGCCGTTGCCTGCGTCGGCACGATCTTGCTGATGGCGTCGTTCATT
The DNA here is from genome assembly GCA_017992765.1 of Syntrophorhabdaceae bacterium. GTDB lineage: Bacteria > Desulfobacterota > Syntrophorhabdia > Syntrophorhabdales > Syntrophorhabdaceae > UBA5609. The sequence continues at coordinate 20,497 of JAGOOA010000008.1, forward strand.
GAGCGGGTAGTCGGAAGAAGGGGGATCAATATCCTAAGCAAAGTGACCGGGCTTATTCTCTCTGCCCTTGCGGCCCAGATGATCCTCGTCGGGGTCAAGCACTTCTTCTCGCTGTAAGGGGAATATGGGGTCAGAATGAATAATACGACAGGCAGGCCCGCAACCCTTATATCAAAAGAATTTATTGTGCTCAACGGCATCTTCTTCATCGCCGCCTGCACCACAGCCGCCTTCTTCCAGTTCCAGCAGTACCTCCAGAAGCTCGGCATCGACCCGGCGTGGGCGGGATTTATCATCGGCGCTGATTCGCTGGCCTGTTTTTTCATCCAGCCCGTTTTGAGCCCCTTCCTCCACGGGGGCAACGCGCGAAGGTGGATGCTCATCGGCACCTCAGGCATGATCGCCGCCCTCTTTCTCTACCGTGCCGCCACGACCATCCCTGCGCTTATCTGCGTCCGCATGCTCCACGGGGCTGCCTTTGTCTCGCTGGTCACAGCGCTGGTAGCAATGATCGTCGACTTCATCCCGCCTGAAAAAAGCGGCCAGGGGTTCGGCTTCCTTTCGCTCATCAGGCTTCTGCCTTATGCCGCGGTCCCTCCTCTCGTCAGCTTCCTTGACAGGGAATCGCGCGACCTTCCTTCGGTCCTTACCTGCGCAGCGCTCATCATGTTCCTCCCGCTGGTACTTATCCTATTCCTGCAGGCATCGCCCCCCGCCGTTCATAAAGGCGCGGACAGGCCGCAACGGATCAATTTCCAGGAGGTCAAAGAAGACCTGAAAGACAGAAATGTTTTTATCCTTCTCGCGGTAAACCTTCTTCTTTATACCAGCTACACCATCGTCTTCTTTTTTCTCAAAGGTTTCGGCGCCCGTGTCGGCGTCGGCAATCCCGGCTTCTTCTTCACCATAGCGACCGTAACGATGATCATCATCAGGCTTGGAGGGGCGGCTTTCTTCGACAGGGTGAACAAGGCAAGGACCGCGGCGCTTTCGCTTGCAGGCCTTGGGCTCTGCAATATAGGCCTTGGGCACACGGAGGGTGAAATCCTTTTCCTTGTCTTATCAGTTCTTTTTGGCGTCGGCTGGGGAATCGTTATGCCGATCCTCACCGCCCTCATGTTCGACGTATCGCTTCCCCGTTTTCGGGGCCTTAACATTAATCTATCCCTCGTTATGCTCCAGGCCGGGTTCTTCTTCGGGCCCTTTCTCGGCGGGCTCGTACTCGCTCATTACGGATATGTGACGCTCTTTTACTGCTGCGCCCTTTTGAGCTTCCTGTCCGCCGTTCTGACGTGGAAGGTGGAGACGAAATAGAAACGTGATTCTGGATACCGGATACTCGATACTGGATGAGAAAGGCGGCACATAGATCATGACTCACAGTATATCGTATATCGTACTTCGTATATCGAAGTGCCGAACGAATTCAATGATGGTCATAAACTGTGAGAAAATAAACCGGAAGTTGCGATATACTATATACGACATACGATATACGCGTCAAGGAAGGAGCATATAATGGACCAGGGACCATACATAGTTGACATCTTCCGCCACGGTGATGCAGAGGGCGTAGCGCAGCTATTCAGAACCGTGTACGGGGAAGGCTATCCCGCAAAGCACGTCTACCATCCCGACCAGCTTATTGCCGCCTTTGAAAAAAAAGAGAATATCCCCGTTGTCGCCCGTACGCCGGAAGGGAAGATCATCGGTTATGTGGCGCTCTTTACATCAACGCCGAACCCGAAGCTCTACGAGGCGGGCCAGGGCCTGGTCCTGCCCGAATACAGGGGTTCCGGGGTCTCCTCGGCGATAACGAGCCATGTCTATGAAATAGTGGGCAAGCAATTTGCTACGGATGGCGTATTCGGGGAACCTGTCTGCAATCATGTCTATATGCAGAAGACCTGCATAGCCCTTCAATGCATCGAGACCGCGATCGAAGTCGACCTTATGCCGGCAGAGTCATATACCAAAGAAGGGAGTGCATCAGGAAGGGTTGCCGTGCTCGGTACATTCAGGATACACAGACCGCTATTGTCTGCCGCCCACATACCTGAGATATATCAAGAACAGTCAAGGTACATCTATGACGGGCTCAACGACCCGAGGACCCTGATCGCGTCCGCCGGCAAGACCCCCCATGCGCTGAAAACGGAAATATCATGCCAAACCTTCGATTTCGCAAAGGTTGCAAGGTTGTCCTTCCTGCAAACGGGCCGCGATCTTGAAAATGCACTGAATACGCTTGAGAAAGATCTTTCCGCCCGCAATATTACCGTGATACAGGCGTGGCTGAAACTGGGCGAGCCCTGGGTCGGCGAGGCCGCAGCGCTGCTCAGAAAAAGGGGGTACTTTTTCGGCGGCATCCTCCCCAGGTGGTTCGGGGAAGACGGGATGCTCATGCAGAAGGTCATGGCACGGCCGAACTGGGATGGGATCATGCTCTATACTGACCGGGCAAAGCAGATACTGGAGTTTGTGCACAACGATTGGGCGGATATTGACAGGCAATAGCATTGCACTAATTTCATTGATTTTTTTAGGCCTTACCTTTAAAATGCATAAAAACTCATGAAGGAGCCGACATGGAGATAACCACCCGTCAGGAAAAGGACGCAACGGTTGTTATGGTTCAGGGAAGGATAGACGCAGTCACTGCCCCTGAATTCGAGAACCATCTCTCAAGTCTTATTGAAAAGGGCGGCCGGAGATTTATCATCAACCTCGGCGCGCTGGAGTATATCAGCAGCGCCGGCCTCCGCAGCATCCTTGCCACGGCAAAGAGATTAAAAACCGAACAGGGCGATATCAGGTTTTCGGGACTCCAGGGTCCTGTTGAAGAGGTGTTTAAGATATCCGGTTTTTATTCGATCTTCAAGATATTTGATTCAGACGCATCGGCCATCAACGACGTGTAATATTGTGGAAGTCCTGTCAACAATAAGAGTTCCCGCAAAGCTTGACCATCTCCATGCGTTGATCGATATGGTGAGCAATTGCGCGAAAGAACAGGGTTTGGGGGAAAAGCGCATCAATGAGATAGAGATAGCCGCCGAAGAAGCCCTCGTCAACATCTTTCATTACGCTTACCAGGGGCAGGAAGGAGACGTGGAGATCTCGTGCAGGGTTGAGCGCGGCAGAACATTCATAATTGAGATCATTGACTCCGGAATGCCTTTCGACCCTTTTTCGGTCTCGGAACCAGACACGACCCTGGATGTCGCTGAGCGGCAGATCGGCGGAATAGGCGTCTTCCTCATAAAAAAACTGATGGACGAAGTGACGTACCAAAGGGATAACAATAAGAACATATTGAAATTGGCCGTTAATCTCAAAACATAAAGGGATGATACAATGTTATCGCATGTATTTTTGATAAGGACCGTCATATTCCTTATCGTTCTTTGTATCTCTATTCCTTCTTCCTTCGGTCAGGTAAAAAATGCTGAGACGACAAAGGTTACGGATGTGCAGGAAGATCAGCAGGACGTCAAAAAGCTTACCCTTGCCGATTGTGTCATCCTGGCGCTTAAGAATAATATTGACCTCAAGAACACATTCCTCAACAGGATAACCCAGAGGTACGGCGTGAAGGTTGCGGAAAACAAGTTCAGGCCACAGGGGAATATAGCCCTTACGACGAAACGGAGCTCGATCTATCCCGATGTCGATACAGGAAGGACCACCGGCTCAACCCAGATGGCAAATACCAGCGTGACCCTCAATGTACCCACAGGCGGCAACTTCGCCCTCGCCTGGAACAACCAGGCGACAAAGTCCGATGTCGCCGAGGTATATGGGTACAATCCTTCGTGGACGCTATCATATACCCAGCCTCTTCTCAAAAACGCCGGGAAAGAGGTGGCAACCGCTGATCTTGTTATCGCCCGCATCAACGAGGAAGGCAACATCCTTGACCTGAAAGACGCCATCATCAATACGATCACGAACGTATCAACCCAGTACAGGGACTACGTAAGGGCGCTGCGTCAGCTCGAAATAGACGAAAAATCCATGGAGACCACGAAAAAGACCCACGAATTCAATAAAGCAATGGTGGCGGCAGGAAGGATGGCGGAATCGGAGCTCCTTCAGTCCGAGGCCGGTATCGCATCACAGAATATAACCATCGTCCAGGATAAGAACAGCATTGACAGTGCACGGCTTGCTCTTCTGCAAACGCTCAATCTCGACAGCCAGACCCGGTTTGAGCCTGTAGAGGAAACAGAGACCGCGATCAAGCCACCCACATTTCAGGAAGCCATGGAGATCGCCCGGAAGAACAGGTCCGATTATCTGAAGCAATTGCAAAGCCTCGAAACGGCAAAGCTGCGGTACACCGTTGCAAAGAACGGCCTCCTCTGGGATCTCTCGGTCACCGCAGGCACAGGGAGCAGCATGACCAACCCACGGTTCGGGGCTGCCTACAGCAGCGCCGGGAGCCTCGGAAAAAGCGACTGGAACGTCGGCGCCCTCCTTACGATACCCCTTAACACCACGGACCTTACGAACACCTATCTCAATGCGAAGGTAGCGTATGACACGCAGAAAAACAACCTCGTCAAACTTGAAAAGACCGTCGAGGCGGATATTCTCAATGCCATCAGGAACGTTGAGATGCAGTACCAGCAGCTGAAGCTTGCAAAGTACAATTCTGACCTGGAGCAGAAAAAGTTCGATGCCGAGAATGAAAAGATGAAGGTCGGCAGGAGCAGCCTCTTCCAGCTTCTCAGCTTCCAGAACAGCCTTGTTACCGCAAATAACACCGAGCTTTCTGCGCTCATCTCTTACCTTAACGCTTTGACAACGCTCGATCAGAAGCTCGGTACGACCCTGAAGACATGGAATATAGACGTTAAAAAGGATGATGACGAGGTAAAGATGGCGGCAAAGGAGGCCCGCGGGAAATGAATCGGCAGGATAGCCATATGATCACGACACCGGAGGCAATGTGGCAGCCCGGGAAATAGTCTACAGGAACATCCTGGAAAATATGCGCGACGGCGTAGTAACCATCGGTGCCGACGGCACGATCATCACCTTCAACAACGCCGCGGAGACCATCCTCGGCATGAAGAGCGCGGACATCGTTGACAGGACCTTCGGCGAGGTCTTCCTCGCCATGGAAGAGAACGATGAGTTCAACCAGGCAATATTGAACGCCGTCTATGAATCGGCAATGGTGCATAACGCAAAGGTCCGGTATAAAACGGCAGAAAAGATCCTGACCCTCAATGTTACCACCTCCTTTCTCGGGTCGCCTGAGGAAAAAGAAGGCGAGAAAAAGGCCGTCATCGTCGTGTTCCAGGATGTGACCGAGGTCGAGCACCTGCAGGAAATAGAGTCACAGCTCACCGAAGAGCTGAAGGCACAGCATAAAGAGCTCCAGGACGCATACGTCAGCCTCGAAGGGGCGAACACAAACCTCCAGGCGGCCCTGAAAAAGGTCCACATGATCCGTATTGCCTTCACGGCCTTTGTCATCGTGCTTTTTGTGGTCCTGGGCCTCGTCAGCTGGAAAAGGATCATACCTCCCGGCAGCAGGCCCGCGCAGGAAGCCCGCGCAGAGATGAAAGATCCTTCCCAGATGAGAACCTTCGTTGTGGGCGAACAGAGATTAACCGATTCGATCGCCCTCAAAGGGTCCCTGAAGCCCATCAAGGTGGTCAACATTACAAGCCCCTTCACCGGCAAGGTTAAGGAGAAATACTTCCAGTACGGCCAGCCCGTTCAAAAAGGGCAGCTGCTTCTCAAGATGGATGCAATAGAAACGGAGACAAAGCACAGGGAAGCCAACGTCGCTTACATCAAGGCCGTTGAAAAGATGAGGGAAGCGGATAAGTGGGACACCGCCGACGAGGTGACAAAGGCAAGGCGGTCAGCCACTAAATCGAAGATGACACTTGACACCGCGAAGAGCAAATTCGAGCAAAGCGACATCTTATTTAAAAAAGGCTACATTTCCTCAACCGATTACAATTCCGATAAACAACAGTACGAAACGGCCCAGATGGACTACGACGCATCGCTCCAGGAACTGCAGACAACCATCAACAAGGGCAAAGGGGATAACTACAAGGTAACAAAGATAGAGCTGGATAATGCGAGGACCAAGCTTCAAGTGCTGGAGCTGCAGCTGCAAAAGGCGAATGTAGTCGCACCGGTATCCGGTACGGTAGTCATGCCCGACGCGGGCTCCGATAAGGATAAAAAAGGGAAGCTCATAGAGGTCGGTATGCCTTTTACGGAAGGGGACCTGCTCATGTCCATCGGCGACACAGGGGGGTTCTCGGTAACGGCCGAGGTAGACGAGATGGAGGTGCTCAAGCTCAAAAAGGGGCAGGAGGCTGTGATCACCGGCGATGCCTTTTCGGGCATAGCCCTGAAAGGGACCGTCTCACACGTATCATCGCAGGCTTCAACGGGTGAAGGCTTAAAAAAGACGCCTGTCTATGCAATAATCATATCTGTCGAACAATCTCCCCCGGAGGCACGGGAGAAGCTGCTTCTCGGGATGTCCTGCAAGGTACAGATCACAACCATGGACAGGCCGGGCTCCCTCATGGTCCCGATCCAGGCAGTCAGCATGGAAGGCAGGGACCGTTACGTGACCACGAAGGATAAGAAGACAAGCGAGATCAAAAAGATCAAGGTGGAAACAGGCATCACCACCCTTGATTCCGTGGAGATAACAAAGGGATTGGCGAAAGGAGATGAAATACTGCTCCCCTGACCGAACATGCTGCGCTTAACTGACATACGAAAATCCTACCAGGTCGGGCCTACAGCGGTAGATGTGCTGAAGGGCATCTCCCTCACTGTTGAAAAGGGCGAGCTCCTCTCCATCATCGGCCCTTCCGGGAGCGGAAAATCAACGCTCATGAACATCCTGGGGCTTCTGGAACAGCCTTCCGCCGGGACATACTCGGTAGAGGATACGAGAATAACCTATGATGACGACCGGACGCTTTCAAGCCTGCGGAACAAGATGATCGGTTTTGTTTTCCAACAATATAACTTGTTGCCGCGATTAACGGCCGTCGACAACGTCGGCCTGCCTCTTATCTACCGGGGGATCAGCGAACAAGAGATAACGGAACGTTCAATGGAATATATCAAAAAGGTTGAAATGCAGGAACGATCCCACCATAAACCAACGGAGCTCTCCGGCGGGCAGCAGCAAAGGATCGCGATAGCCCGCGCGCTCGTGGGTAACCCCGCGCTCATCCTCGCTGACGAGCCGACGGGGGCGCTCGACACCCATACGGGGCAGGAGATCATGAGCCTGTTCAAGCGATTAAACGAAGAGGAAGGGATCACGATCGTGGTCATCACCCACGATCCCAAGATAGCGGCGCAATGCAGACGTAAGGTCGAACTGCGGGACGGCATTATTACCGGGTGAAAAATGATCATTAAGGCAAATGTCAAGGAGGCGCTGAAAAGCCTTATAACAGCAAAGCAGCGCACGATCCTCGCCCTCATCGGCATTGTCATCGGTATCGGGTCTGTCATCGGTATGGTATCGATCGGTACGGTCGTACAGAACGAAGCGCTGAAGCAGTTCAGGGACATGGGCATCGATATCGTCTCGGTCACAAAGGATTACGAGCGCCAGGGCAGCGACGAGGGGTTCAATATCGACCACATCTACGGCCTTCCAGGTTACAGCACCCTGGTCAAAAAGGTGGCGCCTTATATCGTCTCGAGCACGCAGTATTCGTACGCGGGCAAAGACCTGTACGTCGAGCTCATGGGCGTCGATGAATCGTTCTTCGATCTCAACAAGCTATACATCCGGGAAGGGCGCCTGCTGTCCGACCTCGACAGGAACAGGTTTTTCTGCATCATAGGCGCGGAAACCGCTGATATGCTGCAAAAGGCAGGGATCAAAGATATCATCGGCAGGCAATTTTTGTTCGGCGAGCGCATCTACACCGTAGTGGGCATCCTGAAAAGCCTCCCGGAGGGCGGCGGCATGAGGCCGTCCGGCATCAACAGGAGCGCCATTGCCCACATCACCACGGCCATGCGCGCCTTTACCACGCGTGACATCACCACCTTCATGGCAAGGGTGGGCACACAAGACAGCAAGGCGGTTAAGGCCGTCATAGAGAACTATTTCAGCAAAAAAGCAGGGGGGCTCCGCGTAAGGGTACGCACCGCGGAAGAATTGATAGCCCAGATGCAAAAACAGATGCAGCTTTTCACCCTGCTCCTCGGCGCAATAGGGAGCATCGCCCTCATAGTCGGGGGCATCGGCGTCATGAACGTCATGCTCATCTCGGTAACGGAGAGACGCAAGGAGATAGGCATACGAAGGGCTCTCGGCGCCCAGAGAACCGATATAGAGGCCCAGTTCATCATAGAATCGGTCACCCTCTGCTTCGTTGGCGGCATCATCGGGATAATCCTTGGGATCATCATTTCATACGTCTTTTCCCATTTCTCCAAATGGGAATTTCTCATATCCCAATCCGCGATCATTCTTGGCTTTTGCGTTGCGACGGCGGTGGGGGTCTTTTTCGGCTACTACCCTGCACGCTCTGCATCGCGCCTCGACCCGGCAGCGGCGCTGAGGGAGTGAAACAGCTCACGGCTCATAGCTCATGGCTCATAGAAGATCATATATCGAGAGAAAGGCGGCTCATTGCGAACCGGATGCTTGATACTGGATACTGGTCACTCGATACTCGATTATCGATTATCGATAATCGACGCTGATAGCTGGCTGCTGATAGCTGATGGCTGGTTTATGGAGGATGGAATGAAGAAATCGGTTTTAACAGGCTTTGTGATGACCTGCCTGCTGGTCCTGTTCATATCCCATGGATGCGCTCAGGAATTATCCATGAAACAGAAAAAGGTCTTCAGCGGTTCCGAGGCCCCCTTTGCGATGAAGGTTGGCGACGAGTTCGTCCTGACCCTTGAATCAAACCCCTCAACCGGCTATCTGTGGCGGCTTGTTGTAAAACCCGACGAGAGTACGGTGCAGCTTGTCAGCTCAGAGTACAGGGCGGCCCCTGACACAAACCGCGTAGGGGCGGGAGGGAACGAGGTCTGGACGTTCCTGGCAACGGGCAAAGGGAAGGCCGAGATAAGCCTCATATACATCCGCCCCTGGGAGAAGGACAAGCCTCCCGCAAAGACAGCGCGGGTAATAATTATTGTTGAATAAGCCCCCTCACCCTGGCCCTCTCCCGCCAGGGGAGCGGGGACAATGATGCTGCTGCGCTACTCTTGCCATGGACTTCTCCCGCAACTCGATGTTTGATGCTGGACACTGGCAAGGGCTACGTCAGGCGTGAGAAGGTAAACCCGTTGAAAGGCTTAAGCATTTTACATTTCACGTCTTTTGGTTTGCTATCGGCTATGAGCAGTGAGCTATTTTGCCCTGGCCCTCTCCCGCCGGGGGAGCGGGAATAAGGTTATCCCGCAGCACGCCGCGGGGAATTATTCAGATTAGATCTCGATCTCCAGCCCGTCGTAGGCAAGATCTATTTTGAGCGGATTGGATTCCGCGTACAGTGCAAGGTATCGCCTCGTCTTTTCCAGAAACTCTTCCAGCGTCGCGTCGTCCACCGTCGGTTCGTTGTGGTACATGCAGAGGCGCTTCACCCCCGCCCTGACGCTCAATTCGACGGCGCTCATGTTGTTTGAATGGCCCCAGTCTTCCTTCGTCAACAAAGACTCGGAAAAGGCATACTGCGCGTCGAAGATCAAAAGGTCGGCATCCCGGAAGAAGGCAATAAAGGCGTAGCTGGGATTGTCGATATCCTTCTTGTGCTCTGAATCTGTCGAGTAGACGACGCTTTTGCCCTCCTTCTCAAACCTGTAGCCGTATGAATTGCCCGGGTGGTTCTGCTGAAAGGTTTTTACGGTAAAACCGCCTATCGCGTATGGTTTTCCGGGATCAAGAACGGTAAAGCGTATATCGCTGTTCATTGCCTTGAGGGGCACCGGAAAATTATTAAAATTCTGCTGGGTCACAAATGACTCTTCGAGATAGTCGTGGCACCCGTAGATATTCACCCTGTTGCCCGGTATGTAGGCAGGGACAAAAAAAGGGAAACCCTGTATGTGGTCCCAGTGCGGGTGGGAAATAAAGATATGGAATGTTTGGCGCTTTTGGACGCCCTGCTGCATGACGTAATTGCCGAAGTCCCTCAATCCTGTCCCGGCGTCGCAGATAACGTGATCCTCGCCGTTGACGATCTCCATGCAGGACGTATTCGTGCCGTATCCCCCTTTTACGGAAAAAGGGAGCTCCCTGTCAATGAACTGCCTGATCTCATCGTCATCATGGAAAGACCGCCCCTGCGATGCCTTTAATGCCTTGAATATCTTCGCCCGGATCGTCTCTGCCACAACAGGGGCCGGCAACGAACCCCGCGTTCCCCAGAAATGCACCTTCATATACTCCCACCCCTCCTAATGCTTTGTTGCCGATTATAACAGGAAACCACGAAATTACGCAAATATTATTGCGATATTCGTGCTTCGGATTCCGTTTTATTTCGATATACGATATACGAATTACGATATACGGTTTAGTTGCCTTTATACGTTATCATCATCATCGTGATGTCGTCGGACTGGGGGGCGCTGCCGGCAAATCCCGTTATCTGCTCCATCACCGCACGTACCGTTTGTTCAACGCCTTTGCCCGGGAATTCTGATAGCTCTTTTTGGAGGCGCTCCTCGGAGAAAAGCTCGTTCCTTTCGTTCATCGCCTCCGTGACCCCATCGGTATAGAGGAAGAGCGAGTCGCCCGGCCCGAGCGTAACGCTCCTCGCAGTATATTGAGCCTCTTCCATGGCGCCGACAAGGAGTTCGCCGGACGTCCCAAGGTAAGCAACATCTCCGTTCCCCTTTATCAGCAATGGCGGATTGTGCCCTCCGTTCGTATATTGCACCTCTCCGGTCTTTACGTTCAGGATCCCGCAAAAGACCGTTACGAACATGCTCATATCGTTGCCTATGCAGAGGTCTTCGTTCACCCTTGAGATGATCTTGTCGGTGGCAAGGCCCATTGTTGCCTTGGCCTTGAGAAGGGTCTTCGTCAGCGCCATGAACAGCGCTGCCGGGATGCCTTTTCCCGAAACGTCCGCGATGACAAAGCAGAGGTGTTCATCATCTACAAAGAAAAAGTCGTAAAAATCCCCCCCGATCTCCCTCGCCGGCTTTATCGTGGCATAAATATCAAATTCTGCCCTTTCCGGATAGGGAGGAAATTTTTTCGGCAGGATGCCCATCTGTATGTCGTGGGCGATCTTCAGCTCGCTCTCCATGCGCTCCCTCGACGCGGTCGCCTCTGTGAGCTCGCCGATGTATTCCTTCAGGGATTCCCTCATAAAGCTGAACGCCTCCGAGAGCCTTCCCACCTCATCGCCCGTTTTCACGGGCGGCAATTCAATATCGAAGTTTCCCGCCCCGATATGTTCCGTCGCCTTCGCCATATGTCTCAACGGCCCCGTTATGGACCTCGCGATAAACACAACTGCCACGGCAAGAAGGACAAGGCCGGCGATCCCCAGGAAAAGCACGATCTGGTTGAGGCTTGTGATATCCGCCATCAGCTCGTCCTGCGGGAAGAGCACGCCGAGGGACCAGCCGCTTGATGTGATCGGCACATAGGCCATCCAGCAGGATTTTCCGGTAACCGCGCTCTTGACCCACATGGGCGCAACGCCATGCCCTCCCTTTATCATCTTCCGCCCTACATCCCTGAGCTGCGGGTCCTCTCGCGCCTCTGCGACCGTAAAGATCGTCTCGTTCATGATGAGCTCTTTCAAGGGGTGCGTCACAAAGGTCCCGTTCTTGGATATCAAAAACCCGTATCCCGACTGAAGTATTTTGATGGAAGAGACAATATTCCGCAGGTTCTCAAGCGAGATGTCTACAACGATGACACCCGCGATCTGCCTTTTGTTATCGACCTTCTTATAGAAAGGGACGGAGTAGGAGGACATCAGGATGCCGCCCCCCTCTCCGAAATAGGGTTCTACCCATTCAGGCCGCTCGATCTCTTTTGGTATCTGGTACCAGTCCCACAAAAAGTAGTTGTAATGCTCGTCGAGGTACTTAAAATTTATCGCCCCGTAGGCCTTATAGAAGTATGGGGCGAAGAACTTCTTGTCCTTTCTGAACATATACGGCTCAAAGGCGATAGCGGCCCCGTATATCTCCGGGTTTTTTTCAACGATCGCGTAGAGGACCTGGAAGAGCTCCTGTTCATCGTTTGTGCTGTTCTCAAGAAAGTAGGCGATATTCTCGGGCACCTTCTGTGTGGCGCTCAGCAATGTCCCGATCTTGTTCGTCGTCGTCATGATGAGGTTGCCGGCATTCTCCTCTATCCCTTTTGCTATCATCTGCCTGGAAACAAAATAGTTGTAGGTAAAGATAGCGGTAAATATACAGGCGCTGCTCAGCGTAAAGAAGAGGACAAGCTTGAATGCTATGCCTTTATTTCTCAGCATATTTTGTACACTCTTTATAAAAATCATCGTACCCGGGCGCCTGATTGATCAATCCGTTGCGCATGAGCTCGCCGGCAACCCTGAGGTAATCCTGTTTTGCCAAAGTGCCTATGGCAATGCCTTTATCGTCCTCGGGCAGGATCAGGTCTTTCATCCTGCTGAGCATCCACTTCTGGTGGACCCTGTTCGCAGGGACATTCGCCATCGCCATGTACTTGAGCACAATATCCAGCGCCTCGTCAGGATGCTTAAAGGCGTATTGCCAGCCTTCTACCGATGCCTTTGCAAAACTACAGGCAACTGCGGGGTCCTTTTTGAAGCTCCGCTCGAGGGTATAGATGCCGTCTTCAGGGAAATTCAATCCATACTCGTGGAAGAAAAAGCTTGTCAGCTCATCGGGGTTGACCCCTGCGCTGATGATCGTGTGATATTCGTTGTACCACATGGCAGACGCCACATCAACGCCGTCCCTGAGAAAAAGGTTCACCGAATAAGACTGGGGAATGATCGTCACGTTAAGGCCAAATTTCTTGAAAAATGCCAGGGGCTGCAACCGGAATTCGTCCCTCCACATCCCCACCTTTTTACCGTTTATGTCTTCCGGCCTTGTGATGCCCCTGCCCTTTTTTGCCACCAGCATGAGAGCGGACCTCTGCACGATCTGCGAGATGTTTATGAGCCTTATTCCCTGGGACCGTTTCTGTATCGCCGTGGAAAGCCACACGGTGCCGAAATCCACTTCCTCTTTCTCCAGCAGGTCAACGGGGACGCTCTGCGGCCCTCCCGTTTTTATGGTTAGGTTGATCCCGTGTTTGCGATATATGCCTTTTTCAAACGCGACGTAGTAACCGGCAAATTGAGCCTGCGGGCTCCACTGTGGTATGAAGGATGCGTCTTTCAGGACCGGCTCGGCACAAAGCGCACCCGCCGGGAAAGAGAGGATCATCGCCGCGAAGGCCAGAAAAAGCAAGGCGTTGATCGTCTGATATTTTATTCCGCTATTGCACATCGATATATCTATTATTGTTGCATAGGACGACAATAGTCAACAGCAAAAATTCAAAGATCCTTCTATTTAACGATATCAGCTGTTCATGGCATATGCATATCGTATGTCGTATATAGTATATAGTATATCGAAATTCTGGAGAAAACATTCGGCGTCATGCGTTCAGTGTGATGATTCCCCGCAGCGTGCTGAGGGGTAGTTCATTGAAGGCTACAAATGAACTGGAAGTTGTAACGTACGACATACTATATACGAATGTCGATATACGATCTTCCATGAGTTACCGCAGGTATGCTTCCCACATCTTGGCCGTTTGCCTGATGTAATCCTTGGGCAGGTCCCGCACTATCTGGTTGTGGCCGGGCAGCAGGGTCTCTACATTCAATTCGGCAAGGCGGTAAAGGGATTTTCTTAGCGCGGCAGCGTCGGCGCCGAAAAGGTCAAAGCGGCCGATCGCGTAATCTGCATAGACCACGTCTCCGGGTATCAGGATGCCAGCGGCCTCATTATAGAGGGCGATGCCGCCCATTGAATGCCCGGGGATATGGAGCACCTCCCATACCATATCTCCTATCTCAAGAATATCCTTGTCTTCCAGCTTCCGCTCTACGGAAAACTTAAAGGCATCCGCCTTCAGTCCATACTGCATCTGGCACATCCCCTTGAACTCATTCATTCCGTAAACGGGCCTGTCGTCTCCATTTTCCAACGGCTCAGCTTCAAGCCTGTGAACCCAAAGCTCGGCGCCGGGGATCTGCTTTTTGATCTCGCCAAGACAGCCGATGTGGTCAAGGTGGGTGTGGGTCATGATGATCCGCTTGATCGACGAAAGGCTGATCCCATGCTTTTTGATCGATTCTATCTTATAAGCGCCCTTCCCCGTCAGGCCCACATCGATGATGGAAATGTCGTTCGAATCGGGTTTGCCAATAAGGTACATGTGGGAATCGGGAATAAATTCGTCCATTCCCTGTATGAACAATACACCATCGGTCACTTTTGCCATGTCATCTCCTTTTAATTCGTTATATCACCATGCCGGCGAGCCGGTCAACTCATAGTATATCGTATGTAGTATATAGTATATCGTAACCTCCAGAATATCCCCTCGTGTCTTATGGCCTCCGTTGAATTTGCTTGGCCTTTCGATATACGAACTACGATATACTTCATCGGCTATCAGCTATGAACTATGAGCTATTTTGTTCTCCTCCGTCCGATCCACTTGCTCAGTTCGTCAAAATAGACATAAAAGACCGGCGTTATATAGAGCGTCATGAGCTGGGAAAGGAAAAGGCCGCCGACTACCGCTACGCCCATGGGCTGGCGCGCATCGCCCCCGGCGCCGATGCCGAGCGCAATGGGCAGTGTTCCGAAGAGCGCCGCCATCGTCGTCATCATTATAGGCCTGAAGCGGATGATGCATGCCCTGTGGATCGATTCTACCGAGTCCAGCCCCTCTGTTCTTTCCGCCTCAAGGGCAAAGTCCACCATCATGATGCCGTTCTTTTTCGCGATCCCGATGAGCATGATCATGCCCACCATCCCATACATGTCGAGCTCCATGCCAAAGATCCACAAGGTCACGAGGGCCCCGCACGCCGCCAGCGGAAGGGCGCTCAGGATCGTGATGGGGTGGATAAAGCTTTCATAAAGGATGCCAAGAACCATATAAATAACAAGCACCGTGACAAAAAGCAGGAAGCCCATGCTCGCGAAGGATTTCTCAAATTCCTGCGCAGATCCCTGGAATCCCGTTGCGATCGACTGCGGCAGGTTCACGTCCCCTGCTATCTTTTTTGTCGCGTCAACGGCCTCTCCTATCGAGTGGCCGGGCTTGAGATTGAAGGCAACGGTGGCGGAATTGAGCTGACCCGTATGGTTCACGTTCAGCGGCCCAAGTGTCTCAACGATGCTTGCAACCGTGCTCAGCGGCACCTGCTTCCCCCCGTTCGATCTCACATAAAGATAGGACAGCGCGCCCGGATCTTCCTTGAATTTGGGCTGCACCTCGAGTATGACGTAGTACTGATTGAGCTCGCCGTAGATCGTGGAGATCTTCCGGGATGCATAGGCCGAAAAGAAGGTATTCTGGATCTGTTCGAGGCTCAAACCAAGCGTCGACGCTTTATCCCTGTCAACATTGATGTACAGCTTCGGGTTGTTCAGCTTTACGTCAGAGTTGACATCGACCAGGCCGGGGATCGCCCGCATCTTTTCCTCAAAGATCAGGGCATATTTATAAAGCTCGTTAAGGTCGGAGCTCTGGAGCGTAAACTGGTATTCTGCAAGGGCGCTGCCTGCCCCTATCTGGATAGGCGGCGGGTTCTGCGGAAACACAATAAGGCCAGGCACGCTGTTCAGCTTCGGCCTCAGGTCATTGACGATCTCGTCTACAGACCTTTTGCGGTCCTTCAGGTTCTTCAGCATGGCGAACACGATGCCGCTGTTATAGGTATTTATGCTCGCGACCGATATGAAGTCCTTTATATCCTTCTCCTGTTTCAAGATCTCGTTGGCCGCCTCCTGGTGCCGCACCATATCGTCAAAAGAGATCTTGTCGGCGCCCTGTATCCACGCCATCATGAAGTTCTGGTCCTGGCTCGGCAGGAACCCCTTCGGTATCCTCATAAAGAGAAACGCCGAGATGATGACGACGATGATCGTGGCGGAGAGCGCCAGCCTGCGGTGCTCCAGCACCATCCTGAGGGTGCGGCCATAGAGCCTGACCATGCTCTCGAAAATGCGCTCTGTCGTATTGTAGAACCTGCCCTTTTTCTTTTCTCTGGCCTCCTTGAGTATCCTGCTGCACATCATGGGAGTCAGCGTCAGGGATATAAAACCGGACAGAAGTATGGCCGCGGCAATGCAGACGGCGAATTCATGAAAAAGCTTGCCGATAATGCCGGGCATAAAAAGGATCGGTATGAAAACGACCACGAGGGAAAGGGTCATGGACATGATCGTGAAGCCTATCTCCTGCGAGCCCTTATAGGAGGCCTCCATGGCGCTTTCGCCCATCTCCATCCTCCGCACTATATTCTCAAGGACGACGATAGCGTCATCGACGACGAGCCCTACGCAGAGCACGAGGGCCATCATCGAAAGGTTGTTGAGGCTGAAGCCCCGCACGCTCATCACCGCAAAGGTGCCGATAATGGACAGGGGAACGGCGACGTTCGGGATGATCGTCGACCTGAAGGTGCGGAGAAAGAGGAAGACAATGACAAGGACGATAAAGATCGTCAGGACCAGGGTAAATTCTACATCATCTATCGATTCCTTGATGTAATCGGACGCATCGTAAAGCAGGTGCCACTCAACGGACTCCGGCAGCATCGTCTTCAGCCTGGGGAGCAGCTCCTCTATTCCATCGGCTACCCTTACCGTATTTGATCCCGGCTGCTTCTTGATCGCAAGGACGATAGACCTCTGGGTCTTATCCTTTGAGATGTACCAGGAAGCGGTCTGCTTGTCGTTCTGTATGCCGCTGATCGCGTCGCCTATATCCTTCACCTTCACCGGCTTGCCGTTCTGATAGGCGACGATGACCTCCCTGTATGCCTCGCCGATCATCAGCTGGCCGTTGGAATCGATCGTAAACGCCTGGTAGGGGCCATCGAGCGTTCCCCCGGGGAGGTTGACATTTGCCTTCTGGATCGCGCTGGAGACCTCATCGATGCCTATGCCCATGTTGGCGAGGAGCTTGGGGTTTACCTGGATGCGCGCTGCAAATTTCTGTCCATACACGATGACCTGAGAGACGCCGTTGACCATGGTGAAGTTCTGGCCAAGATAGTTCTCCGCATAGTCGTTGAGCTCGATAAGCGGCATTGACTCGGAGGTAAGGGCAAAATACATGATCGGCTGGTCTGAAGGGTTCACCTTATCGTACGTTGGAGGGCTGGGCATGTTGCCCGGCAGGTCTCCCTGGGCCGCCGACAGCTTTGAGTTCACGTCCTGCGCGCAGGCATCGATATTCCGATCAAGGGAGAACTGCAGGATGATCGTCGTAGAGCCGGTATAGCTCGTTGAAGACATCGACTGGAGGCCCTGGATCGTTGAGAAATGTTTTTCCAGGGGCTTTGCCACGTTCGATGCCATTGTCTCCGGGCTTGCCCCCGGCAGGGATGCCGTCACCTGGATGGTTGGAAAATCGACGGCAGGAAGGTTGTTGATCGGCAGGTTCTGATAGCTTACGATGCCGAAGAAAAGGAGGCCGAACATGACCAGGATGGTCATGACGGGCCTTTTTATCCATAACGCCGAGATGTTCACTTTTGGTTACCCGGGGAGCCCTTTGTCTGTTCGCCGGCGCCCGCCGGTTTCTTTGGCGCTTCAGCGCTTCCCGGCGTCAGCGATTCCCGTATCTCTACGGGAAAACCGTCCTTCAGCTTCAGGTGGCCGTCGGTCACAACGGCTTCGCCTGCGCTGACCCCTTTCGATATGACAGTCTCCTCGCCGATGGTCCTCGAGACGGCAACATTCCTCAGCTCCACTTTCTTGTCCGGCTTTATGACAAAGACGAAATGCCCCTTCTGACCTATCTGTACGGCTTTAGCGGGGACGACAAAGGCGTTTTGCTCCTCCGTGAGGTTGAGGACGACGTTGACGAACTGCCCGGGCCAGAGAAACTTATCGCTGTTTTTGAATTCCGCCTTAAGAAGGATCATGCCGGTCGTTGCGTCCACGGCATTGTCTATGAATGTGAGCCTTCCTTCATCGGGAATATTCCGCGCGCCCCGAGAGCTTGCCTTTACCTTCAGCGGTTCAGATCTCATATACTTCCTGATCTCGGGAAGCTGTTTTTCCGGAACGGAAAATTTTACATAGACCGGCGAGACCTGATTCACAACAACGAGCTTCGTGTCGTTGTCCTTGATCATTGCGCCCTCCTTGACAAGGTGGGCGCCCGTCCTGCCGTCAAGGGGGGAGCGTATGTGGCAGTATTCAAGGTTAAGGCGCGCGTTGTCCACATCGGCCTTGCTGGACCTCACCGTCGCCTGCTGCGTAAGGGCAAGGGTCTTTTTATTCTCATAGTCGGAGGCTGCGACGGCGCCCTTCTCGAGGAGAAAGGCGTAACGCTTTGCCTCATCTTCGTTATATTTAAGCTGGGCAATATCCTGGGCAAGCTTCGCCTCCGACATCCTCAGCTTCTCCTGAAAGGGCGCAGGGTCTATCGTGAACAGGGGCTGGCCCTTCTTTACATCCTGTCCTTCTTTGAAATGTATCCTGAGGAGCTGGCCTACGATTCGCGCATAGATTGTAACCGAGTTATACGCTTCGACGGTTCCGATCGCTTCGATGATGACCGGCATGGTCTTTTGCACGACCTTCCCGGCCAGCACGGGTACGCCATGGCGGGCGGGGGGCGGAGGCCTCTTCCGCGACAGGTAGCCATAGACAACCGCGGCTGCAATAATTATACAGATTATAATAACGATCTTTTTACGCTTCATCATCTGTTCCCCATCGCCCTTTCGATGTTTGCCTGGGCGGTCTTATAATCATAGAGCGCGCTTATATTGGCAAGCTTTGCCTTGCTGTAGCCAACGGTGGCATCGGTGACCTCGAGAGGGTCTGCCAGCCCGGAGGAATATCGCAGGTTGGCGAGCTCAAGATTTTCTGTCGCCTGCCTTATCTGCACCTCCGTATTGGAGATCGTCTCCTTCGCCTTAAGAAGGTTCAGGTAAGATTGCTTCACATCGAGGAAGATATCAAGCCTTTTCGACTCGATCTGCGCCTCCACCGATCTTTTTCTGGCGATCGACTCTTCAACCTTGTTTCGCGTCAACATGCCCTCGAAGATATTCATGTTCATCGATACGCCCGCGTTCCATACCTGGCCGAGGGGATACTGGCTCCCCTGAAAATTGTACCGCGCGTTGCCTGAGATAGTCGGGAAATAATCTCTTTTCGCACGGTCGACAGACGCTTCGGCGGAACTCTTTTGCGCGATGAGGGACCGCAGGTCCGGCCTGTTCTGGTAGGCCTTGTCCAAAGCGCTCTCAAGGGTTATGGCATACTCCTCGAAAGAGAGGGTATCGTTTATGGTGAACTGGTCCGCCGTACTTACGCCCATCGCATTATAGAGCCTGACCCACGCGACCTTCAGGTCATTCTCGGCGGTGATAAGGTCGAGACGTGCATTGCTCAGGTCCAGCTCAGCCTTTGTGACGTCATATTTCGGCTTTTTTCCCGCTTCGAAGAGGACCTTTGCCTGCCCGAGGTGCTGCCCGTACTGCTCGACAATCTCAAGGTTGACATCCTGCGAGCGTTTCGCTTTAAGGACCCCGTAATAGGACGTTTTAAGATTGCTGATAATCGTCGTCGTCACATCTTCCAGGTCAAAACGGGAGGACTCAACATTGAACTCCTTTGTCTTCACATCCGTCGGGGTCTTGCCAAAGTCGTAGATCGTCTGCGACAGGCTTGCGCTCCCTATGCTCTCGTTGTGCAGCCCCACGGGAAAATAGGGGTCGAGGGTGTTCTTCTCAACAACATACCTGTTGAAGCTTGCCTGGGTATCTACTTTCGGATAGTAAGGCGCCTTTGCCTGCCCAAGCTGCGACTCCTTCGCGCGGACCGTATAGCGGGAGCTCATGATCGAGGGGTGCTGCGCCAGGGCGATCTCGATGCAGCGCTCAAGATTCAGGGATTCCCCTGCTTTGAAAACCGGTTCATCGGCCGCGGCAAAAGAGAAGGCGGCGAGCAGCAGGACGACTGCGAAACAAATGTTATGATATCGCACAGGACCCGCTCCCGCTGCAAGTCTGGTTATATGAATTCTTTGTATACGCATGGCAGGAGTAAATCACATAATAAAAGAGGACAGCTTTATTGTCAAGGCTTTCGTGGAATTGCATATTAGCGGCATGATGAAATGTGGTAAAATGAAGATTATGGAGGTGCCATGAAAAAGATATGTACAATATTCCCGTTTATCGGCCTTTTTCTCTTTTTTCTCTCAACTCTATCCTGTGCGGCGGAGGCGGTAACAACTACCGTTGACGATCAGGAGGCCGTTGAAGTGACCATCTACAACAGCAACATAGGCCTTGTGAAGGACCTTAGAAACATTAAGCTCCCAAGAGGCATCGGGGAATTGAGATTCATGGATGTCGCGTCCCATATCATGCCGACCAGCGTTAATATCCGGTCCACGACTTCCCCCGAGAACCTTTCAGTCCTTGAACAGAACTACGAGTACGACCTCCTGAGCCCGCGGAAGCTCATCGACAAATACGTCGGCAAAACGGTAAAGCTCGTCACAAAAAACCCGTACACCGACAAGGAAGAGACTGTAACGGCAACAATACTCTCGAACAACGAAGGGATACCCGTTTACAGGATCAATAACGAGATCACCTTCGGGCATCCTGGAAGGATCATCTTTCAGGAAATACCCGACAACTTCATCGCGAAGCCTACCCTGATATGGCTTCTCGACAACAAGGCGGCTTCCCGGCAGAAAATAGAGACGCTCTACCTGACCAACGGCATCAACTGGCGGGCCGATTACGTCCTCACCCTTGACCGGAAGGATGCCGAGGGCAGCCTGAACGGGTGGGTCACCATAGACAACAAAAGCGGGGCGCCGTATAAAAATGCAAAGCTCAAGCTCGTTGCCGGCGATATACACAGGGCGCGGGACGACGCGAGGAGAGAAAAGGTGATGTCTGCAGCCGCTGCCCAGAGGGCTGAATCTGAATTCAGGGAAGCTGCCTTCTTCGAATACCACATCTATACGCTGGAGCGGAAAACTACCATTAAGGAGAACCAGACGAAGCAGGTCGGTCTCCTCAGCGCATCGAAGGTGCCGCTGAAAAAAGAGTTTATCTACCGCGGCGCATCGCACTATTACAGGAACAGGTACGGGGATGCCATCAGGACCGATAAGGTCGGCGTATTCCTGGAGATCCATAACAAAAAAGAGAACAACCTTGGCATGCCCTTTCCGAAAGGGATCGTCAGGGTATACAAAGAAGATCATGATAAGAGCCTGCAATTCGTCGGCGAAGACTCGATCGACCATACGCCCAGGGATGAAAAGATCCGCATCAAGATGGGCAATGCATTCGATATCGCCGCCACACGGAAGCAGACGGTATGGGAAAAGATCTCTAAAGATACCTACGAGATCGCTTTTGAGATATCCCTGAGAAACCATAAAGAGGAAGATGTCACAATAAAGGTTGTTGAGCCTCTTTCGTGGGATTGGAAGATCCTCGAGTCGTCCCACGCCTACGCGAAAGTGGATGCACATACGGCCTCTTTCGATGTGCCGGTAAAAAAGGACGGCGAGGCAAAGCTCACATACAGGGCGCGGCTGAGGTTTTAGCACCCTACCGCCCCCCCCTTAACGCCTTAATGGCCCGCCCAGGAAGGGGGTCTCGATCCTTTGATGGTATATAGTATTTCGTATATCGTATATCGAAAAACCCGTAAGGCGTTAGGCGTAAGTCGTAAGGGGAGAAAGGCAGCGAGGAGCAGAGAGCTGAGAGCAGATGCTCGTTGCTGGATACTCGATACTGGCGGTTTCTTTAGCCTTCAGCGATCAACAAAAAACAGGCTAAGGTTTAGGCTGAGCAAATTCTGTTTTTCCTGAACCTTAACCTCAACCTGATTCTTCTCGCTGACGGTTGCGCGCTGCATGCTGACGGCTGTCTGCTATTCACTCTTTAGTAAATTTTGAGTATGATGTTTATAAGCATAAGGATGAGG
This sequence comes from Syntrophorhabdaceae bacterium, assembly GCA_017992765.1. Classification (GTDB taxonomy): domain Bacteria; phylum Desulfobacterota; class Syntrophorhabdia; order Syntrophorhabdales; family Syntrophorhabdaceae; genus UBA5609. The sequence continues at coordinate 42,712 of JAGOOA010000008.1, forward strand.
GCGATCCTCCCTGACCAGATGTGGAGCCTCCTGACCGCCCGGATATGTTCCCTGAACCTGAATTGCATGAACCCGAGGACAGGCGCTGCAATGGCGAGGACCACCGCGGCGATGCCGACGTAGCTATGGGGTGTGCTCAAATGCTGCCCTCGTGCCAGGGCAATATCAAGGAACACGGCGCAAAACCCCAGCACGGCGCATGATGCGCCCGATATCCCGCACGCCTTGTGAATTGTAAGCCGCCACACTTTTCTTTTCATAAAGCGCACGACAACAAAACCCGCGAGGAGGAATAAAAAACCTATACACATCAGCACGGCATGGGCGTATAAAAACCCCATCGTCTGCTACCCTCCCGTCAGGCCCGGTCAAAGCTGCCCAACAGCCTGAGCAATACCATATTTGATGCCGGGTCAAGATCCCTCACGGCCCTAACCCCCTTGATCTCAACAATGACCGCTTCCATGATAAGGAACGTCTTTGCGGCCTCTCTGAGGCAGCCTGTTTTTACCGTATCCCACTTCCCGTAAGTACCGTGGAGATGCAGCCTCGGCTCATCCTTGTACCAGAATATCGTACCTACCCCCAGCATCTCATGGCTTTCCGTGAGCTCCCGCCATGTCGGCATCGGGGGCATCACATCCTGGACAGGCCCTACGACGATCTTTGCGTCCTTTATGCCGCCGACAAGGTAAAAGATGCCCGCCTTTATCCTTTCTTTCTTAGCGATATCAGCGAGGCACTCGAGTATGTCGTCGTCGTCGTCGAGCTGCACCACTACAACCCTCCCCACTTCACCGACCTGGTATTTCACGTCTGCCCCTCCTTACAAAAAGACATAAGCATTTTGTTATTGATCCGGTATATGGGTGCATCAACGCTTACATTCAGAATGCGAGCCCTTTGTCAGTCCCTCCGCGACGGGCAGGGTCTCCCATGCATTCGCCTGCTGATCCCTCCAGGCACTTTGACCCGTTTCTCCAGATCGTTCCCGAAAGACTGGCGCCCGATAGAATGACGCCTGACAGCTCTGCATCCTTCAGGTTGGCTTTATCCAATGTAGTTTTGCTCAGGTTTGCATCCGAAAGGTTGGCGCTGTACATATATGCACTGCGCATGAAGGCGCCCGTGAGGTTTGCGCCGGCAAGGTTGGCGTAGGACAGCACTGCATTGGAGAGGTCGGCGCCTGACAGGTCGGCGCCGGCAAGGTTCGAATTGGAGAGCGCCGCTCCGGCAAGCCGGGCTCCTGAGAGCTTTGACCCCGAGAGATCGGCCTTGCGGAGGTCGCACCATTCACATTCCCCTGTCGCCAGAAGTTTGTCCAGGTCCTTCTGCTGAAAGGCAAAAGAAAGGCCATGTACGGCACACGCTGCGGCCATAACGAGAAGGGCACAGAATGCGACCCTTTTTTTTGTTATGCCGGTTCTTTTCTTTATATACGTTCCGTGCGCTGCCAACCTCCCGTTCCCCTATATCGATTCTTCTTCACGTTTTTACCATAAGGAACATGGCGATGCAACGGGTATTTGCCTCCGGCGACAGCATTTTCCGTCCCCTCTCTCCTCAACGCCATGGTCCGTATCAATACTCCCTGGTGTGCCCGATGAATTTGCTTGACATCGAACACAACTGCTTTCGGGAAAGTGCCGTAGCAACTTCGTCCCCTCTCCCCTTGCGGGAAAGTGCCGTAGCAACTTCGTCCCCTCTCCCCTTGCGGGAAAGTGCCGTAGCAACTTCGTCCCCTCTCCCCTTGCGGGAGAGGGTCAGGGTGAGGGGGGGGTTGTCGCCGGGCTTCAGTCCGTTGCCAGGATCTCAACGATCCTTGGAAAGATATGCTCTGCCACATCTGCCCGGTACCCTCCGTGGGTAATGATCAGATACCTGCCTCCGCATATCTCCTCTGCGCTGTCTTTTACGGCCTGCGCGAGCCGAGGGAAAAAATGCATAGTCAGGCCGATATCGCCGTAGTCGCCCTGCGCCGTATCGTGGCCGAGGTTGTGGAAAATAATTTCGGGCTTGAAACCCTTCGCCCTTTCGATAAATTCAGACTTGACCGCGCCCATGTATTCCGCATCGGTGATGCGCCCCCTGACGTCGACGTCCACGTTCGTTCCTTCGCCCGTCACATTGTCGTAGCTGCAGAAGCAGACATGGAGCACATCATGATCGTCCTCAAAGATAGACCTCGTGCCGTCCCCGTGGTGACAGTCCGTATCGAGAATGGCGAATCGCTTCATTCCTGTCTTTTTCCTGATATTCGCTATGGCAGGCCCCGTGCATGAGAGGTATGTCCCTCCCCACCCCGATTCCCTTCCCGAATGATGGCCCGCGCCGACAGAAAAAACCAGCGCATTTTCCAGTTCTCCCCGCGCGATCATTTCCCCTGCCCTGACGCATCCGCCGACGGCAAGCCTTGCGCCGTTGTAATACCAGCTCCTTCGTACATCGGCAAGATAATGAACGGTATGGGTCAAAAGCAATACCTCTTCCTCCGCCGGCCCTGATTCAAAGAGCGCCACCCCGGGAAGCGACAGGTCGCGCTCCATAACCATGGGAAAATTGCGGAACTTGTCCCCGATTATCGGCCAGTCTTTGTTTCGGAACTCCCGGTGAAAGAATACGCCTGTCTTCATGCATCATCCTTCATCTATATTGCAGGGTGGAAATTTCTCTTCGAGCGTCTTCATTTTCTTCTCTGTAAGCTCCGGCTCGACGACGAAAGCAGGCACTGCGAATTCATCCTTTTTCTTGATCAGAAGCCACTCCTTGTCTTTTCCTTTAAGGCGTGTGAGCACAAAGGCGCCTTTCAGTTTTTTTCCTTTCAGGAAAAACCCGATGCGCCCTTCTGTCATATCTTTGTTTAATAGCTCGAAGCCTCCCGCATCCCAGATAACAACGGGTCCCGCTCCGTAGCAGCCTTCGGGGATGATCCCTTCGAAAGTACCGTATTCAAAGGGATGGTCCTCTACGATGATCGCAAGCCGTTTGTCCTGAGGGGACATCGACGGGCCCTTCGGCACAGCCCAGGATTTCAGCGCCCCATCGATCTCCAGCCTGAGATCATAGTGGAGCTTCTTCGAATGGTGCTCGTGGACGACAAAATACGGCATAACATATAATACCATACATAGGAATATGGTTCACCGGGAAATGCATCCGCCTCGACCGTATATCGTATATCGTATTTAGTATATCGTATATCGAAAAACATGGAACACCCGTGAGTCGTAAAGAGTAAGGAGTAAGGGGAGAAAGACAGCAAAGAACTGAGAGCAGAGAGTCCAGGTTCTCTCGCCTCACGCCCTCACGCCTTACGACTCACGAGATTTTTTCACCTTTCACCTTTTACTGCTTTTATCGCGCCGTGATCAGTAATTTCCGTGATCTTCATCGCATTTCTTCGCATGCTGCCTGTATGTTCCTTCAGATCGATGACGATGACGGTGATGTTGTCGGTGCTTCCCTGGTCGAGGGCCTTTTTTGCCAGCCTGTCCGCTCCTTTCTGCGGGTCTTCCAGCCGCCTTACCTCCTCCATGACGTCTTCGGGTGTGAGGACATCCCAGACGCCGTCACAGGCAAGGACCGCATAATCATTCTCCTTTCCAAGATATCCTTCAACGACCCTCGGCTCGGCGATCACATATGGCTTGAAAGGCAGATCTCCCAGCGACCTGCTTACTGCAAGTATCCCCTGCACCCTCGGAACGCCTATACGTATCACCTCTCCTCCAAGCTCTTCGATCCTCCTGGCCTCGCCGGGGAGATCCGGCTTGTGGTCAACGGTAAGGACAGCAACGCCGCCCCTTGCCCCGATCACGACGCGCGAATCGCCCGTATTGGCCGCAATGAAGCGGTCTTTCATTATATAGAGGTGCGCTGCCGTTGTGCCGCACATCATCTTTCTCTCCATAAGGTGATCGTCTACGGCAAGATAGGCATCCCTCAAAAGATCTCCTTCCCTTCGTCGATCTTTCAGCGATCTTCCGCTCTCCCGAACCCTGCTGTGCATAAAATAGGGGGTAAGCATTTCAACGGCTATCCGCGACGCCGCCCCGCCTCCGTGTCCGTCATATATCTCGGCGCCGAAAAAACCCTCCTCCGGCCTTTCGTAGATCGCGTGCTCGTCCTCCATGCTCTCCCGCCAGCCGATCGTTTCGCTTATGCCGTAGCGGATGTTCATGATATTAATATATTTTATCACAAAACAAGACTCTGATTTGCATGTACTACAAAATTCTAATATCGAATCTCTAAATCCTAAACAAATTCGAATGTTCAAAATTCAAAGCGTGTTAAAGGGTTTTTATTTTGAACATTTGATATTTGGGTTTTGATATTGTTTAGGATTTGGTGCTTAGGATTTCGTGCTTGGTTTTACTGTGAGCTATCAGCCATGAGCTATATACGAAATACTTGCATTGTACTACGTGAAATTCTATAATAAGAACTTACATGAAATTTGAAGACGGGTTGAAAAAGCTTGAGAACATTGTCAAGGCCCTTGACGATGGAAAGATTCCCCTTGATGAAGCCCTGAACCTTTTCAAGGAAGGGCTGACGTTGACAAAAGAACTTTCAAAAAGGCTTGAAGAAATAGAGAAAAAGGTCGAAATACTGATAAAAAAGGAAGACGGCAGCATAGAGAAAAAACCGTTCTTACAGGAAGAATAGTGGACCTCGGCACATACCTGCACGACAAAAAGATCATCATAGAAAATACCCTGAAGGAGATCTGTGCTTCCTTTATCTCAACGCCGGGCGTCCTGAGGGATGCCATGGAATATACGCTGTTCTCCAACGGCAAAAGGGTACGCCCCGTCCTTGCTATAGCGGCCTGCGAAGCGAAAGGAAAAAGCAGCGACGACATCCTTCCCTGTGCCTGCGCCCTTGAGATGATCCACACGTACTCTCTCATCCACGATGACCTCCCGTGCGTAGACAACGATGATCTGAGGCGAGGAAAGCCCACGTGCCACAAGGTTTTTGGCGAAGCGCTTGCGATTATGGCAGGAGACGGCCTCCTTACGGAGGCCTTCAGGATCATTACCGATAGCCGCTACACCGAGCGGCTGAGCCCAAAGGTCATCAAGCAGGTCATTTTCGAGATAGCCAGCGCGGCAGGGGCTGAAGGGATGGTGGGCGGACAGGTCATGGATATACTATACGACGGCAAGGAAGGATCAAAGAACATCCTTCAGTATATCCATATGCACAAAACCGCAACCCTCATAAGGGCATCGGTCAGGATCGGGGCCATTGCGGGCGCCGCAAAGGCGAAAGAGCTAAAGAACTTCACAAAGTACGGCGAATGCATCGGGCTGGCCTTCCAGATCATGGACGACATACTGGACACCGAGGGCGATGAAGAGATCGTCGGAAAAAGGCTGAAAAAGGATGCGAACAAACAGACCTACATAAAACATTACGGCATCCTTGCATCAAAGTACAAGCTTGAACAGCTCGTTAATGAGGCAATACAGTCGGTTGACTTTCTTGGCGAGGACGCCAGGATACTGAAGGCGATCGCGCAGTATATCGGCAGCAGGGTTTCGTAATGCTTCTCGAAAAAATCCATTCGCCTAAGGACCTTAAAAAACTCGCTGTGCCTGACCTTGTACGGCTCGCTGAAGAAATACGGCCCTTCATCATCGATGTTATCTCCAGGACGGGCGGCCACCTTGCGTCGAACCTCGGCGCAGTGGAGCTTACCATCGCGCTCCATTATGTATTCAATGCGCCTGCAGACGCGATCATCTGGGATGTAGGCCACCAATGCTATACCCATAAGATCCTCACCGGCAGGCAGGACAGGTTTGGCACGATCAGGCAGACCGGGGGCTTAAGCGGCTTCCCCCTCAGGCAGGAGAGCGAGTATGATGTGTGGAATACGGGCCACGCAAGCAATTCTATCTCCATTGCCGTCGGCCTCGCGGAAGCAAAAAAGAAAAGGAACGAGAGCCATAAGATAGTGGCCGTTATCGGCGACGGCTCCCTGACGGGAGGCATGTCCTTCGAGGCCCTGAACCACGCAGGCCACCTTAAAAGCGAAATCATCGTTATCCTCAATGATAATGAAATGTCCATATCGAAGAATATCGGCGCCCTCTCCTCCTATCTGAACAGGATGATGACCGGGGAGTTCATCAGCAACATCAGGGAGGAGATCAAGAACATCACAAAAAAACACCCTACCGTCTATAAGGCGGCAAAACATTTCGAGGAGGCCATCAAGGGGTTCTTTATCCCGGGTATACTTTTTGAAGAACTCGGTTTCCAGTATTTCGGTCCTGTTGACGGACATGACCTCGCCATTCTCATTGACACCCTGAAAAACATCAAGCGATTTAAAGGCCCCGTCCTGATCCATGTTATAACAAAAAAGGGGAAAGGGTATCCTTACGCAGAGAACGATCCTGAAAGATTCCACGGCATCTCAAAATTCGAGCTGTCCACGGGAAATTCTGTCCACAGCGGCTCACTCACATACACCGATGCCTTTGGCGAGGCGATCGTCGAGCTTGCGAAAATCGACGAGAAGGTCGTTGCGATCACAGCAGCGATGGGGCTCGGCACAGGGCTTGATAAATTTTCCAGCCTCTACCCTGAACGATTTTACGACATCGGCATCGCCGAACAGCACGGGGTCACGTTCGCCGCTGCCTGCGCCCTTGGAGGCTTAAAGCCCTTCGTCGCCATATACTCAACCTTCCTCCAGCGGGCCTTTGACCAGATCATCCTCGACGTCTGTTTACAGAAGCTCCCTGTTGTATTTGCCGCTGACAGAAGCGGGATCGTAGGCCAGGATGGGCCAACCCACCATGGCGCATTCGACCTTTCTTATTTCAGGCATATCCCCAATATGGTGCTTATGGCGCCCAAGGACGAGAACGAGCTGAAGCATATGCTGTACTCCGCGTATCTTTACGGGTGCCCCGTGGTAATACGTTATCCAAGGGGCGAGGCCCTGGGCGTGCATGTCGACGAAGAGTTCAGGGAGATACCATTCGGCACCTGGGAGATCCTCAGAGAGGGCGCTGACACGGCGATCATTGCCTGCGGCAACATGGTACATCAAGCCTTGCTGGCGGCAGAGGAGCTTGCCGCAGAAGGCATAGAGTGCTCGGTGGTCAACGGGCGCTTCATAAAACCCATGGACAGGGAACTGCTTTTGCGAATCTCGAAACAGGCCGCTCGCATCGTTACCGTTGAAGAGAACGCGCTTATGGGTGGTTTCGGAAGCGGCGTTATGGAGCTATTATCAGAAGAAGGTGCGGCGCTCCCAATAAAGTGTCTCGGCATTCCCGATGCCTTTATAACCCACGGCAGCCAGAACAGCTTAAGAAACGGGATCGGCCTCGACAAGGAAGGTATCGCAAGGGCAATACGAGAGTGGCCAAAGAAAGAATAGACGTAATCCTCGCAAAAAAAGGTCTCGTCCCATCCCGCGAAAAGGCAAAGATCTTCATAATGGCCGGGGAAGTATACGCGGCAGACGAACGCGTTGCAAAGCCTGACCAGAAATATCCCTGGGACGTTGCCGTCGAGATAAAGAAGAATCCTGTCCCCTACGTAAGCTACGGCGGGGTTAAGCTGAAAAAGGCCCTTGAGGCCTTTCGGGTCAACGTTAACGGGGCAAAGGCGCTCGATATAGGTTCATCAACGGGAGGCTTTGTGGAATGCCTGCTGGAGGCAGGTGCGGCAACCGTCCACGCCGTGGATGCCGGCACCCATCAGCTTCACGAGCGCTTGAGAGGCGATAAAAGGGTCATCGTGAAGGAAAATTGCAACGCCCGGTACTTACGGTTTGACGATATCGGCGAGACGGTGGACCTCATAACCATCGACGTCTCTTTCATATCCCTGAAAAAGATCCTGCCGTCCGTGATACAGTTTATGAAACCCGCGGGCAGGATCATCTCTCTCGTCAAGCCGCAGTTCGAGGTCGGGAGGTACGAGGTCGGCAAAGGCGGCATCGTGAAGGACGGAGAGAAAATACAAAACGTCATAGATGACGTCAAATCCTACGGAAAATCCCTTGGAATTGTCCCGGTAAATGTGGTAGAAGCACCGAGGGAAAGGGAAAAAAAGAACAGAGAGTACTTTATCCTATGGGAACACCAAAAGACCCGAAGCCCGTGAAGCTTTTTGCCAGCCTCATCTTCAAAGAAGAAGCGCCGTTCCAGGGCGCCCTCAAAATGCTCGAAGACAAGGTGGGTGCGATCGAGCAAAAGATACCGCCTGAAGTATTTTCTCACACGGATTATTATGAAGTAGAGATGGGAAAAGGCCTTTTGCGCGTATTTATCCTTTTTGAGGCACTCTTCCCAAGGGAACTGCTCCCGGGGATCAAATTGAGAACAAACGAAATAGAGTCCGCCTTTTCGGAAAGCCGCAGAAGGAGCGTCAACATTGACCCTGGATATATCTCCCTTGAAAATGTTATACTCGCGACAACGAAAGGATACAACCACAGGGTCTACTTGGGCAGCGGCATATATGCCGACCTGACCCTTACATACAGCAGCGGGACATACAGGCCGCTCGAATGGACCTACCCGGATTACGGCGAGGCAAAAACGATCTCCGTCTTTAACGACTGGAGAGAAAACTATAAGCAGGTGCTGCGATGCCAAAAAGCATGACAGGGTTTGCAAAACTGGAAACGGAATCCCCGGAAGGAAAACTTTACGGGGAAGCGCGCGCGTTGAACAGCCGCTATCTCGAGATCAGCATAAAGCTGCCCAGGGCAGATTCCCTCTACGAACAAAAACTGCGCGATCTCGTTAAGCGCAATATCAAGAGGGGCAAGGTTGACGTCACGATAAAATGGGAACGGTCAAACGAACAGGCCGGCGCCCAAAAGGTAAACGAAAATGTGCTCGCACAGTATGTCGAGATGGCGAAAACCTTAAAAGAAAAATACGGGTTGAAAGGCGATCTGACGATCGATAATATCTTCAGCTTTAAAGACATCTTCTCGTACGAGGAAAACAACAACATAAACGAAGACGTATTGATGCAATCCTTCGAAAGGCTTATCGCCCAGCTCAATCAGGAAAGGGAGAAAGAAGGAGACCTTATCAGGAAGGACCTCACGGCACGGGCAGACGCCGTCGCGTTGAACATCGCCGCGATTGAAGAACGATGGCCCCTGACGATCAAAATGCTCGAAAACAGGCTGCGGGAGAAGATCGCGGAAATGACGGCAGCTTTATCCATCGACGAGGCGAGGGTCCTGCAGGAGCTGGCAATCTATATGGAGCGCCTCGATATCGCCGAAGAGATCGTGCGGCTCAAGGGCCATATCGAAAATTTCAGGGACACTCTTTCGTCAGACGATCCCGTAGGAAGGAAGCTCGACTTTATTATCCAGGAGATGGTCAGGGAGTCGAACACCATAGGAAGCAAGGCAAATGACCTCTTTATCAATGAGCGGGTCATTCAGATAAAGGTGGAAATCGAAAAGATACGCGAGCAGGTTCAGAATGTGGAGTGACGGGCAAAATACGTTCGGCGTTCGGCGTTCGGCGTTCGGAGAAACAAAGGCAAAAAGAAAGTGGAAGGGGAGTACAGTTCGGAGTTCGGGGTTATGAGTTCGGAGGCTCAAGACACAAAAAAACAGAAAAAGGGGCATCTTATTGTGGTTGCGGGGCCTTCGGGGGTCGGAAAATCAACGATCATCGACAAGTTCTTGCAGGGCGATGCCAACAGCAGGTTCTCCGTCTCGTACACCACACGGCATAAAAGGGACCGCGAAGTAAATGGAAAAGACTATTACTTTGTCGATAAGAGCACCTTCAAGGAAATGATCGCACAGGGGCTCTTTCTTGAATGGGAAAACGTCCATGCCTATCTCTACGGCACACCAAGGCGGGAAGTCCTTGATATATTGACGCAGGGTATTGATGTTATCCTCGACATAGACGTCAAGGGCGCCCTCACCGTAAAAAAAGAGTGCTCAGGCGCCCGCCTCATCTTCATTGAACCCCCCTCAAAGGAGGACCTTATAAAAAGGCTGACCCTGAGAGGCGAAAAGGAAATCGCCTTAAGAATGAGAAGAACAGAAGAAGAGATTGCACAAAAAGACCAATTCGAGTATACTATTAAGAATATCGAACTCGATCGGGCATTCGAGGATTTTAAAAAGACGATCGAACGTATAAGGAGAACAGGGCATGGCAAGGATAACCGTTGAAGATTGCATGGATACCGTGGAAAACCGCTTCGAACTTGTGCACCTGGCGGCAAAAAGATCAAAGCAACTTATAAAGGGCGCCAAACCCTTTTTAAAGTCTTCCAATAAAGAGATAGTGACTGCGTTGAGAGAGATAGCCGATAAGCACATCTACTTTGAAAAAAAGGATATCCTTGAGGAAAAAGAGGCCCCCTACCAGCTGTCGAACTTCACACCATAACGACAACACAGCTTCGATCCCAATCAATCTAACGAGCTATCAGCATTCAGCTATCAACTGATCGTATATAGTATATAGTATATCGTAAACAACAAAGCTTTATCCGTTGTCTGGTCATTCCAGGACATGCTATCTACGATATACGAACTACGATATATGATCTGCCATGAGCTGATTTTCTCCTCTTTTTGACTTAAGTCAAGGCACTCTGACCAATTCCCCCTTATATTAGACACAATGAAACAAAGAAAAAAATATTAAGGAGGGGAATATGTTTTGTTATCAGTGTGAACAGACGGCAAAAGGTGAAGGATGCAGCAAGGTAGGGGTATGCGGTAAGCAGTCCGATGTGGCGGCTCTTCAGGACCTTCTCGTCTACCTCCTCGAAGAGCTCTCTTATTACGCGGTGGAGGCCAGGAAGCTGGGGCTGATCGACCGCAAGGTCAACGTCTTTACTGTCGAGGCGCTCTTCCATACGCTGACAAATGTCGATTTCGATCCGTCGCGCCTCACATCGCTTATCCACCAAGCCACAAAACTGAGAGACGGCCTTATCGATGCAATAAAAGCGAAAGGCGGCGACACCGGTTTTCTGAAAGGCCACAGCCTCACAAAACCCGAGGCGTCACCTGAAGGGCTTGTGAAGCAGGGCGAATCCTTCGGGTTGAAAAACCTGGCAAACGCCGATCCGGACATCACCTCCCTCATGCACACCCTTCTCTTCGGGCTCAAGGGCGTTGCGGCTTACGCCTACCACGCGCAGCTTCTCGGAAAAGAAGACGACGGAGTATATGCGTATACCCACGAGGCATTAAGGGCGATCCTGGAGAATTCTCTGCCCCTTAACGAATGGCTGTCGATGGTCCTTAAATGCGGCGAGATAAATTTAAAGGCCATGGAGATCCTCGATACAGCGAATACAGATGCTTACGGCCACCCGGTACCGACAAAGGTACCCCTCGGCGCAAAAAAGGGCAAGGCGATCCTCGTATCCGGCCATGACCTGAAAGACCTTGAGGAGATCCTGAAGCAAACGGAAGGCAAGGGGATATACGTATATACCCACGGCGAAATGCTTCCTGCACACGGCTATCCCAACCTCAAAAAGTACGGACACTTCTACGGGCATTACGGCACTGCCTGGCAGAACCAGCACAAGGAGTTCAGCGAATTTCCCGGCGCCATCCTGATGACCACGAACTGCATCCAGAAGCCACTTGATTCTTATAGGGACAGCATCTTTACGACAGGCACCGTGGGCTGGCCCGGCGTCACGCACATAAGCGACGGGAATTTTAAGCCCGTTATTGAAAAGGCGCTCTCCATGCCCGGGTTCGATAATGACGAAAACGGCAGGTCGGTGATGGTGGGGTTCGCCCGGAATACGGTAATGAGCGTTGCCGGCAAGGTCATAGAGGCGGTAAAAAGCGGACAGATAAGACATTTCTTCCTTGTTGCAGGCTGCGATGGCGCAAAACCTGGTAGGAACTACTATACGGAATTCGTGGAAAAGGTGCCGAAGGACTGCCTCGTCCTGACCCTTGCCTGCGGTAAGTTCCGCTTCTTCGACAAGGACCTGGGAGACATCGGGGGCATCCCCCGGCTTCTCGACATAGGGCAGTGCAATGACGCCTATTCCGCGATACAGATCGCCGTCGCCCTTTCCAAGGCTTTTAACGTCGGCGTCAACGATCTGCCGCTCTCTCTCGTCCTGTCATGGTACGAGCAGAAGGCCGTGGCGATCCTTCTTACCCTTCTTTATCTGGGCATAAAGAACATGCGCCTCGGGCCGACCCTGCCCGCATTTATAACGCCTAACATACTCGACGTTCTCGTGAAAACATACGACATCAAGCCCATCTCGACGCCGGAGGCAGATCTGAAGGAGATACTGGGA
>JAGOOA010000008.1:55123-75324 GCA_017992765.1 Syntrophorhabdaceae bacterium
GGAGGTGATCATGAAGATAAAAAGAAAGATAGTGCAGATAGATGAGGAGCGCTGTAACGGCTGCGGGCAGTGTGTTTCCGCGTGTGCAGAGGGTGCCATAGAGATCGTAGACGGCAAGGCAAGGCTTGTATCGGAAAACTACTGCGACGGCCTTGCCGCCTGCCTCGGGGAATGCCCTGAGGGCGCGATCAGCATCGTTGAACGGGAGGCTGACGCCTTTGACCCCGAAGCGGTCGAACACCGTAAGAGCAGCGGAGAGCGGAGAGCGGAGAGCGGAGAGAAAAGAGTCGCAACTCCGAACGCCGAACGCCGAACTCTCGATGTCCTTCCCTGCGGCTGTCCCTCCACGCACATCCAGATGTTCGGAAACACCTGCGATGCGACAAACCAACCCGCCTCGCAGTCGGATATCTCATCTGCCCTCTCTCACTGGCCTGTACAGATCAGCCTCGTTCCGCCGACAGCTCCTTTCCTGAAAGGCGCCGATCTCCTCGTAGCCTCTGACTGCACACCAGTTGCCTGTCCGAATTTCCACCGGGATTTTCTTAAAGGAAGGACGGTGCTCCTGGGGTGTCCTAAATTTGACGATACAGAAGAATATATCAATAAGTTTGCCGATATATTCAAAACAGCGGGCATCCATAACGTGACCGTTCTCATCATGGAAGTACCGTGCTGCTCAAAGATGCCCCTCATAGTACAGCAGGCGATGGCCCTGGCCAAGAAGAACATCCCTGTAGAGATCGTTACCGTGAGCGCAAGGGGCACAGTCGTTAAAAGACAAAAAGCGGCAGCATAGAATATAGAGCATGAGAAGGTGAGACCCTGAGAAGCCTGGAACACCCCACCACCCCCCATCTTCTTCTCTCCTCACCTTCTTCCCCTCCATTTAAACTCAGCCATCAGCAGTCAGCGATCAGTTGATAGTATATCGTATATAGTATATAGTATATCGTGACCTCAGGTTCGCCTCCCAATGCCTTATGGCCATCATGGAATTTGCCTGACGTGGGTATTGATTGGTTACTGGTTACTCTATATTCGATATACGACATACGAAATACTATATGCGATTACGATATACGGTCAGTAACAAAATCCATCAACTGGAGATAAATGATGAAAAAGGTTTTCATTATATGCCTGTTCGTGATCGCTACCTGCGCCGTTTGCCCTTACCTGTCCCGGGCAACCGGCCTGACGCTCAACAGCACCCCCGTTGAGGTTTGCTTCAGCCCTGGAGGGAAATGCACGAACAAGATCATAAAGGAAACCGAAGCTGCAACACGGGAGATCCTCGTTCAGATGTTCCTGTTCACCTCTGCGTCCTTGCGAAATGCCCTCGTAAAGGCGCAGAAGCGAGGGATAAATGTCGAGGTCATCCTTGATAAAGGGGAACAGAAAGATCAGCAGTATAAAACCGCAAAGGCCCTTTCCAGAGGCGGCGTATCTGTCTATACCGACGATAAGCACGCAAGCGCTCACAATAAGATCATGATCATCGACCGGGAGATAGTAATTACCGGCTCTTTCAATTACACCTATCCTGCGGAGAGCAAGAATGCGGAAAATATCCTGATCATCAGATCCGGAGAGCTCGCGAAGATATATGCCGACAACTGGCTCAACCACAGGAAACATTCAAAGAAGTATTAGCCGGACAGGTTCATGGCAAATCGTATATAGTAATATCGTATATAGTGGTTTGTACGTCGAGGCTTTAAACATCGCGTCATTGTGAGCCCGTGGGGCGTGGCAATCCCATACACGAGATCGCCACGTCGCTCCGCTCCCGGCGATGACAAGAGAAAGCTGACAGTTCTCATAAGATTTTGCCCAGAATTTCTATATACGATATACGAATTACGATATGCGGTTTGCTACGAGCTGTGTTTCTCCAGGACTTCCTTCAGCATCTTTTCCAGCTTTGCCTCTTCTGTCTCGTCGGCATATTTCGGGCGCTCGACATCGGGGAAAAGGCTGAATATCCCGTTCATGATCACCTCTGCGTGAGGGGGGCAGCCCGGAAGCTGCATGCCCATCCCGGCGTTATGCTGCTGGCAGATGCCCATGAAGATGTTCTGCGCGCCGGGATCGATCTTCCCTTCCGTGTCCGGGCCGAGATAGATATGCACCTTTTTATCAAATGGCCTGTCTATGAGAAGCCTGTTCGGATCGCGGGGATCGGCCCTGCGCAGCTTGTTGAGCACAAAATGCAGGTAGCCCCTGCAGCCCGGGCAGGCGTTGCCCGGATGGACGGTGATGTCCTTGCCGCCCGATATGTTGATCTCGGGCATCTTAAAAGGGCTTGCGACCTCGGAGATTGGAGGGCCGATAACGGTGATCCGTTCGGGCTCAACGGGTCCCAGCCCCTGCATGTGCGCCATCCACACCGGAGGAGATATGGCGGGATCAAGGCCCATTATCTTCATGGCAACGGCATCAACGGCCACTGGGTTTGTACCGCCGATAAGAAGATCCATCTTCTTCGGGATGCCCGATACGGGCCCGAAATCCTCCTGTCCTGTAAGGCCGTCAATGATGATGAGGTCCGGCCTTACAAGGTGATGGATATTGACAAGGCACTGCCAAAGCCCGAAGAAATGGCTCATATACTTTTCGAGGGGCGGGACAGCCCCCTGGAGGCTCTTGACGCTCAGGGATACGGCTGCCGCAAAATGCATCTTCAGTACGGGGACGTTGATGATCACGTCCGCCTCTTCGAACGTCAGGGGTATCATCCGCGAAGACATCCTCTTTCCTCCCGGCACGCGCTTTTCAACCAGCCTGTCGGTATTCAAATCCACGAGGCTTATCTTTGACGGATCGATGTCGACCAACCGGTCGTATCCGTAAAGGGCAAACATCTTCCACGTTGCACTCCGGTTGATCGACGAGCCTTCGGCGATGATGATCTTTCCGGCCACGGGAAGAAGGATCTCGATGAGGGCGCGGACAAGCCTCACATCCGTTACGATGCCGCCCTTGTAGACGCCGTCCTGCATCCCATGGTCGCTCACGAGGTTGGGCTTGATGACCACGGACCAACCCTTTTTTACAAATTTATTCAAGCCGCCGAGCTTGTCTATAAGATTCATCAGGCCATCTTTTATCTCTCTTTCAGACTGGCCCTCAGGGATCTTTTCAACCGCCACCCGTTCTTTTTTCAGGTATGGCTTGTGTGGCTTAATCCCTGCCAGCCTTCTGAAGAGGACCGCGGTGCTCAGCTCCATCTGTTTCAACGACAATCCGCCAACGCTCCTCGTCCGCACAGGCCGGAATCCATATTCGACCATCCAGCGGTATTTCTCATCATCTGATTTCAAGAATTCCGCTGTGATGAGGTTCTCCCTCATAATGAGTGCGTCCACCATCTTAGGCTCAATGCCTTTTCCTCTCCATTTCTCTGCTGCCAGTATCTCTTCCATGGTGCTTGTTCCGGTATTATAGACGATCCATCCGCCCGCCCCGCGATCTACCGTAGCGGTGTAGATAACGATGTCAGGATCATTGCGCCACTGCTGCAATCTTAATCTTGCATAATCGGAGCCCTTTTCGACGTTCTCGTAATAGGTATGGAGATCTTCAGAAAATATCTTCGAGAGCCTGCCTTTTTTAAGCGTAACATCCAATGCCATTTTTCCTCCCTGCTTCTCAAACTGTCGCGGAGACGATCAGTCATTTAGGTTATCATAATAGATCGTTGCGGGCAAGATGCTGGTAGCTATAAAAGCAGCTCATGGCTGATAGCCGATGAAGTATATCGTGCAAATTCAACAGAGGCCATAAGGCACGAGGGGATATGCTGGAGGTTACTATATACTATATACGATATACTATATACTATTCTATTAGCTGATCCGGTCCCGGATCATCTTCAAGATCACAAAGGATTCCCGCTCCCGCTCCTCAAGGTCGGCCGTGATATATATGATCGTCTCCCTGTAGGTCGGCATAAATATCTTGGAAAGGGCATTGCATCGCCGTTGGGTCTTGCGAAGCTCCAAGGCAATTCGCCTTAAGGCGTTCTCCAGCTCAGCCATTTCTGCTACTAAGCGAAGCGCCTCAACGAAGCGGCTCATGGCAACATCGGTATTCGCCGAGGTTCCCCCAACGCCGAACTGGGCGCTGACCGCTTCCGTCTTGACCGTTAGGTGAGGGATCTTCATACCCATAAGGTGCTGGTCCGAGATCTCAACCTGATGATCCATCTTCACGGCGAGGGCGGCCCTGTCGACGGCCTCCGATCCTCCGTCCAGATGGGCCTCGCGAAGGGCTTCATGGGCCTGCCGAAGCGCTCTGCGGCTAGCCTGTTCGGTATTACGGGCGCGGCTCACGCGGCTCATCAGCTCAAAGATAAGTATCTGCCGTTTTTGCTCCAGGAGGTCATAGCCCTCTTCGGCAAAGGCAAGCTTACGTTTAAGTATGAGCAGATTCGACTTGGTGGGCGCAACGTTCAGCTTTCCCATGGGTCTCTCCTATCGGGACGCGCTGCCGACGGCCGGCTCTACGCAGACAGGTGCCCCTTCTTTCTCGCGGTAGTACTTCTTAAGCAATGCGTCGCTTACGCGGTGCAGCTCGTCCTTGGGCAATGTGGACAGCACATCCCAACCGAGCTCAAGCGTGGTCTCGATGGACCTGTTCTCGAACTCACCCTGGTTCAGGAAACGCATTTCGAACGCCTCGCCGAACTTAAGATACTGTTTATCGAGGGTGCTCAATTCCTCTTCCCCGATGACATCCGCCAGCCCGCGCACCTTTTTTACATAGGCATAGCACGCGAACAGCTGGCTTGCGAGCGTCGGATGGTCCTCGCGCGTATAGCCCTTCCCTACGCCGTCCTTCATGAGGCGCGAAAGGCTTGGAAGGCCGGCAATGGGAGGATATACGCCGCGTTGGAACAGTTCGCGATCCAGAACGATCTGCCCTTCGGTGATATATCCCGTGAGGTCGGGGACAGGATGGCTGATATCATCGGCAGGCATGGTCAGAATGGCCATCTGGGTGATCGATCCCGGCGAGCCTTCGATACGGCCCGCACGCTCATAAATGCTGGCGAGGTCCGAGTAAAGGTAGCCTGGATAGCCTTTGCGTCCGGGGATCTCGCCCCTGGCTGTTCCTACCTCGCGAAGGCTTTCGCAATAGTTCGTCATGTCCGTCAGCAGCACAAGCACGTGCTGGCCGCAGTCAAAGGCCAGGTGCTCCGCCAGGGTAAGTGCGACGCGCGGTGTAAGGAGGCGCTCCACGCTTGGCGCATCGGCCAGAGAAAAGAACATGACGGCGCGTGCGAGCGCGCCGGATTCCCTGAAATTGCGGATGAAGAATTCGGCCACGTCATGCTTAACTCCCATGGCGGCAAACACCATCGAGAATTCCACCTCTTCATCGAGCAGGCGCGCCTGCCTCATGATCTGGGCAGACACGCGGTCATGCGGCAGGCCGTTCCCGGAAAAGATCGGCAGCTTCTGGCCGCGGACCAGCGCGTTCATCCCGTCTATGGCCGACAGGCCGGTCTGTATGAATTCTCTCGGATATCTTCGTGCATAAGGGTTGATGGGCATCCCGTTGACATCCCGCTTCTCTGCGGAAAGCGGGGGCGGGCCATCATCGGCCGGACGCCCGAGGCCGTCGAACACGCGGCCCAACATGTGCCTCGATACGGGCAGGCAGAAGCTTTCCCCCAGAAAACGGGTGCGCATTGCCTGGTTCGAGAGTCCCGTCGTGCCTTCCAAAACCTGAACCACGGCCTGGTTTTGGGAAATGTCGAGGACGCGGCCGATGCGGGGACGACCGGTGGGGTCGATAATCTCAACGGTCTCATCGTAGCCTACGTCACGGACCCGTTCCACTACGACCAGCGGCCCCTCGATGCGCGACGCCCCTATATACTGCAGCCCTTGGTCTTCTACGTCGAAGGTGGTGTGCATAGTAAGGTGCCCTCCTTGATATACTCTTTTGCAAGCGCTTCCGTTTCTTCCATGACCATCTGTTTCAGCTCGCCAAGCTTTTCGAGCTCATCGTTGCCGTAAGCCGACTTCGCACGCATTATCTGCGGCACACAGTTTAAAGAACGGATCCGCATTAACGGAACTCCTCCCTGGATCAGCTCACGGCCCCTGTGATAGAGGGTAAGGATCATGCGGAGAAGGGCGATCTGCCGTTCCGGCGCACAGTACATATCGTTCTCGTCAAAGGCGCTCTGTGCGAGAAAGCCGTCCTTCATGATCTCGGCGATGAACAGGATCAGGCGCTGCGCGTCGGGCAGGACATCGGGCCCCACGAGCTGAACGATCTGCTGGAGGCGCTCCTCCCGCTGGAGCAGCGTCAGCGCCTCCGTACGCAGCTCAACCCAGTCGGCAGCCTCCTTTTTCCACCACAGGCCGACGTCTTCAACATACTCCGAATAGGAGTGCAGCCAGTGGATCGAAGGATAATGCCGCGCATTGGCCAGCTCCGTATCGAGCGCCCAGAAACAGCGGATAAAACGACGCGTATGCTGGGTCACAGGTTCGGAAAAGTCGCCGCCGGGCGGGCTGACCGCTCCGACGATGCTTACCGAGGCCCGCTCTCCCGCCAGGGTGGTAACGGCCCCTCCTCGCTCATAGAACTGCGCGAGCCGGGTAGGCAACGATGCCGGAAAGCCTTCTTCGGCGGGCATCTCTTCCAGCCGCGCCGCAAGTTCGCGCAGTGCCTCCGCCCAACGGCTCGTTGAGTCGGCAAAGACCGCCACAGACCTTCCCATGTCCCTGTAGTACTCCGCAAGCGTGATGCCCGTGTAGATCGACACTTCCCGGGCTGCCACCGGCATGTTCGAGGTGTTCGCTATGAGGATCGTCCTCTCCATCAAGGGCCTGCCGGAACGGGGATCTTTAAGCTCCGGAAACTCGCGGAGCACTTCCGTCATTTCATTGCCCCGCTCGCCGCAGCCGATGAAGACAATAATATCGGCGTCGGACCACTTCGCAAGCTGGTGCTGGGTGATCGTCTTCCCCGTGCCGAATCCTCCCGGGATCGCAGCTGCGCCGCCCTTTCCTATAGGGAAGAAGGTGTCAATGATGCGCTGCCCAGTGATCAGCGGTTCGGTGATGCGAAGCCTCTGGCGAATGGGACGCGGCACCCGCACCGGCCATTGCTGGAGCATCGTGATATCGCGAGGTCCTGCCGGCGTCTCCACGACGGCCACGGTGTCGACGATCTTGTAATCCCCCTTGCCGGCAACGGTGCTTATTGTACCGGAGATTCCCGGCGGCACCATGATAAGATGGTCGACCAGCGGCGTTTCCGCAACCTTTCCTATGGCCTGGCCTTCCGAGACCACCTCTCCTGGCTCAACAAGAGGCTCGAAGCTCCAGAGCTTTTCTGTGTCCAGGGCCGCAACCTTTTCGCCGCGCCTGATCCAGGCGCCGCTGGCAGCTTGAATGCCTGGCAGCGGACGCTGTATGCCGTCATAGATGTTGCCGACAAGCCCCGGGCCGAGCGACACGGAGAGAGGGGCCCCTGTACATAGGATTGGCGCTCCGGGCTTTATCATGGTGGTATCCTCGTATACCTGAATGGTGGCGTGATCCCCAACCAGCCTCACCACTTCTCCCACCAGGCCAAGGGCGCCCACCTGCACGACCTCATACATCTGTGCGGCGTGCATGCCCGAAGCTGTAACAATGGGCCCGCTGATGCGTGTTGCCATAGATTCGGTAGTCCTGAAAGCGACCGTCATGGATTATTCCCTCCTGATCCTGTTTTTTGGACAAAGTTCGCCTGGGCCGCTATCTGCCGCCTCAGTTCCGGCCATAGCCGCTCCAGCCTCTTGAGAAGCCTGTTGTCCCACACCTGGCGAGCCTCCTCATCCTCAACGACAACACCCCCTTCTGAAATGTCTGGCGCGTTCGAGATCGCTATCTTTACGGGCCGCCCCACTTTGCCCGATATCTCCTGTGCCAGCGCGTCTCCCAGGGCAGCCTGATCCGCTTCTGACAGCTTCACGACAAAGGCATCGCCTTCCATCCGGAGTATCGCATGGGCCGCAAGGGCAACCAGGGTCTTGCGATATTCGAAGCCTTCCCGGGCAAGCAGCTGATCGCCCGCCTCTTCGTATATAGTCGCGAGCAGCGCTTCTATCCGCGCTGCGCGCAGCCTGTCGATCTCAACGGGGACCGTGGCCAGGATCAATTCGCTCTGGCGGGCGGCCTCCGCGTTGGCCTCGTCAAGCCGCTCCCGCCGCAGCCGGTCCGCTTCGGCGGCAGCATTGGCAAGAAGGGCTTCCGAGTCCTGCCTGGCGCGCATGACAATCTTTTCAGCCTCTCTCCCGGCGTCTGCAAGGATCTCTTCACGCAATTTTTCAGTAGAGATTTGATCCGTCGTCATCCTTATACCCCCTTAACAGATACTCACTCCCACGGCTTCCTCCACGAATTCACGCAGGCTCTTGCGCCCCGGCAGCGGCCCTTCCGGCCCTGGTATCTCAACTATCAGCGGCCGATCCCTCTCCATTCGGATCATCTCCACCTGAGGACGGATCAGGTCTGCCACCCTTTCGGTGACGATGACCACCCCGCAGTCGGGTTGCTCTGCCGCTTCATTGATTGCAGCCTGGGCCTCATCTGCCGTTGATGCAACCCGGGTGCCTATGCCTGCCAGGCGGAAACCGCGCGCCGTGTCCTCGTCGGCAATGCAAAAGAATTTCACGATAGGCCCCTTATATCTTTTGTATCAACATCATGGCAATCGCAAAACCCAGCACGGCAAGCCCTTCCGCCAGCGCCACAAACAGGATGCTGCGCGTCAGAAGCTCGGGTTTCTCCGCCGCCGCGCCCAACGCGGCCGAACCTATCCGCCCTACGGCATGGCCCGCGCCGAGAACGCTTATGGCGATGGCAAAAGCCGCCGCAACGCCCAGGCCGATGGCCCTGTATACTGATACCACGTCAGTCGGGGCACCGCCGTGCGCTGCTTCAGCCGCTAAAGCCGCCGCGCCAGGCAGTATTGCTCCCGCAAGAACCGCTCCGATTACCCCAATCCGCCGAAACAACAACTTGATCATACGACACCTCCAATATTTTCTAAGATCGTGTTGCACCATCCAGTATCCCGTTCATGGTTTTAAACATTTCACTTTTAACATTTCACATTTCACCGGGTTCATTCTCCTCACGCTTCCCGTGATTTGTCTTCTGCTCCGTCCGGGGCCAAACGAAAGGGCTCAAAAGGCTCGCCGCCCCCGGAAAAAAACTTTCCGAAGAACTCATAATATTCGAGACGCAGCGCCTGCACCGAAGCAATTACCCCTTCCAGCACAATGGCTATCAGGTTTCCAAAAATAATCACCAGCAGGCTCCAAACGCCGCCCCCGGCAGAGCCCCTGACCTCCTCAGCCACCATAAAAGCAGCGAAGAGCAGCGCCGCGTGGCTCATTGCATAGGCAGCAAGACGTACAAAGCTTATAGTGTTCGCAAGGTAGCTGAGAATGGCCTCAAAAGCGCCGACGCAGGATTCGATAATAGCCCCTCCCATTCCGCCATGCGCCCCGCCGTGGCCGCCTGACTTGCTGCTCATTAGATGCTCAAGGGGCTCCTTGACAGACCAGCCGATGATGGGCACGGCAAGGAACAGGACGACGCAGACGCCCATAAGCCCCCACGACCGGATGGTCGCCCCGTACAACAGGAGGGCCAGCGCCCCCCAATAGAACAAGAGGCCTACAAGCCCAAACTTGTCGAGAATGCCGCCGATGATATCGCCCTTGCGGAACCTGTTCACAACGTTCAATATAAGCCCTATGCTGATCATTACGATACCGAGACCGATAGCGCCGTACATCAGCTGTATGGGATCACCTTCCAGCGGGTCATGCCAGAGGGCGTAATGCTTTAACGCTTCGATGCCGAAGTAGCTCCCGTATATCACGCCGAAAATGACGCTGGATAATCCCACGGAAACAAGAAGCACGCCAACGTCCTGTGCCTTCTTGGACCTCCCGGCCTTAATAAGGGCTATCAGACCGCAGGTGGCAAGCACCGCCCCGTGTCCTGCGTCGCCGAACATCATGCCGAACATCACTATGTAGCTGAGGGCGACGAACAGGGTCGGCTCCAGCTCATGATAGCTGGGAAGGCTGTAGGCCGATATCAGCATCTCAAAGGGACGCAAGAACCACGAGTGCCTGAGCAGGATAGGGACCTCTTCGCCGGCCGAAGCGTCTGGATGCTCGGCCTCAAGCACATACCTGCCCACTGTAATCTCTTCCATGCGCTGCTTCAAGGCCGTTACGTCGCCGGCCGGGACCCACCCTGAAATGAGCACCGTCATCTCTGTCCGGGGAAACTTCTGGCTTGCCTCCAGGATCCGCCCTTCCATATTGACAAATTCCTCAACTTCGTTCAAGGCGGGGGCAAGCTCCGTTCCAATCCCCCTGAGCTTGCCGCTTATCTGATCCAACTCCTTTGTTAGTTCTTCCTGTTCCTTCTCAGCCTCTTCGGATATTCTATCCACTGTCGAACCGTCTGCCACCGGAAGCGCCTCTCGCTGAAAACCTGCCTGCAACAAGGTATCGTCAAGCGCCGATTGCCCCTGACGGGTAGTAATGGCGAAGAGCCTCTGCCGCCCTTTCTGCTGGGCAAGGGGGAGTAGCGCCGCGTTATCGCCGATCTCCCGTTCAAGGCCTTCGAGGTTCTGCGCCGGAAGGCTCCCTGTGACAAAATACAGGAATGAAAACTTATCAAGCCCCGTGAGAGGAATATCGAACCCACGATAGTGCGATACCTGATCGTACGTTACGGCCAGCTCTTTCTGACGTTGAACAAGGCGCTGCCGGCTTTCCAGAATGCCGGCGATGCGCTGTTCCATTGAAAGGAGGGCAGCTTCGGCCTGGTCCAGGGTCATCGCTGACGAAAGGGCGTGCGCGATTCCCTCATCCACGCGCCCGCCCGATCCCTGGCTGCCCAACATCGGAATTTCCAGTGATTGGCGAAGGTCCTGAATCCGGGTGCGGATACGGTCATATCTCAACAACTCTCCGGTAAAATCGGTGGGGCTGAGAAGCGCCGTATCCGGATCGGCCTGAGCGCGCGTCAGATGCACTGCTCCCAATGCGCCTAATCCTTTAAGCACCTTTCTCTCGTCTGCCGCGAGCACGATCGCGCGCACCCGCATCATCGGCACCGTCCTAAACACAGGCCACCCCCGCCATCACGTTTATTGCGTTTATCGAGTTCATGATGCCTTTCCCGCTTCCTTTCACTTTTCACCTTTTCCTTTCACTTTTCACCTTGCTTCATACAGCTTTCACAATATCGGCGCGCGGGATCAGGCGTCCGCGGATCGTTTCTGCCGCCATGCCGCCACGAATCCCCTCTGAGATCGTGATAAGGTTTGCCACTTCCACGCGACGGAGTCCCGCATATCCCACAATTGCCCCAAGCCCCATGTGGCTCCGGCGAAAAGCCAGGTTGGCCAGACGAACGAACCGATTCCACGCCAGCCCTTCCAGCGCGGACGCATCAGCCACATTCGATCCATCGGCCCCGCGCTCAAAAGGCTCGGCATCAAACAGGCGCTCCCGGGCGCGGCTCGCCGCTGTGTAAACGTCAGGATCATTGAGCATAGCGCCAAAAAGCGAGCGCTGGATCCTGGCTCCCTCGACATGAAACGGCTGCAACATGGCCTGCGTCATAGCGTAGTGGAACTTTCCCCTGGCAACCAGCATAAGGTGGAACATGTCCACCTCCTGAAAGACCATCGGGCTTACGATCTCCCGGTCTTCCCGCGGGAGCTTTTCCGTTCCAGCGACCAAGCCCTGAAAATAGACGCGGTCAAGCGCCGCCTCGAAGAAAAAAGGCCGGGGGTTATCCGTATAGATCTCAAGGGCTCCCTCCAGGTTCTCACGGAGGAATCCTTTCGGGAAGAACCGGGCAAAATTCTCCGGGGATTCCGCAGCAGACAACCCCTGGAGATCGACTGCCGGCCATCCGGGAACGGCCGCGAGATGGCTCCCGATCTCTTCGACGGGGGCCTTTGTTAAATATCCCCGGAACAGCACCTTCAAGTTTTCCATCTGGTACCGGACGAGCATCCAGTCGATAAGGTCGGCTCCGGGGCCTGATATATAGGCGCAAAATTCAGATATCTCGCCGATCAGTTCGTTGACCAGGGAGCGCTGAAAATCAAGGATCCCGCCGATCTCAGAATCCGGGAAGATCACATGGAAAAAGTCGCGAAGGCTTCCGGTGCGGCACAGGCTGTCGAGCCGCTCGGCCTCGGCCATGCGGCTTTTCCGGGCATGAAGACGGGCGGCAAGATAATCCATGTCTCTCGCCGTTTGCCGCTTCGAAACAGCGGCTGTGGCAGTACGCGGGACGGCTATGTCTCTTTGCACACGCAACGGACCACCTCTGAAACGGCCGATTTCCTGTTCGCCGGATCAAGCTGGATCTGGCTTTCAACCTGAGCGACGGCGTCAGTCAAACGGGCCTGTTTTTCATGCTCGGCTTTTTGTGCCGCAGCTTCAATTATCCTCTGAGCCTCAGCAAACGCCTCCTGGCGGGCGTTCTCAATGATATCCTGCGCCTTTTTCTGAGCCTCCGACAGGATACGGTCCGCTTCGGCCCGGGCTGCCTCAACGGCAAGCCTCGCTTCGCCCTCTGTCCCTACTATCTTCTGAATCACATCGCGCATGGTAGCGCCTCCGTAGAAAATAATATCCCTGCCGTTACGCTATTAAACGGCTCATACCTGCCTTCGTTTTCCCATGGCTGTCCAGCTTGAAACGCCTGATCACCTCTTCGCCGACCAGGCGGGCAGCTTCGGCGTGCCCTATAAAGTCCGTATTAATGGTTACGTGATAAAGAAGCGGGTCGTCAACATCTCTGCCAAAGTTATCCTTTATGTAGCGCCTGCGCGCCTGGTCTTTTTTCTTGATGTAATTGGCGGCTGTTTTCTCATCATAACCGAAGACCTTCTGCGCCTGCTCGATCCTCCTTTCGAGGGACCCTGTCAGGCGCACGTGAAAGACATTCTTCATTTTGGCGGTGATGATGCCGGATCCACGGCCCACGAGAATAACGTTCCCCGTTTGTGCGAGACGCCGGATGGTCGCGTTCGTCTGTTCGACGAGCGTCCACGTCGAGGGGTGCAGCCCAAGCAGCTCCTCAAGCGCATCCGTCAGCATGGCCTTGTGGTCTTCCTTCATGAAGTCTCCGATGTCCTTGCGGTGCCGGTGCTCCTCCAGCACCTTTGCCACAAGCTGATAGGAAAAAACGGTCCACGTCTCGCGGGAAGGAACGTGTTCCTGCAGGTAGTCTGCCAGCTCGGAGGCGACGGTCAGGCCGCCTGCCCCTTCTGCCCTTGAGATCGTTACTGCCGGCTTTAAAAAGACTCCCGGAGCCTGCCTTCCCTTCTGAAAAAAATGACTTTGAATGTAAGACTTACACTTGTCGGAACTTATATTTTCCCACATATCCCGGCTCTCCTATTCTTTTTCCTTTTTCATGGCCCCTGCTGCAGGCCGTGCAAGACCGGTCTCCCATCATTCCAGATGTCTCCCGAGGTTAATGAACTCTGAACGGTCAAAGCCGATTGATTTGAAAAATGAAAGCATGTCTATGGCGTCCCATCGCACAGCCGTGTATATATCCTGGATCCCCTTTTCCCTAAAGTATTCAAAAAGCTTTTTTGCCAGCGCCCGGCCGATGCCAATGCCCATACACCTGGCGCATACGCCGACCACAACGATCCACCCGCTTTTTTCAATTCCGAACCCCGGCCCCTTGATCTCGCCTATGATGAACCCTACGACCTCGTCATCCCGCAAGGCCACAAATCCCGCAACATCATGCTTTCTCAGATGCGCCTCTATGCTCTGGATCCACGCCTTCGACACTTTCTTCTTTATGATGGACTCCTGGATCTCAATGATATTGGGAACATCCTTAACGGTAATCCTTCTGACCTTGACCCCGTTCATCATATACAGTCTCCTCAATCGATACGTATGATCTTAACGTGCTTCCCTATCCACTCAGGGGGGAGGTAAACGCGTCCGGAATTCCCGCTCTGCCTTACCGCCTTTTCAAGCATCTCCTCCCCGTAGACCTCAAATTTCACCTTGTCCAAGATGTTTTTTTGCTCATCGGAGGCTTCTACTATCTTTGCCCGCATCAACGATCCTTTCTCAAATGAATATAATATAATTATAATGTAGCTGTATTATAATTATATTTTAGCGGTAATATTTGTCAAGCGAAATTTTTAGCGGTGAGGTACAAACCGTGAAACGTGAAATGTAAAATACAAAATGTTTAAACTTTTCACATTTCACGATGTCTGTTGTTTGCTGTCGGCTGATCGCTGATAGCTGTCGGCTTATCGCTGAAAATGCAGCTTACGGCCCATATTGTGCGTGTTATGCGTTAGCCGTTTCTCCGCGCTCCGAAGAGCCCGTTCAACACGTAGTTCACGACGGAGAGGACAACGCTGAAAAGCATTGCCGTCCAGAACCCGCTCACTTCAAACCCTTTAATGACAGATGAAGCAAGGAGCACGAGGGCAGCGTTGATCACAAAGGTAAAAAGGCCCAGCGTAATAATATTGATAGGCAAGGTGATCAGGATCAGGACAGGCCTGATCAGGGTGTTGACAATGCCCAGGAAAAGGGCCACGAATAGGGCTGAAAAGAAACTTTTAACCATTACACCGGGGATAAGATAGGCTGCGACCGCAACAGAAGCTGCCATCAGCAGCCACTTGAGTATCAACGCCATAGATGTTTTATCCTGGGGTCATTCACGATGGAACTTCTCGTCAGGGATCAGCCGGAGGGAGAGGCTCTCTGCTTCTTCGACAAGGCGTTGAAATGCGCTGTGTATCTCTGTTGCCTTTTGCGATACGTCATTCAACGTATCATACATCCTCTGTAGATTTTCACGGGCCGTATTGCAATGCTCGTTGATCTTCCGCTCATTCTCCCTGCACTCTTCGATCAACTCCCTGTGCAGTTCAACCTCTTCAGGCGTAAGGTTCTTTATTTTTATCAGGTCATCAATGGTCTTTATGCCATCCATCACGGTCATCCTCCGGGGCAGATAATTATCAGAATATATTTTATTGAACCACCTTTAGGGAAAAATTGCAACAATGTAATACATTTTTTCATAAAGGGTATGTCGTTGACTTACCGGCCAACAATGCACATATTAAAAAAGATTGGCCGGAACTGCTATGAGCGGGAACAGAAAAAAAGAGGGAACAGTCGACATGGGGACTGAGATCGGAAAAAGGTTTCAGGACGAAACGAAGTACTCGCCGGACAGGATGGGCGGGCATACCCTTGACTGGAATTCCATTCCCAAACCGTACAAACGTTATGAATCGCCCATCGCGGTGATCGCATTGCCGGAGCCCCTTGCTGAAGGCGAAGCGAACCTATGGAAGCTCCTTCTGCAGAGAAGGTCCAGGAGAGAGTACAGCGCCGGCCGCCCCGTCCCAATGGCAGCGCTGTCTTCCCTGCTGTGGGCAACGCAGGGGCTTACCGCCCGCTACGGCGATGCATTCTTCAGAACCGCCCCCTCCGCAGGCGGGCTTTTCCCCGTTGAAACCTATGTAAGCGTTCGGGCAGTAGACGGCCTTCAACAAGGGCTTTACCATTTCAGGCCCCTCACTTTTGACCTTGAGTTCCTGAAAAAGGGGGACCTCTCAAAAGAACTTACAGAGGCAGCCCTCCAGCAAGACCTTATTCTTGACGCGCAGATTACGTTTATCTGGTCGGCGATCATTGCAAGGTCGCGGTGGAAGTACCGCCAGAGAGCTTACCGGTACATCTATCTCGACGCGGGACATATTGCGCAAAACCTCTATCTCGCGGCAGAGGCGCTCGGCCTCGGCTCCTGTGCGATCGGCGCTTTCTACGACGACGAGGCAAACAAGATCCTGTCGCTCGACGGCACAGAAGAGACCGTCATCTATATGGCTGCTGTCGGGTGGCCGGCAGAAACAAAATAATTAGTATGGGAGACAACTATGTACGAACAGGGAGTGATAAGACCGCCAAGCGAGGCCTCAAGCCTGCTGGTAAGGGTTACAAGAAATTGTCCATGGAACCAGTGCATCTTTTGTCCTGCCTACAAGGGGACAAAATTTTCCAGGAGGACCGTTGAAGAGGTAAAAAAAGATATAGACAACATGGCCAGGGAATACAGCGGGTATGCGAATATGATAAAATCTGCATTTTTGCAGGATGCCGACACCCTTGTCTTGAAAACAGCCGACCTCCTTGAGATCCTCACATATCTGAAAGAGAAATTTCCCGCCCTCGACAGGGTTACGTCCTATGCGCGCGCAACGACGCTGAAGAGAAAAAGCGTGGAAGACCTGAAGCGGTTAAAAGATGCCGGGCTCTCGCGCATTCATGTAGGAATGGAAAGCGGCTCAGAGAAGGTCTTAAAGATGATCAAAAAGGGGATCACGCCGGAGGATATCGTTGCTGGCGGGCAGAACGTGGTCAAGGCCGGCATATCCCTGTCAGAATACATCATGCCCGGGGTCGGCGGCAAGGCGCTCAGCGAGGAGCACGCCAAAGAGACCGCGCGGCTTTTAAACCTCATAGAGCCCGATTTTATCAGGGTAAGGACCTTCGCAATGCACCCCATGTCGCCGATGCAGGCGCTCGTCAAGGATGGGTCCTTTGTGCCGATGACAGAAGAAGAGATCGTTGCGGAGATCAGGCTCCTTGTATACGGCCTCAACGAAATGCGCAGCTATTTCTCCTGCGCCGACTTCAGCCTCAACCTGCTAATGCACGTAGACGGCCGCCTCGACGAAAAGAAAGGATACATGCTGAAAGAGCTTGATAAATTCCTGTCTCTCTCGAAAGAGCAGAAACAGGTCTATTCGCTGCTGCGCCGCTCGTCCTACATGCAGTACCCGATCGAGGTCGTTTACAATGAGGACGTAATGAAGCAGGCGATGCCTGAGATTGAAAAGCTGGAGAAAAAGGACGCAGACGGCTTTAACAAGTATATCCAGACCCTCATGTCCTACCAGCTGCCCCAGCCGCAGACGGATGAGTGGAAATGAGAACTGCCGACTGATCGTATATCGTATGTCGTATGTCGTAACTTTGGCATTGCCTCTCCTTTGGGTATTCGGTCATTCGCTGTTGGGTATTAATTTGGTTATTGGTTATTCTATATTCGATATACGAAATACTATATACGATATACTATTGGTTATGGGCCGTGAGCCGGCTTGCCAGTTCGGACGGCTTTACCAGTAGGAGCTTCATTGAGCAGCATTCCGGGTGCTTCAATAGCTCGCGCCTCTTGCCGTTGAATCTCGCTATGAGGTCATCATCTATGGTGACCAAAAAATCAACATCATGCTCTATACAATGAATAATATGGAGTATCCCACATTCGTGGCGATCGCCCCCGTATTTTTTCATGACCGCCTTAACGACAAAATCGATATGTTCGGTGCTCATGGGAAGCCTGGGACAGCTTTTCTTGCTGAAGCCCACGACCCTGTTGAGCAATCCCAGCAGGTAGCGGTTCCGCTCTCCGCCCTTTCCTTCGAAAACAGAATCGACGGAGCGCCCCCTGAGCTCTGACTCGAGGATCTTCCAGTTCAGGTCATATTCGATGCGCCTGAGGTCTTTCCACCGGTCATCGCCATACCAGTCCTGAAAATGCTGCGCACAGCTGCGCAGCGTCTCAGCATCGCTTTCGTTCCGGTGAAACAAGGAGGCATTATCATCCTCCCCGCAGAGAACTTCCTTACGGATAAAAGCAAACAGCGTATCTTCTTCGCTTTGCAGCCCTTCATGTTCCCGGCCCAGTACCTCAAGCTGGTCAAAACAGTCTACAGCCTGTTTCCATTTTTCCGTCAGGCGCCTGTCGGCCCTCTCCCACGCTTCAAAGGCGTCAATATTCTCGGTGATCATGTACGTATCGGTAATACAGCATCCCTCGACATTGAAGGCAATGACCATGTCCAGCTCCATCGCCTCTCCCGAGGTGACAAGCCTCAAGCGATCCTTTTTGTAATACTCCCAGATGGCCTTCATCGCCTCCTGCTCAAGGACGGCCGCTTCATCTGGCGCGCTCGCACCCGCAAGAAGACCCAGGGCATGATACCCGACATATGCTGTCAGGCGGCTTTTGTTCCCCATATATCACCTGCCGCAACATGGACAACCGGGAAAAACCACTGCATCATTCCATTATAGCAAAAAGGCGAAAACATTCTATACAAATTTCCTTTAAATTTTTTCGCATTGCATTAAGCGTGGTTTGGTTATATCTTAATAGTGTCTCTTTGCGGAATGGGTGTTGATAAAATCGAAAGGGAGTAAGGGATGGCAGCAAAAAAAGATTATTATGAGACATTGGGCGTTGCGAAGGGGGCAACGGAAGAAGAGATAAAAAAGGCATACAGGAAGCTTGCCCTCAAGTATCATCCTGACAGGAATCCCGGCAACAAGGAGGCCGAAGAGAAGTTCAAGATCATAAACGAAGCCTATGCGGTCCTGAGCGACCAGGAAAAGAGAAAGCAATACGACACCTACGGCATGGGCGGCTTCCAGCAAAGATACTCCGAGGAAGACATCTTCAGGGGTTTCAATGTAGGCGACCTCTTCAAGGACCTCGGGTTTGGCGGCGGCGACATATTCAGCATGATCTTCGGAAGGCAGCAGGGGAGAGGCGGCGGCAGGCAGAGGGCCCAGAACTGGGATTTCGGAGACTACATAACAAGAGAGCAGCAGCCGGAACGCGGCCTGGACCTCAACTACGAGCTTGAGATCCCATTTATGGACGCCATACGGGGCGGCGAAAAGAGGGTGTCCTTTACGACACACACAGGGACCGAAGACCTCAACGTCAAGATCCCGCGGGGGATCGCGACGGGGAAAAAATTAAGGCTTCAGGGCAAAGGCAACAGGGATCCCAGGACGGGCAGGCGGGGAGACCTTTACCTGACGATCAAGGTTGCCGAACATCCCTTTTTCAGGAGGGTCGGGAACGACCTCTACGTTACAAAAGAGGTTAAATTGACCGATGTACTTCTTGGAACAACCGTTGAGGTTTCCTCAATCGATGGGCCAAAACGCGTCAAAATTCCCCCGGGCCATTTAAAGGTCAGGTTGCGGGGCCTCGGAGCGCCGGATGTAGATAAGGGCGGCAGCGGCGACCTCTATGTCGAGGTAAAGATGGAGATCCCGGGGAAGCTTACAGAGGCGCAGAAACAGCTCGTCGAAACGTTGAAAAAGGAAGGGCTTTAATGCTTCCGCGAAGGCATATTCTCGATATATGGGAACTCACCAAGGACAAGGATGACCTTGTCTCAATGGCAACGATCAACCTCGCCATAGACGCCGTGAAGCACGTCAACCGTGAGCCGAAAAAGGACCATCTCGTGGAGGCCCTTGAGCTCAATGAGTTCATCTGCTACATGTACCCCGCGAAAAGGCCCAGGAACAGGTCGTTGCTGTACCATATCGTCTCCGATCTTCTGGGGCTTTTAATATACGGGGTGCCAAAAACCCGGAAATATACAATGAATAACATAGAGACGATAAATTACTCGGTGAGGAATATGACGATCTACCCCATCATCGAGGTATGGAATACCATGAAATCAAAAGTTTATAAGAAAAAACACGGCAGTGAGAGCATTATCGAAGGGTTTATCAAGAAGATAGGCATCGAAATGGATACCATAAACCGGTACCCTTTTGTGGAAGATATCTTTGAAGAGTCAAGGAACCGCGTCAGGGAATGGATCCCGTCCCTCTCAAGCTACTACGATAAGAACAAAAAGGTCGTGCAAAGTGCCTACGAGGCGTGGTGGTCGCTTTGGCTCTCCGGCCACGACCAGGAAGAGGTCCTCGCCGCAATGGTTGACAGGCTTTCCCAGCAGGCAGAGCGCGACTTCGAGATATCGATCGACAAAGAGAAGGTATTTGCCTCTATCATGCTCGATAAAGCAGGAAACAAAAAGGAAAATGAACAATTTTCGAGGTGGTACAAAGAAAGCGTAGATCTTCTTTTAAAAATTTAACCTCCCGCTATTGACAAAAAGTCCTTAGTATCCTTATATTTTATTTAGCAATCTTTTTTAACAATTGCTAAAACACTATTTTTAAAAAAGGAGCGTGATACAATGAAGATCAAACCATTATACGACAGGATCCTTGTGAAGAGAATCGAGGAGGA
>JAGOOA010000041.1 GCA_017992765.1 Syntrophorhabdaceae bacterium
ACAGCGATGAGTGTGCCGCCCGATGCACGGGAGGCCAGATCTGGGTCAACAACAAATGCGAGTGCAAGCCCAACTTCTACTGGAACGAGAAGAAGAACCAGTGCAGGCCCGTGAGGACGTGCCCGCCCGGACAGGCCTTTGACCGAGACAGCGATGAGTGCATCACAAGATAAAAATTATAAATGGCCTGTCCCTAATCAACCGGTCTACTTTCTGTGTTAGGCGCCGGTTAGAATGGCAGCAATCCTGTTGACATTATAACGTAAGGCTGGTAACGTTTCATTAAATCCAGTAAAAAAAGGGGGTATGACCATGGTATCCAAAAGAGGCATTCCTATCTGCGGAGCGATCGTTCTTCTGTTCTTTTTTGTTTTTACCACGGCATCAACCGCAGCCGACAAAGTTGATAAAACGGCATGTGTCAAAAATAACGCAGGGGTCGTGCTTGAAGTTGGTCAGGATCTTTCAGGTTTTTCCGACCCATTTCCGCTGGGACAAACTATAAAAGTTTATGATAACCGGAGACTTTTTTTACTGTGTTCCAGTATGTTTGGAGAATACTCCCGTTGTGCCGGGGATGATGGAAAAAAAGATTATTATCTCCAACCCGGTCAAACCATTGAGGTGACGGGTACAATTTTTGCTGTTTATACCACAATAACCGACAATACCTGCAAATAACGATTTATACAGAACGCGAGGCAGCGATCGAGCTTAATAAGGAGGGAATGTTATGAGGCGGATCATCATCTTGGTTTTCATGACAGCATTTTTCGGAATGTTTCTCATACCCTGCCTGGCGGCGGCATGGGACGAGGCGCAACTGCAGCAGTTAAAGACAACAAATCAATGTTCCAGCTGCGACCTGAGCGGCGCGAATCTGAGCGGTATGAACTTAAGCGGGGCGAGCCTGTACAAGGCAAACCTGTACAATGCCAACCTGAGCAATGCCAACCTCAGCGGGGCATACCTGAACAGGGCGGACCTCCCGGGGGCCAACCTGAGCAATGCGAACCTGAGCAACGCCAACCTGCACGGAGCATTTATGAAAGCGGCCAACCTGAGCAATGCCAACCTGAGCAATGCGGACCTCGGCAGCGCATTCATGGAAGGGGCATACCTGTACGGGGCAAACCTGAGCGGGGCAAACCTGAACGGTGCGAGCTTGAGCGGGGCTACATGGACGGACGGGTCAGTATGCAAATCCGGATCTGCCACAGAATGTAAGAAATAGCCGCTTCCCGTGAGGCTCCCTGCCTTCCCTGCCCACGGTGTTCCCTGGGGCTGTGCCCTGACCGTTACCCGGGCGACAGGACGGCGAGAAGCTGGCCCGGCGTTTCAACGAGGCGGTCCGGCCCCTTCCCTTCAAGCATCCCTTTCGAGTTGAAGCCCCAGGACACGGCGATGATCCTGATGCCCGCCTTTCGACAGGCATCGATGTCCCCCACATCATCTCCCACATAGATCGTCTCTTCCGGAGAGAGGGCATACCGCGCGAGCGCCCCTTCGATGGCCCTGTGCTTCTCAAGGGCAGGCGCATCGGCCCATACGAAATCGACCTGCCCGATGCCGTCCCTTGCAAGGATGTGCCTTACCGTTTCCTCCGTGTTCGACGTCACTATGCCCAGCCGGTAGTCTTTCCGCAGCGCGGAGAGGACCTCACCCATCCCTTTGACCGTAGAGGCTCTGCACATGGCGCGATTGAGGAGGTCCTTGAATGATCCCACCCAGCGGGGGACCTGTTCCGGCGAAAGCCCCAGCACGTCGGTCAGCACCTCGCGCGTGCTTTTCTCGCGGAGCATCGAAACCTCTCCGATCGGCCCGTAGCCGAACGCCGCGCCCAGTTCGTTCGCGCAGGAGACAAAGATTGATTGGGAATCGACGATCGTCCCGTCGAAATCGAACATGACATTCTTCCATCCCATGGCGGCCACGCCACATTCTACCATCCTTCGCCCACGTTCAGCCAGCAATAATGCAGCCATAAGGGGTGCCGGCGGTATCCGACGGGTCGATAATTTGCCCCTTTATTTTCCGCGACGATCGACGATAATACTATATGGAGGGAGAGCCATATGGACGTTGGGCGTTCTATCACTGAAAGGGCGGAGATGTTGGAGGATACCTCTCTGAGCATGGATTTTTCCTGGAAGGAACTTCTGGACCTCTCCTATTACATGGGGACGAGGAGGTTCGCAAAAGGGACCACCATCTTTAAAGAGGGCGATAGGGATATCTTTATGTCTGTTGTCGCAAAGGGCGAGGTGAATATCCTCAAGAAAGACGAACACATGGATGTGAAGCGCGTGACCGCCATAGGGGCAGGCAAGGTCATCGGGGAGATGTCCATGATAGACGGCAACCCCCGCTCGGCAACCGCCATTGCCGCGACAGACACAACCCTTGTTACACTGTCGAAAGAAGGTATGAGCCAGCTCCTGAAAGAGAAGCCCTATGTCGGCATAAAGATGCTTCAGAAGATAGCGTTCTCGATGAGCCAGAGGCTCCGACAGACCACGGGCATCCTTGTCGATTATCTCGAGAAGGCATCGTAAGTACGGATATTCCGTGAAGATAAGCATCGGTGCCGGGTTCTTCGTAAGCAAACACGCCCATACGCTCCTTTGATTACATCACGAAATCCTAATATCGAAGCACGAAGCACTAAACAATATCAAAATACAAATATCAAATGTCAGAAGCAGATGCACGTCGTACATAGATTATTCTGTTGACCAATATTTTTCTCAATGGTAATTTTATGCCAATCTTGTGTGGGGCAGGAAGGTGTCTTGAAACATCCGTGCACATGAAAGGAAGATATAAATGACATTCCATGGCAGATCGGGCTGCGGACAACCGGGCCTGTCCGACGCGGGAAAAGAGGTCACGCTCGCGGGCTGGGTCGATGCGCTGAGGGACCACGGAGAGGTGCTCTTTATCCACCTCCGCGACAGAAGCGGCATAGTCCAGGTCGTTTTCAGTCCCGAATCGACCCCCAAGAAGACCTGCGAAATGGCAGGGCTTCTGAGGAACGAGTTCTGCGTGCTTATCAGGGGTACTGTGATCAAGCGCGCGGAAGGCACCGGGAACCCCAACATCGCCACCGGAGATATTGAGGTAGTCGCGGATGACCTCACGATCCTGAGCAGGGCGAACCCATTGCCCTTCCCCATTTCTGAGAAGTCCATGGTCGCGGGCGCGGCCGTCAAAGGGGACGAATCGGTGGCCGAGGACCTGCGGCTCCAGTACCGGTATCTCGACCTTCGAAGGCCTACGATGCAGGACCATTTGATAAAAAGGCACCGCATCGTGAAGGCGGTTCGGGATTACCTCGACGAACAGGGGTTCGTCGAGGTAGAGACCCCCATGCTGACAAAAAGCACTCCGGAAGGTGCGCGCGACTACCTTGTCCCCAGCAGGCACTATCCGCAGAACTTCTACGCCCTTCCCCAGTCTCCCCAGCTTTTCAAGCAGCTTCTTATGGTCAGCGGCATGGAGCGGTATTTCCAGATCGTCAGGTGCTTCAGGGACGAGGACCTCCGTCCCAACCGGCAGCCGGAGTTCACCCAGCTCGACCTCGAGGCGTCGTTCATCGACGAGGAATTCATCTACCGGCTCTTCGAAGAGCTTTCCGCAAGGATGTTCAGGATCGGCGGCATCGACCTGCCGCGCCCTTATCCGAGGATGACATGGCTCGACGCCATGAACGCCGCGGGCTCAGACCGTCCTGACCTGCGCTTCGGCATGACCTTTCGCGACGCGACGGACATCTTCGCCGATACCAGATACGGCATCTTCAGGCAGATACTCGACAGGGGCGGCTGCATAAAGGGTATCAACGTCAAGGGGCAGTCGGAGCGCCTGAGCAAGAACATCCTCCAGAATGAATACGCGAAGGAGATCGTCCCGGGCTTCGGCGCCAAGGGCATGACCTGGATGCGGGTCACGGACGGCGGATTGGAATCGAACATCGTACAGTTCTTCAGCGAGCATGAGCGGGGCGAGGTCCTCAGGCGCTTTGACGCGCAAAGCGGCGACGTGATCCTCATGATCGCCGACCCGTCATGGGCGCTCGTCTGCTCGGCCCTTGGCCAGCTCCGCCTCCACGTGGCGGGGCGGCTGAACCTGATCCCCGAAGGTTCGTTCTATCCCCTGTGGGTGACCGATTTCCCCCTCTTCGAGGCAACGGAAAAGGGCGTCACGTCGAGCCACCACCCCTTCACCATGCCCGACCGGACCGACTTCGATCCCGGCAACGTGGAGGAGCTTCTGACCCTCCGCTCCCGCGCGTACGACCTCGTTGTCAACGGCGAGGAGCTCGGCGGAGGAAGCATCAGGATCAACGACAGGGAGCTGCAGAACAAGATATTCACGGCCCTCGGCCTGCCGGCGGAGGATGTGGAGGAAAAGTTCGGCTTCTTTCTTCGCGCCCTCGAATACGGTGCCCCGCCCCACGGAGGTATAGCGCTGGGAATAGACCGTGTAGCGGCCATGATCCTCGGGGCGTCGTCGATCAGGGAGGTAATAGCCTTTCCCAAGAACCGAAGCGCCTTCTGCCCTCTCACCAAGGCGCCTTCCGGGGTCGCCCGTGAGCAGCTCGCCGAACTCGGCCTCCTCGACATGGGAGGGATGCAGCCCCTGCCCGGGACCACGGAACAGCAGGACATGATCGATTCATTGTCCTGGGTTTCCCGCATCGGCATAGCCGCAGGGGAACGGGATGCAATAGTAAAGGCGGTAGAGGATGCGAAGGCCCTGGCGGAATTGGTAGATGGCCGTGCAGGCCGGGAGGAGCCGATGTTCTCCGTGGCCGCGCCGGCAAACCGCATGCGTGAGGGGAACGCGCCCCGCATAAGCCCGCTGGCGGAAAAGGGCGAGATCTTCAGGAACGCGCCCGCGGAAAAGGGCGGGTATTTTAAGGTAGCGAGCATCCTGGAATAAGCGATGAAGACGGCACCCGACATCTTTACATACAAAAACACATCGCAGCGGGAGCCCGCCAAGGGCGGCCTGCTCGCAGGGAAAAGGGTCGTCATACAGCCCAACATGTGCGCCCGCGGATGGCTTGCCGATGCAGGCTCCCGCGCCCTTGAGGGCTTTGTCGCCCTCGAAGACGCGACGGTCGTTGCCCGCCTCAGGGAGGCAGGCGCGCACCTTGTGGGAAGCGCCCGCATGGGCGAGCTTGGGTTCGGCCTGAAGGGGGACACGGGAGCGCAGGCGGTCGCCGCAGGCGAGGCCGACATCGCCCTGATCACCGACACGATGGGCGAGGCGCGGGTGGCCGCTGCAGCATATGGCCTTTTCGCGTTCAAGGCAAGCTTTGGCGTGATCTCACGGTTCGGCCTGGCAGGCCTTGTCCCTTCAATGGAGTCCTGGGGGGTCGTGGCGAGAGGCCCGGAAGACATCGTCGCCGTTATGCGGGCCGTTGCCGGAAGGGACGGGAACGATCCCTCGATGCCCGACGAAGAGCCGCCCGATCTCAGCGACATCGGCGGGCGGCCAATGAAAGGACGAACCGCCGGCGTCATAAAGGAATGTCTCGACGCCCTTGGCGTTGAGGAGGTGCGCCTTTTTCAGGCAGGGCTTGAGAGGCTGGAAAAGGCGGGTCTCACCGTAAAGGAGACGAGCCTTAAAGACATCGGCCTCTTCCGCGCCGTCCACAACGTGATCGGTTCCGTGGAGGCGTCCTCCAGCGCGGGCAAGTACGACGGCGTCCGGTACGGCCACCGCGCCGCCTCTGCGAAGAACTGGAACGAGATGTACCTCAATTCGCGCGGGGAATCGTTCGGGACGCTTATCAAGGAATACCTCTTCCAGGGTGCGTATTTCCAGTTCGAGAACTACCGCGCCTTCGAGAACGCCTGCCGTATTCGCGGACGGCTCGTCAGGGGTATGGCCATAGCAATGGAGAACGTGGACGTGCTCGTCCTTCCGACGCGCAGGCTTTCCCATGACGCTGCCGGCGTCTCAACGGTCGGGGAGACCTATGACGCCTTTTCGCTGACGCTTCCTGCGAACGTGACGGGGCAGCCTTCCCTCCACGTACCATCCTTTGCACGGGGGCCGGAGGGCGATATGGGCATCCAGCTCACAGCCCCACGCCTTGCCGATGCCCGCCTGTTGAGCGTCGGCATGGAGCTTTCGCCAACAGCGCAAGGAGCGGAACAGAAATGAAGTATGAAGCCGTGATAGGCCTCGAGATACATGTCCAGCTCAACGCTGCCACCAAGCTCTTTTGTGATTGCCCGAACCGTCCGGGCGATGAGCCGAACAGGAACACATGCCCTGTTTGCCTCTGGCTGCCCGGCGCGCTGCCGAAATTGAGCAGGGAAGCGCTCGAGAAGGCATCGCTCGCCTGCCTTGCGCTTAACTGCACCATCCAGCCCGAGAGCGCCTTCGACCAGAAGGTCTATTATTATCCAGACCTGCCGAAGGGGTTCCAGCTCTCCCAGCACCACAAGCCTCTTGCGAGGAACGGCTGGATCGACATCGTCGGCGAGGACGAGAAGATGAAGAGGCTGCGGATACACCATATCCACATGGAAGAGGACGTGGCCAAGCTCGTCCACGAGATGGAGGGCAGGACGCCCATCAGCCTCGTCGATTTTAACCGGGCCGGCACGCCGCTCATAGAGATCGTAAGCGAACCGGACATGCGAAGCCCCTACGACGCGATGGAATACGTCAAGGCATTAAGGACGCAGCTTCGCTATACGGGCAGCGCCGATTGCAGCATGGAGCAGGGAACGCTCCGCGTGGACGCCAACATCTCTCTCAGGCCCTTCGGAACCGATGAGCTTAACACGAAGGTGGAGGTAAAGAACATGAACTCCATCCGCAACGTGGGGGACGCCATCGCCTACGAGATCGTCCGCCAGGGCGAATGCCTCGACAGGGGCGAGCCCATCGTGCTTCATACGAGGCTCTGGGACCCGGAAAAGCGTGTGACCATGCCGATGCGCGGCAAATTTTCCGGACCCTGCGTGCCCGACCCGTCGGTGGCGATGATCGTGGTCACCGATGACTGGCTGAAGGATATACGAAGGAGGCTTCCGGAGATGCCGGGGAGGAAGGTAGAGCGCTTCTCAAAAGAATACGGCCTTACCCCCGAAGAGGCCTCGAATATGAGCCAGGAGCGGGAGATCTCGGAATTTTTCGAAGAGGCGGCCCGGCAGGGGATCCCGCCGCGCAAGGCCGCAAGCTGGATCACAACCCACCTGATGCCAGCCCTCAGAGACCGCGACGCGGCAATAACAGAGACACCGATCACCCCTGGGCGGTTCGCCCGCCTCCTCGCCATCCTTGAAACGGGTGTTATAAACGCTCACGCGGCAAAGGAGGTATTGCTCCAGCTCCTCGCGAGCGACCGGTCCCCTGACGAGATCGTCGAGGAGGGCAAATACCGGCAGGTTTCCGACAACAGCGAGCTTGAGGCGATCGTCGATACGATCCTCGCGGACCATCCGTCCGATGTCGACGATTTCAGGGGCGGGAACGCCAAGGTGATGGGCTTCTTGATGGGGCTGGCCATGAAGGCGTCGGGGGGAAAGGCGAACCCCAGGCTCTTAAAAGAGATCTTTACGAAGAGGCTGGGCTGAACACAGATATCCGGAGGAGAGAATGGACATTAAACCGCGGTGCTACGATAAGGTTGTTGAGCTTATCAAAAAAGGCGTCAACATACCAAATCCGTTGGCCCTTGATCTGGGCGACGAGGTTGAGGCCGAACATATATCCGCAAAGGACGTCACCATATACCCGGGATGCAGGATATACGGCGGGCAGACCGTCATATCCGCAGGCGCGCGGATCGGCTACGAAGGCCCCGTCACGATAGACAACTGCCAGTTGGGTCCCAAGGTGGAGCTCAAAGGCGGGTATTTCAACAGGTCCGTATTCCTGGAGAGGGCGAACATGGGGCTGGGGGCGCAGGTGCGGGAAGGCTGCATCCTCGAAGAGGAGGCCAACGGGGCGCATTGCGTCGGCCTGAAGCAGACGATACTCTTTCCTTTTGTGACCCTCGGAAGCCTGATCAATTTTTGCGATTGCCTGATGGCGGGCGGCACGAGCCGCAAGGATCACAGCGAGGTAGGCAGCTCGTACATTCATTTCAACTACACGCCGGACGGCGATAAGACCACCCCTTCGCTGATAGGTGATGTGCCGAGGGGAGTGATGCTTAACCGGCCTGCCATCTTTCTCGGCGGCCAGGGCGGCATCGTGGGCCCTGTGCGTATGGGATACGGCAACGTCGTTGCCGCCGGTTCGATACTGAGGAACGATGTTCCAGAGGACAATAAGCTCATTGTGGGAAAGACGCACTCCCCCAAGACGATCGATTTCACCCCCAGGGCATACGCGAGCCTTCACCGGATAGTGGCAAACAACATCACCTACATTGCGAACCTGATGGCCCTGGAGGAATGGTACGTTCACGTGAGGCGCCCCTTCCTCGAGGCACAGGAGTTCGGCGGCCTTATCTATGAAAGCTTGCTGGATAAGCTGGCGCTCGCGAAAAAAGAGCGGATGAAGCGTCTGCAGATACTGGCAGAAAAGGCGATCGCATCTCCTGCCGGCGGTGCGAAAGCACAGAAGGGATCGGAAGGCAGGAAAGAGTTCCACGAAAAGTTTGTTGAGATAGAAAAATTGTTTGCAAGCGGCATAGCAAGTGATATGATCGCGAAAAGCCGTGATGATTTCCTCTCCTCTTTTGATAAGGCGTCGAGGGGAAGCAAAAACGATTATGTAGCGACGATCCAGGGCCTCCCTGGCCATATTTCTGAAAAAGGTGTTGCATGGCTTGAAGGGGTTGTCGATGCCTTTTGCAGGAAGGCACAGACAATAATGCCGTCGCTCGCAATGTTCGGCAAATGATCTTTGGAATATACGACAAGGAGGAAATGTTATGGGCAAACTGTTTGGCACCGATGGAGTAAGGGGAGAAGCGAACCGCTATCCGATGAACGCAGAGGTCGCCTTCGCCATAGGGCAGGCAATTGTTTATATATTAAGAAAGGAACACTACCGTACGAGGATAGTTATCGGCAAGGATACACGGATCTCCGGTTATATGCTCGAGGGCTCCCTTGAATCAGGGATAACGTCGATGGGGGGGGACCCATATCTGCTCGGGGTTTTGCCGACCCCTGGAATAGCTTTCATCGCGCAGAGCATGCGCGCCGACGCTGGGGTGGTCATATCGGCTTCCCACAATCCCTATCAGGATAACGGCATAAAGATCTTTTCCGGCAGCGGCTTTAAATTGTCCGACGAGCAGGAGGAGGCGATCGAGAATCTTATGCTAAGCAACGCGCTCCACACTCTGGTGCCTCCGGTGAAGGACATGGGGCAGGCATTCCGCATGGACGATGTGCATGGCCGCTATATCGTCTTTTTAAAGAACACCTTCCCGAGGGATCTGTCCATGGAGGGGATGAAGATCGTCATAGATACCGCCAACGGCGCCACGTATAAAGTTGCCCCCGATACTTTCTGGGAGCTGGGCGCGGACATAGAGGTCATCCACAATAACCCTAACGGCATCAATATAAATGACAGGTGTGGCTCACAACATACACGGGACCTTAAAAAAAAGGTGATTGAGAACGGGGCTGAAATCGGGCTTGCCTTTGACGGCGACGGCGACCGGCTTATCGCCGTAGACGAAAAAGGGCAGGAGATAACGGGCGACCAGATCCTGCTCATATGCGCTGCCATGCTGAAGGAACAGGGAAAATTGAAGAACGACCTCCTGGTAAGCACCGTGATGAGCAACCTGGGGCTGCGCGTCGCATGCAAGCGGTACGGTTTCAAATACCATGCGTCGAAGGTGGGGGACCGTTATGTCCTGGAGGATATGGTGAAGCTGGGCAGCGTGATAGGCGGGGAGGAGTCGGGCCACATGATATTCCTCGACCACCATACTACGGGCGACGGCATTGTTACTGCTTTGCAGCTGATCGCCGCAATGGTCAGGACGGGCAAGCCCCTGTCGGAGCTTGCGAAGATGATGGACATCTATCCGCAGAAGCTGATCAACGTGGATGTGCAGAGCAAGCCCGACGTTGCGACGGTGCCCCAGATCATGGAGGTGATCAGCAGGGTCGAGAAGGAGCTGGGAGACGACGGCCGCGTCCTTGTCCGTTATTCAGGCACCCAGAATATGTGCAGGGTCATGGTTGAGGGGCCGTCAAACGAGGTAACGGAAAAGTACTGCACAGAGATCGCCGATGCCGTGAAGGGCGCAATTGGATGAGAAGGGGAGGAGAGATATGCCCATCAAGGTAGTGATAACGAATGATTTTGCCCATCTCAGCAAGGTTGCGGCAGACATCGTAAAGGACAAGATCGTCGGGCTCCTTAAAAAGAAAAAAGAGATCGTTCTGGGGCTTGCAACGGGAAGCTCGCCTACAGGCATGTACAAGCACCTGGCACAGGCTGCGAACAACGGTGAAATCGATAGCAGCCGCATCAGGAGCTTTAACCTCGATGAGTACGTGGGCCTGCCCGGAGAGAATGCACAGCAGCGCCTCATGCACCCCGAAAGCTATTGCTATTTCATGATACAGGAGCTCTTCGGGCTTTTGGAGCGAAAATTCATCGAGACGAATGTGCCGTACGGATCCTTAATTGACCAGAAGATCCTAATCGAAGAGCTTAAAAAATATCCCGGGGACTGGACGTACAGGGGGACGGACGCCGGAAAATCTATCACGATAAAACAAAAGACGGGATCGCAGTATCTCGCCTGGGTCAGGAAGGAGATCCTCGATGGCTACGCGAAGAAGATCAAAAAGGCGGGAGGAATAGACCTTCAGGTGATCGGTGTGGGCGGACGCGGGCATGTTGCCTTTCATGAATCGGGCATACCCTTCAAGGGGAGCTCCGTTATGCTTGTAAAGCTGGACGACAACACGATCAACAACGCCGTGACGGACGGACATTTTCCTTCGGTCAAAGATTCTCCCCGCTACGCGATATCTATGGGCGCAGAGCTTGTCTACCGGGCACGGAACGTCGTGCTCCTGGCAAGCGGCGAGCGCAAGGTCGAATCCGTCACCAGCTCGCTCTTGGGCAAAGCAACCCCGGAGGTGCCGATCTCCTACGGACAGAGTTATGCAAAAAGGCGTGAAAACCTGATATACGTCCTTGACAGGGTTGCCGGCAGGGAGCTTCTCTCAAAGAAAGGCGAGCTGAAGGCAAAGGGGGTCGCGTTA
The DNA here is from genome assembly GCA_017992765.1 of Syntrophorhabdaceae bacterium. Taxonomy (GTDB): domain Bacteria; phylum Desulfobacterota; class Syntrophorhabdia; order Syntrophorhabdales; family Syntrophorhabdaceae; genus UBA5609. The sequence goes on from JAGOOA010000041.1 coordinate 11,220, forward strand.
GAGGACCGGACGACGGCATAGCGGTCAACAGAATGCCGAGCCTTGAAAAAGATATAGAAAACCTGATCAGGGCAAAAGGACCGCAGACAGGGCTTGAGATCAAAAAGGCCATCGACGCGGACAGCCTTGTTGTCTGGAAGACATGCAAGACCTCTCCTGGACTTCGCGTAAGGGCCTTGGGAAAAAGGTACCTGAGGCTGGACCGTCACGTCGATGGTTTTGCGCGCCTTTCGCCTTCGATCCTGAGGGAGTTCTTCACATACTCGGTGATAGGGCTGGCAGAAGAACCGGAACCGCTTGAAAGAAGATGTACGGAGGTAGCGGGCCGGATCCGCGAAATAAGCCGGTTCAAGCTTGACCTTGCCGGAAAGATGGTCGCCGACATCATGAAGGACTTCGATGATGGGGTATCAAAGGCCCACCGGATCTGTTTTATCATTGCCGGAGATGTTGTCTACGATATGGCCCACGATGTGCCCCGGCCGGAACGAAGCACGGGAAGGCTTGTCAGGGGCTCCGATATCGACCTCGTCGCAGTTGTCGATGATACCATGCCCGATGCATATGTAAACAGGCTCGACGAGCTGATATACCGGAAAAAATACAGGATGCTCATTGACCCCGCCGTCAACGAAGAGGTGGACTACAAGATCAAAAGGCTGGGGCTTATCAGGGAGCAGGCGCGCTTTGATAATTTCAAATATATGGTTGCCATAAAGATCCTCCAGGAAGGCATGCTGCTTTACGGTGACGAAGGCATTTTTCGCTCCGTTAAGGCGATCATCGGGGAAAGAGGGCTCCTGGAGCGGTTTGATGAGTTCGAAAGGCTCGCAAAGGCCTTCAGAAAAAAGGCCGAGGAGTCGATACTGTACGATGACCTGGACCAGGAGAGAGTGGAGGAGATGCACCTCTTCTACTCGGCGGAGGAATTCGAGGAGTTCGAGTAGTAGTTTACTTTTTCACCGGCGCCTTTCCTGCCGCCGGCTTCCTGCCCTTCGCCGGCGTTTCCTCTTTCCCCAGCCAGGAGATATAATATTCCTCGATCGTGATGATGCCGTCGCCGTCAAGGTCCATCATCTCTGCCATCCCCTGCATCCTGTTTAAATATTCGTCGCGTGTCATTTTGCCGTCTTTGCTGTCATCGAGATCAACGAAACGGCCTGCCCAGAATACCACGCATTCATTGGGCTGTATCTTCCCGTCCTTGCCGGTGTCCATACGCTGCGACCTGGACGACTTCCTGTCCATTGTTACAGGTTCCTTCACCTTGGCGGCATCTCCTGCTGTTCCGCACCAGTACACAACCCATTCTTCTACGATGACAACGCCGTCCTTATTGGTATCGGCGGCATCGAAGTTCTTCTGCCTTGCCTGCACGTACTCGTTGACCGTCAGCTTGCCGTCTTTGTTCCCATCCTCATTTTTATACCGATCTGCGAGCGCCTTTTTCATCTCGGCCTTTGTGACCGCACCGTCCTTGTTGACGTCAGCCTTTTCAAACAAGGATTGCGCTGCGCCGTATCCGACGGATAAGAAAAGGCACAGCCCGACCAGAACGCCCATGAACAGAAATTTTTTCATACACCCTCCTTGGGAAATGATTTCAAGCATAATCAATTATACAGATAATGCCCGGCATGTCAAAAGAAGCTTGCAAACTATCAGTCGATATCGTGAAAAGCGGAAAGTCTGGACCTTTTACCTTTCACCTTTCACCTTTCTCTATGCTCTCGCTGTAGCGAGAGCATAGAGAAAACCTGTTGAAATAAATCTTTTTCTTGGTATTATTTAACACGGTCAGGGACAGAGTGATGCTATTCGAAAGATTTTGAAGCTGCGGAGGCTGGTGAGCGTTGAAGGAGAATAAAGCGAAATCCGAACTCTTGCGGGAACTATCTGCATTGCGTAAGCAGGTAGAACAATTAAAGAAGCCCGCAGGTAAACGCGAAAAATCTTGTACATCCTCAAAAAAGGATGAGACGATCTATAGAACCGCGATAGAGAAATCCAATGACGGCGTTATCATCCTGAGGGGCGGTAAACGGCTCTACTGCAACAGGAAATACCGTGAGATGCTGGGCTATAAAAGCCTGAAAGAGCTTGCAGGCGTGCCCGTCTACTCCACCATCCATCCCGATGACCGGAAGATGGTGATGGATCATGCTGCAAGGAGGCAGCAGGGAGAGCAGATTCCAACACTGTATGAATGCAGGATGATAAAGAAGGACGGCTCAATGATCCATGTTGAGATCTCGGCCTCCGGCATCACATATCAGGGCAGGCCCGCTTCCCTCGGATTTGTAAGAGATATAACCGCATACAAGGCAACAGAGAAGGCGCTCATGACAAAAGAAGAGACGCTCCGGGCGCTGGTCCATGCAACGAATGAATCCCTGTTCCTGCTTGACACCGAAGGAACAGTCCTCGTAGCAAATGAAACAATGGCAAAACGAGTGGGTAAAGATGTGGGGGCCCTGATCGGCACGCGCATATATGATCATTTCGGGCCTGAAGTGGGAAGGATGAGGAAGGAGAAGATCGACCAGGTCGTCCGCACGGGCCAGCCGGTCCAATTCGATGATACACGGGCCGGAAGAATATACGACGCCTTTGCCTACCCTGTTTTCGATGAAAATAAAAAGGTATCACAGGTAGCTGTTTTTGCCATCGATATCACGGAGCGGAAAAAGGCCGAAAAGGCGCTTAAGGACAGCGAGGAAACGCTGCGTGCCCTGTTTCACGCAAGCAGCGAGGCCCTTCTTTTAATTGACACGGAGGGAACGATCCTTGTGGCGAACGAAACGCTTGCCCGCAGCCTGGGCAGCACTACCACGGATATTATCGGCACAAACCAGTACGACCACTTCCCTCCTGATGTGGCAGAGAGCAGGAAGAGGCATTTTGATGAGGTTGTCAGGACCGGCAGGGCGGTGCATTTTACTGACACACGGGCCGGGAGGTTCTTTGAAGTGTTTGGCTACCCTGTTTTTGATGATGCTGGCAAGGTGACAAGGATCGCGATCTTCGCAATGGATATCACCGAGCGCAGAGCGGCCGATGAGGCGCTACGGGACAATGCAACGAAATACAGAACGCTCTTTGAGAATGCCAACGATGCCATATTCCTCATGAGCGGGGACACCTTCATTGACTGCAACACAAAGACCCTGGGGATGTTTCAGTGCGCCAGAGAGGAGATCATCGGACAGCCTCCATACAAATTTTCTCCACCCTTCCAGCCTGACGGCAGAGATTCAAAAGAGAGCGCCCTTGAGAAGATCCATGCGGCGTTGAACGGCGAACCACAATTCTTTGAGTGGACACACTGTCGCTACGGAGGCGCGCCTTTTGATACCGAGATCGGCCTGAACCGTATCGAACTTGCCGGCACGGCATATGTTCAGGCGATCGTCCGCGATATTACGGCAAGGAAAAAGGCCGATCAGGCGCTCCAGGCAAGCGAGGAAAAATACCGCACTATCTATGAACATTCCATAGCGGGCATCTTCCAGTCGACCCCGGATGGAAGGCATTTAAGCGCAAACCTTGCCATGGCGAAGATGTTCGGGTATGACACGCCTGAGGAGATGATCGAAGCCACAACCGACATAGCGGCGCAGATATACGTAAACCCGGAGGAGAGGGAGGCATTTAAAAAGATCATAGAGGAACAAGGCTTTGCTGAGAAGTTCGAATCAGAACAGTACCGAAAGGACGGAAGTACGTTCTGGGTCTCCACCACCGCCCGCGAGGTCAGGGCGCCCGACGGGACGGTCCTTTGCTACGAGGGCACCGTGATCGATATTACCTCGCAAAAGAAGACCGAAGAGGCCCTCTACCAGGAAATGGAGCGGTTTTTAACCCTTACGGAAAACGCCCCCTACGGGCTTGTGTTGATCGAGCAGGATGGCACTTTTAAATATACGAATCCAAGGTTCAAAGAGATGTTCGGCTATGACCTCACCGATATTCCAAACGGCAAGGAATGGTTCAGAAAGGCCTTCCCTGACCCGGCATGCAGGCACACCGCAGTGGCGGCGTGGATCGAAGACATGCAAGGGGCGAGGATGCTGGAGCAAAGGCCGAGGGTCTTTACGGTCAGGGGCAAGGACGGCGCTGACAAGATAATAAGCTTTATACCCGTCAAATTGTCGTCCGGCGGGAATATAATGGCCTGCGAGGATATCACCCAGCGAGAACGGGCCGCAGAGGAACTCCGCAGGGCCCACGAACAATTTTTCAACATCATTGAGTTCCTGCCCGACGCGACGCTGGTCATCGACCATGAAAAAAGGGTGGTAACATGGAACCGTGCCTGTGAAGAGATGACGGGCGTCAGGAAGGAGGATATTATCGGGAAAGGCGACTATGAGTACGGCCTTGCATTTTACGGAGAAAGGCACCCCATACTCATTGATTACGTGACCGCCGACTCAGATGAAATAAAGGAGAGGTACGAATCGATAAAGAGAAAAGGCAGCGTGCTCTATGGCGAGGTATTCATACCGGGATTATACGGCGGGAGAGGCGCATACCTGTCAGGGACCGCCTCGCCCCTGTTCGACAGCAGCGGGCATATCGTCGGCGCTATAGAATCGATCCGGGATATCACCGAGCGCAGGAACCTCGAATCCCAGCTTTTCCAGGCGCAGAAACTGCAGGCATTAGGAACCCTTGCGGGAGGCATCGCCCACGACTTCAACAACCTCCTCATGGCCATACTGGGATACACGTCGCTGATGCTCATGGATATAGACCAGGGCCACCGCCATTACGAAAAGCTTAAAATAATCGAGAAGCAGGTGCGAAGCGGGGCCGACCTGACGAAGCAGCTTCTGGGATTTGCCCGGGGCGGAAAATATGAAGTAAAGCCAACGGATATGAACGATCTCATCATCAAGTCCTCCGATGTGTTCGGCAGGACGAAGAGGGATGTCGTCATTCACAGAAGGCTCCAGGGCGACCTGCTTACCGTAGAGGTAGACCGCAGCCAGATAGAGCAGGTCCTGCTGAACCTCTACATCAATGCCTGGCATGCGATGCCTACAGGGGGGGAGCTCTATCTTGAAACGCAGAACATTGTTCTTGATGAAGGCCAGGCCAACAGCTACCTGGCAAAATCCGGGCAATATGTGAAGATATCCATAACCGATTCGGGTGTGGGAATGGACGAGGCGACAAGACAAAGGATCTTTGAGCCCTTTTTCACCACGCGGGAGATGGGAAGGGGGTCCGGCCTGGGGCTGGCTTCAGCGCACGGCATTATAAAGAACCATAACGGCATTATCAACGTTTACAGCGAGAAAGGAAAAGGCACAACCTTCAACATCTATCTCCCTGCTTCGTGCAAAGAACACGTTAAGGACCGCATCCTGCCGGATAAGCCGTTCAAGGGCAACGAGACCATCCTTTTCGTTGACGACCAGGACGTTGTCATTGACGTCGGGATGTCCATCCTGGAGGAGCTTGGCTATACGGTATTGACGGCAAAAAGCGGGCAGGAGGCAATAGATGTCTATACGCAACGCATGCAGGAGATCGACCTGGTGATCCTCGACATGATCATGCCGGCCATGGGCGGCGGGGAGACCTACGACAGGTTGAAGGAGATCAACCCCGGCATCAAGGTTATACTCTCAAGCGGATACAGCTTGAACGGCCATGCATCGGGGATACTTGAGCGAGGCTGCGACGGCTTTATCCAGAAGCCCTTCAATGTGAATGAACTATCAAAAAAGATACGGGAAGTGCTGGATCAATATAACAACAATGGATTATCATGATATATGGACCATGAACTGACAGTCCTCACCATTACCGCAGCATCCATCGGTTTTTTCCATACACTGCTTGGACCGGACCATTATATCCCTTTTATTGTCTTTGCGCGGGCGAGGAAGTGGTCCATTGTGAGAACAGCGTTGTTCACGTTCCTTTGCGGTGTCGGTCATATCGGGAGCTCCGTCGTGCTCGGGATCATAGGCATCGCCCTGGGAATTGCGGCCACGAAGCTGGAGTTCGTAGAATCGTTCCGCGGCAACATAGCGGGATGGGCCTTGATAGCCTTCGGTTTTATGTATTTTGTCTGGGGATTGCGAAGAATGTTCAGAAACCGTCCCCATGAACATGCTCATGCGCATATCGACGGAGAGGTCCATGCGCACAGGCATTCCCATTCAGAAGATCATGTCCATATTCACGACCAGGGAGGTGTCGTAAACCTTACCCCCTGGGTCCTTTTTACGATCTTTCTTTTCGGTCCCTGCGAACCGTTGATCCCGATCCTCATGTACCCCGCTGCAAAAAGCAGCATCTGGGGCCTGGTACTGGTGACCTCCGTATTCGGCGGCGTGACGATCCTGACAATGCTCGGCGTTGTCCTTGTTTCGGTCCTTGGCATTAATTTCTTACCCATGGCGAGGCTTGAACGTTATAATCATGTCCTGGCGGGGGCCACGATATTCCTTTGCGGGATAGCGATACAGTTTATCGGTCTATAGCTGAAAGGTCAGTAAGCGTTATGAAAAAGTTGATCATCACGGCAGGCATTACGGGCTCGCGCATCACAAGGGAGCAGACGCCCTATATTCCTGTCACGCCGGAGGAGATCGCAGTATCGGGGATAGAGGCTTGGCGGGCGGGCGCCTCGGTGATCCACATCCATGTGAGGGATCCGCGAACAGGGCTTGGCACGCAGGAACTGTCGATCTTCAAAGAGGTGACGGACAGGATAAGGGCCGAAACCGACGCCATTCTCTGCCTTACTACAAGCGGCATCCCGGGGAGGAACCTGCCGATCCCGGAAAGGCTTCAGCCCCTCGCCCTGCAGCCGGAGATGGTCTCCTTTGACGCGGGCTCCCTGAACCTGAACCAGACCGTCTTTCTCAACCCGCCTGAATTCCTCGAGACCCTTGCAAAAGAAACGCTTGCCAGGGGCATCAAGCCCGAACTGGAGGTCTTTGACGCCGGCATGATCCATACCTGCGTCCGGTACGAGGAGAAGGGGCTTTTGAAAAGGCCGCTCCATTTCCAGTTCGTCCTCGGGACGATAGGCGGGATGCCCGCCACGGCGAAGTCGCTCCTCCATATGACGGAGATACTGCCGGAAGGCTCAACGTGGTCCGTCATCGGCAGCGGCGCAAGCCAGCTCTCCATGTGTATGATGGGCATGGTCATGGGAGGCCACGTCCGCGCCGGCCTTGAGGACAACATCTATTATTCGAAAGGAGTGCTCGCGAAGACCAACGCAGAGCTCGTGGAGCGGGTGGT
>JAGOOA010000009.1:0-39278 GCA_017992765.1 Syntrophorhabdaceae bacterium
TCAGCCATCAGCTCTCAGCCATCAGCATAAAGCCTTTTTGTTTTAGCGAAGAGCAGAGAGCAGAATATAAGTCTTATATGACCCATTGGACCTATAATATTCTTTAGCGAGCACGGCTCGCGAGAGGGGGAGTCTCTTCGGGCTTATGCCCGAAGAGGGGGCGACGTGAGCCCCAAAGATAAGGCAGCGGAGAGCGGAAAACGAGAAGGTGAGAAGAGCAGAAGGTGAGAAGAGCAGAAGGTGAGAAGAGCAGAGAGCAGAATATTCTTTAGCGAGCACGGCTCGCGAGAGGGGGAGTCTCTTCGGGCTTATGCCCGAAGAGGGGGCGACGTGAGCCCCATTAAACAGAAGAACGCTGCGTGGTTGGACGTGAAGAATGGCGGCTGTCTCTGGATGACCTGCCGGATCGCCGGATCCTTCTTAAACTCTCTATCGAGGAACGCCCTTGCCGTGCGCCTGTCCCACCCTTTTGGATGGACAAAGTCCGTGTAGAGCGAAAGGTCTCCTTCGTAAAAGGTTTTCAGCTCAAGCCCTCTTGAATCCGGGCTGTTCACGGGCAGGTTGAAGATGGCGACGTTCATAAAGGTGATATATTGACTGTGTTTTGCGACAAAGTTCAACGTTGCCCGCGCCTCCCTCTCCGCCTCATAAGGTGTGCCGAAAAGAAGGTAGGCGTAAGTCGCAATGCCTGCCTTCGCCAAAGACTTCAGTACCCGCGATACCTGCGAAAGGCCTACCCCCTTCTGCATGGCATCGAGGACACCCTGATCGCCCGACTCTATGCCGAGCTTCAGCATAGCGCAACCGGAACGCCTCAGTGCGCTGCAAAAATCGGGGTCCAAGAGGTCGTCGGTAACCCTCACAAAACCATACCAGGGAACCCCGGGACGATCTTTTACGAGAGCCCTCAGGACGGCGGGGCTTATGGCGTTATCAACGAGGTGGATAAGGACGGGCTTCGTATCGCTGACAATGCGATTAAGTTCCGCTGTGACCGCATGGGGCGAGACCTGGGTATATCGATTCCCTTCCGCCCTCTCCGGACAGAACGAGCACCTCCCCCAGTAGCAGCCCGTGCTCGCGGCATAGGGAAGGACAAATCCGGGCGCCATATAGTCGTCGACGGAAAATCCCCGGAAGTCCGGCTGATAATGGACATTGCCTTGCGGCTCCCTGCCGAGCAGAGAAAGGAGCGGCGCCTCGCCGGGCCCTGCGACACAATGGTCAACGAGGCCGCTGAAAGGATTTCGCCATGCGGCGCTTTTCATCCATGACGTTATAAGTCCACCGCCCAGCACGATCTTAAGAGAAGGGAAACGTTTCTTTATGAAGCCTATCATTGCAAAGGCGGTAAGCGCCTGGCTCAGATAGTTGAGAGAAAGACCGGCCATCGAACAGTCTTCGCCTTGCAGCAATCCGCCGAGCCGCTTTTCGAAATATTTGTGGAAGGGATTTTCTTCGGGGTGTTCCGCTGCAAAGAGAAGGTCCCGGCTCTTCACGGGGGAACCTTTACGATACCGATAATCGGCAACGCTCATCTTGACGCTGTACGGGGCTGCGGAAACATCCAGGAGGCGGCAGATCTCCCCCACAACGCGCCTGTATCCCGCGAAGCTATCATAGAGGGACCGATCTTTGATGCCCGCAAGGTTGCGAGCGCTGTTGCGGCCGGCCCTTTGCGTCCACCTGTCAGCCCCGGAAGGGGCATTGTCAATGAGGCTCAGGATCCCTTCGATATTCGCATCAAGCATAACATAGGGGATGCCATGGCTTGAAAGTGCGCCTGCAAGCTTTGCAAGACCGGCCGGCGGCTCAGAGGGCTTTACAACGGGCGGGTGGATTAAAAGTACGCTCATGACTCATAGAAAACCGTATATAGTAGTTCGTATATCGTATATCGAAATACAAAGAAAAACGTTCAGTGTAAAGAGCGGTGAGCGGTGAATAGTAAGAAACAAAAGAAGCCCGAACGCTTGGTACCCTACTGACATCTTCCAGGACGTTCTGCTCTTCTTACCTTCTCACCTTCTGCCCGCCTTACGAGCATCATCCTTCTTTTTCCGCCTCAAAGAGCTCGCCGTCTACCATGGTGAAGCGCCGCTTGCCGATGGCGCCCACCTGCGGGTCGTGGGTGACAAGGATGAGGGTGGACGACAGCCGTTCGTTCATCATGAGGATGTAATCGAGCACCTCGTGGCCTGTCTTGCGGTCAAGGTTGCCGGTCGGTTCGTCGGCAAGGATGACCTCGGGCTCATTGATGAGGGCCCGCGCAATGGCGACCCTCTGCTGCTCTCCCCCGGAAAGCTCTCCCGGCTTGTGGTTCTTCCGCCCCGCAAGGCCAACGATCTCGAGGAAGTCTTCCGCCTTTTTTATCGCCTCGCCATTGCCCATCCCCTTTATGAGAAGGGGCATCATGATATTCTCAAAGACGTTGAAGTCCTGCAGGAGGTGGTAGAACTGAAAGATGAACCCCACCTTCTCGTTCCTGAACCTGCTCTCCTCGTCTTCCGTAAATGTCTGAACGTTCCGATCGCGGAAGAGAACCTCTCCCTCCGTCGGCCTGTCAAGGGCGCCGACGATATGGAGGAAGGTGCTCTTCCCTGCGCCGGACGGCCCCATAATGGTAATAAAGTCGCCTTTGTTGACAACGAGGTTGATCCCTTTAAGGACATTGATCTCCACGCCGTCCTTGTCGAACCGTTTTTTAAGATCCATAACCTTTATGATCTGCTCACTCATACCGCAATGTCTCCACGGGATCGATCTTCGTAGCCCTGTAGGAAGGATAGATCGTCGAGATGACGCAGATGACCATTGTCACGCACGCGATGAGGACGATGTCAAAAATGCTTATCTTCACCGGCAGCGTGCTGATGTAGTAGATATCCTCGGGCAACCGTATGATCTTGTATCGCCTGACGACCTCGCAGATGAGATAGCCGCTCAGCGAGCCGATCAATGCGCCGACGATGCCGATCGTAACCCCTTCGATCATGAATATCTTCATGATGCTCCGTTTTTTCGCGCCTATGGATTTGAGGATTGCGATGTCCTTCTGCTTCTCCATGACGGTCATAACGAGGGAGCTGATGATGTTGAAGCTCGCCACGAATATGATGAGCGCGAGGATGATGAACATGGCGATCTTTTCGAGCTTCAGCGCGGAGAAGAGGTTCCTGTTCATCTCGATCCACGTCCTCGCAAAATACTCGGCGCCGAGTTGTTTAACGATCTCCTTTCGCAGATCGTTGGCCCTGTAAACATCGGCAATCTTCACCTCGATGCCGGTTGCGGTGACGCCCATGATCTCTTCTATGTCCTTAAGCGGCATGATTATGAGCGTATTATCGATCTCGTACATGCCGGTCTCGAAGATCCCGCCCACGCGGACCTTCACCGTCTCCGGCATGGCGCCCATCGGCGAGTATCCCCCGAAAGGAACCATGAGGGTGAAGCTGTCGCCGGGCAAAAGGCCGATATGTTTTGACATCTCTTTGCCGATTAGGATATTGCCTTTTTTGTTCAGGGTATCGATGCTTCCTTCCTTGAGAAGCCTGTCCATGAACTGGACGTCGCCGGCGTTAACGCCCTTCACCGCGACACCCGATAGCTGCCTGCCGCTCTGGACCATCGCCTGAAAGCTCACGAAGGGAAATGCGTGGGTCACGCCGTCGATCTTTTTGATGATCCCCGCAGTTTTATCCGAGTCGCGTATCTCACCGTTCACGTTCAATACAAGTATGTGGGGGTTGACGCCGAGGATCCTCTCCCTGATCTCATCCTGGAATCCCGTCATTACGGCGATGACGACGATGAGCGCCATGACCCCTATGGCAATGCCGACGATGGATATCCATGTGGTAAAGGATATGAACGCCTCTTTTCGCTTAGACCGGAGATACCGTAGTCCTATCGTGGTTTCGTATTTCATATATAAAAACCGCTATCAGCTATCAGCACACAGCTATCAGCAAAGGTCTTTTTAGGTTCCGTTTCAAGCTGATCGCTGATGGCTGACTGCTGTAAGCTGCTTTTCTTCTTTCGTATTTCATATAGTAGAACAGCTATCAGCTGTCAGCAAAGGCTTTTTGGGTTCCGTTTCAAGCTGATCGCTGATGGCTGACTGCTGTAAGCTGCCTCTCCTCATGGTCTCAAAAGCGGGAAGAATATTACCTCCCGTATCGAAGGGCTGTCCGTGAGGAGCATCGTGAGACGGTCGATCCCTATGCCCTCCCCGGCAGTCGGGGGAAGGCCATACTCAAGGGCAGTTATGTAATCCTCGTCCATCATAACACCCTCTTCCTTGTCTTTGATCTGCTCGAGGAACCTCTCCTTCTGATCAGCGGGGTCGTTGAGCTCGTTGAACCCGTTCGCTATCTCCATGCCCGATATGTAAAGCTCGAACCTCTCGGTGATATCCGGGTGCTCCATGCTCCGCTTTGCAAGCGGCGATACCTCTACCGGGTAGTGCGTGATGAACGTGGGCTGTACAAGCTTCTTTTCGCAGAGCTCCTCAAAGATCTTGGTGATCAGCTTGCCCTTCGTGTCCTTCTCCACGCCCTCTATCTCCAGGTCCTTGGCAAAAGAGGCGAGCCTTCCCGCATCGCTTATGAGGGAGAGGTCGAAATCGCCGAGCTCCCGCAGCGCCTCCTCCATGGTCATCCTGCGCCAAGGCGTAGAAAAATCTATCTCCCGGCCGCTATATGTTACGGTATAGCTCCCGAAAAGCTCATGGACGAGGGACGACACCATCTCTTCCGTAAGGGCCATCAGGTCCTCGTATGTCGCGTAGGCCATGTAGAACTCGAGCATCGTGAATTCAGGGTTATGCCTTACCGATATGCCTTCGTTCCGGAAGTTCCTGTTTATCTCGAATACCCTTTCAAAACCGCCTACGACAAGCCTTTTCAGATAGAGCTCCGGGGCTATCCTTAAAAAGAGGTCCATGCCGAGGGCATTATGGTGGGTAATAAATGGCTTTGCGACGGCGCCTCCCGGGATCACGTGCATCATCGGCGTCTCGACCTCGATAAAGTCCCTTGCTATAAAATACCTCCTGATGAACTCGATGATCCTTGCCCTTTTTGTAAAGACCTCCCTGACCTTTTCGTTGACGATGAGATCAAGGTATCTTTTCCTGTACCGTTCCTCGACATCCTTCAGTCCGTGCCATTTTTCGGGAAGCGGCCTGAGCGACTTGGTGAGGAGCTTCATGTCTTCGGCGAGGATCGTCAGTTCGCCGGTCTTTGTCTTGAAGACCTTTCCGCGGACGCCCACGATGTCGCAGATATCGAACTTCTTGAACACATCGTAGCCGGGGGTTTTGAGGACGTCCTTCCTCACGTAGACCTGAAGCCTTCCTTTCCTGTCCTGGATATGCATAAAGGCGCTCTTGCCGAAATCCCTGAATGCCATGATCCTCCCCGCGACAGAAAGGCGCTCTTCGCCCTTTTCCAGTTCATCGTGCGGGACGGCCCCGAACCGCTTCTCCACATCCTCTGTGGTCGTATAGGGACCCCTGTCCTGAGGGTAGGTCTCAATGCCGAGATCGCGCAACCCTTTTTCTTTCTCCCGCCTGATATGGATCAACTCATTGATCGGTTCCATGCTTCACTCCTGTATTTAGCTCATGGCTCATAAAACGTAGACGCGCTCATGCGAGAATGCGTATATGTGAGCATGCGTAAATGCGATCAGCTTGCTGCGCTTTACATTTCTACTATAACATCATAATCGAGGGTTTTCACTATTTTCCCGTTCCGCATCTCGCCGATAGCGCAATCGCCTCTGATAAAGGCGATCCCGTCGATGTCCGGCGCCTGGATGATGAGCCGTCCAACCATCGAAGCATCTTCTTTGCCTTCGACGACCACCTTCATGGTTTTCCCTTCGAGCCTCGTGAGGCGCCTTCGGGATATCTCTTTCTGAAGCCCCATGACGGCATTGTAGCGGGCCTGCCTTACGCCCTTACTCACATGTCCGGGAAGGCGGTACGCAGGCGTCCCCTCTTCCTTTGAATACATGAAGGCGCCGAGCATATCGAACTCATGCTCCCTTATAAAATCCATGAGACCCTGAAACTCGCCCTCTGTTTCGCCGGGGAAGCCGACAATGACCGTTGTCCGCAGCACGGCATCGGGGATCTCTCTTCTGATCTTTGCAAATAATGCCGCGAGGTCGTCTTTCGTGCAGCCTCTCCTCATGAGCCCGAGGATCCTGTCCTCGGAATGCTGGATAGGTATATCCATGTAAGGGATGATCTTGCCGGAGCGCGCTATGAAACTGATCAGTTCATCATCGATCCCCTTCGGGTGCATATAGAGAAGCCGTACAAGATAATCGCCTTCTGTTTCGAGAAGATCCTGAAGCAGCAGCTTTAATGTCATTCCTCCATGCCTCCCGTAGGAGGTGATATCCTGTCCTATGATGCTGATCTCCTGGTAGCCGTTCCTGATAAGCCATTCAAATTCCCTTTTAATATCTTCGGGGCCCCTGCTCCTCAAGCCTCCCCGGATAGCGGGTATGGTACAGTAACTGCACCGGTTATCGCATCCCTCCTGTATCTTGAGGTATGCCGTGGGTTTGCCCGTCAGCACCTTCCTCGGAAACGTTTCCGCAAAGGCGCCTGCCCTCATGAAAAGACCCTTTTTGTCGGAGAGCGCTGCGATATCGTCATACCAGTTCCGCCCGACGAAGAGGTCAACCTCAGGCAGAAGGCCCTGCAGCTTCTCTCCGTATCGCTCAACAAGGCAGCCGGTGACGATCACCTTTCTGCTTCCCCGCCCCGCCTCTTCAAGGATCGTCTCTATTGATTCCTTTGCCGCATCGGCGATAAAGGCGCAGGTATTTATTACAACAGTGTCGCAGTCATCGGTGAGGATATGCCCCGCCCGCTCTAAGCTGTTGGCGATATACTCCGATTCGACGAGGTTCTTCGGGCAGCCGAGGCTGACGATCCTGAACCTCACCTGTAGATCCTCACGATCATGTGCCCTAATCTACAATAAAAGAAACGGCAAAGCAAATTAAGGACCGAGGGACGAGGGACGTCCGCTGCGCTAGGACGAGGGACGATGAAAACCAGAAGAACGGAAGGGAAAATCTGATGCTGGATACGGAATCAGCATAGTGCAAAGCGCATTGCGCATAGCGGAACAACCATGAGGCGAGGAGAAGAGCAGATAGGTTTGCCTTTCCACACTCACGACTCACGAATTACGGGTTTCCGGCTATTCACCATTCACTATCGACCATTCACTGCCTTTATTATCAGTTCCTTTTTATTTCAGCTGATGGCTGTAAGCTGACTGCTGATAGCTATCTACTATCGACTGCCTTTAATAGTTCCGTAAAGCAGGCATCTGTCCTTGCAGGCGGGCGTCCTTTGGCCGGTGCACCCCGCGCCGATGCCTATTGTGTGGCAGAGGAAAAGATCATATTTCAGGGGATCGTCGGGCGAGAACCTCTTTAGCGCATCGGTGATCTCGCAGGCAGCTTTATGCGACTGCGTCTTCTGTTGTGTCCAGCCGGCGCACCTGCCTATCTTGAAGATGTGGGTATCGAGGGGCACGATAAGGTCGCGTCTGTCGATAAAGCCCCATATCCCGATATCGATCGCGTCCTTCCGCACCATCCACCGGAGATAGAGGCTCCAGCGTTTCATGGGATTTGTAGAAGACGGCTTGGGAAAAAAGAACGTAAGCTGATCGCCGTTCCGGAAGAGATGCTCCCTTGCTGCCCGGAGCGCTTCCCTGATATCGCCGTGGTAATAGCCTCGCAGCATCGTGCCGATACCGCCGAACTCATCGATGATCCTCTGCAAGGTCCGGAGCAGGGAGACAATGTCTTTATCCTTCTGGAACCTGTAATAGAGACCCTGAACATTGGAAAAATCCCCCTTCTTGATAAATTCGTAGGGACTTTTTCCCATAAGTCCGAAGAGCCTTTCGAGGAACGCCCTGAAGGTTTCTATCTTCCCATAGGCGAACTGGGAGGCGAGGAAACCGGCGATCTCCCTGTCGTGGTCCTCTCGATACCTGCGGATAAATGCTACAGGGTCGTTCGAGGCGTGAACGGCGAGATGCCCGCTGTGCCTGTCATATATGGCCTTGAGATTAATGGTATTTAACTCCCCGTCCCTTAAACCAGCTATCAGCTATCAGCATACAGCAGTCAGCTAAAACAAAAACAAAAAAGGCTTTAGGCTGATGGCTGAGAACTGATCGCTAAAAAAGTCTTCGGTATCGAATATCGATAATCCCGGATAATTCGTTGGCACGGTGTCGGGATGTCCCGCAGCAAACCGTCGTGAGGCAATGAACCCCGTGAAAGGTAAAAGGTAAAATGTTCGAAACTTCTCATGCTTTACTCTTTAAGGATTGTTTCTTTTATCTCTTGCCGTTCACTTTTCACCTTTCACTGCCTTTATTCACCGCCTCTGAAAGCCTCTTTTTCCATTCGTCCACGCGCCCCCTGAATGCACGCGAGACCTCGTCAACAACCTCCCGCCAATCATCCCATGCCTCAATATTCGGCTCGACGCCGGTGCCTGCAATACCGGCAGCTCTTAGCTTATCTTCTATTCGTGCCTTGATGATCGCTGTCCTCTTTTCCATCTCCTGGACAAAGCTTTCCTGAAGAGCTTCAAGGTCCGCGCCCAGGCGCTCATCAAGGCCGATGCCGGCAAGATGGAAGAGGTTAAAGATCTTGTCATTATTCCCTTTCACGTCGAAGCCCTCGACAAGGAGGTCGAGGAGGACCACCTTCTTCATCTCGGGGTCGCCTTCAACGGCGCCCAATTCTTTTTGCACGCCTTCATTGTCGATCATCTCTTCATAATACCGTCTCAGCGTTGCCCTTATCCTGTTTTGGACATCTTTTCGGGCAAACGACTCGCGCTCCCCTTTGTCCATCTCCAGGCCTTTTGTCTTTTCCATCGCCAGCTCAATGGCGCTTTTTATCTCAGCCATACTCTATACCCCATTATGAAATAGAGTTCATAGTTCATGGCCTACAAAGTAAAAGGTGAAATGAGAAAGGTGAAAGGTTCTAAACTTTTTACATTTCACGCCTTGCGTTCTGCCATGAGCCATCAGCTATGAACCATGAGCTGCTTTTTTGCTCTCAGCTCTCAGCCAAAGTCCACAGGGAATGTATCGCCCTTGTCATAATACTGCGGGCTGTATTCGACGACGAGGGCGCTGTCGATCCCGTAGAATATATGCGCCACCCCGGTCTGCACCCTGATCCTGTGCCCCTTCTCAAGGATATGCTCTGCGCGCTCCTTTGTCTCCATGTCCATAAAGACAGCGCGGATCGTCCCGTTTACGATATAGAACACCTCCTCCTTTTCCTTGTGGAAATGGCTGCCCCTGAAATGTCCCTCTTTCAGCTCAAAGACCGCAACATGACCGATATCCTCCCGGTACGAGATCTGCGCGAACTCCCCGCGATCCTCGCTCCACATCTTCGCGCCGTCCATCTCTTTTGTTTCGGGAAGCCTCTCGATAAGTACCTTGTTCATAGGTGCAATATCATTAGAACTATTTCTCTTTTAACGCCGCCTCTATCTTCTGAATGTCCGCCCCGACGACGACCGTGCTGTTGTTGATGATGAAAGAGGGCGTGCCGCTGATGCCGAGCTTGGTCGTGATATCTTTGTGGGCCTTTAAGAGGTCGACGGCATCTTGCCTGCTGCATGCCTCGTATTTCCGGTTGTCGAGCTTTCCCTGCATCGCCTCGTAGTACGCCTTTGCCTTATCCCCGGCGCAGAAGATATATTTTATCTTGCTCTCCGCGTCCTTGTTATAGGGCAGGGGAAGAAAAAAGACATACTTTGTCACATCGCTCCGCTTCTCAAAGAACGCCGCCGCCCTTCTGCAATATGGACAGTCAGGGTCGGTGATCTCGATAACGGTGTTTTTTCCGCTGCCGATCTTCAACGCCTTATCGAGGGGGAGCGTTCTTGTTTTTGCAAGGAAGAACTCGTTCCTCTTCTTTTCCGCAACATTCTTGCCGTCCCTGTCGATCATCGCAAAATCGCCGACTATCAGATATCCCTGCTCCGGGAAAAAAAGGCCGATGTCGGTGCCCTTTATGACCTCATAGGCACCCTTTATCTCCGACGCCCTGATGAGGTCGAACCGGTGCCTGGGGAACATCTTTTTAAAGCTGTCCTCCACCGTCTCTGCCGAGACAGGGCTGGACAGGATTAAGCCTAACAATAAAAAAACCGTAGATATGAAAAAGACCGACTGCCTGTTCACTTTGTCGCCTCCCTTTGTTTGTTAGAAAGATACACTATACCATAAAATGCATGCCCGAATAGAGAATTTGCAAAAATAGGGCCGCCCCATAAGAACCGCGCAGCAGTTTTTGTAACACATAAATATCATATTTTAAGATAAATTATCATTTAGTGATATTTTTTTCTTGACAACGGTCTTGAAAGGGGTCAAAATTTAACAAACAAAGAAGTCTTTCGAGACGGAGGTAGGCCATTGGAAAAGAGAATAAGAGTCTTAGTAGGCAAGCCGGGCCTTGACGGACATGACCGCGGCGCAAAGGTGGTAGCCCAGGCATTGAAGGATGCGGGGATGGAGGTTGTCTACACCGGCCTTCACAAGACCGTCGACCAGATCGTTCGTACGGCGATCCAGGAGGACGTGGACGTGATAGGCCTTTCCATTATGAGCGGCGCGCACATATCTCTCACGGCCAAGCTTTTGGAAAAGGCCCGGGAGCAGGGCATCGGCAACAAGATGGTTGTCGTAGGGGGAGTGATCCCGAGCAGGGATATCCCGAAACTGAAGGAGATCGGCGTGGCCGGAGTTTTTCCCGGCGGAGCGTCTTTCGATGATATTGTGGCTTTTTTGAAAGAGAATGTACCGCATTCTTAACCGGCCCTGAACCGTCCGGCCTCCGGACGGGATACAGGATGTGAAGGAGTAAAGTATGGGAGTGGCAAGATACACAAAAGACGAAAAAGGGCGGATCGTTCAGGTGGACTACCCGTCCGGAATTAACGTAAAGGCCGTTTACAGCCCGGAGGACCTGGAGCGGGTGGGGTTCTCATATGAAAAGGACCTGGCCGAGCCCGGCGTATATCCTTTTACCCGGGGCATACACCCTGAAGGATACAGGAGCAGGGTCTGGACCACGAGGCAGTATTCAGGATTCGGCACGGCCGCCGAGACGAATGAACGGTTCAAGCTCCTTATCTCCCACGGCCAGACAGGGCTGAACGTTGCCTTTGACCTGCCGACCCAGATGGGCTACGACTCCGACGACCCCATGGCAGAAGGGGAAGTGGGCCGGGTTGGCATGGCCATCGACAGCCTTCGTGATTTTGAGATCGCCTTCGAGGGGATCGACCTGGCACGGATCGGCGCCGGCCTTACCATCAATGCGGTTGCCTCCATCATGCTGGCCATGTACCAGGCCACGGCGGAAAAGTATGGTTTCTCTGCCGATGTGATATCGGCGACGCCGCAGAATGACATCCTCAAAGAGATGATCGGCAGAGGGGCATGGATCTTTCCCGTGGAGCCCGCGGTCAAACTGATCGGCGACACCATCGAGCATTCGATCAAGGCCATGCCGAAGACGAACCCTGTCAGCATCAGCGGGTACCATATACGTGAATCCGGCGCCACCGTTGCCCAGGAGATTGCCTACGCCATACTCATAGCCAACGCCTATATCGATAACGTGCTGAAGAGGGGATACGACATTGATCAGTTTGTCGGCCGGTTTTCGTTCAACCTGGACATATTCGGCAACATCTGGGAGACGGTGGCAAAGTTCAGGGCGGGCAGAAAGCTGTGGGCCCGGAACCTGAAGGAAAGGTACGGCGTAAAAAAGAATTCGAATATGTTCATGCGCGGCATGTTCGGCGGCGGCGGCGGAGGGCTGACAAAGGCACAGCCGGAGAACAATATCATGCGGGGCGCGTATTACGCCATGGCTGCCGCACTTTCCGGCGCACAGACCACGGGTCTCTGCAGCTACGATGAGGCCTATACGATCCCCACACCTCACGCTGCCATCCTATCTCTTCGGACCTTGCAGCTTTTAATGGACGAAATGGGGCTTCGCGATACCGTTGATCCCCTTGCGGGAAGTTATTTCATCGAAACCATCACAAAAGAGATGGAGCAGAGGATCGAGGAAGAGATAGCCAGGATCGAAAAGGTCGGGGGGATCATTCAGGCCGTGACCACCGGTTACGCCCAGAGAGCCGTGGCGCAGCAGGCATACGCATTTGAAAAGGGGATCCAGAGCGGTGAGCTCCTCAAGGTCGGCGTCAACATTTATGCCGAAGAAGAAGAGATGGAGGTTGAGCTTCACGAGTACAACGCGGAATCGGCAGAAAAACAGATAGAAAATCTCCGCGCCCTTAAGAGGGAGAGGAACAGCCGTGAAGTTACAAAGACCCTTACCGCACTGGAGGAAGCGGCACGATCAGGCACAAACGTCATGCCTTATCTGGTTGATTGCTGCAAGGCCTATGCGACAGTGGGAGAGATGGCCCGTGTTTTCCGGGATGTGTTCGGAGAGTTCCAGGAGCCGTCTGTTGTCTAAGGATGCAGAACCGATGGGGTCCTCATGCCCCATTTTTTCTATTAAAAGAACAGGGAGGGAACAAATGAAGAAAACAAGCATGTTGAATGTATTGGTGGTCTGTCTTGTCGGCTTTGCCTTGATAGCTGTCGGCAGCGTCAAGGTCTTTGCCCAGGAGAAGCAGATCAAGATACGGTATGCCACTCAGCTTCCGGCAACCCATCTGCTCACCAAGGCAGAATTCAGGATGGCAAAGATGATCGAGGAAAGAACAAAGGGCAGGGTAAAGGTGGAGGTCTATCCCGGAGGACAGCTTTACAAGGCCATGGAGCTTTTAAAGGCGGTCATGAGCGGGGCAGCCGAAATGGGCACCACGCCGGCTGCCATGTTCACAGGGCCCGTACCCTTGCTGGACGTTATAGACATCCCTTTTCTGTTCAACAGCTATGATGACGTGGTGAAGCTCTGGGAGGGAGAGCCTGGCGACATGATGCGCAAACAGATGGAGAGGGTCGGCATCAAGACGATCGCCTTCTCGGCTTACGGAGAGAATATGTCCTTTTGTTCCCACAAGCCGCTCATAAAGCCGGAGGATTTCAAAGGGCTCAAGATACGGTGCAATACGAATATGGGCGCAGACCTCGCCAAGGCATTCGGCGCCTCTCCCGTGGTTTTCGCTTCTGCAGAGGTGTACGAGGCACTGCAAAGAAAAACGATCGACTGTGCCAGCTCGGGTGTCACATCCCTTAAGGAGAGAAAGTGGTACGAGATGACCTCCCACGGCACCTTTACCTATGCTGCCTATTCTTTATGGCCGGTCATGGTAAATGTTAAGTTCTTCAACAGCCTGCCCAAAGACATACAGCAGGTGCTCATCGATGTGGGCAAGGACCACCAGGCCTACGTATTGAAGGAAACCGCCAAGGAGGACGCTGCGGCGGATAAATTTCTCAGAACAAAGCTGAAAGTATATGATCTGACCGAAAAAGACAAAAAGATATGGGCAGATGCAGGACAGAAGGCCGTTATCGACAAATGGCTGAAGCGGACCGGCGCTGACGGCAAGAAGACGCTGGAATGGATCAACAAGAATTTGAAGCATTAAGGGCTGGTTCACCGGTATACGGCCCGGGAAGGGAGGAACGTGTCTATGGTTAGCAAGAACTCAAGCGGCGCCTTTAATGGCCTGATCTTCGGAGGCGGCATTCTTAGCGGCATCTTTGTACTGATCACAGCGATTCTCGTTGCCTTCGAGGTGTTTATGAGATACGTAGTGAGGCAACCGACAGAGTGGACCTTTGACCTGACCCTCTTCCTGATAATTTACGCAGCCTACATCGGCTCGGCATTTACCATGAGGGAAGGAAAACACGTGCGGGTAGAATTCCTCGTCGAATGGCTGGCGAAGTACCCGCTCCTCTCATTCTCGATGAAAATCTTTTGCAACACCCTGGCATTTCTTTTCTGGGCATTTGCCACGTGGACAACCTACAGAGAGACCGTAACGGCTTACCAGCTCAACGATGTTACCATGTCCTACCTGCGCTGGCCCCTTGCCATCCCGCTCGCAGCAGTGGTGTTTGGAGGCGTCCTCATTCTCATCCAGCTCATCAGGGACACGGCCGGACACTATAGCGCTTTCAGAAGGAGGGGCAGATGACCACGCTCCTCCTTTTCCTCCTCTTCGTAGGCCTGTTGGTGGTAGGCGTGCCGGTTGCCTTTTCGCTGAGCATCGCAGGCACCCTCGGCATGTTGCTCACCCTCGGTCTCGAAAAGACGCTCGTCACCCTTCCAAATGTTATGTATGGGGGCCTGAACAGCTTCACCCTCATCGCCATCCCGCTCTATGTCCTCATGGGCAACATCATGATCAAGGGCAGGCTGAGTGACGAAATATACAATGTGCTGAACCGGTTCATTGGTCAATTTCACGGGGGCATGTCCATCGTCACCGTATGCTTTTGCACGATCTTCGCCGCGATTTCCGGCTCCAGCGTGGCCACTGCCGCCACCGTCGGAATGCTGGTCCTGCCTGAAATGCTCCGCGCCGGGTATCAAAGAAAATTCATCTTTGGCCTTACCGCCGCAGGGGGCACACTCGGCATCCTTATCCCCCCGAGCCTCAATTTTATCCTCTATGGCGCCCTTACGGATGAATCGGTCGGGCGGCTCTTTATTGCCGGCATCATCCCCGGGCTCCTCCTCGCCTCCATGTTCATGATCTACTCGATCCTTTTCTCGTGGAAGGCAGGGTATAAAAGCGATCTGACGTACACCTGGCCAGAGAGGTTCAAGGCAGCGTACCGGGCCTTCTGGAGCCTGCTCATCATCCCCATCATCATGGTGGGGATCTATATGGGCGTCTTCACTGCGACCGAAGCCGCAGGGGTCGGTGCCGTCTATGCGCTCATCGTCTCCCTCGTTAAAAGAAGGCTCTCCGTCAGGGACATGATCGACGTGCTCCTCGAGACCGTCAAGACGAGCTGCATGGTCTTGCTCATTGTGGTAGGGGCGATGATCTTTGGCTACGTTGTGACCGTGCTGCAGCTTCCCCAAACCATCATCAACGCGATGGTAGAGCACCAGGTGACGGCGTGGCAGTTCCTCCTCGGGTCATTCTTGCTTATCCTCTTTTTGGGGTGCTTCGTAGAGTGCGTGACCATAATGGTCCTCATGGTGCCCATACTCTATCCGGTTGTGCTCCACCTGGGAATAGACCCTATCTGGTTTGCCGTGTTCCTCACCGTCAATATGGAGCTGGCATTGATCACGCCGCCTGTCGGGCTCAACCTGTTTGTGATCAACACCATTGTCCCCGATTCAAAACTGGGTGAGGTGTACTGGGGCGTATGGCCGTTTCTCGCCATCATGTGTTTTTTTCTGATACTTTTATGCTTTTTTCCGTCTATGGCGACATGGCTACCAACAATGATGATGGGAAAATAATATAAACAGAGGAGACAGGAAATGAGCGTTAGCGATGTAAACGTTGGCAGCTGGGTGACAAAGTGGGCTTCTTTGAAGCCGGACAAGCCGTCCATTATCTATGAAGGCAAGACATTCACATATAAGGACCTGAACGAACGGATAAACCGGACCGCGCACACGCTGCAGGAGATGGGCATCCGCAAGGGCGGCAGGGTAGGCGTTCTCATGTACAACACCTATCAGCTCGTTGAGATCTTCTTTGCCCTGGCGAAGACCGGGGCCATCCTGGTTCCCTTGAATACACGACTGGTCAGCGCCGAGCTTGAATATATCATAAAAGACAGCGGGCTGGAGGTGCTTATCTTCGGGGAGGCCTTCGCGGGCGTGCTGGAACCCCTGGTCGAGAAGCTTCCGGTCAAAAAAGGTCATTACCTGTGCCTGGGAACCCCCCCGGCATGGGCAAAAGGCTATGAAGCCAAGGTGATGGAACAACGGTCTGTGAACGAGCCCGTTGTGGATGAACCTGCCAGCGGAGAGGATGCCCTCATCATCATGTACACCTCGGGAACCACGGGTGCCCCCAAGGGCGCAATCCTGTCACACAGAAAGACGTTCTTCAACGCCCTGAATGCGAACATTTATTATGGCCTTACGCCATACGACATCATGCTTGCCCCCAGGCCCATGTTCCACTCCGGCGGGCTGCTTGTTGAGCTATGCCCCATGATCTATAAGGGCGGTACGCTTATCATGAAGGGGCGGTTCAGCCCGGAGGAGATACTGGCCACCGTCGAAAAGCATAAGGTGACCATTCTTGAAATAGCCGCCACGGTGCTCAGGTTCATCCTTGAACAGTGCGAAATTGATAAATATGACCTCTCTTCCCTGAGGGTCTGTTATACGGGCGGCGAAAGGGTTCCCCCGTCGCTCCTGGAGGATTGTGCAAAGAAAGGCATCATTGTCTCTCAGATCTACGGCCAGACCGAGACATCAACGCTGACATGGCTGCCCATGGAGGATGCTGTTCGAAAACGCGGCTCCGTAGGGAAGCCCGTATTTCATGGCGACATCAAGATCGTCGGCAAGGACGGAAAAGAGGTGGGGACCGGCGAGGTCGGGGAGATCGTTGTCTCCGGCTATATCACCATGAACGGCTACTGGGGCAAGCCGGAATTGACGGAGGGCACGATAGTTGACGGCTGGCTGCATACCGGCGACCTCGCAAAGGAGGATGAAGAAGGCTTCTTTTACATCGTCGACCGGGAGAAGGATATGTACATCAGCGGCGGGGAGAATGTATATCCTGCCGAGATCGAGAAGGCGTTTCTCGAAAACCGCAAGATCCTCAACGTGGGCGTCTGCGGCATCCCCGACAAGAAATGGGGGGAGGTAGGCTTGGCCTGTATTGTCCTGAAAGAAGGGGAGACGATGACGGAAGAGGAGGCCCTGAAATTTTGCGATGACCGTGTGGCCCGATTCAAGATCCCCAGGATCATAAAATTTATTGATAAACTGCCCATGACGGCCGCGGAGAAGATAATCAGGAAAAAGCTGCGGGAGGAGTACATGGAGCTCCAGAAGGCGGGTAAATGAGAGTGGGCTATACTGAAGATCTTTCCCGGTTTGTCTCGCAGTGCGGATCCACCCCGTTGACGCAGGAAGTTGTCGATGGGGCAAAGAGGTGCTTTCTCGACTGGATCGGAGTAACAATCGGCGCGGCAACCGAATCTCCCGTAATGATCCTTCTCGACGTGGTGCTTGGCCTTGGCGGAAAAAAACAGGCATCGATATTGGGACACAGGATCAAGACCAGCATGGTGTACGCTGCCCTGGTAAACGGCACGATGTCCCACACCCTCGATTATGATGATGCGCACAGCGTGATCAGGACGCATCCGAGCGCCCCGCTTATCCCTGCATTGCTGGCCCTCGCTGAACATTATGAACTTTCAGGCATGGAGCTGATAAACGCCTTTGCGGCCGGGTATGAAACGACGGTGCGCATGGGGTACGCGCTCGGAAAGGAATACTACGAACGGGGTTGGCATTCCACGTCGGTTCTGGGCCGCCTGGGGGCGGCGGCAGGCGCCGCGAGGCTCCTTCGGCTCGAACCTGAAAAAACCGCCGCTGCACTTGGTCTCGCTGCTACCCAGGCCGGCGGCGTGCGGGACGTTTTCGGTACGATGGGCAAGCCCTTCCACGCCGGCAAAGCGGCCATGGACGGTTTGTTGGCCGCGCTCCTTGCGAAAGAGGGCTTCACGGCCCCCGTAGACATGCTGGATAAAGAAAGAGGCTTCCCGCGCGTCTTTACATCAGAGTACCAACCGGAATGGATAACCGGCGGTCTCGGCAAGGAGTATAGGCTCGGCGAGGTGAACTTCAAGCCCTACGCGGCCTGCCTGCTGGTTCACCCGGTGGTGGATGCCATGCTTGCGATCAGGCGGGATCAGGGCCCCAGGCCTGGGGAGATCGAGAAGATCGATATACGTGTCGCGCCTCTCAACCTGAAGGTTACCGGCAAATGGGACCCGCGGACCGAGTTCGAAGCAAAATTCAGCCTGCCTGCTGCAGCTGCGCTTGCGCTGATATATGGCAACGTCAATAACAGCCTTTTCACGGACTCTGTCGTGCACGATCCCCTCGTGCGGGCAATAATGGATAAAGTGAAAGCGACCGTCGATGCATCGATGGCCGAGACCGAGGCCGTTGTAAACGTGCTCACAAAAGATGGGCAAAGATATACGAGCCACGTGACTTCCCCGAAGGGCGATCCAGAAAACCCCATGAGTTTCTCTGAGCTGGAGGCAAAGGTGCGTGACCTTACGGAAAAGGCGCTGTCCCGGAACGCAATAAACAGCATGATCGGTATGGTGGCAGCTTTGGAAAAACTCGAAAATACCGCTGAACTGATCAGGCTTTGCCGCCCACGAGGCGGGCGGGGTATGGCCGGCCTCACAGCAAAATGAGGCTGCCATAGAAGCGAAAAGCCGCATAGCAGCAGAAAGCGAGGAGAAACATGGCTGACCTGGGAATTAAGATTAGAAAAGAGCGTAAGGGGCTTGGGCTGTCTCTCAAAGAACTGGCCGAGAGAGTAAGGATCAGCACAATGACCCTTCAGAGGATCGAGACAGGGAAGACGAGCCCTTCCGTCTCCGTGCTGGCGGAGATAGCATACCACCTGAGGCAGCCTATCGACTTTTTTTTTCAGGAAAAAGAGCCCAAGATACTGGTAGTCAGTAAGGATAAACAGTCGGTCTTTGAGTCCCCGGGCATGAAGTTGACGGTAGTCGCCCCCCTTGACCTGACCGGCAAGAACGTGCTCGTGAACCTGGGCGAGGCAAAGGAAGGAAGCTTCATTGACCCGCACGTTGAAGAGGGCCACTCCCTTGTTTATGTGCTTGAAGGGGAAGCTGTTATCGAGCATGACGGGGTCGAGCACCACCTTACAGAGGGGGATGTCCTTTACTATGATGCCCGATATGTCCATTCCGTGAAAACGATAAGCAAGAGGCACCGGTTTCTCAGTATCTTCTTCAAAGAAGGTGAAACGAACCGACATCAGGGAGGGCGCCGATGAGCCTTGCCGAGAAGATCCTGAGGGGAGACGAAGGAAGCGCTGCCAGGCTTATTACCCTCATCGAGAACATGGAGCGGAAGGGGTATGACGAACTTGCGCGGCTTCTTCCATGCACCGGAAAGGTGCACGTGATCGGAGTGACCGGTCCTGCCGGGGCAGGCAAAAGCACGGTCATCGCCAAGCTGGCCGGCCGCCTCTCTAAGCAAAAGAAAGGTACGGGGATCATTGCCATAGACCCTACGAGCGTGCAGAGCCAGGGAGCTGTTCTGGGCGACCGGCTGAGGATGAAGGAGATCGAAGATTCCGGAGATGCATTCATCCGCTCCATGGCGGACAGGGAACACCCGGGGGGCATCTGCCGGGCCGCCCTGGGCGCTGTGTACGTAATGGAAGCCCTGGGCAAGGAGCCCGTGATCATTGAGAGCGTCGGGGCCGGACAATCAGACAAGGCGCTCTTTCTTATATGCGATACGGTTATCACCATATTTACCCCGGAGTTTGGCGACGAGATCCAGCTATTAAAGGCCGGTCTGCTGGAGATCGGAGATATAGTGGTTGTAAATAAGAGCGACAAGGCAGGGGCAGAAGACGCAGCGAACGCGCTGTCCGGGTGCCTGTCAGGGCGGCCTGATGGGGGATGGAAGGTTCCCATTCTCCTCACGGAGGCATGGACCGGCAAAGGCATCGATGATCTTGTGGGAGCCATCGAGGCCAGATGGAAATTTCTGCAAGATCATACCGATATTGCTCGCACAAAACGAGAGAAGGTTGCCTCATTCATCATGACTTTGCTGAAGGAGGAGTTCTGGCAGAGATTCTTCGATACCTGCTCCAGGGATGAAGAGTACGAGCAGATCATGAATAAGGTTCGGTGCGGTGAGATAGACCCGTACAGCGCAGTCGAAGAGATCGGAGATATGGTGGCCGCAAGGCTTCAAAAGAAAGATAAAAGGTAAGAGAACTAAAGCCGCGCAACACATCAGATAGAACCGGCGGAAGAACACGGGAGCGGCTTGATCACGGAGTACGCAAGGAGGAGTATATGGATTTTGCATTAACGGAAGAACAGGAATTTTTTAAAAAGATGATCGCTGAGACAGTGGACAAGATGATCGTCCCCAGGGCAGCGGAGATAGACGAGAAGGACGAGTTCCCCCATGAGCTGTGGCGCCAGTTCGCCAGCCTCGGGTATCTGGGGATCCGGTACCCCGAGTCCGTGGGGGGCATGAATGCGGACAAGATCATGTGCCTCACCTTCTACGAGGAGGTTGCGAGAGGCTCCACAGGTTTTTCCACGATCGTGAACCAGAACTGCCTCATGGGTACCCATTTCGTCTACAAGTTCGGCAACGACGCTATCAGGGAGCGGTGCTTTGGCCCGGCCATCAGGGGCGAGAAGGTCGCCACCATTTGCTTTACGGAGGACCAGTCGGGGTCGGACCTGGGCGCCACCCGGACAAGGGCGGTCAAGGACGGCGACGGCTGGAGGATCAACGGCACCAAGCAGTGGATCACCAACGGGCCGATCTGCGATTTCTGCACGGTCCTCGCCACAACCGACCCGTCGAAGGGGCTCAAGGGCCTCAGCTTTTTCCTCGTGGAGAAGGGGACCCCAGGTTTCTCGGGAGGGCAGACCCTCGATAAGCTCGGCGCCCGGGGCACAGCGACGGGAGAGGTCGTCCTCGACAACGTATGGGTGCCCGATGAGAACTTCCTCGGTACAGAGCCCGGGCAGGGCCTCGTGGAGGTCGGGGAGATCCTGGGCGAGGTGAGGCTGATGGTAGGGGCCAGCGCCTTGGGCCTCGCACGGGCTGCCTATACCGAGGCGCTGGAATTCTCGAGAAAGCGGATCGCCTTCGGAAAACCCATCGGCAGCTTCCAGCTTATCCGGGAGAAGTTTGCCAACATGGATATGGAAATGAACGCCGCGCGCCTGATGCTCTGCTATGGGGCATGGCTTCTTGAACGGAAGATGGACGCCACCCTTGCCGCAGCGGAGGCGAAGGTCTATGCCACCGAGGTGTGCCTGAAGGTGGTCGATGAGCTTACGAGGATCTACGGCGCGAATGCCTTTGCCCACGAGTACGCGCCGCAGCGGTACTTCCGGGATGCACGGCTCTTTCTGTACGGGGGAGGCACGCACGAGGTGCTGAGGGATTTTATCGGAAGAAAGCTCATAGGACGGCTGTGAAAGGCCGTATCGGGAGGGATCTATGAATATCGTTGTACTGGCAAAACAGGTGCCCGACGCAGAGGCGCATATCGATATCGGGAGCGACGGCAAGGGCCTCACGGTGGAGCAGAAGTTCACCGCGAACGTGTTCGACGAGTTCGCGATGGAAGAGGCTCTGCGCCTGAAGGAGAAGCACGGCGGGAAGGTAAGGATCATTACGCTTGGCACCGGCAAGGCAACGGAGGTGTTGAGGACAGGGATTGCCATGGGGGCAGATGAGGTCCTCTTGCTGGAGGACGGGGCCTTCCTGAACGGGGACGGCTATGCCACGGCATTGGCCTTGAGCAGGGCGGCTGCACAGGAGCCCTTTGACGTCATACTCTGCGGCAGGCAGGCGATAGATGATGACCGGGGAGAGGTCGGCCCCATGGTGGCCCAGTTCCTCGGGATCCCCCACGGAGGAGGGATCATAAAGCTGGACATCACAGACGGCACGGCCACCGTTGAGTGCCCTGCCGAAGGGGGAAAGGAGGTGCTGGAGGTGAAGCTCCCGGCGCTCTTCACTGCCCAGAAAGGCCTGAACGAGCCGAGGGTGCCCCCTATCATGGGGGTAATGAAGGCCATGAAGACGGCCATTCCCAGGGTAACGCCCGCCGAGCTCGGCATCTCGCCGGAAGAGGCGGGGGAGGCAGGATCGAAGGTGAGAACAGAGAGATATTTCCATCCAAAGAAGAAGGCCGCCGTTCAGATGATCCCGGGCGAACCGCAGGAGGCTGCCGTTGAGGCAGTGAGAATTCTTATGGATGTAGAACGGATCCTGTAGGAGGTAACGATGGAAAACCTGTTGCTGTTTATCGAGACGAAAGATAAGGAGCCCAAAAAGGCTTCCCTGGAGCTGCTCGGCGAGGCCAGGCGGCTTAGGGCCGCCGGCACGTATAAGGTCCATGGGGTAATAATGGGAGGGATACCGGAGGACGTTAAGAAGAAGGTACTGCCGTACGTGGATGTTCTGGTGAACATCACCGACCCCGCCCTCGATCAATATACGCCGGAAGGGTTTGCGTCGGCCCTTGCGGGATACGCAAAAGAGATCGCCCCGAAGCTGATCCTGGCTTCAGCGACCCAAACGGGGCGTGATTTCCTGCCGCGGGTGGCCGTGCTCCTGGGATCAGGGATCGCGTCCGATGTGACCGGTATTCGGTGGTCCGAAGATCCTGTAAAATTCGTGAGGCCCATATACGGGGGCAAGGTGCTTTCAGAGGTCTCCTTCACCGGCTACCCGGCTGTCGTGACCGTCAGGCCCAATACTTTTGCCGGCGAAGAGCCGGGGACAGAGGAAGGAGAATGCCTGGAAAGGCAGGCCGGCATAGACCCGGGACAGCTAAGAACAAAGGTCCTCAGGAGGGAGGAGTCCGGGCAGGGGAAAGTGGACCTCATCGAGGCCGACATCATCGTCTCCGGCGGGAGAGGGCTGAAATCGGCGGAGAACTTCAAGGTGCTGGAAGACCTTGCCGGCACAATCGGCGCCGCGGTGGGAGCCGCAAGGTCCGTGGTGGACGCGAAATGGCGCGACCAGGAAGACCAGGTGGGAAAGAGCGGAAAGACCGTTTCGCCAAAGCTCTATGTAGCTGTCGGTATCTCCGGTGCGATCCACCATACTATGGGCATGGATACATCAAAGGTCGTACTTGCTGTCAATACAGATCCAAATGCGATGATCTTCAGCTACGCCGATTACGGCATCGTGGGGGATTTTGCCCAGGTGGTTCCGGCCATGACTGAAGAGTTCAGGAAAAGGCTGGGCAGGTAATACCTATGGACAAACTCGACGTGGTAGTGGTTGGAGGAGGACTGGCGGGGCTCTCGGCGGCGTACCGGTTGGCCGCGGCGGGGAGGCAGGTGGTGCTGCTGGAACGGGGCGATGCCCCTGGAAGCAAGAACGTGACGGGCGGCAGGATATACGTGGAGCCCATCCGGGGATTTCTCCCGGAGATCGTTGCGGACGCGCCTTTTGAGCGCCACGTGGTCAGGGAGATGCTCACGGTGATGGATGATGATGCTTCGACCCAGGTGGAATATGGGCACGGCAAGTGGCGCAGCGAGCCGCATATGAGCTATACGGTCCTTCGCGCCCGCTTTGACAGCTGGTTCTCAGAAAAGGTAATGGAAAAGGGGGCATTCGTGATCCCCGGGCGGCGGGTCGATGACCTTCTCTGGGAGGATGGCCGCGTTGCTGGCGTGGTTGCCGGCGGCGAAGAGATACCTGCGCACATCGTTATCGCCGCTGACGGCGCACTCTCCTTCATGGCAGAAAAGGCGCGGCTGAGAACGCCCCTGAGGCCCGAGAACTATGCGCTCGCGATAAAGGAGGTCTATAGGATCGACCCGGCGGCCATTGAGGACCGATTCGGACTGGGACAGGGAGAAGGCGCCGCCAATCTCTTCGTGGGATCGGTGACCCGGGGCATGTTTGGAGGAGGTTTCCTGTATACCAACCAGGACAGCCTATCGGTTGGCATCGTCCTCGGGATGCGTTCGCAGATGGACACGCGCCCCCAGGCCGGATCCCACGAGCTCATGGATGCCTTTACTGCAAGGCCCGAGGTGGCACGCTGGATAAAAGGGGCCCATCTGGAAGAGTACTCTGCCCACATCATCTCCGAGGCAGGGGCCAGGGGAATGCCGGCGCTTTATACCGGCGGCATGCTGGTGGCCGGAGATGCGGCGGGTTTTTCCCTCAATATGGGGGTGACCGTGAGGGGGATGGAATTTGCCATTGCCTCAGGGGTGCTGGCCGCCGAGGCGGCAAACAAGGCGCTTGATAAAGGAGATGCATCAAAGGAGTCGCTCAGCCTCTATGAGAAGCTGCTGAAGGAAAGCTTCGCGATGAAGGACATGGAGACCTTCCGTCACTCCCGGGAGGTGCTCGAAAACCCAAGGCTCTTCACCGTGTACCCGAAATTCATCTGCAGCCTGCTGGAAGAGATCTTTACAATAACAGAAAAGCCCAAACCGGGGCTTTACGGCAGCGCCAAGGAAGTTGCGAAGAAATATCTGCTCAATTGGGAAGGATTCAAAGATTTTCTCACTCTAAGGAAGATGTAGCCATGAAGATCGAAGAAAAACTGGCCCTTAATGCGATGAAGAACGACCGGGAAAGCCACATCAGGCTTGACCAGAAGATATGCGCCGCCTGCAAGGAACGATACTGCATCTACGCCTGTCCGGGGCACCTTTACTCGCTGAACGAGGAGACGAACGAAATGGTTGTTGAGTATGCAGGGTGCCTTGAGTGCGGTACATGCAAGATCGTGTGCGTCTACAACGCCGTATCATGGGAGTACCCGAAAGGAGAATTCGGAGTCCAGTACCGATGCGGATGATCCGCCTATCTTTTCCAGGCAAGCCGTTTTTCAAGCCACCGGGAAAGAGACGTGAAGGCATAGCAGATGATAAAGTAGACAACTGCTATAAAAAAGAAGATCTCCGTGGGATATATGATCGTACGGTTGTTGATCTGCGTGGCCACGTGGGTCAGCTCAGAGACGCCGACGATGAAAGCCAGCGACGTATCCTTGATCATGGAGACAAACTGGTTGACGAACGACGGGATCATGTTACGAAGCCCCTGCGGGAGCACGATATAGATCATGGCCTGCCACGGGCGGAGCCCGGTAGAAAGCGCCGCCTCCGTCTGCCCCCTTGGTATCCCTTCAACGCCCGCCTTAACGATCTGCGACATGTACGCTGAGGTAAAAAGCGTCAGCGCCATGATCACGGTCCAGCTTTCGTTGACATTTCCTCCCATCAAGGCAGGGAGCAGGAAATACATCCAGAAGATGACCATGAGCAGGGGCATGCCCCTGATGATATTCAATATGGCTGTCGAAAGGTACCGTATGAGCTTGTTGTGGGATATGCCCATCAACCCGAGGAAAAGCCCGCCGATGAACGAAAGGATGCAGGAGACGACGGCAAGGTAGAGCGTAAGGGCAATGCCGCCGAGGGCGCCGTGTGGAAAGCGGCCTATGAAGAAATAGGTGATGTTGGTCCAGATAACGGTAAAATCAAACCCTGTCTGCATATTTATCGCGCCTTCATCGGGCTCAGCACCACCTTGTCGTAGTACGTGACCATGAGCGTTATGATAATTGAGAGCACCACGTATACCAGCGTCGCCGCGGTAAACGCCTCGAAGCCCTTAAACGTATAGCTTTCGACCTGGCGGGCCTGATAGGTAAGCTCCATGACGCCGATCGTCATCGCAAGCGAAGAATTTTTCGTCAGGTTCAGGAACTGGTTGATGAGCGGAGGTATGGTGATCCTTACGGCCTGGGGCAGGATGATATACTGCATGGAACGGACATAGGAAAACCCTGAGCTTCTGGCGGCCTCCAGTTGTTCCTTCGGGATAGAGCGGACACCGGAGCGGATATCCTCTGCGATGAATGCGGATGTATAGATCGTGAGCGCGATCACCGCGGCCCCGAACTCGAAGTTCGTTCTGTTCAGCCAATCGTTTATCACCGTCGGCAGTATCTTGTATGAGCCAAAATACCAGAAAAAGATCTGCACAAGAAGCGGCGTATTCCTGAAAAATTCCAGGTAGCCGTGCGCGAACCACCTGACGGGCTTCACGTTGCTCATGCGCATCATGGCGATGATCAGGCCGAGCAGGAATGAGAGGACGATCGCTACCAGCGAAAGTTGAATGGTGGTATAGAGCCCCGACAGGAGCCATTCAAAATATTTGCCCGAGGTAACGACCGACCAATCGAATTGATACTTAAGCAAAGGTTAGATCCCTTTAATGACTGAATGAAACGGGGAACCGGAGACCCGGTGCGCCGGAGAATTGATCCCCCCTTCCCCTTTTCTCGCGTTCCCCGTTCCTTGTTTACTTGCCTGCGGTGATCTTGAAGCTGCCCCTCTTCAACGGTGTCGGGGAGCTGGGGCCAAACCATTTGTCAAAGATCTTCTTTGCCTCTCCGCTCTTCTCCATCTCAAGGAGGGTTTTGTTCACAAAATCAACGAGGCCCTTTTCACCCTTCTTTATGCCGAGACCGTATGGTTCGTCAGAGATCTGGATGTCGGGTATCTCATACTGTTCCTTGTTCGGCGCCTTGCCGAGGAGGTTTGCCAGGATCGACTCGTCCGTCGTTACGGCAAAGACCTTTCCCTGCTGGAGCGCGAGCAATGCCTGGGGATAGTCGTCGAAGGAAAGTATCGTTGCCTTTGGCAGCGCCTTTGCCGCGTTCTGCTCCGAGGTCGAGCCTTTTGCCGTCCCGATCCTCTTCCCGTCAAGGTCGGCAAGGCTCTTCACCGTTCCTTTCTTGACGATGAATTTCTGCCCTGTAAAAAAATAGG
Source organism: Syntrophorhabdaceae bacterium (assembly GCA_017992765.1). Lineage (GTDB taxonomy): Bacteria > Desulfobacterota > Syntrophorhabdia > Syntrophorhabdales > Syntrophorhabdaceae > UBA5609. Next base: position 26,607 of record JAGOOA010000009.1, read on the forward strand.
TATAGCTAAAATCGATCTGTTTTGCCCGCTCAGCGGTCTTTGTCATCGTTGCGGCGATGATATCGATGTTCCCTTCAACGAGCTGGGGCATACGGCTCGCGGAGGTAACCGGTTTAAGCTGCAGCTTGACCCCGAGCTTGTTGGCAATTGCCTTTACAAAGTCAACATCATATCCGACGATCTCCCTCGTCTTCTCATCAACGAAACCGAATCCCGGCGTTGAATCTTTCACGCCCGCGATGAGGGCCCCTCTCTTCTTGATCGTATCAAGCCTGTCCTGGGCAAACAGGGTGCCGCAAAGACCTGCGACAAACACGAACGCCACGAACATTACAACAAATCTTTTCATACCCTTTCCTCCTTAGTTAAAAAAATTAGTGCATCGGCGACAGGACTTCCTTCAGGAACTGCTGTGCCCTCTCGTGCTTCGGGTTCTTGAAGAATTCATCCGGGGCCGCTTCTTCCAGGACCTGCCCTTCGTCCATAAAGACCACCCTGTCAGAGACCTCGCTCGCAAACCCCATCTCATGTGTCACCACGATCATCGTCATGCCCGACTGCGCCAGGTCTTTCATGACAAGGAGGACCTCGCCGATCATCTCCGGGTCGAGCGCTGACGTTGGTTCATCAAAAAGCATGATCCTCGGCTTCATCGCAAGCGCACGCGCTATAGCGACCCGCTGCTGCTGCCCCCCTGACAGCTGCGTTGGATAGGCGTCGCGTTTTTCAAGGAGTCCGACCCTTTCGAGGAGCGCCATGGCCTTGCTTTCCGCCTCGTTCTTGCTCATCCTGCGGATCTTGATGGGGGCAAGGGTAATATTCCTCATTACAGAAAGGTGGGGGTACAGGTTAAACTGCTGAAACACGAAGCCTATCTCCGCCCTGAGCTTGTTGATATCCACCTTGCTGTCAGAGAGATCCATGCCGTCAACGATAAGTGTTCCCTGGTTTATCGGTTCCAGCTTGTTTATGGTTCGTATCAGCGTCGATTTCCCGGATCCGGAAGGCCCGCACACAACCAGCACCTCCCCCTGGTTCACATGGAGGTTGATGTCATTGAGAACATGAAGGTCCTTGAACCACTTGTGCGCCCCTTTAAAGGTGATCACCCGCAACACCTCACTCTATCGCGTAGGTTGTTTTTTGTTCGCCGCACGATTCACAAGCCGCTACATTATATAAAAATCCCTTTTAATAAACAATGATTTTCATCGACCCGGCAGCCAAAAAAGGGGCCCCTTGGCCCCTGAAGCTGTCGGCTTTAAGTGAGGGTAAATATGTCCCTTATATCATTGAAAATGAACGTTGCCTGCACATTTTCAAAGCTGCCTCTCGTTGTCCTCCCCGTAAGAACCCCTACGGTCCTCATGCCCAGGGCCTTTCCGGCGATGATGTCCGTGGGGTGGTCCCCAACCATTACAGCATCATCAGGTTCGAGCCGGAAACTGCGGAGGACCTCAATAACATGGAGCGGATTAGGCTTGACATGTTTCGTGTCTTCGCGGGTTACGATGGAATCCGTATAGCTGTCGATGTCCGGGAACACTGTCCTGAGAACATCAATACAGCTCCTTGTGATGATCCCGATGGAAATATCCCTGTCCTTCAGGCGCTGCAGCACATCACGCGTATAGGGATAAACATCTTTTCCTTTCGATGCCTCTACTTCGAGGTCTCTCAACCGCGTGGATGCCTCATGTTTGAATGGGGTGTTTCTTCCATCAAGCAGTGTTTCTATTTCATCAATCATTTCAAGGATATAATGGTTTTTGAGCGAGAGGATTACGTCCTCTGTCACATAACGCAGGGCTATCGCTTCTATCTCTGCCCTCAAAAGATCGAAATCCAGGGTCAGTTCCGTCAGTGTTCCATCAAAATCGAAGATTATTCCTTTAAAAAACATACGTCATGAGAGAGAAAGGCAGCTCACATTTTACATTTCACGGGGCTAAAAAGGTGAGGGACAAAGAATATTTTTTGATCTCTTAGCCTCTCACCTTCTCATCTTCCCGGGTTATGACAGGTCGACCCTCTTTGCGGAAATAATATTCGGCAGGGACTGCACCTCCCTGACCACGTTATCCTCGATCTCCTTATCAAGATCCAAAAGCGATATGGCAAGGCCTCCGGGGGTTTCCCGCCCAAAGTGCATGCCGGCTATGTTGATCCCCCGTATGAAGAAGACGTTTCCGATGCTTGCGATAACGCCGGGTTTGTCATTATTATAGACAAACAGCATGTGCCCCTTGAGGTCTGCCTCGAGGTAGATGTTGTTGATCTTGATCAACCGCGGTTCCTTCTTGCCGAAGAGCGTTCCCTGCACGGTGTTCTGGCCCTTGTCGCCTTTTACCGTAATGGCGAGGAGCGACATGAAGTCTTCATGTTCTTCTGATTTTGTTTCGATGATCTTGACGCCGCGGCTTTTCGCAATAAGCGGCGCGTTCACGTAGTTAACGCCCTCCATCTGCTGCATAAGGATGTTCTTCACGATCCCCTGCGTCAGTATTTTCGTTTCAACCTCCGATATCTCCCCCATATACTGGATCTGGATCTCCTGAATGGGAAATTCCGTGATCGTCGAAAGGATGTTTGCGCAATTTTCCGAAAGCTTCAGGTAGGACGTTATCTGACGGGCGACCTCGAGCGACACTGACGGGGCGTTGACGCTGTTCTTAATGACGCCGTTCTTGAAAAAGTCGACGATCTGGTTCGCGATGTCAATGGCTACCTTATCCTGGGCCTCTTTCGTTGATGCCCCAAGATGGGGCGTGCAGACGGTTTTTTCGGAAAGGACGAGCGGATTATCGGCAGGGGGAGGTTCCTGGTCGAACACATCAAGCGCCGCAAATCCAACGTGCCCGCTCTGAAGGGCCTCCAGGAGGTCTTTTTCATCGACAATAGGGCCCCGCGCCACGTTGACTATAATAACGCCTTTTTTCATCTTTGAGATCGCATCTTTGTTGATCAGGCCCCTTGTCTCCTTTACCAGCGGCACATGGATAGCGATAAAATCGCTCTCTTTCAGAAGCGTATCGAAATCTACAAGCTCGATCCCCTTGCTCTCCGCAAACTCTTTTGAGACATAAAGATCATAGGCGATCACCCTCATTCCAAGGGCCAGGGCCTTTTCCGCCACGAGGGAACCGATGTTGCCGATGCCGATGACGCCGAGGGTCTTGTCGTAGACCTCAATGCCCATGAGGGCCTTCTTCTCCCACTTCCCCTGCTTCATCGTCCTGTCTGCATAAGCGATCTTGCGTGCCGCTGCAAATATAAGGGCGATGCTGTGTTCTGCCGCGGCCAGAGCATTTCCCTGGGGCGTGTTCATAACGATAACGCCCTTCTCTGTGGCAGCCGCCACATCAACATTGTCGACGCCTATTCCTGCCCTGCCGATGACCCGCAGCTTGTTCCCCTTTGCGATGATCTCTTTGGTCACCTTGGCGGCGCTCCTCACGATCAGCGCATCGTAGTCACCGATAATGGATTGAAGTTCTTCTCCCTTCAATCCCGTCTTCACGTCAGCGATCAGGTTGTTTGATTTCAGTATCTCGATAGCTTTGGCCGATAGTTCATCTGCAATGAGCACCTTTACATTTTCTTTGACCATGAGGTCCCCCACATATGTTTTTTATGCATCCTTCAAACACTCTACAGCTTTTGCTACGCCTGCCCCCATCTGGAACTTGTACCCCAGATCCCGCAATGTGAACTCGAGGGCAGAGACAGCCGTTATCACATCATATTTATCTGCGTATCCAAGGGTGGCGATCCTGAAGATCTTGCCTTTCAGCTGGTCCTGTCCGCCGGCGCCGGTGACGCCGTATTTTTTCCACATGGACTTGTAGATGGCCTGGCCGTCGATCCCTTCCGGGGCAACAATGGCAGTGACCGCCGGGCTCGGGGACTTTGCAAAGACCTTTAGGCCCAGCGCAACAGCCGCCTCGCGTGTCGCCTGAGAGAGAATATCGATCCTCTTGTAGACGTTGTCCAGGCCTTCTGCCTTGATCATCCGAAGCGCCTGCATGAGGCCGATGATAAGGGATATTGCCGGGGTAAAATTGGTCTGGTTCTTCTGAAGGTTGGTGAGTTCCTTTGTCCAGTTGAAATAGAATTTGGGGATCTTTGAATTCTTATTAAATTCCCATGCCTTGTCGCTGACGCCGGCAAAGGCGAGCCCAGGCGGCAGCATGAGCGCCTTCTGCGACCCGGCTACGAGTATATCTATGTTCCATGCATCCTGAGGCAGTTCGAAGACGCCTACCCCGGTGATGCCATCGACAACCATGAGGGTGTTGGGGTAATTCTTGACGATCGCCGCGACCTCTTTCACGGGGAACTTGGCGCCCGTCGATGTCTCCGTAGCCTGCATATAGACTGCCTTTGCCTCAGGGTTCGCCTTGAGGGTCTTTTCCACGACAGCCGGATCCAGAACGTCTCCCCAGGGCAGATCTATATTGATTGCCTCGACCCCGTAAGCCTTACAGATGTTTGCCCATCTTTCGCCAAACTTACCGCTCCGGACGCATATCGCCTTGTCGCCCGGCGAGAGCATATTCGTTACAGCGCCTTCCATCGCACCGGTGCCTGAAGATGCGAAGATAAGGACCTCGTTCTTTGTGCCGAAGAGATACTTCAGATTGTCCCTCACCTCCTGGACGATCTCCTCGAAGAGGGGGTTTCTGTGATGGATGATGGGTTCTGCCATCTTCAAAAGCACTTCCGGTGGTATTGCCGTCGGTCCCGGCGCCAGCAGGTATCTCTTTTGCATTGTTATCCTCCTTAAAGGGGCTAAATTTTTTGCAAATATATTAAAGATTTCCAAGGGAAAGGTCAAGAGAAACATTTCACAACACAATATAATCGTCAGGCGTAAATCGTAAGGCGTGAGGAAAAATTTGTTCAACGTTCAACGTTAGGACCGGACAGGCGAAATGAACTGAATGGACCGGGTTCCCGGCTGGGAGCTAAGCAACAAAGCGGTTCATGTCTGAGCCGCCGGTTCAGTTTCGTCGGTGACCCATTGAGCGTATTCGGGCAGCGCATCTTCGATCCCGGTGGCTATGATCTCCGGAAGCTCATAAGGATGAAGCTTTGTTATGGTTTCCTCTATCTTTTTATAAAGATCTTTCGTGCTTTTCATTACGCAATACCATTCCTCGGCCTCCTCCACCTTCCCTTCCCACCGGTATATACTTTTAATGGGCCCCACGATCTGGGCGCATGCGGCAAGCCTCATCTCAACGAGCCTCCTCCCTATGTATTCAATGGTATTCCGGTCAGGCCCTGTTGTGACAATATTTATGATACCTGTCATGATTACCTCCTCGTTAAGGTCAGCTCATAGCTCATAGTAAAACATAAGGCGTGAAATGTAAAAAGTGAAAGGTGAAAAAATCTCGTCAGTCGTCAGTCGTAGGCGTTAGGCGATTAAGCCCCTTACGACTTACGGGTGTTCCGCTCTCTACCGCCTTTCCAACCGAACGCCCAACGCCGAACGTTCTCTTCGTATTTCGATATACGATATACGAACTACGATATACGATTAGTCATGGGCCATTATACATTTAACTTGCAATTGTTTGACATTTCGGATAATTTTCTATGCTACACTATTAATGGTAGGGCAATGATGTTTCATATACAAGAAGGGGATTCGATAATTCTTGCGAGCGAGTCGACGCGGAGGGTAGATATCCTCCGAACGCTGGGCATATCCTTTGCCATCATCCCGCCCGATGTCGATGAATCGAGAAAGAAGGACGAGCCCCCGAAGGAATATGTTCTTAGGGTATCCCATGAAAAGGCTCTTAAGGTCGGGAGCCACTTCACGGACAAGTGGATTATCGCTGCCGATACGGTCGTTGTTTACAAGAACAGGATACTCGGTAAGCCAAGGAGCGAGCAAGAGGCATTCAACATGCTGAAAACGCTGAGCGGGAAATGGCATAAGGTCATAACCGGCTTTTGTGTCCTTAACCTCTCCAGGAAGATCGCCTACCGTGATGCGGTGGAGACAAAGGTCTTTGTCAGGGACCTCCACGACGAGGAGATCAAACGGTATATAAAAACGTCCGAGCCGCTTGACAAGGCCGGCTCTTACGCGGTGCAGGGCAAGGGCGGCTACATGGTGAAAGAGATAAAGGGCTCGTACACGAACGTTGTGGGCCTCCCGATCTGCGAGATCGCGGAAGCCCTCCTCTCTTTAGGTATCCTTGCGTGAGCTTAAAGGAGTTCGGAATATATAGAACAGGAATTGGACATCGTGCGAAGGCACGCTCTTTGCTGAATTGGCCGGTAGAACATGGGCGCCATTGAGGAATCCATTTGCGCGGTAAGGGACCGTATTGCGAAAGCATGCCGCCGTGCAGGACGCCAGCCCGAAGAGGTGCGATTAATAGGGGTTACGAAAAAGGTTAGTACTGAGAAGATTGAAGCTGCCGTTGCGTGTGGCCTCCGCGATTTTGGTGAAAACTACATCCAGGAGGCACGCGGGAAGATCGAAGAAATAGTCGGTGATATATCCTGGCATATGATCGGGCATATCCAGACCAACAAGGTAAAGTATATCCCGCGACTTTTTCGTTGCGTCCATTCGGTCGACAGGTGGGATATCGTCGAGGGGCTTGAACGATACGGAAGGCAAATAGATATGCTCTTTGAGGTCAATGTTGCCGGAGAGGACTCCAAACACGGCACGGGGACGGACGGCCTGCGGAGAATGCTTGAAAAGACAAAGGCATTGGCGCATGCAAGGCCTGTAGGGCTGATGACCATGGCGCCTTTTGTAGGTGACCCCGAAGAGATACGGTGGGTATTTGCACGGTTACGGGAAATTCTGAAGGAGATGAACGACGAATTCGGGCTGACGATGAGAGAGCTTTCGATGGGGATGTCTTCGGACTTTGAGGTGGCCATTGAAGAAGGAGCAACGATGGTGCGTATAGGCACCGCGATATTTGGTGAGCGATTATGAAACCATGGGGCGGCAGGTTTAAAGGAAAAACAGACCCTCTCCTTGAGAGGTTCAGCGCATCCATCGATTATGACCAGGCTCTTTACCGGTATGACATTGAGGGGAGCAAGGCCCATGCGGAAATGCTCAACAGGATCGGCGTCCTGACAAAAGAAGAGATGAAGGATATTGCAGCCTCCCTTGATGATATACAGAAAGAAATAGAGATGGGCATATTCACTTTTTCCAGCAGCCTCGAGGATATCCACATGCATATAGAGGCGAGGCTTATAGAAAAGACAGGCGAAGCCGGGAAAAAGCTCCACACGGGCCGAAGCAGGAACGATCAGGTTTCGCTCGACACGAGGATGTACCTGAAGGACCGGCTGAAGCGCGTTGAGGAAGGCCTCATGGGGCTCCTGAAGGGCCTTTTGCAAAAGGCGGAAAAAGAAAAAGAGACGATCATGCCGGGCTATACCCACATGCAGAAGGCGCAGGTAGTTACCTTTTCGCATTACCTCATGGCGTATTACTATATGTTCAAAAGGGACCGGGAAAGGCTGCAGAACATCCTGCGCGGAATCGATGTCATGCCTTTGGGGAGCGGCGCCCTCGCGGGCTCCACGATGCCTCTCGACAGGGATTTTGTCAGAAAAAAGCTCGGCTTCGCAAGGGTGTCCGAGAACAGTATGGATTCGGTCTCCGACAGGGATTTTGTCGTTGACGCGATCTACGGGGCCGCCATGGCCATGATGCACATGAGCAGGCTATCGGAAGACCTTATTATCTTTTCGTCCAACGAGGTTGCATTTGTGGCTTTGCCGGATGCGCTCTGCACGGGAAGCAGCCTGATGCCGCACAAGAAAAATCCCGACGCGCTGGAGCTGATTCGCGGCAAGGCCTCGCGGGTCATCAGTGACCTCTTCAGCATTTTTACGATACTGAAGGGCTTGCCGATGACCTACAACAGGGACCTTCAGGAGGATAAAGAGCCCTTGTTCCATGCGATAGAGACGGCGCAAGAATCCCTCGCCGTGATGACGCTGTGCATAGCCGGGATGAAGGCTGACAGGAAGCGGATGGAACGCGCGGTAAGGGAAAGCTACATGCCTGCCGTTGAGATGGCAGAATACCTCACGCTCAAGGGCGTCCCGTTCAGAGAGGCGCACGGCATCGTGGGAAGGCTCGTGCGGGATTGTGAGGAGAAGGGAAAGCCGTTCAAGAACCTGACGATCACCACGCTGAAGAAATTCTCGCCGCTCTTCGAGAAAGACGTTTTTGCCAGTATTGACCCGCAGGCTATCTTGAAGAACAGGAAGACGGAAGGAGCAGCCTCTTTTAAGGAAGTAGAGAGACAGATCAATGCTGAAAAGGTATATTGTAATCGCTAGCATTATTGTGCTGGTTGCAGCCGCCGGATGCGGCAAGAAAGGCGACCCCATGCCGAGGATACTCTCCTCGCCTGCAGGGATCAGCGACCTCTCGGGGGCGGTGAAAGACGGGGTCCTTTTTCTTTCTTTCTCAAGCCCGGCACTGAATGCGGACGCTTTGGAGGCGAAAGGCCTCGCCGGCTTCAGGGTATTAAAGGCCTGCGGTTCCTGTGTCGCGGGGACATTCGAACCTTTCAAAGATATCCGCCTTGACGAAAAGAAAGGGTATGCCCTCTATGGCAACAAGATGTATGTCTACGACGAAGACCTTACGGGCGGGCTGCTGTATTCCTACAGGGTGCATCCATATACAAAACAGGGTACTATCGGGGATGCATCGAATGTTTTTTCCATCAAGTGGGAAATTCCGCCGGACCAGCCAAGGAACGTTTCAGCAAAGGAGGATGACGGGAGGGTGGAGTTTTCCTGGTCAAGGGAGGAAGGGTTTCTCTATAATATATACCGCTATGAGAACGGTTCCTATCCGCTTTTTCCCCTGAACAAGACCCCCCTTGCAGTTTCTCTTTATGCTGATTCCGGGCTTGAGAATGGGAAAAAGTATCGCTATGCGGTCCGAAAGGTCAGGGTAAAAGGCGGGGTGCAGTGGGAGGGCGAAGGGGTCATGCTGGACGTTGTTCCAAAGGACAAAACACCCCCTACGGTGCCCCTCGACATGAAGGCTGAGCGGAAGGGCAATACGGTTGTGATAACCTGGAAGGAGCCTCCCGACAAGGATCTTGCCGGGTATAATGTATACAGGATCGGAGCAGGGACGGCGAAAAGGCTCAATACAGAGCTTACCAGGGATACTTCGTTTATCGACGCGGTGGTGCCTGATCTGCGATACGTTTCCTACTACGTAACATCCGTTGATACATCGGGGAACGAAAGCGGGCAGTCGAGAGAGCTTATAGTGATCCTGAGAGAATGAAAAGGTTCAGGCGCCGGGAAGCAGGATGGGGGAGTTAAGTCCTGATCAGGAGGGGCACACAAGAGAAGATGCATTACTTTGAATACAAGAAAGGCCAATTGTATTGTGAAAAGGTGCCCGTGGCAGAGATTGCCGCCGCTGTCGGCACACCATTTTACGTATATAGCTACCGGACCTTCGAGAGGCATTTCCGCGTCTTTAACGATGCATTCAGGAAGATACCCCATGTCACGTGTTATTCCTGCAAGGCCAATGAGAGCAGCGCGATACTGAGGATGACCGCAAAGTTCGGCGGCGGCGCAGATATCGTGTCCGGCGGAGAACTTTATAAGGCCCTTCGTGCCGGGATACCCGCAAACAAAATAGTGTTTTCCGGCGTAGGCAAGACGGAGGAGGAACTGCGATCTGCGATCAGGGCAGGCATCCTCATGATCAATATCGAGTCTGAGGGGGAGCTGCAGGCCGTCTCAAGACTGGCACAGGCCTTAAAGAAGGCCGTGCCTGTGTCAATACGGGTGAATCCCGAGATTGACCCCAAGACCCACCCTTACATAACGACAGGGCTGAAAAAGAACAAGTTCGGCGTGCTGTGGAAGGACGCCCGCAGGCTTTACAAGGCAATGGGGGAAGACCGCCTCCTTGTACCGGTGGGCATATCATCCCATATAGGGTCCCAGATACTTGAGCTTGCCCCCTTTGTTGAGGCAGTGCGGTCTTTGAAGTCAATGATCCGGCAACTGCAAGAAGAAGGCACATTCGTACGGATGGTCGATATCGGCGGAGGGCTTGGGATAACCTACAAGGATGAACTGCCACCGCACCCCGAAGACTACGCCCGGGTAATGGAGGAAGAACTGGAAGGAACAGACCTCACGCTCATACTTGAGCCTGGCAGGGTGCTCGTGGGGAACAGCGGGGTCTTCGTCACGAAACTTCTGTATACCAAGAAGATGCCGGGAAAGACCTTTTATATTGTCGATGGGGCGATGAACGACCTTGTGAGGCCCGCACTCTACGATGCATACCACGAAATAGTCCCGGTGAAAGAAGGCAAAGGCGATTCCGTAAGGGTAGACGTTGTGGGCCCTGTTTGCGAATCCGGTGATTTTTTTGCAAGAGGCCGGAGAATATCGTCGATCAAAAACGGGGATCTTCTCGCAGTCCTCGGTGCCGGCGCATACGGTTTTTCCATGTCTTCGAACTACAACGCCAGGAGGCGGGTTGCCGAAGTGCTTGTAAAGGACAGAGAATTTTATGTTATAAGAAAAAGAGAGGCCCTCAGCGATCTTGTGAGGGGCGAGTCTGTACCGCACTTTCTGGAGGTGTGAAGCAGTGGCTGAGCTAGAGTTTTACAAGATGAGCGCAAGCGGCAACGACTTTATCCTTATTGACAACCGCGACGGAAAAGTCTACAAGAAATTCAGGAACATCAGCGAATTCGTAAAAAAGGTGAGCAGGCAGCATCATTCGGTCGGCGCCGACGGCGTTATACTCATCGAAGCTGCAAGGGAATATAATAATTTTAGCTGGCGGTTTTTTAACGCTGACGGCTCAGAGGCGGAGATGTGCGGCAACGGCGGACGATGCGCGGCGCGTTTTGCCAAAATGAAAGGCATTGCCGGAGAGAAAATGACCTTTGAAACAATGGCCGGCATCATCAAAGCAGAGGTCAATGGCGCGAAGGTGAAGCTTCAGCTTACCACCCCGAAGGACCTGAAGCTCGATTACCCGGTCAAGCTCGAGGACAAAGAAATTTTCATTAACAGCGTCGATACAGGAGTGCCCCACGCGGTGCTGGTGGTGAAGGATATTGATTATATCTCGGTAAACGAGCTGGGGAGCTCGATACGATACCACAAAATGTTTGGCAAGAAAGGGACAAATGTGAACTTTGTCGAGATCATCGACACGAAGAACGTAAAGCTGAGAACCTACGAGAGGGGCGTTGAAGGAGAGACGTATGCGTGCGGGACGGGGGCGGTCGCCTCCGTGGTTATCCTGAGCAGAAAGTCCCAGGTGAAAAGCCCTGTCAACGTGCATACGCGTGGTGGAGAAATTTTGAAGATCTATATGAACGAAGAGGTCTACCTTGAAGGCGGCACAAAGATCATATTCATAGGCAAGCTGTACGAAGAGGCGTTGACGTGAACAGGCCGCGTTCAACAGACAGTGTTCAGGCTGGCTGATCGCTGACAGCGTAAAGCTGACCTATCAGAAAGGAGCCAATATGGACTTAAAAGGTGTTTTCACAGCCATGGTAACGCCTTTCAAAAATGAAAAGGTTGATGAAGATGCGTTGAGAAGCCTTATCGAGTTTCAGCTGCAAGAGGGCGTTGACGGCCTTGTTCCCTGTGGAACGACAGGGGAAGCGCCTACCCTTTCTTACGAAGAACACGAGAGGGTGATCGAGCTGACGGTGAAATATGCAAAAGGCTTGGTCCCGGTTATCGCGGGGACAGGCTCAAACAGCACGAAAGAAGCGATAGAGCTGACAGAGGGCGCGAAGAGGCTCGGCGCTGACGCGTGCCTTCTCACAACGCCCTACTACAACAAACCCTCACAGGAAGGTCTTTACCGGCATTATAAAGAGATAGCCGGGGCCGTTGATATACCGCTTGTCCTTTACAACATACCGGGCCGAACGGGCATCAACATGACGCCAGAGACGATCAAAAAGATCGCTGAGATCCCTAATGTCGTCGGCATCAAGGAGGCGTCGGGATCTCTTGTGCAGGTCTCAGAGATATACAGATTAACGGGCGGCAATTTCACAATACTTTCCGGTGACGACAACATCTTTCTGCCGATGATGAGCGTTGGCGCGGTTGGCGTCATCTCGGTGATCTCCAACATTATGCCGAAAGTATTGAAAGCGCTTTACAGGGCCTTCATGGAAGATAGGGACATTGTGAAGGCGCGGGACCTGCACACAGAGCTTATGCCGCTTTTCCAGGGCATGTTCATCGAGACAAACCCGATCCCGGTCAAGGAAGCCCTCTATTATATGGGTATGATCGAGAGGGAATTGAGATTGCCATTGTGCCCGCTTACCGACACGAACAGCAAATACCTGAAGGGGCTGCTAAGGGAGAAGGGACTGCTAAGAAGGGAATAGAGAAAACGGCTCATGGTTCATTGCTCAGGACAAGACCAAGCACGAAATACTAATTTCGAAATTCTAAACAAATCCGAATGTCCCAATTTTCAAAATACAAAACACAAACAACATGAATTCGTTTTGAACATTTGATGTTTGAATTTTGATATTGTTTAGGATTTGGTGCTTAGAAATTCGTGCTTGATTTTACTATGAGCTATTGTAAGGAGTATGACATGATTAAGCTGGTAATAACAGG
>JAGOOA010000009.1:39378-58096 GCA_017992765.1 Syntrophorhabdaceae bacterium
CAGCTCATAGCAAAAACCTTAATAATCAATAACCAAACATCAATCACCAATTAATACCCAATAACCAATGACCGAATACCCAAACGAAAAAAATATTGAGAAAACTTTTATTTGGTTATGGAATATTGGTGATAAATTGGAGCTTGTTTATTGGTGATTGGCTATTATGCTTATAGTAGCTTGTTAATTTTTTCTCTTGATGGTCCTATTTATGGTAAAAATTTGTAAAACACCGCGATATCCTTGATAATAATTTCTCTTGCAAAAGCCCCTTTTAATTGTTACATATATGATAAATAAAGAGAAAATCTTCAAAAGGAAAAGAAAAATGGCGAAATATACAAAGATCCCCGAAGCTACCATAAGGCGCCTCTCAAATTATCTGAAATGCCTGGGAGATCTGGAAACAAAGAACGAGCGGGTTGCATCGAGCGCGCTTATAGCGAATATCTGTAATGTCAATGCTGCACAGGTCAGGAAGGATTTTGCCTATTTCGGCGAATTCGGCATCAGGGGCATGGGCTATAACGTAAAAGAGCTGAAGAGAAATATCAAAGAGATACTCGGGATCAACAGGGAGTGGAGAATTGCGGTAGTCGGCATCGGGAACATGGGGAGCGCCCTGCTTGTTTATAAGGACTTCCTGAAGCAGAATTACAAGATAGTGGCTGCCTTTGATGTCCAGCCCGAGAGAGTCATAGGCCATATATCTGAAAGGGTAGGGAGGCCCGTTGAAATTCTCCATGTCGAAAGGTTAAAAGAGGTAGTAAAGGCAAGAAACATAGAGATAGGGATTATTACAACGCCCCCCCAGGAAGCGCAAAAAGTAGCGGATTGGCTTGTTGATGCAAACATCAAGGGCATCCTTAATCTTTCACCTTCACCCGTTAGAACCCCTGAGAACGTGAAGCTCCGCAATCTCTTCTTCACGTCCGCCCTTGACAATCTCGTATACTACCTTTCTAATTAGGGCCGGCCATGTGGAAAATTCTCGGCAGTATAATAGAGATGTGTATCTATTCAGCCGTGTATATGGTTATCGTGCTGGTGATGTTGAAGATCGTTGGCGCTGCATTTTCCACCGATTTTGAGAAAAAGATATCAGAAGAGGGGAATACAGGCCTTGCGATAATCTGCGGTTGCCTTTTTATAAGCATTGCGATCCTCCTCTCTACAGTTGTGAGATAGTGAAACCCCTTTTTATAACCGGAACAGATACAGGGATCGGCAAAACGGTTGTATCAATGGGATTGTGCGCCTTCCTCTCGTTGCGGAGGGGCATGAATGTTGGCGTTATGAAGCCTTTTGAAAGTGGGTTGACAAAAGGGGAACAAGGTGCAGGGCCGCGGGACTCGGTCTTGTTGAGAGAGGCGTCAGGAAGCGCCGACAGCCTGAAGAAAATAACCCCTTACGCCTTTGAAGCGCCCCTTGCGCCTGAAGTTGCCGCAGAGTTGGAAGGTCGCGTAATCGACATCGACAGCATTGACAGGATATACCGGGGTTTCTCGAGGATGCACGATGTTGTTGTTATTGAAGGCGCCGGCGGAGTTTTGGTGCCTATTAAAAAAGACTTCTTCTATGCTGACCTTATCAGCCGATGGAATGCGCCGACCATCATCGTGTCGAGGCTCGGCCTCGGGACGATAAACCACACCCTCCTGACGAGCCGTTTTCTGCAGTCGAAGGGCATAGACATCGCCGGCGTGATCCTGAATGACGCAGGCAATGAGGCCGATATCGCCTCACGGACAAATCCGGGCGTGCTGAAGCGGTATCTCAGCGCACCGTTCCTCGGCGTATTTCCATATTTAGAAGGTGTTGCGGAAAGAGGGATGGACAGGGAACGCCTTGCCGATGCATTTGAGAAGAATATCGATACCGCCGCCATCCTGAGGTTTCTCTGACCGGCAGCGCTGCACAGGCAACAGGCGTTATCGTGCGGTCGGTATTATATCCCTGAAATACCTTTCCGACCTTTCAATCACGTCCATCTCAACACAATAGGCCAACCGGAAATAACCAGGCTTCCCGAAGCCTATTCCCGGCACGGCCAGGATGTGGTGCTGCTGGAGGGTCCTCACGAACTGGATATCATCGGGCACCGGCGATTGCGGGAATATGTAGAATGCCCCGAGGGGTTTTGTCACGTTGAATCCGGATTCGACAAGGATCCTGTAGATGGCATCCCTTTTGCGCTGGTAGTCCATGATATCGACGCTGTTTCTCTGGAACTTTTGAACGAGCCTCTGCATGAGCGCCGGGGCGTTGATGAAGCCAAGTATCCTGTTTGCGAATATCATGGCGTCCAAGAGAGGTCTCAGGTTCTTTATATGGGGCGAAGCGGCGATATGGCCTATCCGCTCCCCGGGAAGCGCGAGGTCTTTTGAGTGGCATGTGATGACGATCGTATCTTCGTAGATATTGAAAAGGTCTGGCAGGACGGTGCCGTTGTAGATGATCTTCCTGTATGCCTCGTCGGCGAGGATGAATATCCTCTGCCCCTTTTCCCTCCGTTCCCGGAGAAGCGCTGCGAGGGCCTTCAATTCCTCTTCGTTATAGACAACGCCTGTCGGATTGTGCGGGGAATTGATGATGATCGCCTTGGTCTTCCTGTTGATCGCCTTTTCGATCTTTTCAATGTCGAGGTGAAAGTCGTCCAAAGTGTCAACGAGCCTCATTGACCCCCCGTGATTTTCTATATAGAACCTGAATTCCACAAAATACGGATTAGGAACGATCACCTCGTTGCCGGGATCGAGAAGGGCCTTCAGCGCGACGTTGATGCCCCCTGCAGCGCCGACGGTCATGATGATGTTGTCTTTCGTAAAGGGCAGCCTTGATCTTTCTTCGTAGAAATTTGCTATATCCGCCCTCACCTCTTCGTAGCCGCTGTTCGTCATGTAGCGGTGCATGCCCTTTATTTTTAAAGAGGCGATATGTACCAGCTCTTCTTTCAGCTTATCCGGCGGCTCCGCGACAGGGTTGCCGAGGGTAAAGTCGAGTATGTTCTCCGGGCCGAACTGTTTTTTCAGTTTTTCCCCTTCCTCGAACATTGCCCTTATCCACGAGGAGTCTTTCATCGATTTGCTGATATTTTTTGAAATGCCCATCTTTCACCTCTGAATGAATTTTTTCCCGATCCGGATGAACCCGTCCCTGCTTTTCAGGATTGTTTCGAGGGGGACGCAGTACGCTATCCTGAAGTACCCCTTTTTCCCGAAACCCCTTCCGGGAACCACCATGATCCGCTCTTCCCGCTGGAGCGCCCTGACAAATTCAAGCTCATCGGGGATCGGGGATTTTGGGAACATATAGAAGGCGCCCATTGGTTTTACGCATTCAAAGCCCGCCTCCATCAGTATCTCATAGAGGGTGTCCCTCTTCTTCTGGTAGTCGTTGATGCTGACGGAGGTTCTCTGGAATTTCCCGACCACCCTCTGGAAGAGCGCCGGCGCATTGACAAAACCGAGGGCCCTCATGGAGATCATAAGAGCCGAGACCATAAGCTCGTATCCCTTGATGCGGGGGGAAATGGCAATATAACCGATCCGTTCCCCGGGAAGGGCAAGGTCTTTCGAGTGGGACGTGACGGCCATGACGAGGTCATACAGCTTGAACAGGTTCGGCAGCTTGATGCCGTTATATACTATTTTCCGATAGGCATCGTCAGCGACGATATAGATCTCCTGACCCTCTTGTCTTTTCTGTTTGAGGAGTCCGGCAAGGCCCTTCAGGCTCTTCTCGCTATAGACGGCGCCCGTGGGGTTATTGGGACTGTTGAGGAGAACAACCTTTGTCTTTCCGGTGATCGCCTGCCCCACTGCGTCAATGTCGAGCTGGAAATCTTCTGTTGACCTCACCAGCTTCATTGTGCCGCCGTAATTTTCTATATAATTTTTGAATTCCCAGAAGAACGGGGACGGCACAAGCACCTCATCGCCCTTGTTGAGTATGCTTTTCAGGAGTATGTTGAGCCCGCCGGCGCAGCCCGTTGTCATGAAAACATGGGAAGGTTTAAAGGAAAGTCCGTAAAGTTCCCTGAGGTATTCTGCCACCTCACCCCTTACATCTTCATACCCGCTGTTTGTCATGTACCTGTGCATTCCCTTTTGGGGATGCAGGAGCGCCTCGGCAAGTGTTTTTTGGAGGTCTTTCGGCGGTTCGGTATCGGGGTTGCCGAGGGAGAAGTCATAGACGTTGTCTTCCCCATATTGTTTTTTGATCTTGATCCCCTCCTCGAACATTCTGCGGGTCCAGCCTTCCTGGTCAGCGATCAACTTATGTAATTTTTTTGAAATGATCATATGTCCTCCTGATAATAAAAAAGCCATGGGTCAACCCCATGGCTTACACACTAAAAAGCCATGGGTTTTGCACCCATGGCTTTTGCTTTCTCAGAGCAAAGAGATCATGGGCGCAAGCTGGTAAAGTAATAAAAATAAAAGAAGGAATTCACGGATGATCTCTGCATAGTATGAACATTTAAAAGGAAAGCGGGGTATTTGTCAAGAAAATTCTTTTGTTTCGTCTATCCAGACTGTCAGGTTCGTTGAATGTTTAGCTATTAGCTATCAGCTTTCAGCGATCAGCAATCGGTCTTGAACCATGTGCTGCCTTTCTCGTCCCTCGTCCTAGCGCAGCGGACGTCCCTCGCCCCTCGGTCCTTATCCCTCGTCTCACGCGGTTTCAACCAGCAGCCAGTATCGAGCATCCAGTATCCGGTTCTCCGCGTTCTGCCGAATGATTGACTTTGGCGCCTAAAAGCCTTATACTATTAGTGATATTTTTCACTATTCTCAAGGAGGACCAATAATGGCGAATGCGACACAGGGTTACAGGGGAAGCGATGACTATATAGCTTCCAAACCGCTTATGGAAATTGTCAATGTCTCTGTCGCCCTGGGAAAACCGCTTGTAGTAAAAGGCGAACCAGGGACAGGAAAAACGCTGCTTGCGCACAGCATTTCCCGTGCCCTTAACAAGAAACTTTTGATATGGAACATCAAATCCACGACAAAGGCAAAAGATGGACTTTACGTATACGATACCGTTCAGAGGCTTAACGACGCACGGTTCAAAGACAAGGACATCAGCGACATCAGGCAATATATCAAGCTTGGGAGGTTGGGCCAGTCCTTCAAAAGCGAAGAGCAGCTGGTTCTTCTTATAGACGAGATCGACAAGGCGGACATCGAATTCCCCAACGACCTGCTCAATGAGCTTGACGAGAT
This sequence comes from Syntrophorhabdaceae bacterium, assembly GCA_017992765.1. Lineage (GTDB taxonomy): Bacteria > Desulfobacterota > Syntrophorhabdia > Syntrophorhabdales > Syntrophorhabdaceae > UBA5609. Next base: position 44,610 of record JAGOOA010000009.1, read on the forward strand.
GTCGTTCCACATACACGAGCTTGACGAGGAGGTCGTCGCCAGGCACCGTCCCATTGTTATCATTACGAGCAACTCAGAGAAGGAGCTGCCCGACGCATTCCTGCGGAGATGCCTGTTCTACTATATAGAGTTCCCCGATGATGAGATGATGGAGAGGATCGTCAAGGTCCATTACCCTGACATCGAGAACAAGCTCGTCAAAGAGGCCCTCAAGAAGTTTTACTGGATCCGCGAAATGGATGGGCTCAGGAAAAAACCGTCGACGAGCGAGCTGCTCGACTGGATCAAGGCGCTTTCCCTGGGTGGGATCCACCTGGAAAAGATCGGTGCGGAGATCCCCTTCCTCGGCACGCTGCTTAAGAACGAGCAGGATACGGACAGGTTCATCAAGCTTTCAAACGCCCAGGGCGGGTTTGGGTTTAAAAGAAGGTTCTAAGGTATGTTCATTGACTTTTTCTATATACTGCGAAAAAAGGGCGTGCCCGTTTCCATTACAGAATGGATGTCATTCATGGAGGCGCTCTATAACGGGTACTTTCAATCAAGCCTCAACCACCTCTACTACCTGGGGAGGGCCTTTCTCGTCAAGAGCGAGGCCTACTACGATGCCTTTGACCTTGCCTTCCAGGAATATTTCGGCGGCATCAAGACAGAGAATCTTGAGCTTGACAAGGTAATGGAATGGCTTGAGAACCCCCTCCACAGGCTTCCAAAGCTAAGCCCTGAAGAGATGGCGGAACTGCAGAGGCAGATACAGGAGTTCAGGAATACCCACGACATGGACGAGCTGATGCGCCAGTTCAGGGAAAGGCTGAAAGAACAGAAGGAGAGGCATGACGGCGGGGGCAAGTGGATAGGCACGGGCGGCACATCGCCCTTTGGCGCCTACGGGTTTCATCCGGGAGGTATCCGGGTCGGCGGTGAGTCAGGGATGCAGTCGGCCGCAAAGGTCGCAAGCGAAAGGAGATTCAGGAACTACCGGAACGACATCATTCTCGACGTGCGGCAGACAAAGATGGCACTGAAGAAATTGAGGGAGCTTAAAAGGGAAGGGCTTGAGGAAGAGCTCGATATAGAAGAGACGATCGACAAGACCGCGAAAGAGGGCGGAGAGATCGAGCTTGTCTTTAACAGGTCACGGGAAAACTCTGTCAGGCTCATCCTCCTCATGGACACGGGCGGGTCAATGCTTCCCTACACTGAACTCTGTGAAAGGCTCTTCTCGGCTGCATCGCAGATGGAGCACTTTAAAGAGTTCAGGTACTACTTCTTCCACAACACCATTTACCAGGATATTTACGAAGACATTCAGAACTATAAAAAGGTACCTACGGAAAAGCTCTTTTCCAATTTCCACAAGGGCTATAAGGTTGTCATAGTAGGTGACGCAAGTATGGCCTATTCGGAGCTCTTCGACATCAACGGGTGCATCGATTATTTTTATACGAACGACAAGCCGTCGCTCGAGTGGCTCCTGAGGATCAAAGAGCACTTCCCCCATTCGGTGTGGCTGAACCCGACGCACATGAATTTCTGGGGCCACTATACCGTGGATACGATCGGAAAGATATTCCCGATGTACGAGCTCACGATCGACGGCCTCAAGGATGCTGTCAAAACCCTTTCCTCAAGGACAAAATCCATACGGCAGCTATCGGCGATGAGCGCTTAGACGGTCAAAACGGACCTGGAGGCTGCGGCTTTTTCCACCTCCTTTTCTTAATCTTTCAGGACTGCTTGAAAAAAGTGTTAATATTTTTCTAAATATACATTATAATTTTATGTGTTGATCAAGAAGATACTCTATTATTCATATGAAAAGCTCCTCGAAAAAGAGGTGAAGAAGGGGAAGCTGCCTCTTCATGTAGGCCTTATACTCGACGGGAACAGGCGGTATGCGAAAGAGATGGGGTTCGACGATATCACCATGGGCCATATAGAAGGGGCAAGGAAGCTTGACGATGTCCTGAAATGGTGCGCGGAATTTGACATCAAGATCGTTACCATATGGGTGTTGTCAACGGAGAATATCCAGCGGGACAGGGGAGAGGTTGAAGCGCTCCTGAAGGTGATCGAGGAAAAGATCGATGAGCTGTCAAAAAACCAGATCGTTAAAAGAAATGGATTCAGGATACACGCACTTGGAAAGATAGAGATGCTGCCGGATCGTTTGAAAGATGCAATAAAAAGGGCCGAAGAGTTGACGATGCGCAACAATAATCATATACTGAATATTGCGGTTGGCTATGGCGGACGAGAAGAGATCGTTGAGGCTGTCAAGGAAGCGATCCGGTGCAAGAACGTTGAAAATATTGAAGAGGTGGCTAATAATATTACCAGTGACGACATTGCGGCCCATCTCTACACTTGCGGAATTCCTGACCCTGACCTTATAATAAGGACAAGCGGGGAGGTGCGGTTGAGCGGTTTTTTACTATGGCAGAGCGCGTACAGTGAATTCTACTTCTGTGATGCCCTGTGGCCGGCCTTTAGAAAGATAGATTTTTTAAGGGCTATCAGGAGTTACCAGGATAGAAACAGAAGGTTTGGAAAATGAGCCCTCCTATAGATAAGGTAACATCGTTAAAGAATACAGAGATATTTAAGGCCCTCGGGGACCCGGAGCTCGAGGAGCTTTCAAAAAGGCTAAAAGAGAGGATCTATCCTCCGAACACCGCCATCGTCCGCGAGGGCGCTTCGGGCGATTCAATGTTCGTTATAAAATCAGGCAAGGTGGAGATCAGGAAGCAGGAGCCTTCGCTTGGCGTTGACCTCACAATAGCGACCCTCGACAGCGGCGCCTGCTTCGGCGAGATGGCGTTGTTAACGGGCAAGCCGAGGACTGCTACGGTCATGGCTATCCAGGCAACAGAGGTGTTTGTCCTCGAGAAAAAGGATTTTGAGGCCCTCCTGACGGAACACCCTACGCTTTCACTCTCCCTCAACAAGATCGTTGCAGCCAGAATCGAGGAGATGAACACCAGGGACGGCCTCGGCGTTGTCTCCCTTAAGACGCTGAAGCTGGATAAGGACGTGATAACGATCATCCCTCATCAGCTTATTATGAAATACAAGATGCTCCCCACGTCCTATTCGAGCAATACGCTGACGCTCGCAATGGTAAACCCTAATGACCTTATGGCGCTCGATGAGGCGCGGAAGTTCATCAAGGGAAGGGCCATTGACCCCGTAATAGTCTCGGCGGATGATTTCAAGAAGTTCATGGAGTCCGAGTATGTCGAGCTTACCAAGAAGGAAAAGAAGGAAGAGCCCGAAATAAACCTTGACCAGCTCCTTGATTCCATGGATCACGTCCAGGCCGATATCATGAAGGACGCTGAGTTCGAAGATGCCGACGAGGACGAGGCAGGCATTACGGACCTTGCGAGGGAGGCAGAGGGGGCGCCGATCATACGCCTCACGAACAACATCATTGCCGCTGCCTTAAAAAAGGGCGCAAGCGATATCCATATCGAGCCGATGGAAAAGGCGCTGCGTGTACGTTACCGGATTGACGGCGTGCTCAGGGAAGAGATGATGTTGCCCAAGAAGGTCCAGCTTCCTCTCATCAGCAGGGTCAAGATCATCTCCAAGCTCGATATCACCGAGAGGAGGTTGCCCCAGGACGGCAGGATAACAATAAAATTGGGGAGCAAGTCGGTCGATTTCCGGGTTTCCTCGGTGCCGACAAAATTTGGAGAGAAGATCTGTACCCGTATCCTCGACAAAAGCAACACCACCATGGGCCTGGATAAATTGGTCAGCCATCCGGGCACCCTGGACCTTGTGAGGGAGATGATCAAAAAGCCCTATGGGATCATCTATGTTACGGGTCCTACCGGCTCCGGAAAAAGCACGACGCTCTACAGCTCGCTCGCAGAGATCAACACTGTTGATGTAAATATATCAACCGTTGAGGACCCGATCGAGTATGACCTCGCCGGGATCAACCAGGTGCAGGTCAATGCGGATATCGGGCTTGATTTTGCCCGGGTATTGAGGGCATTCCTGAGGCAGGACCCCGACGTGATCCTCGTTGGAGAGACAAGGGATAAAGAGACTGCCAAAATAGCCGTGGAGGCCGCCCTCACTGGCCACCTTGTTTTTACAACGCTCCACGCGAACGACGCGCCCGCAACCTTTATGCGCTTGTCGGAAATGGGCATAGAGCCGTTCCTCACATCAACTTCCATTATCGGCATTGTCGCCCAGAGGCTCGTAAGAAGGATATGCTCGAAGTGCAAAGAGAAATATGAGCCGGATCCTATCATCGCAAAATATCTTGGGCTTCCTGAAGGCATGTCGCTATACAAAGGAAAGGGATGCGACGTCTGCGGCAACACGGGCTACAAAGGCAGGGTCGGCGTCTATGAAGTGCTCATGGTGGGCGAAGAGGTACGGCACCTGATCGCGGAGGGCGCCGAGACGAGTGCCATACGTCAGGCGGCTATCGCAGCCGGCATGAAGACCCTTAAAGACTACTGCCTGATACTTCTCGAAGACGGTTTAACGACAGTCGACGAGGTTCTCAGAACCGTCGCGATCCAAACTTGAATAAACAATCCATCGTCAACTCTGGCAAGCTGTCATTGATCTTGCGCGCAGTCCTCTGGATCTCGATCCTGGTGCTCATCATCCTCATGTTCTACGTTTACCATGAAGGTGCGTGGAGGGACGTCTTTGCATACTACAGATTCTTTTTCGATTTTAAAAAGCTGAGAATCTTTATCGCTTCCTTCGGTCCGTATGCAGCGCCTATCTTTATCCTGGTTCAGTCACTGCAGGTTGTATTCGCTCCTGTGCCAGGCGAGGTAACCGGTTTCGTCGGTGGTTTTTTATTCGGCAATGTATCGGGCGTGATCCTCTCGACAGTTGGCCTCACGATCGGTTCTCTTACGGCATTCGGTATTGCGCGTACGTTCGGCATTAAGTTCGTAGAGAAGATCGTTAAGAAGCACTATATTGATAAATTTAATTTTTTTGTTACCCATAAGGGCCTCTACATAACATTCATATTTTTTCTCATCCCCGGCTTTCCCAAGGATTCTCTCTGCTACCTGCTTGGGTTGACCCGTATGCGGATCATCGACTTTATACTGATGAACGTCTTCGGAAGATTGCCGGGTACGCTTATGCTTACATTGCAGGGAAGCGCAGTAAAGGATGGGAAGTACCAGGCATTTTTTACTTTGCTTATTATAAGTATTATATTGACGTTCGGGCTGTATTTGGCCAGGAACCACATAATCCGGGCGTTTATTTTTATTGTGCACCCCGTAATAAAATATTTTCAAAAATTGAAACGATAAAAAAAATATTGACAGAGAGCGAATTTAGCAAATTCTTACTTGACAGAATATTTAATTCATATACAATAAAAAAAGAAACACAAAAAATATTTTAGGAGGTAATGAATGGCGACAAAGAAAGCAGCACCAAAGAAAGCAGCAGCAAAAAAACCGGCAGCAAAGAAAGCAGCACCAAAGAAGGCAGCAGCAAAAAAACCGGCAGCAAAGAAAGCAGCACCGAAGAAGGCAGCAGCAAAAAAACCGGCAGCAAAGAAAGCAGCACCAAAGAAGGCAGCAAAAAAATAGCTGCGAAGTAAAATCCGTAAGGAGGAAATAAATGGCAACCAGGAAACCAGCTGCCAAGGCAAAGCCGGTAGCAAAGAAATCTGCTGTAAAAGAGAAACCGGCAGCAAAGAAACCGGCAGCAAGATCATCCGCGAAAAAGGGCACCAAGTACGAATGTGGTGTCTGCGGGATGATCGTATCGGTGGACACGGTGTGCGGTTGTGCCGGGGTTTGCGATTTAATCTGCTGCGGTAAACAGATGAAGGTAAAGAAGCAGGCATAATTTTTTATAGAGTACGAAGAGTTTTATAGGTCTGGGCATTAAAGGGAAGAGGTAAAGAATCGAGAGGTAGTATTTTCAAAATTATCCCCCTTTTTTGTTTTGGTTATTTGTTGTCGTCATCCCGGTTCCATTTATTGCTTTACACAAGCGAAGCCTGTTGGTTCCTTCAATAGGCTTCCCATCACTTTTTATAGACAGACACCCCTTTGATATAGATCAGTCTTACGCAGCTGCGTTTCAATCCGGATGATTCCCCGCAGCGTGCCGCGGGGTGACAATATTCCCTTTCCCCCCGCGGGAGAGGGAAGGGTGAGGGGGCATAATCATGCCGTTTCTATCCTCTGATACCTCGCAGCTTGCTGCGGGGCAGTTCATTGTTCGTTGACATTATAACGGCTGCTATTGCATTGCGAGAATACTACATGGTAGTCTGTATGCGGAATTGTCATGATACGAGAGTGGGAGCTTTTAGATTCAAAGATTGACAGAGATTACAGGGTGTTCAGGATTGCCGTAAACCACGCGCTCTCTCCAAGAACCCGGGAAGTCGGGGAATTTTATACCATTGAAACAAATGACTGGGTCAATATTATTCCCCTGACAGAAGACGGGAAGGTTGTAATGATAAAACAATACCGACACGGTTCGCAGGATATTACCCTCGAGATACCGGGAGGGCTTGTAGATGACGAAGGGCATAGAGATGCGGCGCTCCGTGAGCTTAAGGAAGAGACAGGTTACGCAGGAGAGGAGGTTCAATACCTCGGCGCTGTAAATCCTAACCCGGCCATATTCAATAACCTCTGTCATACCTACCTCGTCAAGAATGCAAGAAAGGTTGCCGAGACAAATTTTGACCCCGATGAAGATATCGAGGTTGCGCTCGTTCCCCTGAAAGAGATCCCTTCGCTTATAGGAGAAAAAAAGATAACACATGCGCTGGTTATCATTGCCTTTCATTTTTATTTTATGAAGAATAACTATTTTCATGATGGCACAAAATAGCATCGTCGTCCTCTCCATTGTAGGAAGATCAAAAACCGGAAAGACAACCCTGATAGAAAAGCTGATACCGTTGCTGAAAAGCAGAGGTCTGAGAATCGCCACGGTCAAGCATCACCATGGTGATCTTGAAATTGACAGGGAAGGTAAAGATACTTACAGGCACAAGGCTGCAGGCGCAAAAGCAGTGATTCTCGCGTCGCCGGCAAAGATCGCCCTTGTCATTGATGTTGACAAGGAGTTGAAGGTTCAGGAGATCGTTGACCGGTATGTCCGTGGCGTCGATCTCGTCATCACCGAAGGTTACAAAAGAGAAACATTTCCGAAGATTGAGGTCTTTAACTGGAAAGAGAATATCGATCCGGTTTGTCTCGGCGACGAAACGCTCATCGCCATTGTTGCGGATAAACCCATCAATGCGCCCGTAAAACAATTCCTGCGCGATGATGTCGAGGACATTGCGGAGTTCATACTAAACTTTGTGAGGCGGGCAGGCGGAAAGACAGCAGAGAGCGGAGAGCTAAGAGCGAGGAGTCAAAAATCGCCTCACGCCTAACGACTTACGCCTTACGAGGTCTATGCGCTGATAGCTGAAAGCTGAAGACTGAAAGCTTGCTAGCCGAGGAAGCGCTTCTTAAGCTCTTTGACAAGCGCGAGGTTTTCAAGGTGGCCGGTCTGTTTCGCAACGATTTTCCCGATCACAGGACGGTTCAGCAGATAAACGTCGCCGATCAGGTCAAGCACCTTGTGTCTCACAAACTCATCCTTGAACCTTAGCTCTGTATTGATGACCCCTTCATCATTTAAGATGATAACGTTATTTATCCTTCCGCCCGTGCCGAGGCCCATCTTCGCAAGCTGTTCAAAGTCCCTGAGAAAGCCAAAGGTCCTTGCGGGAGCTATCTGGGCAATGAATGCGTCCTTGCCTCCCTGAAAGTGATATCGCTGGACGCCGATAGGCTTGCCATGCTCCAAGGTATAATCTATCTCAAACGATTGTGATGGCTCGATCTGGAGAGATTTTCCGTTGCTTAGGCCGGTCATCGTGACCGCTTCCTTAATGTAAAGCGGCTCTATCCCCTTTTGCTGTTCGATAATCCCTGCCTCCTCGATCTTGTTGCATATCTCGATTGCAGAGCCGTCAAGGATCGGGACCTCTTCGCTGACCTTAACGAGAAGGTTCGTTATTCCATACATGTGAAACGTCGCAAGAAGATGCTCAATGGTTCTTACCATACAGTTCTTCCCTTTTACCGATGAGGCATAACCGATGGAGAAGACGTAATCGATATATGCTGGAATGCGTTCCCCGTCGGGTATGTGTTCGAACACGATGCCGGAATTTTCAGGCATAGGGAGAAGTATCATGCCGGTCTTTGCCCCGGAATGCAGGCCGACACCGTAGACAACGATGCTCTTCCCGATGGTCTTTTGTTGGAATTTATGGGCGCCCTTGGCGCTTTCTATTCGAAAATCTTCGGTTTTTACCTTATTCCGGCCTTCAGCTCCTAACCCCCTGAACATGACCTCAAGAATTTTTTCGATTGAAAGAGGCTTTTCGAGAAAGTCGTACGCGCCCATTTTAACGGCCTCGACGGCCGTGGAAATCGTCCCATGACCGGAAATAACGATAACTATCGCTTCTTCCTTCTTTTTTTTGATCCGCTTCAAGACCTGTATCCCGTCCAGCTCAGGCATCCATATATCGAGCAGGACTATTTTCGGTTTTTCTCTTTCGAAAAGAGAAAGGCCTTCCTTGCCGTCGGTTGCCTTGAAGACCTGAAAACCCTCATCTTCAAGTATGGAGGACAGGCTGTCGAGTATATCCTTTTCGTCGTCGATAATAAGGACTTTGTGCATAGCCTATATTCTACTCAAAACTTCATGAATTTACAATTGTTTTAAGTTTTTGTGGAAGCCCGTTTCTCGCTGTTGCAAAAGCTGTTTTTGTGGTATATTAATATGTGGCATAAAGGAGGAGTTGAAAACTTTATTGGAAGAAAAAACGAATGAAGGGTTTTTGAAGCTCTTTTTTGACGATATAAACGTAGCCCGCAACCTTTTTGGCCCCCGTGACGAAAATATCAAATACCTCAGGAAGTATTTTAACGTCAGGACGAGCATACGAGGGAACCATTTGACCCTTATGGGCAGCAAAGCAGACGTGGAGAATACAAATAAGGTAATCAACGAACTCCACAATATAATCAAGAAAGGCTTTGTTATCAGCGCGTCGGACATAGACCAGGCAGTGCGATACATTTCACATTCCCAGGACACCGTAAGCACCCTTTATAAAGACCAGATATATATATTCCCGTCAAAAAAGGTCGTAATGCCGAAAACGAGGAACCAGAAGGCATATATCGAGGCAATAAAAAAGCATGATATGGTGATCGGGATAGGGCCTGCCGGCACGGGCAAGACATATCTTGCGATGGCGATGGCGCTTTCCTCCTACTACAGGAAGGAGGTGTCGAGGATCGTCTTAACGAGGCCGGCGATAGAGGCGGGAGAAAAGCTCGGTTACCTTCCCGGAACAATGTATGAAAAGGTCAACCCCTATCTGAGGCCCCTTTATGATGCGCTGTACGATATGCTTGATATGGAGAAGGCCGCCAGGCTGGTAGAAAAAGGAATAATTGAGATCGCCCCCCTTGCATTTATGCGCGGCAGGACCCTGAACGATGCCTTTGTAATTCTTGACGAGGCACAAAACACGGCTTCCGAACAGATGAAAATGTTCCTCACGCGCCTTGGATTTTCTTCGAAGACCGTTGTTACCGGCGACATCACGCAGATCGACCTCCCGGACAAAAAGGCAAGCGGCCTCGTGGAGATACAAAGGGTTTTGAAGGGGATCAGGGGCATTAAGTTTGTTTACTTTACAGAGAAAGATGTGGTAAGACATCCGCTTGTACAAAAGATCATAAAGGCATATGAAACGAGGAAAACAGACTCAGAAGGTTTGAACAATGCAGAATGGAAAGGATAAACCTCCTTCGTATTTTTACTACAGGAAATTTCTGATACTCTTTGTATTTTCTCTCCTGCTGTCATGCATCATCAACATACAACAGCCCTACACGCCAGGAGAGTACCAGCTTGGAGACATAGCAAGGGAGAACATCAAATCGCCCGCTGACCTCTACGCGCCGCTGGGCGATATCACCATCAAAAAGGATGAAGTTATTGTGAGGGAAGGCGAAAGGATCAGCGAAGAACACCTCCGGAAACTCTCCGCCTTCAACCTGCTGGAGAAAGGGGAAGGGTTTACCCTCAAGCGATTTATCGTGATATTTTTTGTGCTTTTTTTATTTGTCATAGTGCTCTATGAATATGGAGAAAAGAATATCAAAAAATTTTCGCTTACACAGAAGGACATGATATTTTGCGCCACCCTCACCCTTTTGTCGATCTTTTTGGCAAGAGGGTTCTCCCTGGTATTTGATCATTACGCCCCGAATCATACCTTGACGCTATTTTATATCATCCCGATCTTTTTTTATGGGATCATCCTGAGGATAGTCCTCTTCTCCGAGGTTGCCATCCTCTTTTCAATGGTTTTCGCAATCGCCCTTGGCTTTTCTTTCGATAATAGCATAACAGTTCTTTTATATGCATTTCTCGGCAATGTCCTTGCGTCTTATTTTTCAGGAAAATGCGAAAACAGAAATACGATCCTCAAGGCAGGCCTTTACACGTCCTTTGTTATGAGTTTTTTCGTCCTTCTCCTCGATATCTTATCAGGACAGCCCTTGTCAAATCTGCCCATGAAGATCGCCTTCATCGTCTTAAACGGCGTTGCAAGCAGTTTTATCGCCCTCGGATTTTTGCCCGTTATCGAGCACCTTTTTGATTACACGACCGATATCAAACTGCTTGAGCTTGCCAACTTTGAGAACCCACTCCTGGAAGAGATGATGGTAAACGCCCCCGGCACATACCACCACAGCATTATTGTAGGCAACCTTTCAAAGGCGGCAGCGGAGAGCATCGGGGCACACCCCCTTCTTGCGCGGGTATCGGCATACTACCACGACATCGGAAAGCTGAAGATGCCCCACTATTTCATAGAAAACAGAACAGGCGTCGAAGATCCCCATAAGGAGCTCACGCCAAGCATGAGCGCCCTTATTATCCTTAACCACGTAAAGGAAGGGGTCGAGCTTGCCGAAAGGTATAAGCTCGGGAGGAAGATTACCGAGGTTGTCCGGCAGCACCACGGGAAGAGCCTCGTCAGTTATTTTTACAGCAAGGCAAAAGAGCTTGAAGACCCTAAGCTCCATACCATCAAGGAGCAGGACTTCAGGTACGCAGGGCCGAAGCCCCAGACAAAAGAAACAGGCATCATCATGCTGGCAGATGCAGTAGAGGCGGCCTCAAGGGTGCTCGAGGACCCTACGCCGAAACGGATAGAAAGCCATGTGCAGGGCATTATCGAGAATATATTCCTCGACGGGCAGCTCGATGAATCGGAGCTTACATTGAAAGACCTCAATGCGATTCAAAAGAGTTTTATCGCGATCCTTCTTGGCATATTTCACCATAGGATTGAATATCCTGAAAGGACACAAAATGGCGGTGTTGATAAAAAACTCTCAAAGGTCGATAGCGATAGACAGCAGGAGCATAGCAAGACTTACAAACGAATTACTAACCTTTTCAGGGCTTCCAGGTAAGGATATCGGCATACTCTTTGTCAACGACAGGAAGATCACAGAATTAAATGCAAGGTTTTTCGGAAAGCAAAGGCCGACAAACGTCATCTCTTTTTCATATATCGACGGGGGGCTGCCGGGCGAGGTCGCCGGTGAAGTCATAATATCGGTAGAAAAGGCGCAGGAAGAGGCGGAGCGGTCAGACGCACATTTCCTTGAGAGGCTCTTTGCCCTTATTATCCACGGGCTGCTTCATATCGCAGGCCACGACCACGAAGGCGACAAGAAAGAAGGCCGAAAAATGAGATATTGGGAGAAAAAGCTGCTCAACTTCATTCTCTCCCATGATGTATATAAACGGATGATCTCAGAGCGGGCAGCGCGATGACCGGCGTATTCACCGGCGGAATCCGAAACCGGTTTTCGTCCCTCGTCCCTCGTCCCTCGTCCCTCGGTCCTTACCTCCCGTCTTTGTACCTCAGCTGTGTCTCAGGCGTTTTGCTTGTGCTTGTCCAGCCGCCGGCATCTCTCTACCCGGTTGCCTTTTTCGCGCTCATCCCTCTTCTCTACGCCATCGATCATGACAGGTGCGGGCCTGCTTTCTGGAGCGGTTTTGCCTGTGGGATCACTTCCTTTACCGGCCTCGTCTACTGGGTTGTTATAGCCATGAACAGGTATGGGGGCATCCATATCTGGCTGAGCTGCCTGATCCTTCTGCTCCTCGTCCTTTACCTTTCTTTATATACAGGCTTCTTTGCATTCGCCGTTTCATGCCTCAAAAAAAGATTAAACGTGCCCGCCTATCTTTCCGCTCCCGTTATCTGGGTTCTGCTGGAATATGTGAGAGGCTTCCTGTTTACGGGGTTTCCATGGTCGCTCCTTGCCCATTCGCAGGACAGGTTCCTTCCCTTTATTCAAATCGTGTCCATAACAGGAACATATTTCATATCATTCATCATCGTTGCGGTGAACTGCATCATATATAATGTGGTCCGGAGAAGGCCCCAATCGGCGATCTTCGCCTCTATAATTTTTCTTCTTTTGGCGGGCTCTCTGATCTATGGTTTCGGTGAGCTTGGCCGCAAAGAGGAAGGAACCCTGAAGGCTGCCATAGTGCAGGGGAATATAAGACAGGACGTCAAGTGGGATGAGGCCTTCAAGGTCAGGACCATCCGCGCTTACCGCCAGAGAACGCTGGAGGGCGCAAGGAACGCAGACCTCATCATCTGGCCCGAAACGGCCATGCCCTTTATTTTTGAAGACGAGGTCTATGCCAATCAGTACGTAAAGGACCTGCCGGCCCTTCTGGGTGGTGATCTTTTATTCGGTACGGTTTCAAGGGCCCGCGGCGGCAAGCTCCATAACTCTGCGTATGTGATCGATAAACAGTCCGGGATCGTTGGGGTCTACAACAAGGCGCACCTCGTCCCTTTTGGTGAATACACCCCTCTTGTCGGGCGTTTTCCTTTTCTGGAGAAATTGACGGCTGCCGGCGGGGACTTTTCCTCCGGCGTAGGACACAAGCCGCTTCATACGCCGGCAGGGAAAATCGGCATGCTTATCTGTTACGAGGGGATATTCCCGTATATTACGAATGAAACGGTGCGAAACGGTGCACAGGTACTTGTTAACATCACTAACGACGCCTGGTATGAGCGAACTTCCGCGCCCTTTCAACACTTCGCCTTTTATGTGTTCAGGGCTATAGAGGCGGACAGGTTTCTTCTAAGATCTGCCAATACCGGGATAAGCGGCATTATCGACCCGAAGGGGCGCATACAGGCGCAAACCCCCATCTTTGTCGAAACGGTCTTAAGGGGCAGCTTTTCTTTGAAAGATACGAAGACCTTCTATGTGAGATACGGCGACTATTTTATTGCGATACTTTCAGCGTTCCTGATAATTTTGTGTGCGGTAAAGTTTATAAGGCGGTGAATAATAGATAGCCGTCAGCAGTCAGCACACAGC
>JAGOOA010000009.1:58196-70777 GCA_017992765.1 Syntrophorhabdaceae bacterium
CAGCCATCAGCTATGAGTTGTATTTCAGATCATCTGCATCGTCCCGTCGGGGATGACCAGGACATCAACCGCCCTGCCCCTGTACTGCTCATCGAGGTGGTTGGTCATATCCTCCAGGCTCTTATGCCAGATGAGCTCTTCCCTTTTACCGAACCAACATTCGTTTGCGCGGTCCCTGTGTTGTGAGTAGATGTGTATCTTTTTTGTTTTTCCGCTTTTTTTTCTCTCGCCAAAGGCAAGGCGCCCCCAGGTGTCTTTGCCGAACCTGCCCAACAGGTAATGGACGACCTGCCCCTCTTCGATGTCGCAGAGGACCACAACGTCGCCGCCCTCATCCTTCAGGAACTCCTCTGCCAGCGAGAGCGCGATGACGGCCTCGCTCGCCTTTCCGAATGCGTTGGCGAATACAATATCGGCCTTTTTATGCGCCGGCGTCCTGTAATGTTGAGCGGCCCTTTCAATCATTTCGCGATAAAGGCCGTCGGGATCTCCTGCGTAGATGTCCGTCGCAAACGCCCCGGTATTGACCATGACGTTGATCACCGCATCAAGGCGCGCCATTTTGCCGCACTCCTTAATATCTTCGAGAAGGGGGTTGTTTTGATATCTGCCGATGCCGTAACAAATATCCCAGTATTTTTTCAGAAGCGTTCCATGGTGGTATTCTATGGCATCGATATGGCTTACCGCAGGCATGACGATCTTATAGCCGCCCCCGAAACCGCAGAATGAATGAGGCATAAAGGTGCCGATGCCAATCCTGAGGTCGCAGGAAAGATACTCCTTGTTCACCATAACAGGTGTGCCCTGTTTGGTCTTGCCTATCAGCTCGCAGTGTTCATAGGGATTATGGTTATAAACGGGAAACCTTTCCATGACCTCGTTGCCAAGCTTTTTGCGGAATGCCCTATTATCAAGTGGCGCATGGGTGCCGAGAGCACAGATGAAGCGCACCTGTTCATCCCTGATGCCACACTGCTGAAAAAGCTCAAGAAGGGACGGAACGATCTCATATGTCCTCGTTGGCCGGGAAAGGTCGTCAAAGAGTATGCAGACCTCCTTCTTGTCTTTGATAAGAGGCGCGAGGCGCCGAACCGCCTTCCTGTAGTCGTCCTGCGCAAGCATTTCTTTTCCGTCCCCTCCCATGGCAAGGACCTGTGTGTTCCATCGTGCCGGAAATGACAGGGAAAGGGTCGCGTCACGGTTCCACAGATCGTGTTGTACGGTTGTGTCCATAGTTACCTCCTTAAAAGCAGATCAGGGAGAAGAAGGGAAAGCTTGGGGATATAGGTGATGACGAGAAGGCACGCCAGGAACAAGAGGATGTAGGGGAACACCGCCTTTCCTATCTCGATCAGCGAACGCTTCATGATCGCCATTGATACAAAAAGGTTGAGGCCGAAAGGCGGCGTCAGGAAGCCGCATTCGATATTGATGATCATCATGATGCCGAAATGCACATAGTCGATGTTGTACCTGTTCAGCGTCTCTATCAGTATGGGCGATATGACGATGACGGCGGTGACGATATCCATCAATCCGCCGATGATGAGCAGGACGCAGTTTATGGCAAGGAGAAAGAGCCACCGCTCCTTTACGTTATCGATGATAAGCTCCGCAAGCTTTACGGGGATCTGCTCAACGGTGAGGAGCCAGATGAATGTCATGGCGCACGAAAGGATGAAAAGAAGGCTGGCCGAGAGTATTGCGGAGTCCCTGCATATGCCAAAGATCTTTTTGAATTTCAGTTCCTTATAGATAAAGAGCTCCACGAACAACGCGTAGACAACCGATACTGCCGCAGCCTCCGTGGGCGTGAACACGCCGCCGTATATCCCCCCGAGGACAAGAAAGGGCAGGAACAACGCCCAGAGACCTTCTTTGATTATCTTTAGCCCTTCTTTGAAGGTATAGCGCGCTTCCGATTTCCAGCCGTTCCTGCTTGCCATAAAATAGGAGTATCCCATGAGGCAGCAGCCGATGAAAATTCCCGGAAGGAAGCCTGCCATAAAGATCTCGGCGACGGATACATTCATCACCAGCGCATAGAGGATCATGGGTATGCTCGGCGGTATGAGGATGCCGAGGGAACCGGCTGAGGTGAGGAGCCCGATGGAGAACCGTTCGCCGTAGCCCTCTTTAACGAGGGCAGGCATCATGATGCTCCCGATGGCGATCACCGTTGCAGGCGACGAACCTGATATGGCGGCAAAGAACATGCACGCCAGGATGGATGCCATGGCAAGCCCGCCGGTGAGCCTCCCGACAAAAAGCTTCATTACGTTGACAAGCCTGTTCGAAATAGCGCCTTCTGCCATGATGTTGCCGGCGAGGATAAAGAAGGGGACGCCAAGAAGGATGAAGTTGTCAAGGCCGTTGAAAAGCTGCTGCACAAGGGACGTTAAAGGGGTCTTCGCAAAGAAGAAGAGGTAGACCGCCGTTGTGGTGACCAGGACGATGGATATAGGAAGGCTGAGGGCGAGGAGAACGAAGAAGCAGACAAATATAATGGTAAGGTTCACGCGTCCTTTTTCCTCACTTTAGCATAGGGCTTATTTTGCAAGAAGCCTCTGAAATGCCTGTAGGATTGCACGAAGAACCTGAAGGACATGGTGATCGAGAAAAGGGGTATCGAGATGTAAGGGATGAACATGGGTATCTGCATGGCAGAGCTTTTCACGCCGAAGGATTGCAGCGTTGTAATGTGTTTGATCCCGAAGTATATGAAGAGGATGGTGATGCACCCGGAGATCAGGTAGGCAACTGTTTTTATGAGGTGGCTCACCCTGTCGGGCGCGAACTCGGTGAGGGCCTCCATCGAGAAGTGCGTTCCGTACTTGACGCCGATGGACGCGCCAAGGTATGTGCAGAATATGATCGTATAGTTTGCTACCTCTCCGAACCAGATAAAGGTGTATGAAATGGTGTATCTCAGTGCGGTCTCGACAAAGGTGAGCAGTGCAACGCCGAGGAGGGTGAATGCAACAAGGCCATCCTCAATTTTGTTCAGTCTCTTTATAAATCTGTCCATTTATCGGGGCTTGCGTCGCCCCCCTCCAGCTGATGCCGTAAAAAACTCGTTAGGCGTAAGGCGTTAGGCGATTAAACCAATTGTACCTCACGGGTTTACGCCTTTCACTCTCCGCTCTCCGCTCCACGCTCTCTGCTGCCTTATACCGGGGCTTGCGTCGCCCCCCTCCAACGAATACAGTGAAAGGTAAAAGGTGAAAGGTGAAAGGTTTAAAACCCTGACACTTCAACATAGGGCATCGGCGCCGGGCTTGCATGTAGCAAACCGTCGTGAGGCGAGGAAGCTCGGTCCGTATTCCACGCCTCACGCTGCCTTTCTCCCCTCACGACTTACGACTTACGCCTAACGAGGTTTCGACTTTATTTCTTCTTTGAATAAAAATCGATCTTCTTCATGTAGAAATCGTACAATTCAGCACCGTACACGCCTTTGTATTTATCGAGTACCGGCTTCACTGCTTTTTTGAAGGCAGCCCTGTCAGCGTCGGTGAGCACATACACATCCACGCCCTGCGCCTTTGCCTTCTCCATTGCGACTACCCGGTTTTTGGCGTTGCCGTCCCTGTTTGTCTTTACCTGAACCTCAGCAGCCTCCCTGAAGATCTTCTGCTGCTCGGGTGTAAGGGAGTTCCAGAATTTTTTGTTCACGACAACGGGACATTCTGTAAGGATATGATGGGTTACGGTCGCGAATTTGTTGACCTCCGTGAATTTCATCAGGATGGAGGTGAAGAGGGGATTGTCCTGTCCGTCTATGACCTTCTGCTGGAGTGCATTGTAGATCTCGGGGAACGGCATGGGGGTAGGGTTCGCCCCGAACGTCTTGAAGGTATCAATAAATATAGGGCCCTCGATGACCCTGATCTTGAGACCTTTCAGATCCTCAGGTTTCTTTATCAGTCTTTTTGAGTTCGTCATATCCCTGAACTCGTTCTCTGTATACCCTATAAAGACGAACCCCTTAGGATCGCAGAGCTTCGCAAACCGCTCCTTCACATCCTTGTCGTCAAGGACGTTGTATGCCACGGTGCGGTTTGGGTAGATGAACGGCAGTTCTATGATACCCATCTCGGGAACGAAGTTTGCCAGTACGCTGGCAGTTACTGCGGTCATATGCAGTGTCCCCGACTGGACCTGTTCCGTCATGGAGCGCTCCCCGCCGAGCTGGCCGAGAGGAAATACCTGCACCTCAAGCTCTCCCTTCGTTTTTTCCGTTACATATTTTGCGAAGGCAACGGCCCCGTGATGCTGTGGATGAATGGGAGGTCCGACATGGCCATATTTAACGATCGTTTTCGCCTCGCAGACGGCAAACGAGGAAAAGATAAGCGCTACGCCAATCAATACTGCCAGAACAATTCGTTTCATACTGTTCCCCCTTAATATATTAATTGTGGTATTTTCACAGATTGTTATATAAAAGAGCCGTCTTGTCAAACAAAAAAGCCTTTGAAAACATGGATTGACCTTATGCATTTCGTTGCAGTATTCATAAGAACAAAAGGGTCTGTTATAAAAAGCACGATGGGTATGGAAGTGACCCGCGATTTAATATTGACAAAAAGGTGCTAATGTTTTAATAGTTTGTTTGATTCCAAAAAAATCAGGAGGGGTGAAGTCATGAGAAAAGTTTTGTGGTTTTCATTGGTTTTTGTAGTTATTTTTAGTCTTTTTCTTTTTATACCGTCATCCTATGCGCAAAAGACGATCAAGGTCGGCATCGTTGACACCTATACTGGGCCCGCAAGCACCTTTACGATCGATGTCCGCGACGGGTTTGAGATGGCCGCGAAGAAGATCAATGCAAAGGGCGGGGTCCTCGGCAGAAAGATCGAGTTCACAACGAGGGATGAGAAGTTTAAGCCGGATATCGGGTTGGCAATGGCAAAGGAGCTTGTCTTAAAAGAAAAGGTCGATATCCTCATGGGGACGATCAACAGCGCAACCGCCCTTGCCGTATCTGATTTTGCGAAGAAGGAGAAGATCCCCTTTTTCGTCACCTTTTCGAAGAGCGAAAAGATCGTTGTGGATAAAGGGCACCGCTACGTCTTCAACATGAACGAAAATGCCATGATGGCAGGCCGGGCGGCCGGTTATGCCCTCGGCAAAAAACCTTATACAAAATACTGGATCGCCGGCGATGATTATGAATACGGCCACTCGATCGCGAACAACGTGTGGGAGAATATACAGAAAGTTAACACCAAGGCCGTCCTTATCGGTCAGACATGGTGGAAGGTCGGAGAGGCTGATTTCACCCCATATATTACGCAGATCCTTGCGGCAAAGCCCGATTTTATCATCGTTGCAACGGGCGGCTCCGGAATGGTCAATTTCCAGAAGGCCGCGAAGGCAACCGGCTTGAGCCAGAAGATCCCCTTCTATCAGCATACCGCCGTTGAACTTTCCGTTCTGAAGCCGCAGGGTCAGAATGCGCCGGAAGGCGTGTTCGGGACAGCGAATTATTTCTTCTATTATCCTGAGACGCCGGCGAACAAGGCCTTCGTGGATGAGTTCAAAAAGGCCTATAAAAGGGAACCAAGGATCGGCGCGCTCTCCGGATATATGACCGCCCAGTATATCGCAAAGGCATATGAAAAAGCCGGCGCGATTGACAAGGAAAAGATGGTCACCGCCCTTGAAGGCATGGCGCTCGACAGCCCTGTCGGAAAGCTCGAGATTCGCGCATGCGACCACCAGCTGGTTCTGCCCATGTATTTCGGCAAGACAAAAAAGGACCCGAAATACCCGGATTTTCTTGTAGCAGGCGATATTGAGACGATCACAGGGAAGGACTATATGCCCACCTGCGATGAAGTCAGAAAGATGCGCAAATATAAATAATAAAGGTTTCGTGTAAGACCGGATTCCATGGATTTTATATACGCGATAATCCCCCCAAGGGTTTTGAGCCAGATACTGGTCGGGTTGAGCAGGACAACGATCCTTTTTATCGTATCTTCCGGCTTGAGCCTTATTCTTGGAGTGCTCAGGATACCGAACGTTGCCCATGGGTCCCTTTATATGATAGGCGCCTTTATGGCCTATTCGCTCTCGGTGCTTTTTGGGGGCGGCGATCTCGGGTTCTGGATGGCCCTGATAGGTGCCCCTATCGGCGTGGCGGTCGTAAGCCTCGTTGCTGAGCGGGGGCTCTTTCAGTATCTCTATGAGCGGGAACACCTCATGCTCCTTTTGCTTACCTTTGCATTTTCTCTTGTCTTCGGCGACCTTGTTAAGATCGTATGGGGTACGGAGTACAAATCAGTGCCCGTGCCCCAGGTGTTTCAGGGTTTTATCAACCTCTTCGGGGGGTTGCCTTTCCCGTTATACAACCTGTTCCTTCTTATCGTTGGCCCAATAGTGGCAGTGGCCCTGTGGCTCTTTGTCAACAAAACAAAGATCGGGAAGATCGCGCGGGCGGCGGCGGTTGACAGGGAGATGGTAGGCGCTGTCGGGATCAACGTAAGCTGGGTCTTTGCGATCGTTTTTGTTATCGGATGCCTTTTGGCAGGACTGGGTGGTGTCCTCGTGGCGCCAACGGTAAGCGTTACGCTGGGGATGGACCACACGCTTATCATGGAGGCGTTTCTTATTGTGATCATGGGGGGATTGGGCAATATCTGGGGGGCGCTTCTCGGGGCGCTTATCTTCGGCCTGGCGCAATCCCTTGGTATTTTAGTATGGTCTCAGTTCGGGATCATCTTTCCCTATGCTGCCGTGATCGTGGTATTATTGTTCAGGCCCACGGGGCTACTTAGATCCACATGGTAAGCAGGAGTTGACGATGGCTCAAAGCACAACAAGGGGAAAAGCTCAATTATGGGTATACGCAGGCCTCGTTATCCTCTTCCTTCTGCCTCTTATTCTACCGAGATTCTACATCTATCTCGCATCCATCATTTTGTTAACCGGTCTTCTTGCAACAAGCCTCAATCTCGTCCTCGGTTACGGAGGGATATTCCAGTTTCACCATGCCGTGTTCTATGGGGTCGGCGCATATGCAACAGCGTTGATGCTTACAAGGAGCGACCTTTCCCCCTGGCTCGGCTTTATCGTGGGGCCGTTCATCTCGGGACTGCTCAGCCTTGTCATGGGCTTGATATGCATCAGGCTTTCAAAGCTCTATTTCGGTATGCTCCAGATCTCCCTCGGGTCTCTCGTATGGATCATTGTGTACCGGTGGTACTCGTTTACGGGCGGCGATGACGGCATCCATGGCGTTCCTCTGCCCGATATCATCTCGTCACCGAACAGCGCCTACTACTTTACGCTCATCGTTACCGCCATCAGCCTGTTCGTGATGTACAAGATAATAAAATCCCCCTTTGGAAGTGTCCTGCAGGGAATCCGTGATAACCCTGTGCGGAGCGAGATGATAGGGATAAACGTCAAGCTTCACCAGCTCCTGGCCTTAATAATCGCGGGATTCTTTGCAGGCGTTGCGGGCTCCCTCTTTGTCGTAGTGGACAACACCGCTTTCCCGGATATGCTGTTCTGGACGCTCTCCCTCGAGGTGCTTATCATGTGTCTCCTTGGAGGGTGGTTTACCTTCCTGGGGCCGATGCTTGGTGCCGCGATCATTATCGTGCTGAGGACCTTTATCAGCACATATACAACATATTGGGCGCTCGTTCTCGGGGTATTAATGATGCTCGTGATCTTTTTCCTTCCCAACGGAGTGCTCGGGTACATAGAGGAAAAGATAAAAAAAGGCTTCATCGAGCCGGTCATAAAGGAGTAGCGGGTGTTAGAGGTAAAGTCTTTATCAAAGTCCTTCGACGGGTTCAAGGCTGTCAACAACGCGAACCTCGATGTTCAGAAGGGCGAGATCGTTGCCGTTATCGGACCCAACGGGGCAGGCAAGACAACGCTTTTTAACCTCATTACCGGCATACTCAAGCCCGACAGCGGGACGGTGCATTTCAAGGGCGAGAACATTGCGGGGCTGCCTCCTTATGAGGTGTGCAGGAAACGCATCTCCCGCTCCTTCCAGGTGGTCAATATATTCCCCCGGCTGACGGTCTTCGAAAATGTTCAGGTGTCAATACTCTCGAAAGAGAAAAGGACATGGAATCTTTTTACCCCGTCGTCGAAGCTGGTTGTTGACGAAACAAACCGGATACTGGAAAGCGTCGGCCTTGTCCAGAAAAAGGACCGAACGACTGCCCTGCTCTCACACGGCGACAGGAAGGTCCTCGAGATAGCGATGGCCCTGGGAGGCGATCCGGAGTTTCTTATCCTCGATGAGCCGACCGCCGGCATGGCGCCTGAAGAAACAGCCCGCTGCATCGAGCTTGTCAAGAGCCTTTCAGAGAAGCTTGGCCTTACGATCCTGTTCTGCGAACACGACATGGAGATCGTTTTCGGGATCGCCGACAGGATCATGGTGATGGTAAGGGGGGCAACGGTCGTCCAGGGTTCCTGCGATGAGGTGAGGTGCAACGAAGCGGTACAGGATGCATATCTCGGCGGGAGCGACGTATGCTTGATGTAAAAGGGATACATACCTACTATGGTTTAAGCCACATCCTCTTCGATGTGTCGCTCACGGTGTCCAGGGGAGAGGTCGTGGGCCTTCTCGGGAGGAACGGCGCAGGGAAGAGCACAACGATGAGAAGCATTATGGGCCTGACCCCGCCCAAAGAAGGCTCCGTAGCGTTTAACGGAGAGGATATAACGGGACGGAAACCCTACCTGCTCTTCAGGAAGGGCATCGGTTATGTGCCTGACGACAGGAGGGTCTTTGCCGATCTGAGCGTCGACGATAACCTCGACATCGTCCACAACAGAGAGGCTGCATGGAACAAGGACAGGGTCTATGGGCTATTTCCGGCGCTCGGCGAGATAAAAACGAGAAGGGCCGGAAACTTAAGCGGCGGCGAACAGCAGATGCTTACCATCGCAAGGGCGCTCATGGGCGGTCCCGAACTTCTTTTGCTCGATGAACCGACAGAAGGCCTGGCCCCGTTGATCGTCCGCGACCTCGAAGAACAGATCCTTAAACTGAGGGATGCCGGCATCAGCATACTCCTTTCAGAACAGAACGTCCGTTCCGCTCTGAAAATGATCAGCAGGGCATATGTTATCGATAACGGGAGCATACGCTTCGAAGGGACAGTCTCCGAGCTCGAGGCGAACGAGGAAGTGAAAAAGAGATACCTCATGGTATAGCCGCGTTCTTCCCCTCTCCCGCCTTCCTTTTATCCTTTATTTTCCACGTCTTTTCTTATAGAATTATACATGTCTTCAGAAAAAATCCTTTTCCCGGCAAAGTTATTCCGTCTTTTCTCTGTTGCGGCCATTTTGGTCTTTTTATCTCCGGGAGCGTTGTTTTCCCTTGGCGATATATGGGTAGGGGTGGAGAGGTTTGAAGGGGGCGAGAAGTTCGCAGCGTGTCAGTACTGCCGGAGGCAGATAAAGACCGGCCACATTCATAAAGACGCTGAAACGATCATAAAAAAGAGGGTACAGGATTACCTCATCGAGCGGGGCATCGGATTAAAAGAGGACAAAGGTTCGTCGCAGTACATCAATATCCTTGTATACAGGTTTGAAGAGAGAAAGGGCGGTAATTTTGCGGTGGAAAAACCCGCGGGCGTCGGGTTCCACATGCACCTGATGGAAGGCAACGTTGTCGGCCGCGTGTTCGTTTTCGATGAGGACCAGCAGGCGCTGAGCGAGAACGTTTTAAAAATAGGAAAATTTTTTAAGCGGGGAGGAAAGTGGGTAACCGCTGACCAGCTCGCCGAGGAAGGCATCCACGCCGGGCTTGATTATCTCCTGGAGGTGATGGAGTGAAGGCCCTTTTTGCGATGGACCTTATGGGCGGCAAGTGCGTCCGCTTGCAGAAAGGGGATTTCTCAAAGGTTACGGTATACAGCGAAGATCCGGTTGCAAAGATCACAGAAATGATGCGAAGCGGCGCCAGGGACTTTCATATTATCGACCTCGACGGGGCGAGGACAGGCAAGCGCGTGCATCACGAGATCATGAGGAAGATCAGGTCCAGGATTGAAGGCTATATGGAGGTTGGAGGCGGGATCAGGGACGTAGGGGACATAACGTATTACAACGAATCGCGCATGGACGGCATCATTGTGGGGACCAGGGCGCTTGAGGATCCTGTCTTTTTTGAGGGCCTCGCCATCTTTGGCAATGTTGTCCTCGGGCTTGATCTCTATGAGGGACGCCCCATGGTCCGCGGCTGGAAGACTGCCGTCGACAGGGACATTAAAGAGATCCTTAAGGCCGCGGAGCGCATAGGTGTCCTGGCTATCCTGTGCACGAGCATAGAAAGGGACGGCATGCTCACCGGGCCCGACTATGATGGCATGAAGCGGCTGCTGACAATGACGCGTCTTCCCCTCATTGCAAGCGGAGGGGTCTCGGATATCGACGACGTTAAAAGGTTAAAGGACCTCGACGTCTGGGCAACGATCCTTGGGAAGGCGGTCTACGAGGGGAAGATAGAGATCGGGGAGGCGATCAGGTATGCTGACTAAGAGGATCATCCCCTGCCTTGACGTGATGGAAGGGAGGGTCGTGAAGGGCACGAATTTTTTGGAATTGCGCGATGCCGGCGACCCTGTTGAAAATGCCAGGGCATACGAGGAGCAAACGGCTGACGAGCTCTGCTTTCTCGACATAACGGCCTCTCATGAAAAGAGAAGGACGATACTGGATGTTGTCGAAAGGGTTGCCAACGAGGTCTTTATGCCCCTTACGGTCGGCGGCGGCATACGTAACCTTCAGGATATCCGGGACATACTCCTTGCAGGGGCCGATAAGGTAACGATCAACACAACGGCAGTAGAAACGCCTGAATTTATACAGAGATCGAGTGAAATGTTCGGGAGCCAGTGTATCTGCGTTGCCATCGATGCAAAACGGAGGGGCGGAGGTTTTGAGGTCTACACCTATGGCGGAAGGAAACCGACAGGAGTCGACGCCATCCGGTGGGCTGGAGAAGTGGAGAGTCTTGGGGCAGGAGAGATTCTGCTGACGAGCATGGACAGGGACGGAACGAAACTGGGCTTCGACATTGAGCTCACGAGGGCCATATCGGAGGCGGTCAACATCCCCGTTATAGCATCGGGTGGCGTGGGGACCCTGGAGCACCTCTACGAGGGCTTTGTTGAGGCCAGGGCAGATGCCGTTCTCGCCGCATCGATATTCCATTACAGGGAATTTACCGTCATCGACGCAAAGAATTATTTAAGGCAAAAAGGCGTTAACGTCAGGCTCTGAAATATATAAAGATCGAGGCGAGGAAAAGAAAGAAATGGAAGAGATCAAATGGGATGAAAAAGGGCTCGTGCCCGTTGTGGTGCAGGATTTTCGAACAAAGGATGTCCTGATGGTCGCGTATATGAATAACGAGGCGCTGGAGCTTACATTAAAAACAAAAACAGCGCATTACTATTCGCGGTCAAGAAAGAAGATATGGCTGAAAGGGGAGACTTCGGGGCACACACAGGAGGTCCATGGCGTGTACCTTGACTGCGACAACGATACGATCCTCATCACGGTAGACCAGAAGGTGGCGGCGTGCCACACGGGTTTCTGGAGCTGTTTTTACAGGATCTGGGAGGGCGGCTGGAAGGTTGTGGGTAAAAAGATATTCGATGAGAAGAAGGTGTATGGGGATAAGGGCAGTGGATAGTCGATAGTATATAGTAGATAGCGAGAGGCAAAAGAGACGATAAAGGCGGTGAATAGTCGATAGTGAATGGTGAATGGTAAGCAACAAAAGAGACAATTCGAACTTCTCACAACTTACGGGCATCCAGCTCTCTGCTCCTTAGAGAAATGTCGCGAAAATTAGACGTGATCCTGCATTTCATCGTTACGTGCGGTTACATAGGGCGGCTTCCCTTCGCCCCGGGCACATACGCCTCCGTTCTTGGTTGTATCTTGATATACCTGTTCCCGGTACCTTTTAATAACCCTCTCTTTGTCATTGTCCTGGTTGTGTTCTCTGTTCTTTGCATCAACCTGATGAGGTTTGAAGAAAAGGATCCCGGTTATATAGTGATCGATGAGCTGGCGGGGATGTGTGTGGCCATGGCGGGGCACAGTATCGCCCTTGTTGAAATTGCCATCGGTTTTGTCTTCTTCCGGGGCTTTGACATTTTGAAGCCCTTCCCCATCAGGCAGGCAGAAAGGCTGCGAAGGGGGTATGGCATCGTGGCGGATGATGTGGTCGCAGGAATATTCGCTAACGCCGCGCTGATAGCCTGGGAGCGAATAAAGTGGTATTAGAAAAGATCGAGAAAGGATTGGAAGAGAGGGTGGGCAGCCTGTTGCTTCAGCAGACAAAGAAGATAGCCGTTGCCGAGTCCTGCACCGGAGGGCTGGTGGCGCACAGGATCACCAACGTCTCCGGCGCATCGGGTTACTTCGAGGCCGGTTTTGTGACTTACAGCAACAAGGCCAAAGAAGATCTATTGTCGGTCCCGGGAGCCGCCATAAGGGAGAAGGGCGCTGTAAGCGACGAAGTAGCGCGATCCATGGCCGAGGGGGTTAGGAGGGTCGCCGGAGTTGATATGGGA
>JAGOOA010000070.1 GCA_017992765.1 Syntrophorhabdaceae bacterium
ACTGCGGCCAGGGGTCGGACACGGTGCTTGCAATGATCGCGGCGGAAGAGCTGGGGGTAAGATACCAGGATATCGATTTCAAGATGGTTGACAGCGCCTACACGCCGGTCGATCCCGGAAGCTACGGGAGCCGCGTGACGGTCCTGGCGGGCCAGGCCGTACAGACCGCCGCCGCCGATGCAAAAAACCAGCTCCTTGCCATCCTCGGCCGTGAATGGAAGGTAAGCCCCGGGGAGATCGAGATCAAAAACGCAGAGGTCTACCATAAATCCAATCCCTCGCGCCGGATCCCTTTTGACAAGCTGGCCAAGATCGCCTGCTATTCCGGTTCGGGGGCTGTAATCATAGGAAAGGGTTATTCGGGCTATGGAATCGAGCCGCTGGGCTTCGAGAACGGCAGAGGCAATGCGGGCACATCGTTCAGCTTCACGGCCCAGACGACCCGGGCCGGGGTGGACATGGAGACCGGGCATGTGACGATAAGCGATTTTGTGATCGCCCATGATTGCGGGAGGCCGCTTAACCCGATCGGGGCGGAAAGCCAGAACGAAGGGGGCGCGGTACAGGGCATGGGACAGGCGATATATGAGGATTTTATCATGGAAAGGGGCAAGACGCTCAACCCGACATTCCTTGATTATAAGATGCCCCGCTCCACTGATGTGCCAAATATCAAGGTGATCGACATCATCACCGACGACCCTGACGGCCCCTTCGGCGCCAAAGAGGCCTCTGAAGGAAGCCACGTGAGCGCACCGCCTTCGGTGGTCGCCGCGATCCACGACGCCACCGGCATCTGGTTCAAGGAGCAGCCCGTCACAGCGGAAAAAATAGTTGCGGGATTAAAGGAAAAAGGCAAGTGGCCAGGGTAAAGGCAGCGGAGAGCTGAGAGCTGAGAGCTGAGAGCGGAGAGTAAAATATCAGCGAGCACCGCTCGCGAGAGGGGGAGGCTCCACGGACTTTGTTCGTGGAGGGGGCGACGCAAGCCCCGGTAAAAGCAGCAGGCAGCGTGAGGCAGATAACATCCGTAAGCCGTAAAGGGTTTAATCGCCTGACGCCTTACGCCTAACGATTCACGGCTTTCGTTCTGTCTGCTGACTGCCGGTTTATAGGGAGCGAAAAAAATCTTAGGGGGTTGAAGCATGGAATCTTATTTCTGGTGGACGGAAGAGCAGAAGAAATTCGCACAGGACGTTCATGCCTTCGTCAAAGAGGTGATGCCGAGAGACGCCGAGACGCGATGGACAAGGGAGTTCCCCCGGGACATCTTTCAGAAGATAGGCGAGAAGGGATTTACAGGGGCAGGCATCCCGAAAGAATACGGCGGCCTCGGGTTGGGAGCGACAGGTGCGTGCATTGCAGCGGAGGCGTTCAACCGGATGCCGGGCCCGGGAAGGGTCTTCGTCGGCAACATGCTTGGCGGCTTACGGCAGCTCATTGAATACGGCACCGAGGAACAGAAAAAAAGCGTTCTCCCGCGCATCGCGAAAGGAGAGCTTGGAGCGATCGTTATCACCGAGCCCTTTGCGGGCACCGATGCGGCAGCGATCGAAACAACGGCAAGGCGCGAGGGGGATGTTTACCTATTGAACGGCAAGAAGCGATATATCGTTTCTGCCGGCGTCGCAACAAGGCATATGGTCTATGCCCGCACGAGCGACAACCCGGAAGACATCCGGAGCTACCGCCACCTCACCGCATTCATCGTCGAGAAAGGGGCCCCCGGATTTTCCGTTGAAAAGATCAATGAGATAATCGGGTTTGAAAATATCCAGAACGGCGTATTGAACTTCGACAAGGTACCCGTGCCTGTAGCGAACCGCATCGGTCAGGAAGGGGAAGGATGGCGGGTAATGACAGCCGGGCTCAACTTCGAAAGGACCCTCATCTCCGCTTCGGTGGCAGGCTGGGTAGGAGAGCTTTTGAAGAATGCGGTTCCTTATGCGCAGAGGAGGGTTCAGTTCGGCCGGCCCACGATAGATCTGCAGACGAACCAGTTCAAGATCGCCGACCTGATCATCAAGACAAAGATGGCGCGCCTTATGACATACTATACAGCCTACCTCTGGGATCTCGGGGTGGATATCACCGTCGAATCGAATGTGGCCAAGGTCTTTAACTGCGAGTCGGCAATGCAGGCAAGCATCGACGCGATACAGGTAATGGGGGGCGATGGCGTGACGCCTTTTTATCCCCTTGAGGAGATCATGAACGTGGCCAAGGTTGAAAATATCGCCGGCGGCACCATGGAGGCCTGCAGGCTCGTCATCTTCAGGACAGCCTTGCGCCAGATGGCCGAAGACCTCAGGATGGAGCGCCGGGTTATCCATCCGGCGCTGGGGGTGCCGGTGCCGATTTCCGGCACATCAGAAAAAATGAAAGATATCGACGAGGATAAGCTGCTCGCAGCGATCGCGGAAGACTACCGCGTAAACCCGGGCCTTTTCATAAGCCGCGAGGACATCAGGGAGCTTTTTGATGCAGATAACGCCGTGCTCGACGACCTTTTCGTTTCGCTGGAGAAGAAAGGCCTTGTCAGGCTCTACCGGGACAAGAAAGGCATCGCTTTGGCAAAGGCAACCTATGAAGGCCTCAACAAGGCCCATCCGCAGGAATACTACAAATGGTTTCCATCATGGATCGGCGACGGGAAAGATAGGATCTTCTGAGGAGGTGATGCAGCATAAGGTTCCTGGGGGCAGCGCTCCTTTGGGGTACGGAGGCCAGGGAACGATTGACAAAAGGTATTTTTATCGTACAATGGACATAGGCAGCAAAATATAAGAACAAGGGGGTTAGGTATGAAAAGATTTGTCGGTGTAATGTTTTTTGTTGTAATCTTTTGTTTTGTCTCAACGATCGCATTCAGTGCGCCTTTGGTTTTAAAAGCGGTCACGGCCTTCCCTAAAAACCATGCCAATAATGATACGGTCCAGATGTTTGTTGATAGGGTAAACCAGCGGTGCAAAGGCCAGCTTGAGATACGGTGGCTTGGCGGACCTGAAGTTACCGCAGCCTTTGACCAGATCACCGCCCTGAAGTCAGGCACCATCGACATGATCCTGTACTATCCTTTCGGCTACATGAAACAATTGATGCCCGAGGCTGAGGCAAAGGGCCTTTCCGAGCTCGCCGACTGGGAAGAGAGAAGGACGGGCGCATTTGAGCTGTGGGGAGAAATATTTGCAAAAAGGGTAAATGCCAAATATATTGGAAGGTTCCATAATCTGATCCCCTTCATGCTCTATACAAACAAAAAGATCACAAAGCTGGAGGATTTCAAGGGAATGAAGATAAGGGTCATGCCCTTATATGTCCCTTTTATAAAAGCCCTGGGGGCTTCCCCGATCTTGATACCGCCGACCGACATTCATACCGCCATGGAACGAAAGGTGGTGGATGGATTCTGCTGGCCGAGGGTCGGCATGACAAGCTGGGGGCTCCAGGAGGTGACTAAATATATGCTGTTGCCCGGTTTTTTCCAAATGGAACCGGCTACCATGATCAATATGGACAAGTGGAAACAGATCCCCAAAGAGGCACAGGATATAATCATGGACGTTATGAAGGACATGGAATATGTCGCAACCATGCGCCAGATGTTGATCATGGAAAAAGAGGACAATGTCAGGCTAAAGGCGGGCATGGAATTTATTCA
>JAGOOA010000001.1:0-31860 GCA_017992765.1 Syntrophorhabdaceae bacterium
TGGGCCGTGGAGGATTCGAACCTCCGACCAATTGATTAAGAGTCAACTGCTCTACCGGACTGAGCTAACGGCCCCTGAGATTGTCTTTTATAACATACTAGAAAAGGAAATTTCAAAACAATTTTCATCAAATATACACATCTTTTGCAGGGCAATGAGAGTTGTGAAGAAATTAACAAAAAACGTTGACTATGAGGGCTCTATATGTTAGAAAATGACGGAAATCTGATGGACATGACTATTCAGGACAGCAAGAAGGATTTGGTAAGATCGCTCATGAGTTACAGTTCGTTGGGGATTGAGATGGGCCTATCTGTAGCCATCGGGATCGCCATCGGCTACTTTCTGGACCGGTTCTTTAAAACATCGCCGTACCTGACGATCATCTTCATGATCTTCGGCGTCGCCGCAGCAATGAAGACCATATTCCAGCTCTTGAAAAAGGTTCAAAAGGACAATGAAAGAGACAAACATCAATGACATAGAGCGGATAAACGTCTTCATTCTTATCCTTGGCTCGATTCTTATCTTATTGATCACCCGTGAATTCAAGTATTTTTTCAGCTTTGCCGTCGCAAGTTCCATTATGACCCTCAATTTCAGGTTTCTGAAAAGGATTATTGAAGGCGGGTTTACCCAATCGAAGGTTCACAAGAAAGACCTTCTCATCAAACTGCCGCTTAAGTTTCTCGTCCTCATCGGGTTGGTGGTCCTGGTACTTGTTTTTGGCGATATTAACGTGATATGTTTTCTCATCGGTTTATCAACAGTATTCATGTCCGTCGTGGTAAACCAGATTCAGATAGCCCTGACACCCGTCGCGAAAAGGAGACAAAACTAATGGAACACGAAGTATTTACCTGGGCGTCTCTCTTTCCTTTTCTGAAAAACCTGCCGCCACACGTATCGAATGCCCTGATCATATCGGCCATCCTTATCGTTATCGCCATCCTCGGCTACAGGCAGCTCAAAAAAAGAGAGGACGATATTGTACCGGAAGGGAAGCTGACCTTCGGGACATTCGTGGAAATGATCGTTGAGAGCCTTTCGAACATTATTGTTGACACCATGGGGCCAAGAGGAAGGGAGTTCGTACTGCTGATCGGCACCCTGGCGCTCTTCATCCTTTTCAATAACCTCTCCGGGCTCGTTCCCGGGTTTCTCCCTGCAACAGATAACGTAAATACGACATTCGCGTGCTCCCTCACGGTCTTCGTTATGACCCACTACTACGGCTTTAAAGAGCACGGCGTAAAATATCTTAAGCAATTCATGGGGCCTTTCTGGTGGCTTGCCCCATTGATGGTGCCCATCGAGTTGATAGGGCACATCGCAAGGCCGCTCTCGCTGGGCCTCAGGCTTTTCGGGAATATAACCGGCGACCACCTGGTTACGGCAATCTTCTTCGGGCTCGTTCCCCTGCTTGTTCCTCTTCCGGTCATGTTCCTCGGTCTCTTTGTAGCCTTTGTCCAGACCTTTGTATTCATGCTGCTCTCGATGGCGTATTTTTCAGGTGCGATTTCGCATGAACATTAAAATAAAAAAATATATAAGAAAGGGGTGAGATTTAATGAAAAGGTTTCTAACAGTAATTGTGTTCCTCGGGGTCTTCGTTGGTATATCTTTCGGTATCGCAATGGCAGCAGAGCCGACCGCCGGCCTTGATTCACCGGTCAAGCAGATGGTGGCGCTCGCCGCAGGTTTCGGCATTGCGATCGCAGCTTTTGGAGGTGCAATAGGACAGGGGAAGAGTATTGCGTCCGCCCTTGATGGCATCGCCAGAAATCCTGGGGCATCGGGAAAGATCGTAACACCTATGATCATCGGTCTTGCTATGATCGAATCTCTCGTAATATATTCTCTCGTTGTCTCATTGCTTCTGATCTTTAAGCTGTAAAGTTAAAGGGGCGGTTCAACCGTCCCTTGCAATTGACAAAATAAACCCTGCTTCCCGGAATGAGAAGCAGGGTTTATTTTGTCAATCTTTTCCTTGTTATTTCGCTGCTGGCTTCTCTGCTGGCTTCGCTTCTTTGGGCTTATCCGCCTTCTTCTCTTTCTTCGGCTTATCGGCTTTTGGTTTGTCCTCTTTTGCCTTCTCTTTCTTTGCCTTTGCGCCGGCAAGCTTCGTCACCATCGCGGTGCCCTTCTTATACTCTACCGCAACCTTGTCGCCGACCTTTATATCGGAGATGTACTTGTAGCCTTTGAGCTTCGCCATTGAAACATCGAATGTCACCGAATCCTTGGCCCCCTTTACCGTCATCAAGCCAGGGTCTGTCTTCACTACTGTCCCGACAAAACCGGGGATTGGTTTTGGCTTCGGTTTCTCCGCCTCCGCCGGCTTCGCCGCTGCCTCCGCCGGCTTCGCCGCTTCTGCTGCCGGCTTCGCCGCTTCTGCCGCCGGTTTTTCTGCCGGCTTCGCCGCCGGTGCCGCCTTCGGCTTTTCCTGCGCAAAACCCGTGCTGACAAAGGCGATGCCCACCATTAAAACTATTGCGAACAACAAGACCTTTTTCATGTTCTCCTACCTCCTGTGAATTTATAATATATATGCTAAATGATGGAACATTTGTCCTCTGTATGTCAAGACCTTTTATGGTCTGAGGGAGGCTCTGTATCTTTTTGACAGATCCTTCCGGCGGCATTACAATATAGAGATGAAGAAGCTCAGGCTCGTAAGCGACCATACTCCAAAAGGAGACCAGCCGGAGGCCATTAAAAGAATATCTGAAAACCTTCGACAAGGCGTGCCGCACCAGGTCCTCCTCGGTGTGACGGGATCCGGCAAAACATTCACCATGGCCAATATTATCGAGAAGGTCCAAAGGCCTGCCCTTATCATATCGCACAACAAAACACTTGCCGCCCAGCTCTTTACTGAATTTAAGACATTCTTTCCCGAAAACGAGGTCCACTTCTTCGTGAGCTATTACGACTACTACCAGCCCGAGGCCTACGTTCCCACAACAGACACCTATATTGAAAAAGATTCGTCTATCAACGAGGAGATAGACAAGCTGAGGCTCCTTGCCACCAACGCGCTTTTTGAAAGGGAGGACGTGATCATCGTCGCGAGCGTCTCCTGCATTTACGGGCTAGGCTCACCGGAATCCTACTACGGGATGCTCGTCTCTCTTGAAGAAGGCCAGCCAATGGACAGAAAAACCCTTTTGAACAAACTCATCCAGTGCCAGTACGAGAGAAACGACATCGATTTTTACAGGGGCAGGTTCAGGGTCCGTGGAGAAAATATCGATATATTCCCGCCTTACGAGGAAGACAGGGCCATCAGGGTCATCCTTGGCGACGACGGCGTTCTTTTTATCTCTTCGATAGATCCTCTCACCGGAAAAACGCTCGCCAGGTTGAAAAGGTGCATCATATTTCCTGCCACGCATTACGTGACGCCGAGGGAGACACTTGAGCGCGCCGTTGTCTCAATAAAAGAGGAGCTGAAAGAGCACCTCGGGGCGCTGAACCGGCAGAACAAGCTCCTCGAAGCCCAGCGCCTCTCCATGAGGACTCAATACGATCTTGAAATGTTACAGGAGCTCGGCTACTGCACAGGAATAGAAAATTATTCACGTCATCTGACGGGGAGGCAGCCCGGCGAGCCGCCGCCAACCCTGATGGACTATCTGCCGAAGAACACCATGATCATGATCGACGAAAGCCATGTAACCGTCCCCCAGCTGATGGGGATGTATCGCGGCGACCGGTCGCGGAAGACAACGCTTGTCGAGTATGGGTTCCGTTTGCCATCGGCGCTCGATAACCGACCTCTGACCTTTGAAGAGTTCGAGGCAAGGGTGGGCCAGGTCCTTTACACATCAGCAACGCCCGCACAGTATGAACTCAACAAGGCCGAGGGTATGGTGGCCGAGCAGGTCATACGGCCCACAGGCCTTATGGATCCCGCTATCCACATCCAAAAGGCAAAAAACCAGATCGAGGTTCTCATCCCCGAGATTCAGGATACCGTAAAGCGAAAAGAAAGGGTGCTTATTACAACGCTTACAAAAAGGTTTGCAGAGGACCTTGCTGATTTTCTCCTCGATCGCAACATTAAAACAAAATACCTCCACTCCGATATCGACACCCTGGAGCGCGTTGCCATCATCAGGGACCTGAGGATGGGGAAATTTGATGTCCTCGTGGGCGTGAATCTTCTGCGGGAGGGGCTCGACCTCCCTGAGGTATCGCTCGTGGCGATACTCGATGCAGACAAGGAAGGGTTCCTCCGGTCAGAGACATCCCTGATACAGACCTGCGGCAGGGCTGCGCGGAATATTAACGGCAAAGTGCTTATGTTCGGCGATGTCGTCACCGAGTCAATGAAGAAGGCGATCAGAGAGACAGAAAGAAGAAGGGCGCTCCAGACGAGGTACAACGAGAAACACGGCATCACGCCGGAAAGCATCAGGAAATCCGTCGTCGATGTCCTGTCCTCCATTTACGAAAAGGATTACTACACGATCCCTGTTGACGAATTTGAAGAAAAAGGGATAGAGCCGAAAAAATTATCCAGAATGATGAAGAAGCTTCGAAAAGAGATCAATGAAGCGGCAAAGAGGTGGGATTTCGAGAAGGCCGCGAGCCTGAGGGACCGCCTGCTGAAGCTTGAAAAGATGGAGATCGCCCTGTGATAAGCGAAAAAAGGTTCAATGCGCTGCCGGAGGGATCGGGCGTATACATCTTCAGGGATAAGAAAGGGGTTATCCTCTACATCGGCAAGGCAAAGAACATAAAGGAAAGGGTCAGGAGCTATATGGCTGAGACAAAGCGGGACGTCAAAACGCAGCGGCTCGTTGATAAGATCGAAGAGGTCGAAACCTTCCTCACAAAGAATGAAAAAGAGGCATTTCTCCTGGAGAACAATCTCATCAAGGAGAACAGGCCGCGTTACAACATAAACCTTAAGGACGATAAGAGCTATATTTCGTTGAAGCTTACGGTCAACGACAGGTATCCCGCCCTCTACCTGACAAGGGAGATCAAAGATGACGGCGCCCTCTACTTCGGCCCCTACCCCCATTTGAGAGATGTAAAAGACGTATTGAAGCTGATCCAGGGTCACTACCCTGTGCGAAGGTGCAAGGATAGCGTATTCAAAAAACGGAAAAGGCCATGCATTCTCTTTCAACTGGGAAAATGTCCCGCGCCCTGTACTGAAAAGATAGATGACGCCGGATACCTCAACATGGTTTCCGAACTCGAGGATTTCCTTTCCGGAAAAGGAGAAAGGCTTCTCAGAGAGCTCGAAGGGCAGATAGCCCGCTCGATCTCCTCGTGGAAGTTCGAGGAGGCACAAGTTCTCAAGGAAAGATACCTCGCCGTGAAAGGCATGACGGAGAGGCAAAGCGTCCATGAACACTTCGGCAAAGACAGGGACGTGTGGGCGTTTTCCGGGGGAAACAGGAACATCCACATTCTCCTTCTCAGCTTTAAGAAGGGGGTGCTCATCGCAAAGAAGACCTTCCAGGAACCCTGCGTCGCAGTTGCCCTGCATGAGGTCTCTGCGTCCTTTCTGTTCCAGTACTACAGCTCCAGGCCGGTCCCCGAAGAGATCATCGTTTCAGAAGAGGCAGGGGACTTAAAGCTTCTTGAAGCATACCTCAGGGATAAAAAGAACGGCCCTGTGAGGATATATGGGCAGCACAAAGAGTCTGCGGGTGCGCTTTTGAAGCTCGCCCTTGAAAATCTTCACGAGGCCGAGCCGGTCCCCAAAGAAGAGGCCTTTAGAAACACCCTTCACCTGAAAAAAATCCCGGAGAGGATCGAGGTCTATGACATCTCGCATGGGCATGGCAAACATCCTGCGGGCGTCATGGTGGTATTCGAGAAATTCAGGGCGGCGAAAAGGTCCTACAGGGTCTTCCACATCAGGGATGCTCCATCCATGGATGATGTGGCAATGATAGGAGAGACCCTGCGGAGAAGGCTGACGGACCCTGGGATCACCCCCCTCCCTGACCTGTGCATTATAGACGGCGGCAAGGGGCAACTGTCGGCGGCAGTGAAAATATTCAAAACCCTGAACGTCAACAGCGATGTCATCGGCGTTGCCAAAGGGCAGCGCAGAAAGAGGATGGAAGACCTCGTCTACGTGCCTCTTCGCAAAAATCCACTCTCGTTATCAAGGTCTTCGATTGTGTTCAAGGAGATACTCCGGATGAGAGACGAGGCGCACAGATTCGCGGTAGCCTCTCACAGGAGGTGGAAAAAAAGGGAGGACCTACTTTGAAAAGGCCTTTACAATCGACCTGACAATATCCCTATCCGAAAAAGGCTTATCAAGAAACCCGTCAGGTTTGTATTCTTTAAGTTTAACCCGCTGCTCGTCGCCCATGAATCCGCTTGCAATGATCACGATAACATCGGAGCGGGTCTCCCTGATCTTCTTTAGAACATCTTCGCCCTTCAGCCCGGGCATGATCATATCAAGAACAATAACATCAACCTTATCAATACGCTCCTGAAATATCTTCAGGCACTCCAGGCCATTCCCCGCCTCCAGCACCTTGACATCAGCCTCTGCAAGCGTTTTTTTCAGAAGTTCCCGTATTATCTCTTCATCATCGACAACAAGAACTGTTTTCCCTTTGATGACCTCGATGTCCTGCTCCTGCTCCTGCGTGGTCTTTTCCTTTATCCTGCCTGACGGCAAAGGCAGGTGAAGGCAAAATTTTGTTCCTTTCTCTTCGCTGCTTTCCACCTCAATGAAGCCGCCATGCCCTCTGATAACCTTATCAACGAGGTAGAGTCCCATGCCCAGGTTTGAAGAGCTTCCTTTGGTCGTAAAATAGGGCTCGAATATCTTTTGCCGCAATTTCTCATCGATACCCGTTCCGGTGTCTTCGATCTCAATAAGGGCAAATTCCCCGCTATTGCCATAGTCCCTCCGCTCAGTCCTCACGCGCAAAGAGCCTTTGCCTTCCATAGCATCTTTCGCGTTTACAAAGAGATTGAGAAAAACATTCTGAAGCTCCGTTTCGTCACCCTTAATAGGAGGTATGGCAGGATCGAAGGATTTTTCGATCTCTATCTCTTTAAAGCTCTCCTTCAACAGGTACATAATATCCTCGAGGAGGTCATTGAGGAGGACAATGCCGGTTGTCTTTCTTTGCCTCCTTGAAAAATTGAGCAGATGCTGCGTCAGCCTGGAAGCCCTCTGCGCGGAATGTTCAATGGCCTCAGCGTACCGGAACAAGGCCGGATTGTCGGCGAGAAAATTTTTCATCAACGAAGAATACCCCAATACCCCCGTTAAAAGGTTGTTGAAATCATGGGCAATACCGCCGGCGAGCATGCCCACGCTGCCCATCTTTTCGCGCAGCAGGTGCTCTTCTTTCCCAATCGCCTGTTCCGCGACATCCTTAAAAATAACTCCCCATAATCCCCCGGCGCCTTTATCTGCACGAACAGGGAAGCGCTCAACTGCGAATATCTTGTATGCATTGCCGGATTTATAGACCACTTCACCGCAGAGCAGGTCGTTTTTTCCGAATAGCTCGTCGGTAAGGCCCGGAATGACCTTGTCAATCCTTTCGCCTGTGAGGAAGCCTTTTTGTGTCTCAAATTCACTCTTTGCCTTTTCGTTGACATAACAGACAAAACCGTCTTTATCGACAAGCATGAAGGCATCGGGGAGTCCGTCCACGATATGCTCAAAAGTGGTCTTTTCCTCGCTATCCTGCTGAAGATAATGACCGTAGGTATTCAATATCAGGGCTTTGTTATAGATCTCGCAGACAATCTCCAGTTCCCTCAGGAACCTCAGTTCGATATCCATATAGTATTTTTTGCCGAGGAGTATAAAACCGATGGTCCTGACGCCCTTCCTCAGGGGATAGATATAAACAACGCCGTAGCCGAATGCATCATCTATGATCGCCGGCGCAGTGCAGTCGGCATGTTCCGTCAGAACGCTGCTGCCGCTTATATCGTCCCCTGTGCCGTCTATGCTGTAGAAGCCCTCGCGGACAGAGCCGTTTTCCTCCAGTATAACCTTGCACATATCGAAAAACGATTCCTCCACAAACACCTTCGGCATGCGCTTGACGAGGCCTTCGCAGCTATCGATGCCGTTCATGATCCGCATGATAATGGAATAGTTATTGACAGCCCTCTCATAAAAATTCCATTGCACTTTTAATGATTCAGATTTGAGCTCGTCTCTTCTCATGTTATGCCAGCTGTAAAAAGTTCATGATCTTTTCCATCTCACCGGTAATGCGGCCTCTTTCTTTCTGTAGGATAAGGCCTTCGGCTGTATTGACGTTCCCGGGAGAAAGAAAGAATTGGTCGGCAGCTTTCACTATGTTGACAAGAGATGCATACTTGCCGGCATACCCCTTTTCGTGGTGATAGCGGATGGCATGCGCAAAATCTTCAGGGAACTTCCACTTGACGGAGATGATATGCCCTGCTTCCTGGTGGTCTATGCCGAACCGTGCCTTTTCCAGAACGCTTACATCCTGCCTGTTCGTCTCCGCGTCGCGGAGCAACGCCCCGTAGTTCTCGACGCCGAGATAAAAGACGATCTTCCCGATATCGTGGAGCAGCGACACCGTGTATGCTTTCGGAGGATCTTCAACGAGCATTCTCTCCGAAAGGATCTTCGCGGCGCAGGCAACCTCGATGGAATGTTTCCAGAGGCCAAAGAGGTCCTCTTCCTTCAGCTTGAGCTTTTTCAGTATATTATCCATAAATAAAAGGGCCGTCACAATGCCCTTGATCTCTTCAAAGCCTATTGTAAGCATGGCGCGCTGAAGGTGGAAGATCTCAACTCCCCTGCTGTAATAAGCCGAGTTGGCAATGCTGATGATCTTTGACGAGATGGCCTGATCGTATTGCACAACATTGCAGAGGTCATTAAAGGATGAGTTTTTGTTGCCCAGGATATGGAATACCTTGTTGATGATGCCATTCAGCGTAGGGATAACCTTTAGATCAGTGGCCTTCTGCAGCAGGGTATCTCGAACAGTTAGGTTCATCATGGCAATCTAAATAACTTCTCGAACAAATCGCTGGAAAATTAAGCTTTTTTTGTAAAAAACCGGAAAAATATCAAAGAACTTGACTTTGAAGGCGTTTTCTACTATGCTGTTATACTTTTTGGAGGTGCAGCAATGGGAATCGGACTTATAGGAAAAAAGATCGGCATGACCGAGATATTCGACGAGCACGGCGGCATGATACCCGTTACGGTGATACAGGCGGGGCCCTGCTATGT
This sequence comes from Syntrophorhabdaceae bacterium, assembly GCA_017992765.1. Classification (GTDB taxonomy): domain Bacteria; phylum Desulfobacterota; class Syntrophorhabdia; order Syntrophorhabdales; family Syntrophorhabdaceae; genus UBA5609. The sequence goes on from JAGOOA010000001.1 coordinate 9,236, forward strand.
TGTGCAGAAAAAAAGCCTTCAAAAAGAAGGATATGCAGCCCTCCAGTGCGGCTTCGAAGAGATCCAGAAGGTGCAGCGCGTCAACAAGCCCCTCATGGGGCATTTTAATAAAGTATCCGCAAAGCCTGCAAAAATACTGCGGGAATTCAGGGTCGCCCCCGAAGATCTGGATGCGCAGGATGTGGGCTCAACCTTTTCCGTAGAAATGTTCGAGCCCGGGGAGTTCGTCGACATCACCGGCACATCGAAAGGAAAGGGCTTCGCAGGCGTAATAAAGAGGCATGGCTTCCACGGGGCTCCGGCTTCGCGGGGCAGCCACGAGTTCTTCAGGCACGGCGGTTCTATAGGCCAGAACATGACCCCTGGCAGAACCATGAGAGGCATGAAGATGCCGGGGCATATGGGCGCAAAAAAGGTAACGGTACAAAACCTGAAGGTCGTGGATGTACGGAGCGACACAAACATACTTCTCGTGGAAGGGGCTGTTCCCGGTCCGACGAACGGATTCGTGATCATAAAAAAGGCCATCAAGAAACAAAAATAAAACGCTACAGCGAAGACATTGTTCCTCGTTCCTCGATGCTCGATGCTTGTCCAAACCAGCATCAAGTAACCGGCGACGAGCAGCCATTCCCCCATCTTCCCATTCCCTCATCTTCCCATTCTCCCATCCTCCGCTCTTCCCGGTCTTTCTATTGACTTTAAACTCCCCAGACGATAGATTATGGTAATGTTTACGCTGAGCGTCAAAGACTCCTTTGCTGCCGCACACCGGCTGGAAGGCTACAAGGGAAAATGCGAAGAGCTGCATGGACACAACTTTGTCGTCGAAGTCCTTGTTGCAGGTGAAAAGCTCGGCGATGACGGCCTCCTTGTGGACTTCAAGGTCATCAAGGGATACCTTCACGACGTCCTGGAAAGGCTTGATCATAAATACATCAATGAGGTTAGTTTTTTTGCTGATAGGGCAAGCTCTGCAGAATACGTAGCGATGTATATCTATGAGGAGATCCAAAAAATTATCGGTGAGGAGAATATTTCTCTGAAAGAGGTCAGGGTGTGGGAATCAGAGAAGGCGTATGCGGCATATGGCATCTAAGGCAGACATGGTAGACGTTCAAAGCATGGAAGACACAAGAAGGATAGAGATCGACAAGGTCGGCGTAAAGAATGTCAAGTACCCGATCGTGGTAATGGACAAAGTGAACGGCTTTCAGCACACCATCGCGACCATAGACATGTATGTCAACTTGCCTCACAATTATAAAGGCACCCATATGAGCAGGTTTGTCGAGATCCTCCACGAAAACAAAAACATGATCAACATGAAGAACTTCCCCGGCATACTGAAGGAGATGAAAGAGAGGCTCAATGCCGAATCCGCCCATATGATCGTAAGGTTTCCCTATTTCATGAAAAAGGAAGCGCCGGTCTCGAAAACCCAGAGCTTTCTCGAGTACCACTGCGGCTTTTCAGGCTTCATGGACAACCAGAACAGGATGAAAGAATTTATCGTATCCGTTTCTGTCCCGATCAACACCCTGTGCCCCTGTTCGAAAGAGATCAGTGAATACGGGGCACATAACCAGAGGGGAGAGGCGAGGCTGGACGTAAGCTTTAAAAAATTTTTTTGGATCGAAGACATGATCAATGTCATAGAAAGCTGTGCGAGCACTGATGTATACTCTATTCTTAAGAGGGAAGACGAAAAGTTCATTACCGAAAAGGCGTTCGAAAACCCAAAATTCGTCGAAGACGTCGTAAGGGATATTGCGGAGATGCTGTCAAAGGATACAAATATCACGTGGTTTGCAATAGAGGCCGAGAATTTCGAGAGCATCCACAACCACAGTGCATATGCGTATCTCGAAAGAAAAAATGAGGGAGGGAATACATGAAGAAGATTTTCATTCTATTATTTATCATGTTGCTGGCATTCTCAGGATGCGCAATGTTCAAGGGGTCCAAGGCTTCTGAGGAAGCGGCTCAGCCCAGGCAGGAAGCTCTCAACCAGGCCTTCTACGGCTTTCCTGACATCCCCGTTCCGAAGGAGCTGACCTATGTGCCCGAGCATAGCTTTATTTACGAAAACCCCTCCATGAGGGCAGGGGTAATGTTTTTTAACGGCAACGTAGAGATGCAGTCCCTCGAAAACTATTTCAAGATCAACATGGCAAAAAACGGGTGGAGGTACATCAACAGTTTCCGCTACAAGGACGTGGTGCTTAATTATCAGAAAGAGGACAAGACGTGCAACATAAAAATGTCGCGCGGCGCTTTCCAGACCGAGGTTGAGATCTGGGTGGGACCGGCGGAGAAAACCACGCCCCAGAAAGGAAATGCACTCAAATAGATGGGTTAAGGTCCACGTTATCGAGAGCATCTTTGAGATGGACATGATCAGGGATGCTCTCGACAAAGAAGGCATCGGCCATACCATAAAAGAATATAAAGATACGGCGTACGATGGCCTTTTCATACTCCAGAAGGGCTATGCGTCGCTTTCCGTTATGGAACGAGACAAAGACAGGGCCCTTGCGATCATTCAAAGGATAAGGTCTCTGCCATATGTTGCGCATTCAAAGGATTGACCCTCTCAACGATATCCTCGATAAGAGGTTTGTCACATTTGTCGGCGCCGGCGGCAAGACAAGCCTCATCGAATACCTCGCGGCCGGGGCGGTAAAACAGGGCAAAAGGGTTGCGCTCACAACGACGACAAAGATCTTTGTCAAAGAACCCTATATCCTTACAGAAAAAGGTCTCTATGACAGGCCGGGCATGCCGCCATATCTCAGGATAGGAAGGTCGCTTGAGAACGGGAAACTGACGGCGATCACGTTTGATGAAATCGATATACTGGGCAAGCTCTTTGATCTTGTCCTCATAGAGGCCGATGGTTCGAAAAGGCTTCCCCTGAAGTACCCTGCAGAATATGAACCGGTGATACCGCCTTGTTCAGAGTCAATATATGTCATAGCCGGCCTTGACAGCCTCTCCGGCACGGTAAGGGAAAAGGTCTTCAGGTGGGAGCTCTGCTGCAACGGGACAGATATAAAGGCTGACGAGGCCGTCAGCCCGGACCTATTTTTACGTTTTTTCTCCAGGGATATCCTGATGAAAGGCGTCGAAGAAAGACCGTGCACTATTGTCTTGAACAAGTTCGACGCGCTGGCATCAAGGGGCGAAGCGCTGAAGCTCGCCGGGGCGCTGCTGAAGGTACTGCCGGAGGGAGAGGTCATCACCTCCAGCATACCCTTCGGGGCGTTCTACAAAATCAAAAAAGTATAGCGTTTTCCATGATTTGCCGTGAGCCATGAGCCGTGAGCCATGAGCCGTATTTATACGATTTAGCTTGATTTTTACGGTGATATTCTTTTAACTATCCCCTATGGATCACCAGAACATTCTGTCTCCAACCCTTGCGGACATATACCTGCAGCAGGGATATATAGAAACAGCCATAGGCATTTACGACGAACTTATCAGGAAAGAGCCTTCCAATGACGTATACAGGCAAAGGCGCGCAGCCCTGAAAAAGGAATTGAAGGCAAAAGGCAAAGCCACCGGATTTAAAAAAGTTCTGAAGAAGAAGATCTGGTAAGAATATGAGAGACAAAAGGATTGCAATGGTTCTCAATATCATTGAGGACATGGATCTGGATGCCTGCGTTTTGCGAGGCATGGAAAATATCTTCTACCTGACAGGGTACAGGGGCTCCGAGGGGACGCTTGCCGTCACCCGCAAGGGGCTGTTCCTCCTGACCGACTTCCGGTACATAACGTATGCGCGGGAGGCAACGCAGGGCATACAGGTCGTAGAGATAAAACTTTTAAAGCAAAGCCTCCTGGAACTATGCAGGGAGCACGGGATAAAAAAGATGGGCTTTGACAGTTTCCATACGACCTTTAATATGTACCAGGTATGGAAGGATGCGCTTCAGGATATCCTCTTCGTGCCTCTGGGCAACAGGATCGAGGAGATAAGGAAGTGCAAGGAACCGGAAGAGGTCGAGTCTATTATGAGGGCAGTCCGGATCGCCACCAATGCCTTCACGGAGGTTCTTGAAAGGCTCCATCAGGGCAAGACGGAAAAAGAGGTTGCCAACGACCTTGATTTCACTATGAGAAGGCTGGGGGCCGATTGCCCCTCTTTTAATACGATCGTTGCCTCGGGGCCGAGGGCAGCGCTTCCACATGCTGAGCCGACAAACAAACCGATCATGGAGGGCGAGACGGTCATTATCGATTTTGGCGCCCAGGTAAACGGGTACTGCAGCGACGAGACATGCACCATATCGATAGGCAAAACCAATGATACGCTGAAGGAAATATTCTCTGTTGTGAATGACGCCAGGATCTTTGCCCTGGCAAACATTAAAGTGGGCCTCTCCATCAGGGAGCTCGACGGCATGGTCCGGGGATTTATCAAGGATGCCGGCTATGGCGACTTCTTCGGGCACGGGGTCGGGCACGGGGTCGGCATAGCGGTTCATGAAGCGCCTGCGATCAACAGCAGCGCTGAGGGGGTGTTCGAAGAAAACATGGTGGTAACCATAGAGCCGGGCATCTATATCCCTGAACTTGGCGGCGTCAGGCTGGAAGACATGGTGCTTTTAACGGCCCGGGGACCGCAGATCATGACAAAGATCAAAAAGGATATGCTTACGATCCGGTAGCAGGTTGATGAAGGGGACAGGCGCCGATTTATTGCACATGAATATTTGTGACACAAGAAGGAGGATATGATGGTTGTTTCAACATCGGAGTTCAGAAAAGGGTTGAGGATTCTCCAGGACGATGAGCCCTTTGTGATCGTTGATTTTCAACATGTGAAACCGGGAAAGGGCGGGGCCTTTGTAAGAACTCGCCTGAAAAGCCTTATCAGCGGAAACGTCCTTGACAGAACATTCCGGTCAGGCGACAAGGCAGAGGTTCCCGAGATGGAGGAAAAGCAGATGCAATTCCTCTATAAGGAGGGGGAAAACTACTATTTCATGGATGAGAATACCTACGAGCAGCTTTTTGTGAACGAAAAGAGCCTCGGCGACACAAAAAATTATCTTAAAGACGGCCTTGTGCTAACGATACTCTTCTATAAGGGAAAGGCTATAGGCGTGGAGATACAAAACTTTGTTGTCCTGACGGTCGTTGAGACGGAGCCCGGCATCAAGGGCGATACGGCCCAGAACGCTACGAAGCCGGCGCTGCTGGAAACAGGGTACACGATCCAGGTGCCTCTTTTCGTGGAGGAAGGCGATGCGGTCAGGATCGACACGAGAACCGGCCAGTACATTGAAAGGGTGTTGAAATAGGAGAGCCATGCTGATCACATTTGAAGGCATCGAGGGAAGCGGGAAAACAACCCAGATCGAGCTTCTTTATCATCACCTTAAGCAAGCGGGGCACGATGTCATAAAGACCCGCGAGCCTGGGGGCACCGCCTTCGGGGAAGCGCTGAGGAAGATCTTTCTTCACGAAAGCCTCAACGTCCTGCCCCTTTCGGAGCTGATGATATTTATGGCCATGAGGGCCCAGCACGTGGAGGAGCTCATATTGCCGGCATTAAAAAACGGCAAGGTCGTCCTCTGCGACAGGTTTGTGGACGCAAGCTACGCATACCAGGGTTACGGCAGGGGTATAGATCTTGGAATTATTGAAACGCTGAACAGGCTTGTCACAAAAGGCGTAAGGCCCAACCTGACCATACTCCTTGATTGTACCGCAAAAAAGGGGTTAAAAAGAAAAGCCGCCTTTAATAACGTAATGGATAGATTCGAAAAAGAAGACCTTGCCTTTCACCGCAGGATAAAAGATGCCTACCTTAAGCTCTCCAGGGAGGAGCCGAAGAGGTTTCTTGTTATTGACGGCACGGAAAGTATAGAGAACATTGAGGCCCTTATAAGAAAAAATGTGGAGAACCTCCTGAAGAACTATGGGATTTGAAAAGATCATCGGCCACGAAAAACAGAAAAACATCCTTTTGTCTTTTTTAGAACACGAAAGGATTCCCCACGCTTTTCTGTTCAGCGGCCAGGACGGTATTGGAAAGAAAAAAACTGCCGTCGAATTCGCGAAGCATATCCTCTGTGAACACGGAAAAGGCTGCGGCGCCTGTAAGGCCTGCACCAGAATTGACCGGGGGGCCCACCCCGACTTCATAACCCTGTCAAGGCAAGAGGGCGAGGCTTCGATAGGCATCGACCTTATCAGGGGGAATGAGGAAAAAAAGATCCGGGGCATTAATCAGGAGGTTTACGAATATCCCTACGAGGGCAAAAAAAGGGTGATCATTATCGACGGCGCAGAGGCCCTTACCCGAGAAGCGGCAAATGCCCTGCTCAAAACGCTCGAAGAGCCTCCGCCCTTTAACGTCTTTTTCCTCATTACCGCGTCGGAAGAAGAGCTTCCCCATACAATACGGTCCCGCTGCTCGAGGATCTTTTTCACCGCCCTCAGACAGGAACAGCTAAAACGCTATTTTACAGAGTCGCTGCTGATCGACGGGCCGCTCGCCGAAACCCTCTCCTCAATCTCCTTTGGCAGTATCGGCGCCGGGATCTTTTGGCTCGAAAAAGAAAATCTCGAGATGAGAAAAAGGCTGGTAGAGGCGATCACCGGGAAACACAAGAGCTTTCTCAACGTGACGCTGCTCTCTGAAAGGATCACCAAAAACGTTGCCGGGGTCACGATATACCTCTCATTCCTCCTTTCTCTCTTCAGGGATATCTTTGTTCTCAATATCTCACATGATCCATCGATGATAATCAACCGGGACATCAGGGATATCCTTGAACTCGAAAGGGTTGACCTCCGGTGGGTCGGAGAGTCTGTAAAAAGAATTCAGGAAACGATCCGGATTATGCGTTATAATGTAAATAAATGGCTTATCTTTGAAAATTTACTTCTCCATATTATGAGGCATGTATGAAAAGTTGTTATGTAAGCATAGACAGGCTGATCGGGGTGATCGAGTTAGAAGCCCCCGACGATATAAGGCTTGGCGACCGCGTGGTCTGCGAGATCGACAAAGGCACTTGCCTGGGCGTCGTCCTTACCGAACCCCTTGCGACAAACAAGACGGGGCTAAAAAAGATCGCGCGAAAGATCAATGAGAACGAAGTCGAGGAATACAGGGCATTGCGCGAAAGAGAACAACAGGTCTTTGATTTTTGCAGGAAAAAGATCGGGGAAATGGGGCTGCCGATGAAGCTCCTCAACGCAGAATATCTCTTCGGAGGCACCAAGCTCATTTTCTATTTCATCTCTGAAAGCAGGGTTGACTTCCGGGAACTCGTCAAGGAACTGGCCAAGGAGTTCAAGGTCAGGATCGAGTTGAGGCAGGTCGGCGTTCGGGACGAGGCAAAGATCATAGGGGGGCTTGGCAATTGCGGAAATGTTGTGTGCTGCAGGAGGTTCCTGAACAACTTCTCCATAGTATCCATAAAAATGGTAAAGGAGCAGGGCCTGGCCCTGAACCCGTCAAAGATCTCGGGAATCTGCGGACGGCTGATGTGCTGCCTCGCTTACGAGTACAGCACTTACGTGGACTGCAAAAAAGGCTTCCCGAAAGTAGGTAAAAGGGTGACTGTCCCGCAGGGGGAAGGCAAGGTTGTGAAGCATAATACCCTGAACTTCACCGTCACGGTTCACCTCGACGACGGGAAAGAGGTCACGCTGCCCTTGAAGGACATAGTAAAATGAATAAGACATACTACATAACAACCCCTATCTATTATATCAACGATGTCCCCCACATCGGCCACGCCTACACGACCATTGCGGCAGATATCATGTCTCGCTACAAAAGGCTCTGCGGGTATGACGTCTTCTTTCTCACGGGCACCGACGAACACGGCCAGAAGGTTGAAAAGGCTGCGGAACAGCATGGGGTCAGCCCCAAAGAGCTTGCCGACAGGATGGTCCACAGGTTCACAGACCTATGGCAGGCGCTTAATATTTCCAATACGGGATTCATCAGGACAACGGAAGAGAGGCACAAAAAGGTGGTCCGGCATATGTTCGAAAAGGCCTATGAAAACGGCGATATCTATCTCGGCGAATATGAGGACTGGTACTGCGTCCCCTGCGAGAGCTACTTTACCGATCTCCAGCTCAAGGACGGGCTTTGCCCTGACTGCCTCAGGAAACCGGAAAAGCTGAAAGAGGAAAGCTTTTTTTTCAGGATGTCTAAATACACGGACAGGCTTATGCGCCTGCTGGAAGAAAAGAAGGATTTTGTCATGCCCGAGATCAGGTACAACGAGGTCGCAAGCTTTGTAAAAGGCGGCTTGCGGGATCTAAGCGTAAGCAGGACAAGCTTCTCCTGGGGCATCCCCGTGCCGGTGCAGAAAAAGCATATTATCTATGTCTGGTTCGACGCGCTCACAAATTATATCACGGGCATCGGTTTTCTCGAAGACCAGGACAAATTCAACAGGTACTGGCCGTGCGATGCTCACCTTATAGGGAAAGACATCCTGCGATTTCATGCTGTCTACTGGCCAAGCTTTCTTATGTCCCTCGGCGTGGAGCCGCCGAAGCATGTCTTTGCGCACGGCTGGTGGACCATAGAAGGACAAAAGATGTCAAAATCCCTGGGCAACGTTGTCGATCCCTATGAGATCGTGAAAGCCTACGGAGTCGATGAATTCAGGTTTTTCCTCTTCAGGGAAGTGCCCTTCGGGTCGGACGGGGATTTTTCCCGCCATGCCATCATACACAGGATCAACGGTGACCTCGCGAACGACTTCGGAAACCTTACAAGCAGAAGCGTTACTATGATAGGAAAATTTCTCCAGGGAAAGATAGAGAGGCCCGAGAAGAAAGGCGGCATGGACGAATATGTTGAGGAAAGCGTGAGGAAGCTTGTCGACGACTACCAGAGAGAGATGGAGGTCTTTGCGTACCATAAGGCGCTGCATAACGTTTTCGAGATCATATCTATCCTCAACAAATATATAGACTCCGAGGCCCCGTGGAGGCTCTCCAAAGAAGGCGACGTAAGGATCAAGACGGTGCTCTACAACATCTGGAACAGCTTGCGGATCGTGTCAATGCTCCTCTACCCCTTCATGCCGCAAAAATCAGAGGTCATCAGGAAGGCCCTCGGCATAGGAACGTCTTTTCAGGAAGTCCTTTTCGACAACGAAAAGCAGTTCTACCGCCCCGATGACATATCGCGCATCGACAAGATAGCCCCCATCTTCCCGAGGATCGAGGGCTGACATGCCTTTTGTTGCTTTGCAAAACACCCTTGCAAAGGTCCTGAAAGAAAAGAAGATAACGGGAGACCTGGACCTATTCAGGATCTTCCCGATGTGGAGCGATATCGTAGGAGAGAAAACGGCGCAGCATACAAGGCCTGCCAGAATAAAGGGGCATATCCTCTACATTGAGGTTGACGACCCCATGTGGCTTACGCAGCTAAAATATATGAAGGACGATATCCTTGAAAAGATAGACATGAAGATCAAGCAAGGTGCCTTCAAGGACCTGCGCTTTTTCCTCAAACCAGCCTGCTGAAAAACCGTTCGTCGTAATGCGTTCGGCGTTCGGCGTTTAAAACCTTTCACTTTTCACTTTTTTGCTATCTCAGCTTTAACAGCATCAAGTACTGTCCTATAGGGGATTTTGCGTTCGTCGGCGATCCTCTTCACGTCGTCAAACTCGATGTGTGTCTTGATGAGCGTTCCCCTCGCATCGAAGCCGCGCTTGATCCTTACAGGGCCAAAGGACGTCGCTATGGATCGCTCTTCTCTCTTCAGCACCCTTCTGCGTTGTCTGATCATTCTCATCCCGAAGGTGGTCGTTTCCTGAAAGATCTTTTCAACTAAGCGCTGCACATTATCTGCGGTGGCCGTAACAGAGAGCCTCACGCCCAGCCTTCCTTTTTTCATATAGACCGGGAAATAGAGGGCGTCGAGAGCGCCTTCCTTGCGAACCCTCTCGGCAACCGCCCCTGAATATTCCATCTCCATGTCATCGAGGTCGGCCTCGATGAGCCATACCTCTTCGTCCGATTCAGGCTCATCGCTGTCGCCTATGAATATCCTCAGAGCGTCCGGCTTGTCCGTCGCGTAGGATCCGATTCCACACCCGATCCTCTCTATGTTAAACGGCGGGGCGGCGCCCCTGCCCTTCGCGTAATGCCTCACGATAGACGCACCGGTAGGCGTCGTCAGCTCCAGCGGCTCGTCAACAAAGAAAACGCTGCGGCCGCCGAGGATCTCCAGTGTTACCGGGGGTGGATTCGGTATGATCCCGTGCGATGTCCTGATGGTTCCGCGCCCAAGCGGAACAGGCCCGCAGAATACCCGGCCAATACCGAAATAGTGCATGCCCTTTGCAACGGATACGAGGTCGATCAGGGTGTCGATGTGGGAAAGCTCGTGGAGGTGGACGTCGTCCTTTGTCGTTCCGTGAACCTTCGCTTCTCCATTCAAAATAATATCGAGCATGCCCCGCGCATCTCTTTTGACAGCGTCTTCAGCGTCAAGCCCATCAATGGCGTCTTCCATCTCCCTCACGGTCAGATGCCGGTCGCTCTCCCCGATGTCAAGATGAATGCCCTTTATAACCCCCTGCGCCTTCTGCACGGGGGCCATAGAGGGCAGCCCGAAAGGGAACTTCCGGAGCGTGCCCTCCAATTCATCGAAAGGCAATCCTGCGTCAATGAATGCGCTTACCATCATGTCGCCGCTTATGCCGAATATTGGATCGATATAAAGTATTTTCATAGGCGGTTTATGAGCGTGGCAAAGTACGCAGCGCCGAATCCGTTATCGATATTGAAGACCGAAACTGTAGAACAGGAATTGAGCATGGCGAGAAGCGCCGTAAGCCCGCCAAAGCTCGCACCGTAGCCAATGCTCGTCGGGACTCCGATCACGGGCACACCCACAATGCCCGCAACAATGGACGGCAAAGCCCCTTCCATTCCTGCGGCGACGATGATCACCCTCGCCTTTTCCAGCGCCCCGATATTCTGGAACAGCCTGTGAATTCCCGCCACTCCCACATCGTAAAGCCTTTCCGTGTTGTTCCCGAAGAACATGGAGGTAATATATGCCTCCTCGGCGACCTTTATGTCGCTTGTCCCTGCGGATACGACGAGGACAGTGCCCTTGCCCTCTATGGCGCTGTCTTCCTTTATATAAAAACAGCGGGCCTCTTCGCTGTATTTTCCTGAACGGAACCTCCCGCATAGCTTTTTTCCGGCAGCCTTATCTATCCTTGTCACAAGCACATCGAGGCCTTGCTTTCTCATCGACCCCACAACATCAAAGATCTGCTTCAGGCTTTTTCCTTCTCCGAAGACGACCTCCTGCATGCCCTTGCGCACCATTCTGTGATGATCTATCTTGGTGTGATCCAGGTCCTCAAAGGGCATATGTTTTAATTGGTCGTACGCCTCCTCTGCCGTCACCCTGCCGTCCTTGACATCAGCTAATAGCTTTTTGATCTTTTTATCCATCACCTTGTTCCCCATGCCACACGGTTTTTTATCACCACGATATACGGTATACGAAATACGATCTTCTATCAGCCATAAACTGTCTCTTCAGCCATAAAAGCATGCTTAACAATCTGCACGCCGTTGCCGTCTATTCCGACAACATCAAACCTTACCTTTTTGTCAAAGCACTTGTGGTCTTTTAAATAGTACATCGCGGACCTGATAATGCGCCTCTTTTTCTTCCCGTCCACGGCGCCGAGGGGACTGCCAAACTTCAGGGTGTTCCTTTTCTTTACTTCAACAAACACAAGGTAGCCGTCCTCTTCAGCGATAATGTCTATTTCGCCGAGAGGGTTTCTGTAATTTTTCTCTATGATCTTGTACCCATTCTTTTTCAGGGCTACAAACGCCCTCTCCTCGCCCTTTTTTCCTTCTTCCCTCTTGTTGCAGCTAAGCAAGGCGCTCTTTGACCCCCCTGAACGTTTTTCTGTGGATCGGCGAGACCCCGTGGTCTCCAATGAGCATTTTATGGATTTTTGTCGGATAGCCTTTATTCTGTCTGAAATTATACGCCGGATACAGCAGGTGGTACGAGTTCATGATCCTGTCGCGGACAACCTTGGCGATTATCGATGCGCAGGCGATATAAAAACATTTCCTATCACCTTTTACAACGGCCTTGCAACCGGGAAAATTTTTCAATGTACGGTTTCCGTCCACAAGAAGAAGATCAGGCGTAACGCCTGTATAGTGGACAGCCCTCTCCATGGACAGGAGGCTTGCGTTGAGAATGTTCAGGGCATCGACCTCTTCGCTGGTCGCTATCCCGATCCCTACCCTATAGGCATGATCCGTGATCCAGGGAAAGAGGTCTTCCCTTTTCTTTTCCGTCAGCAGCTTTGAATCAGCAACACCGCACTTATTTACCGGTAATTCCTTCCAGACAACGCATGAAGATACGACGGGCCCGGCAAGAGGCCCTCTGCCAGCCTCGTCGATTCCTCCTACAAGGCCTTTGAGCGGGCAGCGCATTAATACCTTTTTTCTTTAAGCTTCGCCGCCTTGCCTCTCAGGTTTCTCAGATAGTACAGCTTTGACCTTCTGATCTTGCTCTTGCTTGTTATTTCGATCTTATCGATGAGCGGCGAATGTTTGGGAAATGTCTTCTCAATGCCGACACCGTAGGAGACCTTCCTTACCGTGAAAGTAGCCCTTGTGTTGCCGCCTCTTTTCCGGATGATCAGGCCTTCAAATACCTGTATCCTTTCCTTGTCTCCTTCAAAGATTCTCGTATATACCTTGACGTTGTCACCGACATTAATCTCCGGCAGATCAAGCCTCATATGTTCTTTTTCGATCATGTCTACCATCTCGTTCATCCTATCCTCCTCTACGGCCAAAAATTCTGTCAAGAATTATACCCATCGCAACTCTCAGCGACAGGTGGTTGTAATCACCGTCTCCCTGTACAGGCACAAGCATCTTGTCGCACAGGTCCACTACTTCGCCGGCTAAGCCCCAGCCTGTTCCGAACAGTATAAGGGAGTGGTCTTTTCCCTTTTGTACAAACTGGTGGAACTCCCGGTATGTTATCGACCTCCCCTTTCTCTCTCTTGAGGAGGTTCCCACCACAAAGGGCTTCCCTTTCGCGCTTGCATCTTCTATCATTTCGCCGACAGTGCTTCTGATCCTCACGCGCTGCAGCGCCTCGCCCCTTACCGGGTTGTATTGGGCGCCGTACCCTTCTGTCCAATGGCGTATAAGCTTCTCCATAATATCCCTTTGTTTTGGCAAAGGTGTAACAATATAGCACAGGTCGATACCAAAAGTCATGCAGCATCTTGCAATATCATGGATCTCCAGGTTTGTTATGCTTGTAGCGACGATTCCACCGTTTTTATCATAGACCGGGTAATGTACTACTGCGATACTTACGCTACTCAGGGAACTCCTCCATAATCTCTCTGATAAATTTTCCGTCCTCTTCCGTAGGGGCGAACTTGTCTATAAGGTCCGGCCTTTTCAGGAGCGTCTTTCTGATCGCCTCTTTCCGCCGCCATTTCCTGATCTCCTCGTGGTTCCCGGAAAGGAGCACGGCCGGCACCTCCATGTCCATAAATACCTCCGGTCTCGTATACTGCGGGTATTCAAGGAGGGGCTCTTTGAAGCTCTCATCAGCAACGGATCCTTCGTTGCCGAGAACGCCCGGTATGTTCCTTGATACTGCATCGATCAATACCAGCGCCGGGATCTCGCCCCCGGACAGCACATAATCGCCGATCGAGACCTCTTCGTCCACGCAGCCTGCTATCCGCTCGTCAACCCCTTCATATCTGCCGCAGATAAGGCATATGTGGGCAAGCTTCCCGTACCTCTCTGCAGTTGCCTGATCGAAGGGCCGCCCCTGGGGGGTCAAAAACACATATCTGGGCCTCCCGTATATGCTTTCAACAAGCTCCATGGCACGGTAGATCGGCTCGATCTTCATGACCATCCCCGGTCCGCCGCCGTACGGCCTGTCATCGCAGGTCTTATGGACATCTGCGGCAAAATCCCTGATGTTGATGATGTTGAAGCTCACCAGCCCCTTATCGAAGGCCTTTTTGATAATGCTTTCCTGCAAAGGGGAATGGAAGATATCAGGAAAAAGTGTCAGGATGGTGAAGATCATGGGACAACCAGGCCTTCCTGTATCTTTATAAAAGAACGCTCAAGGTCGATCTCGATGATGTGTCCTTCGATCATTGGCACCATAATGTCCTGTTTTCCTGAAACGACAAGGATATCGTTTGCCTGCGTATGCAACATGCTGTCTACCTTGCCGATCTCCTCGCCTGCAGAGTTCAAAACCCTTAATCCGATAAGCTGGTAATCGTAATACTCGCCGCGATCCAGCCGAGGAAGGTCTCCCTCTCGCACGAGCAATTCTTTTTTGACGAGAAAGGAAGCCTCCTCCGGGCTTCCCAGACCTTTAAACCTTATCAAAAAGAGATTTTTATGAAACCTGACGCTCGCCGGATTTATCTCTACGATCGAATCATCTTTTTCAGCATAGAGCGAAGTATACCGGAGAAATTCTTCCTTCGCCTCGTTGTAATAATGAAACTTTACTTCACCTCTAATGCCGTGTACCGACAGCACCCTGCCAACAGGGATCCATCTCATTACTCTATGATTTCAAGCACCGCTCTCTTTTTTACCTTCGTCGAAGTGGCGCTCAGGATAGTTCGCATTGCCCTCGCCGTTCTGCCCTGCTTGCCGATCACTTTTCCCAGGTCGTCTTTCGCGACGTTCAGCTCGATCACGGATGTCTTTTCACCTTCTATCTCGGAAACCTTTACCTGATCAGGATTATCCACCAACGCCTTCGCAATATACTCTATTAACTCCTTCAACACGCCCCACCTCCATAAGTTATTGTGTTAGCTCTTTAAAAACCCCTTCCTTTTTAAACAGATTTTCGACCGTCTTAGTGGGCCTTGCACCTTTCTGATGCCATGATTTTATCTTTTCCCTGTCAAGTTTTATCTCCGCAGGGTCTTTTAAGGGGTCATAAGATCCTACCTTATCAATAAACCTGCCATCTCTGGGAGACCTTTCGTCTGCCACAACAATCCTGTAAAATGGTTTTTTCTTCGATCCGAACCTGGACAATCTGAATTTAACAGCCAATTTCCACCTCCTTACCTCATGAATAGTTGTCTTTGAAGGCCTTTCATGCCTCCCCTTGTAAGCTTTTTCATCATCTTGCGCGTTTCCATATAGCGCTTCAGGAGGTCGTTGACATCGCGGACGCTGGTGCCGCTTCCTTTTGATATCCTGACCCTCCTGCTTCCGTCTATGATATTCGGGCGTATCCTTTCTTTTACCGTCATCGAATTGATGATCGCCTCTACCCTTTTGATGTCTTTTTCCGCCTCGGAAAAGTTTATCATACCTTTGATCTTGTTGAAACCAGGAAACATCGTGACTATGGATTCTATGGATCCAAGCTTTTTCATTTGTTTTATCTGTTCCTTAAAATCTTCCAAAGTGAATTCGTCTTTTCTCAGCTTCTTCTCTAGATCCTTTGCCTGCCTCTCATCGAATACTTCCTGCGCCTTCTCGACGAGGGAAACAACATCCCCCATCCCGAGGATGCGGGATGCCATCCTTTCAGGATAAAATGCCTCAAGGGCGTCAAACTTTTCGCCGATCCCGATAAATTTTATCGGTTTTCCCGTAACGGCCTTGATAGATATCGCCGCACCGCCCCTCGCGTCGCCGTCCAGCTTGGTCAGTATGATGCCGTCAACGCCGAGCTTTGTATCGAATGTCCCGGCAATACTTACCGCGTCCTGTCCGGTCATCGCATCGAGCACAAGGAGCGTTTCCCTGGGATTTAAAAACTTCTTCTGATCTATGAGCTCGTTGACCATCTCCTCGTTGATATGCAGCCTGCCCGCGGTATCGACGATCATCGTGTCGAAGCCGTTCTTCATGGCGTATGCCTTCGCCTCTTTGCATATCGCGAGAGGTTCCTTTAACTGCGGCACTGCGAATGTAGGGATATTCAACTGTTTTCCCACCTTCGTCAGCTGCTCGATGGCTGCCGGACGATAGATATCTGACGGCACAAGGAGCGGCCTTCTGCCTTTCTTTCTGAGGACAAGGGCAAGCTTCCCTGCCGTTGTTGTCTTCCCCGATCCCTGAAGCCCTACGAGCATGATCGGCACCGGCGGAGACCCCGATATGTCGAGGGGCTTGTTGGTCGCTCCGAGCAGCTCGCACAACTCATCGTGGACGATCTTAATGAACTGTTGCCCTGGCGTGACGCTCATGAACACCTCTTCGCCCAGCGCCTTTTCCTTGACCTTTTCGAGGAACTCTTTGGCTATCCTGAAGTTGACATCTGCCTCAAGAAGCGCAACCCTCACCTCTCTCAGCGTCTCCTTGATGTTATCCTCGGTAAGCTTCCCGTAACCCCTCAGTTTTTTGAAGGTCGTTTCTAATCTTTCCTGTAATTTCTCGAACATAGAAGCGTATAGTTTAATCGAAATTACATTGATAGTCAATGCAAATTAGCGCATATGGCAATGAAACACCCGTGAAACGTGAGGCGTCAGGCGTGAGGGGAGAAATGCGGCATAAACCCTTACGGAATGCCATGCTATGCGCTCTGCGCTATGCCGGCGTTATTCTGAGCCGGGTAAATCCAGGTAAGCCGCAGGGTTCCTGGTGGTGCAGCCCATCACGGCCTTCTCGTTCAGTCCCATGCTGATGAGCCGCCGGGCGGACTCTGCGATCGTCATTGACCCGCCGAGCAGCTTACCTTGTTTGTCCCTGACGCCGTTTCGCGCCAATGCTTTCCTGGAGCTTTTTACCGTGTCTGAGACAAGGATAATTTTTCCAAGGTCCTTGGCCTTAAAGATCAGTTCAATAGTTTTTATATCGAGATGAAACGGATCTGCGATGACCTCGATGTAGATCTCTTTATTCAGCAGGCCGAACCCGGCGATACCGGGTTCCCTGTGGTGGATGCCACGCATGGCATTAAAAATATGGGTGACGCCCTTCGCCCCTGCCTTATAGCCGGCCTCAGCCTCTGCGTAGGTTGCATCTGAATGGCCCATACTCGCTATAATTCCCCTATCTGTCATGGCCTCGATAAGCTTCCTTGCCCCATTCAGCTCGGGGGCAATGGTCATGATCCTCACAATATCTTCAAATCCATCAACGAGCCTCCTGAAATTCTTCATAGCGGGTTCAAGGAACGATGCATCATCAAGGGCGCCGCATCGGGCCGGGTTCAGAAAAGGGCCTTCGAGATGAACACCGGCCACGAAGGACGAGGGACGAAGGACGAGGGACGAATGTGCGCCCATCGTGTTGGTGAGCGAAGCGAACGGTCGTCCATCGTCCTTCCTGGATCTTCCAGAATACTGCATCTCCATGTATTGCTTTACCGCTGCCATATCGGCGCGCATCTTTTCGATCGGCCCGGGGTAGATGGTGGGGAGGATCGCCGAAACACCGTATGCGCCATGAAGCCCTGCGATCTTCAGGATGGTTTCCGGCGTCGCGCCCCGCGTATCGTATCCGCCGATGCCGTGGGTATGGATGTCGATAAACCCGTGAGACGTAAGGCGTGAGGCGTGAGCATTACGATCTTTATAGGGATGTGTCTGCATCTATCAGCTCCCTTTCTATCCTCCCCACCCTCCAATCATTCAGCATATCGATGAAGGCCGGCGATTGTATCGGATCGTTCTCCATCCAGAAGAGGTGGCTTTCGCACCGGCAATCGGACGACCCGAAGCCCTTTACAGACAGGCCCGCTATCTCCTTCAAGCTTCCGGCGATGCTGCACTCAAGGTCCTCTGGCGTGCGGACCGGCAGCGCCCTGCAGAACGATGCCTTCTCCCTAAGGTAATCGATATGCCAGAAAAGGTTCTTTCTCGGCCTCTGATGGCGCTCTATCCTTTTTGTGAGCCCCTTCCTTGCAGAACCGGCATAGAGATAATAACCTTTCCTGAAGAACACTGTACCCAGCTCACCTGTTTCGATATGCCTATCCCTGTCGAGGCGGAGGATAACAATATAGCTCCCGCAGTCCTTTGCCTCCCTGCCGATCTTTTCCCAGGGAATGACGAGCTCTCTGACGGTATCGCTCAGCGAGAGGTCTTTCCCCCATCTGACAGACACTGCCTTGACATCTACCGCATCGTGCACTTTCAAAAGGTTTTGAGAAAATGCAAGGTCCGTGTGGTGCTCGGGCATAAAGTATTCAGCGCGGGGCCACTGGACGACAAAGAGGACGCCCGCCTGCATGCCTTCCCTTGAGAGCTTTTCCAATTCGAGCAGGTGGCGGCTTCCCCTCGTAGTGACCGCATCGGGGAACATGGCAAGCTTTTCCCGGAACAGCGTGCAGCTCTTTACTTCGATGACCATCTCCTGCCCGTTCCTCGTGGCGAGAAAGTCAAACCTGCTCTTCCCGAACATGGCCTCACGTCTGACAATTTCGGCATCCTCCCATCCTGGTATCAGCTTCCGCCGGAGGAGGGTCTCCGCCACATCGTTCGCCATATGCGTATGAAGAAGCACCGGCGTCCCCTCTTTCTCGACTGCTATGACAGTGTGCGTCATTTTGACGGATGGGGAATTTCTCTTTACATAGAGCATACAGCCGGGAACAAGCAGTTCCCATAGCCTTCCCGGATTGGGGAGATAGACGCTGACAGATTTTCCGTTGAGCTCACACTCAGCCACAAACCTGTTCGGCCTCCTTAAAAAATTCGCCTTCTCCAATCTTTCATTCACGATCCGCACCGAAAAATTATAACAGATCAGCAGTAAAAAATGTGAGCATGTTTACAGAGGCATTACGTCCCGGCCCATGAAGAAAAACCGTTGCAATGGGGGTTAAAGAAAAAGGTAGGCCAGAATTACCGCGATAACGAGGCTGGGCAGCATATTGAGGATGTTCAGCCTTTTTATCTCCAGGATGTTAATGCCGAGGCCGATAAGGAGCAGCCCTCCCACCGCGCTCAGTTCATTTATCAGCACGGCCGTGAAAAACTGCTGGAGCGACGCGGCAAACAGCGTTATCCCTCCCTGGTAGACCAATAGCGGCAGCACGGAAAAGATGACGCCGAGGCCCAGCGAAGCCGACAGCGCAAGGGAGCTGAACCCGTCAAGGACCGCCTTCGCGATGAGGAGGTTCGGCCTCCCTCCAAGCCCTTCTTCGATGGCTCCAAGAATCGTCATAGAGCCCATGCAGAACAAAAGAAAGGCGGTGACAAACCCTTCCGAGAAGCTCTTGTTCTTCGAACCTATCTTATGCTTTATGTGTTCGCTCAGCCTGTCCATATGTTTTTCGATGCCGATCAGCTCTCCGATGATCGAGCCCGGGACGATGCTGAATATCATCACAAGAAAATTGCTCGTCTTCGCAGCCATGGTAAAGCCGAGGAAAAGCGTGAATAATCCGATGCACTGGAAGGCGATCTTGGTCAATCTCTCCGGAAGCCTCGCATGGATCGCAAGACCGATAAGGCTCCCGAGTATGACGGTCCCGACGTTTATGAAAGTGCCCAGCATAGTTATATATAAACTGTCCTGTATAATTTCTCAAACAAAAATTCCGCCGTGCGCTTCCGTGCCGTTTGTTCTTTTCGCAAAACAGTTTGAGCGCCGATGCGCCATGTGCATAGGTTATGCCTTCTTGTAAGCTCATATTAGCAATCCTGCTTCCAATGTGTTATAATAAAATAATCTAAAAAGGCCCCAACAGCTTGCAGAGCTGAGTAAAGGATCCAGGCCTGAAAAGCGAGAATACCGTGAAAGCACTTCTTGTCTATCCCAAATATCCCATCACCTTCTGGAGCTTCAAGTATGCCTTGAAATACGTCTCCAAGAAGGCTGCCTTCCCTCCCCTGGGATTGTTGACCGTGGGGGCGATCCTTCCCAAAGACTGGGACATTCGCCTCGTGGACCTGAACGTTCGCAACCTGAGAGACAGCGATCTCCAGTGGGCCGACTATGTTTTTGTCAGCGCCATGCTCGTGCAAAAAGAGTCTGTTGCTCTAGTCCTCAAAGAGTGCCGTCGTATGGGAAAAAAGGTCGTGGCCGGGGGACCCCTCTTCAACGGCACCGAAGAAGAATACCTGCCGCTCATCGATCACCTCATCCTGAACGAGGCAGAGTTCACGCTGCCTGAGTTCCTGAAAGATCTCGCCCGGGGCACAACAAAGAAAGTGTACCGGTCGTCCGGCTTCCCGCCCTTATCCATGACGCCCGTTCCCCGCTGGGACTTGATAGAGATCAAGGACTATGCTTCTCTCATGGTGCAGTATTCACGGGGGTGCCCCTACAATTGCGAATTCTGCGACATTACCGCCATGTATGGCCGCACGCCGAGGTTAAAGGACACAGGCCAATTCCTGAACGAGTTGCAGACGATCTATGATAGGGGGTGGCGGGGCAGTATTTTTGTTGTAGACGATAACTTTATCGGCAACCGGGCTGCCGTGAAGAAGATGCTGCCGCGCGTAATTGAATGGATGAAGGTTCACGATCACCCCTTTCATTTCTTCACCGAAGCTTCGATCAACGTCGCCGACGATGAAACGCTCATTCATCTCATGGTTGAGGCCGGATTCAAACAGGTGTTCATCGGGTTGGAGACGCCAAACGAGGAGAGCCTGCGAGAATGCTCAAAGGATCAAAACTGCAGGCGCGACCTGACAGCCACCATCAGAAAACTTCAATCGTCAGGCATTGAGGTCATGGGGGGCTACATTGTCGGATTTGACAGCGACGATGAGGGCATCTTTGGAAGGCAGATAAAGTTCATCCAGGAAAGCGGCGTGGTAACGGCCATGGTAGGGCTTCTGAACGCTTTACCGAATACGAAGCTGTGGCACAGGCTAAAAGAGGAAAACCGCCTCGAACTGACCGCCTCCGGGGACAACACGGACGGGAGCATCAACTTTGTCTCTAAAATGGACAGGGCAAAGCTGATCGAGGGGTATCAAAGGATCATTAAGACCATATACAGCCCAAGGCACTATTACCAGAGGATCTCCCAGTTCCTGCGATATCATAACCCTTACGGGAAGCAGAAGATCGCAAAAGATCAGATCATAGCCCTGTTGAAGTCTGTTTTGTATATCGGGATCCTGGGCAATGGCAAGACCCAGTGGTACTACTGGAGGCTTTTCGTCAAAACCCTGCTGTTCTACCGAAGATCTTTTACTGAGGCTATCACTCTCATGATCTACGGGCAGCACTTCCGCAAAGTGGCGAAAAAGGTATGTCTGCAATGGCTGCCCCCATCAACTTCATGATCGAAAAGGTCGTGCTCGGCAAATGGACCGAGGAGAGGCTCGGCCTGGTGATCGCCGAAGGCGCGCGTATCGCGGATACGGGCGGGCGGATCGAGTTCCTTTCAAGGCAGCTTCTCGGCACGCCGTACAGGGAGGGAACGCTGATCGGGGACGCGCGGTCGCCGGAGGTCTTTGTCATCAACCTCCACGAGGTCGATTGCTTCACCTTTCTCGATCATATCGAGGCGATGCGACGCGCCGGTTCGTTCGGGGCGTTCAGGGACAACCTTGCAAAGATCCGCTACAGGGATGGGGTCGTTTCCTACCGGACCAGGAACCATTTCTTTTCCGACTGGCGCCTGCACAATGGAAGCTTCATTGAAGATGCCACCGAGCAGGTCTCCCCCGTCTGGTCGCGGAAGGCTCAAAAGATGCTGAACCGGAAAGAGGACGGCACGCTGTTCGTAAAAGGGATTGCGCCCGCTGCACGAACATTATGCTACATTCCGGCCGACGCCGTTGACGGCGAGGCCTTGGACAATATCAGGACGGGCGATTACATAGGGGTCTACACCGACGCGCCGGGGCTTGACGTGACCCATGTGGGGATCTTCATCAGAAAGGATGGCAGGCCCTATCTCCGGCACGCATCTTCGCTCAAGGGATCCCGGCAGGTCATCGATCAGGACTTCGCGCATTACATCGCTGTAAAACCCGGTATCATCGTCTTCAGGCCGAAAGCATAAACGGCTTGTTTATCTGCAGATCGCACTGACCAATGCTTCCTTTGCGTCGCTTGACCCTATTCCCCGAAGGATCTTTTCGTCGGGGATGATGATGCGGGAGGTCATTCTGCCTTTTTGTATATCATAGGGAACATTGTCCTTGACATTGACCTCTTTCTTCGGACAGGTAACCTCAACGTAGACAACGTTCTCATCCGGCTGGAACATCTCCACATCCATGTCGGGCGGCTCCTTGTCCAGATCGGTCACCTTGACCCACAGGCCGATCGTGTCTTTATCGGTTACCCAGCCGAAGACCCTTTTCTTTTTATAGGGGTAGGTAATGCTGTCTTTGTCGTAATAGTACGATTGCGTTTCGTCGCCGAAATAGCGGAACCAGTTCTTTGCCTCCGCATCAGCAAAACAAAATACAGCGGCGCAGGAAACCGCCAGGAAGATCATTAACGCCTTCTTTCTCGGCCTTGTTCGATTGATGCTCGCCATATTAAGCAGTTATATCATAAGAATCCCTGTAAATAAAATAAATCTCTCATCCCCCCTCTCCCTGACCCTCTCCCGCAAGGGGAGCGGGAACAATGATGCTGCAGTGCTGCCTTTGCCCTGACCCTCTCCCGC
>JAGOOA010000001.1:31960-128471 GCA_017992765.1 Syntrophorhabdaceae bacterium
GCAGTTATATCATAAGAATCCCTGTAAATAAAATAAATCTCTCATCCCCCCTCTCCCTGACCCTCTCCCGCAAGGGGAGCGGGAACAATGATGCTGCAGTGCTGCCTTTGCCCTGACCCTCTCCCGCGCGCGGGGGGAATGGCAGACCATCAAATGCATCCTTGATTTTGCCCTCTTCCCTCTCCCGCGCGCGGGGGGGATGGCAGCATTGTATTGCAAAAAAGCAGCGCATCCGGTATGCTTTAACCGCCATGGGAACGATCAGCTATTACAGCACGAACAACTACGACGAGAAGGTCAATTTTGAGACAGCCCTGCTCAAAGGGATGGCATCCAACTACGGGCTTTACATGATAGCACGGAAGGACGTGCCGGTACTTGCTCCGGAACGTATCAGGGCTATGCGCCCTATGCCCTACGCACAGGTCGCCTTCGAGGTCCTCTACCCTTTTCTCGGCTCCGAAATACCCGCTGAAAAACTAAAGGGCCTCCTCGACGATGCATACCGTGAAGACAAGATCCCCACAAAAGTGCAGCTCATAACCGGCAGGACCTATATCATGTGGCTTACGCAGGGGCCTACATATTCCTTCAAGGATTATGCAGCCCGCTTTTTCGGCAGGGCGCTTAACTATTTTCTCGGCGAAAGAGGCCTCAAGAGGGTCGTGATCGTTGCCACAAGCGGCGATACGGGAGGGGCCGTTGCGGATGCCCTCTATGGCCTTGACAACGTGGACAATATCGTCTTTTTCCCAAAAGGCTCCATCAGCGAGGGGCAGCGGAGGCAGATGACAACCCTGGGGGGCAACATCTACGCCTTCGAGGTGAACGGCGATTTCGACGTCTGCCAGGCCCTTGCGAAAAACATCCTGGGAGATAAAAGGTTTGCCGAAGGACTTTTCCATGACGGCGAACGGTTCACATCGGCAAATTCGATCAGCCTTGGAAGGCTTTTGCCTCAGGCGGTATACCCTTTTTACGCATACTCAAAGATCGATGCCGGCGATGAGCCGTTCATCGCGAGCGTCCCTTCAGGCAATTTCGGGAACATGATGGGGACGGTCGTTGCGCGGCAGATGGGCCTCCCTGTCGTAAGGCTTGTCTCCGGCGTGAACGAAAATACCGAATTCCCGGAGTTCCTCGAAACAGGGCGGTATGTCATACGGCCGTCCATCAGATCGCCCTCTTCGGCAATGATCGTTTCCCATCCAAGCAACCTGGTGCGGCTTATCGATTTTTACGGCGGCCACATGTACGACGAGCGCGATCCCGCTACGGGGAACGTAACAAGGCCCGGCATCATTGACAGGATGCCCGACATGGATTCCATGAGAAAGGACATCATCTCAATGGGGGTCACCAATCCCCTCCACTATGAAACGATGAAGCTCGTCTTCGAGAAATACGGGATCATCCTTGATCCCCATGGCGCGGTCGGATGGAGAACGCTCGATATCTACCTCAACGGCCGGCACGACAGGCCGTCTGTGGTATACGAGACCGCTGACCCGGGAAAGTTCCCTGAAGACGTGGCAGCGGCGGTAGGGGTCGTCCCGGCGCTCCCTGCGGGCATGATGAAGCAGGCCGTGCTCAAAGAAAGGGTTTACAGCATCGCCCACGAGCCCGAATACACGCAGGGAGGGCTGAAGCTCACCGACGGGCAGGTTAAAGAGGCAAAAGACAAGATCAGAGAGATATTCGTGTAGACGCGTACATGCGTGAATGTGTATAAGCGAAGACATGCTTAGGAGGTTGTGGAGCATTATCGCATATTCGCATCTACTCATATACAACTTCACCTTTAGCTTTTAGCCTTTCATTCACTTGCAGACGCCGGCGATAAATACCTTAAAAGTCTTAAAAAATCTACTGTTTCCGCGTTGACAACCCCATGGCCGGGCATTATATTAACTTAGTTTTGAATACAATCAGGAGGATTAAAAAATGGCTAAGAAAGTTATAGGGATAGACCTTGGAACGACGAACTCCGTCGTTGCGATCATGGAAGGCGGCGAACCAAAGGTGATAATAAACGAAGAAGGGAGCAGGTTGACGCCAAGCGTCGTCGCTTTTACAAAGGACGGCGAGATACTGGTCGGCCAGACCGCAAAGAGGCAGGCGATCACAAACCCTGAGAACACCATATTTTCCATAAAAAGGTTCATGGGAAGGAGATTCAACGAGGTGCAGGGCGAGATCAAGACAGTGCCCTACAAAGTTGTCAGCGATCAGGACGGGAACGTGAGGGTCGATGTACGGGGGAAACAGTACACGCCGCAGGAGATTTCGGCATTTGTGCTTCAGAAGCTGAGAAAGTCTGCGGAGGCATACCTGGGCCAGGCGATCGACGACGCTGTCGTGACCGTACCTGCCTATTTTAATGATTCACAGAGGCAGGCGACAAAAGACGCGGGCAGGATAGCAGGGCTGAACGTGCTCCGCATTATCAATGAGCCGACGGCGTCAGCTCTTGCCTACGGGCTGGACAAGAAAAAAGATGAGACCATAGCGGTCTATGACTTTGGCGGCGGCACATTTGACATTTCCATACTGGAGGTAGGGGACAACGTTGTTGAGGTCAAATCGACGAACGGCGATACCCACCTCGGCGGCGACGATATCGATCAGAACGTTATTGACTGGATCGTCTCTGAATTCAAGAAAGACCAGGGCATTGATCTTTCCAAGGACAGGATGGCCCTCCAGAGGCTCAAGGAGGCTGCCGAAAGGGCAAAGATAGAGCTCTCGACCACGGTCGAAACAGAGATAAACCTTCCCTTTATCACTGCCGACAGCTCCGGCCCCAAGCACCTCAACCTGAAGCTGAGAAGGTCAGAGCTCGAAAAGCTTTCTGATGCCCTTATCCAAAGAACTATCGAGCCATGCAAAAGGGCCATTGAGGATGCAAAGCTGACCGCCAACAAGATAGACGAGGTCGTCCTTGTCGGCGGCTCAACAAGGATACCGAAGGTGCAGGAAGTGGTAAAAGAATTCTTTGGAAAAGAACCTCACAGAGGGGTCAACCCTGACGAGGTCGTCGCACTTGGCGCCGCGGTTCAGGCAGGGGTCCTTGCCGGCGAAGTGAAGGACGTGCTTCTTCTCGATGTTACCCCGCTGTCCCTCGGCATCGAAACGCTGGGCGGGGTGATGACCAAGATCATCGAGAGGAACACAACGATCCCGACCAAAAAAAGCCAGATATTTACCACCGCTGAAGACAGCCAGACAAGCGTGGAGATCCACGTGCTCCAGGGCGAACGGGAAATGGCGCGCGACAACAGGACCCTCGGGAAATTCCACCTCATCGGCCTGCCGCCGGCGCCAAGGGGCATACCGCAGATCGAGGTCACCTTCGACATAGACGCGAACGGCATCCTCCACGTATCGGCAAAAGACCAGGCCACAGGCCAGGAGCAGAGCATAAGGATAACCGCGTCAACGGGATTGAGCGAAGAAGAGATAAAAAAGATGGTCAGAGATTCTGAAGCGCACGCCGAAGAAGACAAAAAGAAGAAAGAGGAGATCAGCCAGAAAAACCAGCTCGACAACATCATATACCAGACAGAAAAGACCATAAACGATAATAAGGACAAGGTGTCTGCGGAAGACATCAAGCCCATCGAAGACGCGTTGGGGCCTGCAAAAGACGCCCTGAAGAGCGGCGAGCCGGATCGGATAAAAAGAGCGATCGAAGACCTGACTAAAGCTTCTCACAAGCTTGCCGAAATATTATACAAGAAGACTGCCCAGTCGACTTCGCAGGGCCCCGGGCAGGAGCAGGCAAGACAGTCTCAGGGAGGCCAGAAAAGGGATGACGACGTCGTCGATGCTGAGTTTGAGGATGTGAAAAAATAGGAGGATCAATGGTAATTGGCTTTAAAAACGACAAGAGCATAAAAGACAGGATCTTTATCCCTGCCGAGCTGCCCATATTGCCCCTTCGGGGCACCGTAGCCTATCCCGACCTCGTGATGCCGCTTATCGTGGGCCGGGAGAAATCTATACGCCTTGTGGATGACGCGATGAGCAGGGACAAGATGATCGCCATCATAACACAAAAAAATCCCGACATTGAAGACCCTGAGATAGAAGACCTCTATACAGTAGGCACGGTTGCCACGATCATGAAGATGGTCAAGATGGTCGACGGAAGCCAGAGGGTCGTCGTTCAGGGATTGTGCAGGTGCAGGCTCGTAGAATTCACAGATAGGGAGCCGAACCTCCGGGCAAAGGTGCTCCCTATCTTCGAGGAATACATCAAGGACATAGAAGTCGACGCCATGTACATCAACCTGAAAAACCTTTACAGGAAAGCGATCGAGATGGCGCCTTACCTCTCCTCGGAGCTAACGCAGATCGCGACGAAGGTAGAGAGCCCGGGGAACCTTGCCGACCTTATTGCCTCCACCATCAACATCAACGTCACCGAGAAGCAGGAGATCCTCGAAAAATTAGACCTCAAGGAAAGGCTCAAAAAAGTAACCATCTTCCTCAACAGGGAGGTTGAAACCCTCGAGCTGAGCAGCAAGATCCAGTCCCACGTCAAGGAAGGCATTGATAAAACGCAGAGGGAGTACTATCTCAGGGAACAGCTCAAGGCCATTCAAAAGGAGCTTGGCGACACGGATGACAGGCTCAGCGAGGTTGAGGAAGCAAGGAAAAAGATCATCGAGGCAAAGATGCCCGACGACGTCCGCAAGATAGCTGAAAAAGAGCTCGACAGGCTCTCAAAAATGAGCACCATGTCGGCGGAATATACCGTATCGCGGACCTACCTCGACTGGCTCACGGAGCTGCCCTGGTCAAAGGCAACGGAAGACAACCTCGACATCGATGGGGCAAATACGATCCTCGACGAAGACCATTACAACCTGGTGAAGATAAAAAAGAGAATACTTGAATATCTCGCGGTGAGGAAGTTGAAAGCCGACATGAAGGGGCCGATACTCTGTTTTGTCGGCCCTCCCGGCGTCGGCAAAACATCGCTCGGCAAGTCGATTGCGCGGGCCCTCGGAAGAAAGTTCATGAGAATGTCCCTGGGAGGCATACGGGATGAGGCAGAGATACGGGGGCACAGGAGAACCTATGTAGGGGCGCTGCCGGGGAGGATCATCCAGGGAATAAAAAAGGCCGGCTCCAACAACCCCATCTTCATGCTCGATGAGGTGGACAAGATCGGAATGGACTTCAGGGGCGACCCATCGAGTGCGCTTCTTGAGGTGCTCGACCCTGAGCAGAACTGGTCTTTCAGCGACCATTACCTTGAAGTCCCCTTTGACCTCTCGAAGGTCATGTTCATCGCCACGGCAAATATGCTCGATCCTGTCCCGCCAGCACTGAAAGACAGGATGGAGGTGCTTGAACTGCCCGGCTACACGGAAGAAGAAAAGCTCATGATAGCGAAACAGTTTCTCATTCCCAAGGAGCGCTTTGAGCACGGCCTTAACGAAGACCTGATCGAATTTGAGGATGAGGCGCTGAAGGTGATCATCCGCGCCTACACAAGAGAATCGGGTGTAAGGAACCTTGAGAGGGAGATTGCCGCGATCTGCAGGTCAGTGGCGAAAGATGTGGCGCAGGGCAAAACAGAAAAACAGGTCATTACGGGAGATTCCATCCACGGCTACCTGGGCCCTATAAAATTCTTCGCTGAAGTGGCGGAAAGGACAAAGTACTCAGGCGTTGCAACGGGCCTCGCCTGGACGCCGACGGGAGGAGATATCCTGTTTATCGAATCCACCAAGATGAGAGGAAAGGGCACCCTCTCGCTCACCGGCCAGCTCGGGGATGTCATGAAAGAATCGGCACAGGCGGCGCTGAGCTATATCCGGAGCAAGGCGAATGATTACAAGATCGCCGAAGACTTTTTTGAAAAAAACGACCTCCACGTTCACGTCCCCCAGGGCGCCATCCCCAAAGACGGCCCCTCGGCAGGGGTAACGATGCTCGTATCCCTCGTCTCCCTTCTGACAGATAAGCCGGTCAGAAACGACGTCGCAATGACCGGCGAAATAACGCTCCGCGGGCTTGTGCTGCCCGTGGGCGGCATCAAACAAAAGGTCCTGGCCGCAAAGCGGGCAGGGATAAAAAGCGTCCTCCTGCCGAAGCTCAACGAAAAAGACCTTGAAGAGGTACCGGAAAGCATCAAAGAAAATATGGACTTCAAATTCATCGAGAGGATGGACGAGGCAGTAAATATCTGCCTTTCTGCACATTGATTTATGTCCTTTACAGGGAACTGAAAGGGCAGCCTTCTGCGGCTGCCCTTTTTTGTTTGCATTTTTTGAGAAAGAACTTAAAAATATTGGTTGTAATGCATGAATCTTTTTGAGATAATGAAAACTGGGAGGGTTATAAGATATTCTTTCATAATGAGGTAATGCCATGAAAAAGATCACTGACATATTCGGCAAAGAATTCGCCATCGGGATGGTCATCATGCTTCTGGCGGTTGCAGCGTATTGGTTCAGGTGGGGCCCTATCGAAGGGCTGGAATACCGCTTTTACGATTTTGGCGCAAACCTTCGCGCAAAAACCTCCACGGCGCCGTTGGCGATCGTGGCGATCGACGACATAAGCATTGCCAAGATGGGGCGCTGGCCCTGGCCGAGAAGCTATATAGCCGAGATGATCGATACCCTTAAAAATTACGACGCCAAAGTGATCGGCGTTAACCTCCTCTATTCTGAAAGCGACGCCAACCAGGGATTGTGGGAAGTACAGGACATCCTTAAAAAACTCGAAGGCGAGACAGGGCAACTGAAGAATAAGCAGTTTGGCGAGATCTACGGCGCCTTGAAGGAAGCTGAAAAAAGGCTCGATAATGATGCTGCCTTATCAGCTTCAATGGAAGCAAGCAAAAAGGTTGTTCTCCCCTTCTTCTTCACCCTCAGCTCCATGCCGGTGAGGGATGAGGTCAAGCTGCCCGAATATCTCAAGAACAATTCCATAGGAGTTACAAACCCGGATCATTTTCTCGGCGCCAGAGAGATCATCCCCCCGATCGCCGCCTTCGCGTCACATGCCTCTGCGATGGGCCATATCAATGTCGTTCATGACAGCGACAGGGCCGTGCGCGGCGAGCCTCTTTTTGTCAACTTCGGCAACAGGCTCTTCCCCTCTTTCGGCATGCAGCTTGCCCTCCGGTACCTCAACTATGACCTCAAAGATGCGACCATCTCGAACTCGATACGGATCAAGAACATCACTATCCCGACCTACGGAAAGAACACGATGCTTGTAAGCTTCAATAAAGGATTTCCTGTATACTCCTTCGTGGACATCATCGACAACAAGGTGCCCGGGGTGCAGTTCAAGAACAGGATCGTCATCATCGCACCCCATGCCACAGGGATGGGCACAACCTTCATTACGCCGATGGGCCCGAACATACCTTCATGGGTCCTCGTTGCCAATGTGATAGACAACATACTCCTCAACAATCATATTGTGCGCCTTTCCTGGGCCTTCTACCTTGAGCTCGCGGTCCTGATCATCTTCGGATTGTTCCTCGCCCTCGTTTTGCCAAGGATCCATGCAGGGATAACCGCCGTCATATCGGCGGCGCTTTTCCTCGGATGGTCGGCCGTCGGCTGGTTTCTTCTTGTGCAGTACGGATACTGGTTCAAGGTCATGTACCCGGCATTTCTCCTTGTCGTCGGCTACATCGTGACCGTTTCTTCCCGGTACCTCTTTACGGAAAGGGCCAAAGAGCGCGTCGAGGCGGACAGCGTTGAAACGAACAAGATGCTCGGGCTTTCTTTCCAGGGCCAGGGCATGCTCGACATGGCCTTTGAAAAATTCAGAAAGTGCCCTGTTGAGGACGAATCGGTGAAGGAGCTCGTCTACAACCTCGGCCTCGACTTTGAGAGAAAACGGCAGTTCAACAAGGCCGTTGCCGCATATGAGCATATTATGCAGGCAGGCGAGTTCAAGGACATTGGGGAAAGGATCGGCAAGCTTAAGTCGGTCGGCCAGACGGTGATATTCGGCCCGTCAGGGGGGAGAAAGGATGCCACCGTCCTCATCGACGGGGCCGAGACAAAACCCACCCTTGGACGCTACGAGATCATGAAAGAGCTGGGGCGTGGCGCAATGGGAACGGTCTACCTTGGCAAAGACCCCAGGATCAACAGAGAGGTGGCTATCAAGACGCTGCGATACGATGATTTCGAGGAAGACCAGGTAGCGGAGCTGAAGCAGAGGTTCTTCCGCGAGGCAGAAGCAGCGGGCAAGCTCTCGCACCCCAATATCGTTACCATATACGATGTGGGCGAGGATTACGAGATCGCCTACATGGCGATGGAGCTCCTCGACGGCTCCGACCTTGCAAAATACACGCAGAAGGATAGCCTTCTCCCCCTGAAAGAAGTCACAAGGATCATATCATCCGTCTCTTCGGCCCTCGATTATGCGCACGAGAACGGCGTTGTTCACCGGGACATCAAGCCTGCGAATATCATGATACTCAAGAACGGGGAGGTTAAGGTTGCCGATTTCGGCATTGCGAGGGTCATGGCAACATCGAGGACGCAGACAGGGGTAGTAATGGGCACGCCGAGCTACATGTCGCCGGAGCAGATTGCCGGGCAGAAGGTAGACGGACGCTCGGACCTTTTCTCCCTCGGCGTCGTCTTCTTTGAGCTTCTTACAGGAGAAAAGCCCTTCGGCGGGGACAGCATCACAACCCTCATGTACAATATTACCAATTCGCCTCCTCCTCCATTGAAGGATATCGCCCCTGCCGTGCCTGAGTTCTGCGAATCCATCATCGTGCGGCTACTCGCCAAGGAAAAAGATAACCGGTACCAGCACGGCAAAGAGCTGGCAAATGACATCGAAAGATATATGGAGAGCTTCGGGGGATAAGAATGGGATTCGTCGTAAGCGGAAAGACAGACATAGGTGTCGTACGCCAGAACAACGAAGATAACCTTTATATTTCCCAAGATGACGGGCTTCTGCTCGTGGCAGACGGCATGGGGGGGCATGCGTCAGGAGAGGTGGCCAGCAAGATCACCGTTGATATCATGCGGGACTATTTCAGCGGCGTGAAGGAAGGTCGTCAGCTTCAGATAGGGCCTTACCAGGAGGACCTGACAGAGCCGACAAACAGGCTGGGCTCGGCGATACGCCTTGCCAACCAGGCGATCTATGAGGCAGCGCAAGGCAATCCCCTGTGGCACGGCATGGGCACCACGATCGCGGCGGTCCTGATCACGGGCAACAGGCTCAGCATCGCCCACGTGGGCGACAGCCGCGTCTACCTCATCAGGGAAGGCAGCATGGAGCAGCTTACCGACGACCACTCCTTCGTATCGGAGCAGGTAAAGCGGGAGATCATCTCAAAGGAGCAGGCAAAGGCGTCAGAGATGAAGAATGTCCTCACGAGGGCCCTCGGCGTTCATCCTGAGGTCGAGGTCGATCTTGAAGAATTGAGCCTTCTCGACGGCGACATGCTGGTCCTCTGCACTGACGGCCTTACCGGGATGGTCGATGACGACGAGATATTTGCCATCATCAATACGCTGCGTGATCCTGCGGTTGCATGCGAGGACCTTATTGCCCGCGCCAATCAGAACGGAGGCAAGGACAACGTCACCGTTGTTGTTGCTGAGATCGAAAAGAAAAAAGGATGGTTCTACCGCTTATTACATTTTAAAGAATGGTTCAGGAGGTGACCTATGACAAAGATTCTGCTCAAATTCAAGGATGCTGTTATTAAGGAGCTAAAGCTTGAGCAGGAGACGTACACCATCGGGAGAAAGGATACGAACGATATTGTTGTTGACAACCTCGCCGTTTCCGGATCGCACGCCAGGCTGCTCAAAGAAGGCGATGCATACATCATCGAGGATCTGAACAGCACCAACGGCACGTTCGTGAACGGCAGGAAGATTGCCAAGCAGCCGCTCAAGAACGGTGATGTCGTGCTCATTGGCAGCCACACCATCGAGTTCATGACCGATGTGAAGCCGGCAGAGGGCACAAAGACTGACATCCGCTCCCGCTCCATGGATGAGACGATACTCTTAAGCCCCAAAGACCAGGAAAAGATCATCACACAAACGGAAAAGCTGGAGGTCCTCGGAGGGCTCCTCGTCATCGAAGGTTCTTCCGAGCAAAAGGAATACCTGCTCAAGGAGAGGATCACCACCATCGGCAAGGACGACAGCGCATTGATCCGCCTGAAGGGCCTTTTTGCCCCCAAGGTGGCCGCCCTGATAAACAGGAGAAAAGAGGGATATTTCATCACCCCATCCGGCGGGAAGGAGATCAAGGTCAACGGCAGCAAGGTCGACCAGCGGCACGACCTGAAAGATGGCGATATTATCGAGGTTGCGGGAATAAAGATGCAGTTCTTTGTGAAGGAATGATGCCAAGCTGCCTTCATTCATATAGCTTCGTTGACTGCGTCGTCATCGACTCGACGTACGAAATGTACGCCTCCGTCGCCTCCTCCTTGTCGCCTCGCTCTATTTTTGAATGCAACTTGGCATAAGAAGATAGCAGCTGATCTTTACGGCGAGAGGAGGACCTGGTCACCGAATTTCTCTAAAAGGGCCTTTGATAGATCATCTGCGGCCCTCTTATCTTCAAGCTCGACCATTAGCTCACCATTATCTCCAACAACAAGGCGGCCGTGCCTTTTGACGATATCGGCGATATCATCGGGTTCGACGGTCCACCAGCCGCGCGTTCTGCGCAACAGCTCTTCGCCTTTCAGTTTCTGAGGGGTCACAAGGTCAATTGTACGGAACCACGCTGCCCATCCAACCTGCGCAGGAGACTTGAGCACCGGCGACACGGGGTCATGATAGATGCGGCAGCGGCCGAAGAGGCGCAAGCGGATCATTTCAGGGCCTCTTCGAGAAATTTCTCTATTGCGGCATTCTTCGGCAGCATATCACCGGAAACATCGATGCCCCTCATGGACAATGCACGGGCAAGGCAGAAGATATAGATGACGGCGGCATCTTCTCCGTTCTCTGCTATGCCCCTCTGCATAGCCTTTACCCATGCCTTTTCAAAGAGCTTCAGTGCTGTTTCACGGAAGCGGCGCAGCCTCTCGTCGAGGGGATGGACAGAAAGCTTCGGCAACAGTTCATGCTGCGCTTTTTCCATCCGGGCAAATACTTCGCGCATATACCTGACCTGCGGATCCCTTCCCCAGGTATCGACTTCTGTCATAACACCTCCCTGCAAGATAGTATATAGTATATCGTATACCGTATATCGAAGCACTAAATAAATCCGAATGTTCTAAGACAAAATGGTTAGGGAGAATAACCTTGTCATTGCCACGCTCCGCTCGCGATGACAACACAATAAAGCCAACTCCTTGTCTCTCGTTCCTTGTTGCTTGTCACTGGTTTAAACCTGTATCCAGCGACGAGTATCCGGTACCAGGTATTTGGTTTTGCGATATACGATATACGAACTACGATATACGGTATTTATTTTTCCTCTTTACAAAGAAAAAAGGATTGCATTATATTCTTGACAGCATGGCGAGAATATCTCAAAAGACATTATTCCTGTTGGTAGTGCTATGCGGGCTGCTGCTTGGCCAGCCTCAGCCGGATTGTGCCGATGCAAAGGAGATGTCGCTTCTTGCATTCGGCAGCGGAAAGACAGATGTGAGATTGTATACCGATTATTTTTGCGGGCCCTGCGGAGCCTCCGAATCCAAGATAGAGCATCCTATCCTCGACCTCGTCACAAAGAATGCCATCACCGTTACATTCGTTGACACGCCTTTCTACAAGTATTCTTCGCTCTATGTCCGTTATTTTCTTTACATACTCAATGAAAAGAAGGAGCTGCACCATGCGCTTGCCGCACGGGCCGCCCTCTTCGAGGCAGCCAGGGCCAAGATTTACGAACAGGGAAAGCTTGAGGCATTCCTCCGGGCAAAGGGGATAGGATTTAGGCCGTTCGATGTGAAGCCGGTATTCAATATGCTCCAGGGTTATTTGAGAGAGGACAAGATAAACGCAACCCCTTCCTGCGTGATACGCAACGGGGGCAAGAAGGAAGTCCATTCCGGTGGAGAAAATATCTTAAAGGCGCTTGAGGCGCTGAAGTAGTAAAAGCCGTCAGGCGTGAGGGGATAGACCCCGTAAAATGTGAAAGGTAAAAGGTAAAATGTTTAAAACCTTTCACCTTTCACATTTTACCTTTCACTCTCACGGCCATGAACTGATTTGGAGGTCCTATGATACCTCAGGAAGCAAAGGAAAAAGAGGTGCTCGAACGATCAAGGGTGATTGCCGTCGTCGGCCTCTCGCCGGACGTGGAAAAACCGAGCAACATCGTTGCCCAGTACATGATCGCCCACGGTTACAGGGTAATTCCCGTCAATCCCGGCCATGAGAATATACTCGGCCTGAAGACATACAAGGCCCTCTCCGACATCATGGAAAAGGTTGATATCGTCGACATATTCATGAAGGCCGAAACGCTCTTGCCCGTTGTCGAGGAGGCCGTCAGGATAAGACCGAAATGCATATGGCTTCAGCTTGGGATCATCAACGAGGAAGCAAAGAAGCTCGCCGAGGACAATGGCATTACCTTCTTCATGGACAGGTGCATCAAGATAGAGCACAACCGACTGATAGTAAATACTGAACCGGAATAAAATTTCGTAAGGCGTCAGGCGTAAGGCGATTTAACCCCTTACGACTCACGATTCACGACTTACGGATTTTCTGGCGCGCCCGCCGCGATTTGAACGCGGGGCCTTTGGCTCCGGAGGCCAACGCTCTATCCAGCTGAGCTACGGGCGCACGCGGTTGCCAGCATTATAGCATAATCATGTCAGCAGGTCATAATTTTCTTTTTATGGGGCTTGCGTCGCCCCCTCCGCAAGCAAAGCTCGCGGAGCCACCCCCTCTCGCTCGAGAACTCGCTACAGAATATAGGTCCAATAGGTCGTATAGGACCTATCACCTTTTGCTCTTTACTCTCCGCTCTCTGCTCCATGCTCTCTGCTGCCTTTCTCCCCTTACGCCTTACGATTCACGACTTACGGGTTTACGCCTTTCACTCTCCGCTCTCTGCTCTCCGCTCTCCGCTACCTTTTTAGCTTTTTGTTCAACATTATGAAGTTTTCTTTTGCAATATTATTCGCTCTTTTGATAATATAGAGAAAGGGGTTCTATGAAAAAAGTACTCGTTCCGACGCTTATCGGTATTGGATTGACGCTTCTTTTCTCCCTGCTGGCGATCATACGGTTCGTCCCTTTTGAGCGCCTCGAACTTCTCCTCTATGACATACGGTACAGCATTCACGGCAAGACAACACCGCCCAAGGAAGTAGTGATATTGGGCATCGACGACAGAAGCCTCGAAAAATACGGCAGATGGCCATGGGATAGAAGGAAGGTAGCCACCATCATCGACAAGCTAAGCAGGATGGGGGCAAAGGTGGTCCTCGTAGATATCATCTTCAGCGAGCCCTCAAAGGACGACGATATCCTTGCCAAGTCGATCAAGAGGGCCGGGAACGTGATCCTCCCTGTTGTGTTTGACTTCAAGGGCGAGCCCAGGATAATACAGGACGACACCCTTTTCGATAATGCAATACCTATGATCCGGAAGATGGATAATTTCAAGATATTCCCGCCGCTGAGCGCAAGCAGCATCCTCCTGCCCGTCAAAAAGCTTTCGCAGAGCGCGAAGGCGCTTGCCTATATCAATATGTTCCCTGATAAGGACGGCGTGCTGAGGTGGGAAGCCCTGTCCATTGAATATAACGGCGAGATGTACCCTTCCATTGACCTCCAGGCCGCAAGGCTTTATCGCGACCTCCCAAACGAGGCGCTGACCCTCCAGGCAGCGGAAGGAATACAGCTCGGCGACAACTTCATACCCACTGATTTCTGGGGAAGGATACTGATCCACTACTATGGTCCGGAAAGGACCATCCCGTCAATCTCTGTTGCAGACCTCCTTGAGAACAAGGTGGAACCATCCATGATCAAGGACAGGGTCGTTCTTTTGGGCGCGACGGCCGTTGGCATATATGATCTCAGGGTTACCCCAACGTCGCCGGCTATGCCGGGGATCGAAAAACACGCAAACGTCGTGGCATCCATATTGAACAACCAATTCATCTCCAAGCTCAAAAACATCTGGAACGTCTTGATCGTTCTTATATCAGGCATCCTCTTTTCTCTTATTATCGTGAGGATCAAGGCTATCGTCGGCGCGGTCTTCGCATTCGGCTTCATCGCGATACTTTACGGGATCGGCAATTACCTCTTCTTCTCGAAGGGGCTCTGGATGGACCTGAGCTATTCAGGGAATAATATCCTCATCACCTATTTTGTTATCACCGCTTACAGGTATGCCACCGAGGAAAGGTATGCCAGGCAGATACGGGGCATGTTCTCAAGCTACGTAACAGAGAAGGTCGTCAACGAGCTCATCAAGAACCCTGAGCTTGCAAAGCTCGGCGGCGAGAGAAGAGAGGTAACCGTCCTCTTCTCCGATGTCCGGGGCTTCACGACATTCTCTGAAAAACATTCCCCGGAACAGGTCGTTGCCATCCTCAACGAGTACCTTGGAGAGATGACCCACATCATCTTTCAATGGGACGGTACCCTCGATAAATTTGTCGGCGACGAGATCGTCGCCTTCTGGGGCGCGCCTATACCGCAGGAAAAACATGCCGAGCTTGCCATCAAGTGTGCCCTTCACATGACGCAGAGACTTACAGATCTCCAGGAAAAGTGGAGGTCAGAGGGAAAGGTGCCCCTCGCGGCAGGCTTCGGCCTCAACACGGGGGAGGTTATCGTCGGGAACATCGGCGCTGAAGGGAAGAAGATGGACTATACGGTCATCGGCGACAACGTGAACCTTGGCGCCCGCGTGGAGGGGCTCACGAGGAAGTACGACGCCGACATCATCATCACGCAAGCAACATTGGACAAGATACGGGACCTTCTCGTTGGCGGCGACCTCGGCCATCTGAAGGTAACGGGGCTCGATATGGTGGCGGTAAAGGGAAAGGCGGAACCGGTGTGCATCTACGGCATATCATCGATGCCCCCTGGCGAGAAATCTGTAATCATCGAGTGCACGGTCACGGAAGTAACGCAGATGACGGAAAAATAATAGGACGAGCTATTACCGGGCTATCCCCGCAAACACGCTCATTGCAATGCAGGGCGTAAGCATACAACTGTCAGCCTTCAGCGATCAGCTGATATGGTAAAAAATGAAAACAAGTTTTATCCTCTCACGCCTGACGCCTTACGACTAACGGATTCTAATGCCTCACGACTTACGGGTTCTATTCCTATTTTATCTGTTGTATTATCTTATTCGTTATATCCACCGTGTCCTTAAAGTATGCAACGCCGGCGGCGCTTTTTTCGAAGATCACCGTGTAGCCTTCCTTCTCTCCTATGTTCTTTACAACCCCGCTGATCATGCCGAGGGCCTTCTGCGCGAGCTGCGTGTCAAGTTTTCGCACCTCGATCTCGAAATCTTCCCGGAGCCTTCTGATGTCTCTCGCATCGTTTGCAAGCCTTTCTTCAAGCGCCCTGCGCTCATTAACAGGGAGCTTCTCGCCTTCCTTTCTCAGCTTCTCTTCGGTCGCCTTGGCGGATTCCTCCCTGTCCCTGAGCGGTTTCCGCTTTGCCTCGATCTGCTTCATCAGGTCCTGCCTGTATCCTTCGAACGTCTTCGATTCCCGCATTACCTTCTGGACCTCGAAAACCCCGATCTTCGCCGCCTGTGCGGAGACATCCTGGATGCCCATAAAACATATAATAAAAAATACCGACACACCCAACACGAACAAACGTTTCATTCGATCCCTCCGTGAAATTTTATCGCGATCTTTATACTGCTTGTTTATCATATTTGCCTGAATAATTCACGAGCTTTTTCAATCAGGCATAAAAGGATCGGTTTGCAGACATTCACCTGCAAACCGATCCACGCTTGCAATCAGCTCACGCTTTTGCTTTACCGTGAGCTATGAGCCATGAACTATGAACTACTTCGCCACCCCTGCGGCGGTGCCTGAGATCGTGCCCGTGCCGGAGGTCGCGCCCGTGCCCGCAGCGGCGCCATTGAATGTTGTTGAGCCGTTAAAACCACCGGTGCCGCTCACGCTGCCAAGCCATTTGCCGTTGCCGCCCGGGTTCCAGTTCTTGAAAGCAAAGTCCGCACTTATTCCCGGTACACTGCCGGTCAGCCCAATGTTGGTATTCAATGTCGGTGGCCCAGTATAGGTACCGGTCACGCTTCCTGTTGCCCAAGCCGTGGCCGGCCCACCTGCGGTAAGCGCGAAGAACTTGACATTATTCATTCCAAGGCTCGAGAAGCCATTTCCGGCCCCTGTGAGGTTCACGTTCCCCACCTCAACGCACGGTATATGCATCTGTGTGAGCTTGTTCCTTCCTGCCTCTGTCGCCGCCAGTTCAAGGAACTTGTTCGTCTCGACCCAACTGCCGATGCCGACCGCCATGTATGTGCTGGGATCGAAGGTGCCCAGTACCCTGCCGGAGAGCACGCCCGTGCCGGTGATGTCCTCTATGCTTGCCCAGTAGCCGACGGCATTGCCTTCGAACTTTTTGTTCTGCCATGGACCACCACCGGAAATAAGAACACCCATATCATTAGTCGTCGAGGCCGCACCTTTAACCTCAAACTGCCAATTACTTGTACCGCCGGACGGGTCATAATAGGAACCGTAGAATTTTGTCGCCCAGAGACCGGCGTATGGCACATCGGATATCCAGAAGCTCTCCGCCCATTTTGTATCGCTCGCCGACGGGGTTATGTATCCTGAGCCGCCGAAGTTGCCTCCGCTCGTCGCGGGATTGTAATAAAAGATATGACTGTATATGCTGGAGGTAAGGTTCGCCGGCGCGATCGCCGTTGTGCCGAGCTCCACCGCGTACCATTCGCCGTCCGCCTGCCACTGCGCGTTGTTGGGGTCGAACCAGCCCCAGTCGGGGTTGTCCCCGACATCCCCGAAGTGTCCGAAGAGCCCGCTGACCTTCCCTGTGGGGCTGATAGCAAGCCCGCCCACGTATCCGCCAACGTTTTCTCCTGCAAAAACTTCATAATACCGCTGGATCCCGGACCATATACCCCAGTATGCCCCGCCGTCCAATGTGGTATTCGTGCTGTTCGTATAATTATAAGAAAAAAGCTCGCCGCTGAAGATATGGTTCTTATCTGGATACGCGGGGCCCGTGCGCACATCCGAGTTGTTCTTGTAGATACCGATCATGCTTATATCAAGGGG
Source organism: Syntrophorhabdaceae bacterium (assembly GCA_017992765.1). GTDB lineage: Bacteria > Desulfobacterota > Syntrophorhabdia > Syntrophorhabdales > Syntrophorhabdaceae > UBA5609. The sequence goes on from JAGOOA010000001.1 coordinate 49,230, forward strand.
GTTGCTCTCGGATGATGTCCAGAGAGTGAGCGGCCCGCTGCCGTCGAAGACGCCCTTGAAATATCCATCATCCACAAGGCTTGTCCCGTTATAGTATTGCAGCTTCGTCTTGTTGGAAGAATTCGGGGTGATCCACGACATATACCAGGAAGGAAAGAACGAGCCGGCAAATTGGCCGCCAAAGGTGCCTGACGTGGTGGCCAGGCCTGTAAACTGGCCTGCCCCGTAACCGTCCAGGTTGCCCTGGATATATGAACCGTCGACAGCGATCGCCCCCGAGCCCCAGAATTCGCCGATCCAGTTGTCTGTGCCGCTGCTGTCGCTGTGGGCTGCCTGCGCGATCCACAAGGACCCGAAGAATGTCTCCCCGGGGTTCGTGACAACGATGTTCCCGATATAATCGATCTGCTGCCCGCTGTAGGCCCCAGAGATCGAGTTCGAGGCTGCGGTCTTGTGCGCAAACGATGTAGGAGGGGTAGCATAGGAGTAGATGTTGATCGGCAGTGTCACGTTCGTGCCCGGAAGGGACGGCTGTGAGCCGGAAAGTGTTACCGTTGTCGTTAGCTCGCTGGGGAAGCCGAGGGCTGCAAGCGCCTGCCTGCCTTCGGCTGTGCCCGCAAGGTTCATGTATATCGGGGTGCCGAACCAGGCGCCCATAGAGAAGGCGCTGAATGCCCCTTCGCTGTCGTTGTATGCCCCCTTCGTCTGCCCTGCCAAAAGGGCGGTGCGTCCTGAGCGCCAGTTCGCCCAGTATCCGTAGGTCTCTATGCTTTCAAGCTCGCCGTCCGACCATGTCCCGTAGCTTTCCATTTTCAGGTAGCGGGTCAGATAAAACGGCGACGCGTTCGTCCATATCTGTTTGCTGCCAAAATGATAACCGGTCGGCGAGATGGACGGATCGTACGCGCCGAGGGAGTTCGTCTTCCAGAGACCGAAACCGTATGTCGTGTTATAGGGTTCTGTGAAGGAGAGGATCTCGGTCTTGTCCCACCTCTCGCCCATCTCCCCTAATTTCTTATAGTTCGCATCGAAGAAACCGCCCTCGCTGCTTGTGTCTCCGTAAGGAGGATAATCGCCCCAGTCCGTCGTCTTCGGCCCGGTCGACATCTGGGTGTATGCAACAAGGTCCTTTGGCGCGAAATCCACGCCTGTGCCGAGCTGTGCCCTTTTGATCGTCCCGCTCCCCTCGAAGACCATGCTCTCCGGATATCCCGTGCCGGGGATGCTGGCGTAAAGGACGCCCGTGTTGCTGCTTCCGTCGACGTACATCATATAGGACCAGAAATCTATCGCGTCCGTCGTCGCGCCGGGGATGATGGTAGCGGCTGCGAATCCCGTGTATGCGCCGCCGTCGTATGTCGTGTTCGTGCCGTCTATGCGGTTGCTCGAAACGAACGTTCTCTGCATAGGCGTATACCATATATGATTCAGCACAGGATCGCCGGTCACGTACTCGCCTATTATAGAGGCATTGACGGACGTACTCCCGCCGAAGAGGGGATTCGTCCCGCCCATGGTGAACCACATGTGCCCGTCCTGTGTGTCGTATGTTCCATCAGGATTGCTCCCGTAATACACGTAGTTCACGAAGCCGCTCTGGAACTGGAGCGCGCTGCCGCTGGACCACGTACCGAATGTGATCGCCTGATAGGTATCGCTGTCGATGGTGCCGAGGAAATTTCCGTCAAAGGTGCCCGTCGTGGTGTGGCCCATGTATGTCCCCGATTCGGTGCCGGTAACCTTTACGCCGTCCCCATCAACGGTGCCGGAGGTATCTACGATATAGAAAGCCCCCTGCCCGTTGCCGGAGCCTATACCTGTTGTGGTCCATCCGCCGGGTACATCGGCGGCGATCGTCGTGGCAAGATCGCCTGTCCATGGGCTGGATGTGCCGCCAGTGTAATACCAGTAGCTTCTCCCGCGTCCGTAGGGATCGCCGTATGAGAAGTTTTGCTGTCCAATGTATCCATTTGCGTTATATGTCCTTTCATACCCTATACCCGTACCCGGGTTGCGGTACGAAACATATCCCAGCTGGCTTCTTCCGGTTGGATTTGTCGAGTAATCGTTAAAATAGGAATATCCGTAGTAGCCGTTGTTGGTATCGCTGTAATAACGGGTACCGGTCATGGTGTCCAGGTTGTAGAAACCGAACGTTCCCCTCCCGCCGGTCACCGCGCTCCAGGTCGTCCTGTTGTTGGGATTGCTGTACCACCCGCCTGACTTCGCCATGTAGACGCCCCAGCCCTGACCGGGTATGTTCATAGTATCAAAATCGGTCGTGCCGCTTATATATCCTTCTCCAGGCCCAAAAGATCCGTAGACGAAGAGGTTTGTCGTGTCAGGTGCATAGTACCTCTTGCGGACGATCTCGTAGAAGTTCGTAGGCGTGATGGCGCCTACCCCGGGGATGCTGCCCACGTCGGATGTCTTCTGGGTGAGAGTCACTGTCCCATCGAGCTCGAAGGCGCCCACATACCAATAGGACGAACCTGTCCAGTCGCCCGCGAAATACCCCGCTGCGTAGGGCGATGAGGCGGATGGCGCGATATAGACGCCGTACCAGCTCCCCAGCATGGACCGTACACCGGTGCCGCCGCAGGGGTAGAGGATGCCGCCCAGGTATGACCAGTACGCGCCGCCATCGTAGGTCCTATATTGTCCCGTTGCGGGACTTGCGCTGTACATGCGCTGGCCCCAGATATGGCCGTAGGAATTGGGCATGCCATGGATCCCGATGGCGGTGAATGCCGGGGTTCCCCCCGCGAAGAGGGAGCCCGTGCCGCCGAACTTTGCATTCATAAAGACGTCGTCCGTCAATGCTGTGCCGTTGAAATACTCGAAGTAGGGGGCGAAGGAGCTCGCGAAATACAGTTGGGAGCCTTCCCATACGCCGATGTTCGCCGCCTGCCATTTGCCCGCCTCGGCGCCGTAGGAGCCGATGAGGTCCCCGGTCATGGGACCCATCTTCGTCCAGGTGATGAACCTGCCCGCCACGTCGCCGGAGATCGTATCACCGGTCCACGTGCCGTTGGAGATGCTCGTCAGGTAATACCCATAATCGTCATAAAAAGCTGCCTGTGGAGTGCTGTAATAGGCGCCGAAGGTGCCGGAACCGCCGACCGTGCCGGTCCATCCCGCAGGCGGCGTGCCTGAAACGGTGCCGCCGTGGCTCATCGTATAGATGCCCCATTTTTCTGCGGTATGCGCGGTCGTGTTATAGAGGGCCATGGTGTAGTTCCATGCGTTGCCTGTGCTCATGATATTCCAGCCCGTGCCCGTGCCCCACAGCGATTTCGGCTGGGTTACATTGTTCCCTACCCACAGGGGAGGAACAGAGGACGATGATGCAGGCGGAAAGCTCCACATGGAGTATGTGAGAGATTCAGGCGCTATGCCGATATCGGTGTTCTTCGGCGTCGCAACGAGGTTCCCCGACATCTCCGCCATGTAGATATCCTCATAGGCAGTGCCGCTTAAGTTCCCCCTCAGGAACCCTGCCGTGTACTTGCCGCCCGACAGCGGGCTGATGTAGATGGCGACTTCCCTTCCATAGAGGTCATCGCCCACAACGCGGCCCGCGAAGAATCCATTATATGAGCCGCCATCGTAAGTTGTGTATGTATTGTTCTTGTAGTTATAGCTGTAGATGTTCGCATTCCATATCTTCGGCAGCCCGTCTCCGGAGCTGTACTTGCTGATCATCGTGGTGGCCACCGGGCTTCCTGTCCAGAGCGTGCCCGTCCCGCCCATTAACCCGTACAGCCAGCCGTCGGATGTATCCCACGCGGTGGAGTAATGGAATAGCCCAACATCGACATCGCTTACAAATGTTAGGTCCGTCCCCGTCCATGTGCCGAGGGCAACTGCCTTCCATAAACCTGTATACTCATAGGTGCCGTAGACATCGCCGTCCATGGTGCCAAGCCTCGTATAGGTAAGGTATTTTCCCGTAAGAGTACCATAGAGTATGCCCTCAGTGTCTGTGGCGCCTGCCGGTACCGTACCGGTGATGCTCGCAAGCCAGTAGCCCCAATCTCCCCATACGGTCTCTGATGCGTCCTTGTATGCCCCAAAGGTGCCCGTTGAGCCCACCGTAGCACCCCACGAGGTGGGAACCGTCGCAAGGGTATCAAAATGGCCGAGCATGGGGAGGCCGTAGATGCCCCAAGGCTCGGTAGCGATCGCGTAGGTGGCCCCGAGATAGGAGTTGTCTTCGCCTCCGGTTATTGCCGCGCCGTTGTTGAACGTCCCGGAGAGATATGCCCCGGTGCCGTCAAGGGACCCCGTGTTGATATTGTACGCAAGTCCCGAGGCGCTGATGCCTATATCTGTTGACTTTTCCGTCCTGTTGGCAAGTCCGCTCATCTCGAACATGCCCATTTCGTATATATCGCCGCTCAGGTATGCCTGCAAGAAGCCTGCCTTCGGCGTTGCCGAGTTGTCGATATAGAGTGCGACGAACTTGCCTTCGAGGGTCTTCGCGCTCACTATATCCTTAAAGGCGTACTCGTTCCCTCCGGCAAGGCCGTAATAGGCCCCCCCGTCATAGGTCGTATATTGTTCGGTAAGGACATTGTAGCTGACGATGGGGGTAGGGGTATACCAGAGGCAGGATTCACCCACAAAACCCATTATTGTGATGGGGATATTGCTTCCGCTCCAGAGGCTCGCCGTCCCTCCGAGATAGCCTTCCAGGGCCGAGAGGTAACCGAAATATATGCCGTCATCGTTCACAGCGTCGAGCATATCCGCATAGAATTCACTAAAGAACTTAAGATCCGTGCCGTTGTAATAGCTGCCTATCACCTGGCCTATCCATTCGCCGAAGTCCCCCTCGCTCGAATTGATGCCCGAGAACCTTCCCTCTGCGTCATAGAGACGGAGCGGCGTCATCACCTTCCCCGCCGCGCTGCCCGTTATCTCCCCTGCATCGGTCCAGGTACCGCTCGCCGTGAGGAGCCAGTACCCTATCCACCCGCTGTCGTTATCAAAAACGCCGAAGCCGCCGAGCTTTGCGCTCCACGAAGGGTTTCCTGTCGGTTTGTAATCGTAGTAATTGTAGCTGTCATCGTAGCCGAACTTTATATTGAAGATGCCGAATGGCAGGGACTGCGAGGAGGTATAGAGGAACTTGACATCGCCGCCGGCCTCTCCATAGATGCTTCCCGTGCCGTTGAAGTCGCCCGATAACCCGCCCCATACGAATCCGCCGCCATAATACAGATCGTAGGGGTCGAGGACCATCGCATAAGGCGTCGGGGTGAGCGTGCCGCCCGCCCTCCACATCTTGGAGCCCGTGGAGAAGGGATAGTAGGAGCCGGAAACATCGCTTCTCATGACTCCAGTGGTCACATATCCGTTGCCGTCGGGCGTGCTTACGTATACCGCCCGCAATGTTCCGTCAGATATGGCGCCGGCGGTCGAGGCATCTCCGCCCTTCCATATGGCGCCGACGAACCCTGCCATCGACCCCATTACTTCCGAGGGGACACTTTCTGTGGTGGTAGCATAGATATAGGTATTCATAATATAATGGGGACTGTCGGCCGGGTCCAGGTCATATGTACCCATGGCGGTAAAGCTCGCGGGGCTTGTCCACGGGGCGGCCGTCCCGCCAAGATAACCGTAGTCCTCTCCCGCAAGCATCATCATGCCGTTATAATTGTAATAGAGGGAGTAGCCGTCGCCGGGCCCCGCGCCTCCCCATTCGCCAAAGAAGCTCGCGGGGGTGCTTACGCCGTTGCCGGCGCCGGTCATCCTGAAGTATTCACCGATAGGGCAATAGGTGCCGAGATATCTCATATCGTACCAGCCGAGGTAGGGCCCGATCTGCGGGTCAATGCCGATGAAATCGAGGTTCGCACCCAACGTGAACTTGTAGTTTGTCGCATCATGGGTATAGGAGAGTGGCCCGATCCCGTATTGTTCCGCTCCTGCGTATCCGAGATAGGGGAGTGATGGAGTTTCCGTTGTGCCAAAGCCTCCCTTGTAGATCTCTGAGGTGAAGGCGACCTTTCTGCCTTCATTGGTGACGCGGTATCCACCTAAACCATTTCTGCTTTCAGGGTAAATCACGAGCTGTCCGTCACCGATCACAAATGGGAGAGTGTTCGGAAAGAGCTGAGGTGGTGCAAAACCCGGCGTTGTAGAGGAAAAGGCCTCAAGGAGTGTCTGTCCCTCTTCCGGTACAACGGTGATGGTTCCCACGGAGCCGCTTCTTGCAAGGCTGCCGCTAAAGGAAAAGGTGGTGCCGTCAAACGTTCCCGGCGCATCACCTGTGAGGAAGTAGAGGCTTCCGTCCTCCAGGTAAAGAAAAGAGATGCGGTTCAGCCATGAGCCCTGCACGCCCGGCGTATAGCCGATGAAGGCGCCGCCCGTGTCGGAGGTTCCTGTTGCGGTGCCCGAATGCGTTGTGCCCGTGTCTCCGGTCACTGTTCCCGATGCAGATATGGTGCCCGTACCGCTGGTAGGTATATTGGCGGTGAGGGTGGTATCCGATAGAGTTCCGCCCCCTTCAAAGGGCATCCCTCCCAATGTTCCCGTAAGGTTTATTCCTTCCTGCGGCGGCGCTGGCGGCGCTGGCGGCGGCGGAGGCGGTGGTGGCGGCGGTTCGGGAACCACCACAACCACTACTTTCGGGGGCTCAGGCGGCGGACTCCCTTGTCCTCCGTCCCCGGTCCCCATGTCACTTGTCCCAGTGCCTGTCCCTGCGGTAGTACCGGTCCCTGTTCCTCCACCTGCGCCGGTCCCTGTTCCGGTGCCGGTGCCTGTTCCGGTGCCGGAGCCTTCTCCGGCGCCACCGCCGGTCCCTGTTGGCGTTACCTGCTGGAGGGCGTTGTTGATCTGGTTCTGGGTCACCTTCCTCGGGGCTGTCGGCGGGGTGTTCGCCGAGGGAACGGCCGAGGTGAAGCCCGCGGTAACGGCGGCAACGATCTGCGGGAGGCTTGGGTTGTAGAGGTATCCCTGCCCGGTGACGAAGATGACCGTCGTTGCGCCGCCGATAAGGGTGACGAGCATGTTGGTGCCCCTGATCCCGGCTACGGCGTTAGGGGTATGGACCTCAAAGCGGTTGCCTTCCGCAAGGGCCGCTGCCCGCTTGATGAAGTCCTCGCCGGCCACTGCCTGCACTCTCCCTCTGTGTAGGCGGATGACGCCGGTGCTTTTCTCTCCCTGGACCATGTACTCCTTGATCTCCACGCGGGACGACTGGCCGATCCGCAGGACGTTCTTGTTCACGAAGGTGATCTCCGCCTTACTCCTGCTCTTCGCCCGATAGATGTCGCCGATGTCGACGGGGGCGCCGAGGGAGACGGGGGTCGCGACGTTCTTCCCCGCCTTGAGGACGTCCACGCGTCCCTCGATAGCGGTAATCTTGCCTACGGGAGCGGCTAGGGCCATTCCGCCGGCGATAAAGGTTATGACGAGAAACGACCAGAAGACCTTGTTAAGGGAGATGCGAGTCTTCATGATTGGTACCTCTCTTTATTGAATTTTATTTTTTTCATAATAGACCTATGTGAAAAACAGCGTGGAAGCAGAGAAATTTCCAAGTGTTTGGATTTATTATCCCGGATGTGAGTCTGCAAGTGTCCCACCACTGTTGACTGCTTTTAATTTCTACAGCAAATACAAGGTATTACGTATTACAATATTATACCAACCATTTTTAAAATGTCAAGGGTAATTAGGGGTGCCCATGAACAGATCAACCATAAACTTTTTATTAATAACGGTACTCAATCCCTAATGAGAATATCTCGCGCGTGTAGTCATAGGTCGCTATATTGCTTTTATCCCTGATATAGGTATACTGGGCCGTGATGTCGGTGCTTTTCCCCAGTTCATAGATAAGCCCGAGGGATGTGTTATAGGTGTCGTTTCTCCGCGTCATACCGTCGAATGTGGCATTAGGGAAGACATATTTCGTAAATGCCGCTTCGCTTGAGACCTGCAGCTTGAGGGGCTTCCACCAGAGGGGGTAGAGGAGGTTCATTCCCCACTTGTGTTCTTTATTCGCCCAGTTATCGCCTATCGTATTATCCTGCCCGTAGGTATATTTCAGGTTGATGAAACCCCTTCCGTCATAAAAGAAGTAGGTATACCCTATGCTCGCATTGTAAAGCCTGCCGTCTCTGTCCTCCGGGGCGGTCAAGGGCGCCACAAAATAATATTTTTCCGTGTAGCCCATCGAAAATTCCGCGATGCTGTTCTGGCTTACCATATATCTCAATGTAGGCGCAACGCTGTAGTACCGCATATATTTTGTGTCGCTGTACCAGCTCACGCTTTGGGTAAAATCGGTGCCCTTGTCGCGCTGCAGCCAGTTATAGAGTATCGTTACCGGCATACTTAGAGAAAATTTTTCAAAGTTGTACCCGGGGATGAAGCTCAAGGTATTCGTCATGCTGTTATAGTCATCGCGCTGGAAATATCTGTCGGCATAGACAGAGTACTGGATGGTCATATTATAAGGTTTTTTAAAAGAAAACGGGAAGGTATATGCGATCCTCGCCGTCATGTTCATTGCATAGTCGCTCTCGTTCGAGATCACATCGGCGACGGGGCCTCCCCCCGGTTTTGCCACCAGGTTGGTATCGTATTTATAAGCAAGCCCTACGCTGAACCTCCAGGGCCTCTCCCGTTCGAATTTTTCCGCCAGCGCCTTGTCGTAATCCTTTGCCAGCGTCGCCATATCGGTTGTGGGGTCGACTCTTATCGCTGCCTTGAAGCGGTTCTGGGCTTCTCTATATTGCCCGGCCTGCATATTTGCGCTCGCTATCTGGAACTCGGCAAGCTGCGCCAATGATGGGTCGAGTTCCTTTGCCTTCTCAAAGCCCGCGATCGCCTCGGTATATTTCTTGTCTTTCAAATACACGAGCCCTTTCAGGAACTGGATGCGCGCAGGCTGGATCCCTTCCTTTTCCCCCACCTCGAGCCACTCCTTTGCCTCTTTAATATTGTCCGTCTGGTAGAGCACATCGACGAGCTCCACGAGCGCCTCTTTTATCCGGGGGGTAAAGGTCACCGCGTCTCTCAGGTAGGGGATGGACTCCTTGTAAAGCTCCATGATCTTATAGGTGAGGCCTGTATAGAACGCCACGGTGCTCGATGTGGGCTCAGCCTTCCTGGCCTCGAGGAAATAAACAAGGGCCTCCTCGTAATTCTCATCGCGGAATTCTTTCATACCCATCTCGAATTGCGACTGGGCGCCTGCAAAACCGGCGCATAAGGTCAAGGCAAATACACCTATAAGCAATACGGCATACCATTTCATTTTTTGGTCACCCCTTGAATGTATTTCTCTATTAAAACTTTTTTTCATTTAAAACTATACGGTTATCGTCGAACCCTGCTTGAGCAATTTAATATTGTCCCTTTTGAGGGCATCCAGCTCCTGATGTATCTCTTCGAGAAAGATAGGCTTTATATGCGTCACATAGATCGGCATCGTACCAAGCTTATACCTGTCAATATGCTCGGCAAGCATGGCAGTTGTCATATGTCCTGATATCTTCGCCAGCCTGCTCAACCTGTTCGGAAAGGAGACATCCGATATGATGAACTCTATGCCTTTTGTCCTGCTGGCCACCTCCCAGAACCTCTTCGTGGGTCCCGTATCAGAGGTAAACATAAAACCCTTCTTGCCGTCCTTCACAATATAGCCTACCGTAAAAACCGTGTGCGTCATCAAGACAGGCTCCACGGTGATGCTATTGATCGAGGATACCTGCTCCATCGGTATCTCGTGAGGCTTGATAATCCCCTTGTGCTCCGATGGTATAACGGTAAAATCGGGCCATATTAAATTGTTAAGAAGGTTTTGCGATATGATCTCAAGTATCTGCTTTACGCTGATCAGCTCAATTGAGTAGTCGCCCATCATGGCAAGCTCATCAACAAAAGGAAAAAGGCCCTTTACGTGATCGATATGCGTATGGGTTATCAACACCTGCCTGATCTTTTTCAAGGCTTCGTCATCAAGGGCCTCGGTAACCGTTCCCGCGTCGAGAAGTATCGTATCGTTGATGAGAAAGGATGTTGCCCGGTATTTCCCTATGTAATTACCGTAACAGCCAAGTATCTTGATCTTCATCTTTAGTATGAATTGTATTAAAACATTTGCTTTTATGTCAAGGAGTTTTGTGCAATTTTGCATTACTTTACCTTATTGTTTCACATTAATCCCTTGACGAGCAAGGACCCTTGGCATTATATTATTACCGTTAAAGGATCTTTTTGGAGGATTTTTATGCCTATCTATGAATATGAATGCACGGAATGTGGAAAGGTATTGGAAATATTCCAAAAGATCTCTGAAGAGCCTTTGACCGAATGCCCGATGTGCAATGGTGCAATGCAGAAGATCATATCGCCGTGCGCATTCCACCTGAAAGGCACCGGCTGGTATGTAACGGATTACAAAAAACCGGTTGACTCCGCGAACGGGAAGAACGGCAAGAACGGCGCGAAACATACAGAGAAAAAAGAAGAAAAAACAGAGACTATTTCGGAAACCAAGCCAGAGACAAAATCTGAAACAACGCATACAGAATCGGCCGGGGGATAAATGAAAGCAGGAGATAAGGTCACTTTTACCTTTGCGAAGAAAGAGATGGAAGGCACCATAGAAAAGGTCTTTCAAAAAAGCGTTTATATCAAAACAGACTTTCCAAAGGACAAGGGAAAGATCGTCAAAAGGAAACTGAAAGACGTAAAGTAAACTTACAGCCGATCGAAAAACCTTAAGGACATAAAAACCCGTCAGTCGTAAGTCGTAAGGGGTCAAATCGCCTAACGACTGACGCCTTACGGCATTTTATTCGGCATCAGTAGTAGTCCTGCAGCGCCTTTATTGTAATAGTCCCCTTCTTCATGCTTTCAATGGCGTTGACGACTGCCTGGGCGCCTGACAGGGTCGTTGTATAGGGAATCCTGTACTGGACGGCGCTCGCCCGGATGAGCACCTCATCCATCTTCGGGTTTCTTCCGCTGGGCGTATTGATGACGAAGCGGACCTCCCCGTTCTTTATCATATCAACTATGTGCGGCCTTCCCTCCGATACCTTGTTGATGAACCGTACTTCCATCCCGTTGTTTGCGAGGACTTTGCCTGTCCCCTTCGTCGCGCAGATCTTAAAACCGAGATCGGATAGCTTCTTCGCAATAAAAACGATGTTCCTCTTGTCCTTATTCTTCACACTTACAAATACGTTGCCTTCAGAGGGGAGGTCCTGTCCTGCACCCAGCTGCGACTTGCAGAAGGCTGCCCCGAAGGTGAGATCAATGCCCATCACCTCGCCCGTGGATTTCATCTCCGGGCCAAGGATCGTGTCAATACCGGCAAACCTGTTAAATGGAAAGACGGACTCTTTCACTGCGATATGGTTGACCTCCGGCTCGCATTCGATGCCGAGGTCCTTTAATTTCAGGCCGGTCATAAGCTTTGCGGCAACCTTCGCCCACTGAACCCCTGTGGCCTTGCTGACAAAGGGGATCGTCCTGCTCGCCCGCGGATTTACCTCCAGGACATAGACGACGTCATTCTTCACCGCATACTGGATGTTCATGAGGCCGATCACGTTCAGCTCTTTCGCGAGCTGATAGGTATAGAGCTTGATCTTTTCAATGGCCTCGTCGTTCAGGGAATAAGGGGGCAATGCGCAGGCGCTGTCCCCGGAATGGATGCCTGCCTCTTCAATATGCTCCATAATGCCGGCCACAATGGCCTTCTCTCCGTCGGCAACCGCGTCGACGTCGATCTCGATGGCATCTTCAAGGTATTTGTCGATAAGGATCGGGCGCTCCGGCGAGGCCTCCGCCGCCCTTTCCATGAAGGATTCAAGGTCCGGCTCCCCGTAGACGATCTCCATCGCCCTGCCGCCCAGCACGTACGACGGCCGCACGACAACAGGGTATCCTATTGTGCCGGCGATCTCCTTCGCCTCTTCGAAAGACACGGCGATCCCGTTGTCGGGCTGCATAAGGTCAAGTTTTTTTAAAAGCGTCTTGAACTTATCCCTGTCCTCGGCGACATCAATGCTCTCCGGCGTCGTCCCGATGATCCTGGCGCCTGCCTTTTTCAACTGCACGGCGAGGTTGAGCGGGGTCTGGCCGCCGAACTGAACGATCACGCCGTCGGGCTTCTCGTTCTCGATGATATCCATCACGTTCTCAAAGGTAAGGGGCTCAAAATAGAGCTTGTCCGAGGTGTCATAGTCCGTGCTTACCGTTTCGGGGTTGCTGTTGACCATGATCGTCTCATATTCAAGTTCTTTCAGCGCGAATGCCGCGTGGACGCAGCAATAATCGAATTCGATGCCCTGCCCTATCCTGTTGGGCCCTCCGCCAAGGATCATGATCTTCTTTTTGTCTGAGATCCTTGATTCGTCCTCCTGTTCATAGGTCGAATAGTAATAAGGCGTATAGGCCTCAAACTCGGCCGCGCAGGTATCGACGAGCTTAAAGACGCTCCTGATGCCCTTTTCCAGCCGGAGCGCCCTGACCTCTCCCTCGCCCTGTCCTGTGAGATCGCCGATCTGCCTGTCCGAGAAGCCAAGCTTCTTTGAACGCCGCAAAAGCTCCCCGGGGATTTTCCTTTCCCATTGTCCAAGGTCGCCTTCGCATTCCACGATCTCCTGTATATTTTTTATGAACCACCTGTCTATTCCCGAGAGCCCGTAGATATCCTCGACGCCCATGCCCGCTTTGAGGGCATGGCGTATGTAAAAGACCCGTTCGCTGTTTGGGGTGATCAGCTTCTGGCGAAGGAATTCCGGGTCCTCAATGCCCGGGAGCCTGTCGTTGACGATCCCGAACCTGCCTGTCTCAAGCGAGCGGAAACCCTTCTGCAAGGCCTCTTTGAACGTCCTCCCTATGGCCATCGCCTCCCCCACGGACTTCATGGAGATCGTCAATGTCTCGTCAGCGCCCCTGAACTTCTCAAAGGTGAACCTCGGTATCTTCACGACGCAGTAGTCGATGGTGGGCTCAAAGGATGCCGGGGTCTTTTTGGTAATATCGTTCGGGATCTCATCGAGGGTATATCCGACGGCGAGCTTCGCCGCGATCTTGGCAATGGGGAATCCCGTTGCCTTCGATGCAAGCGCCGAGCTTCTCGATACCCTGGGGTTCATCTCTATCACGACCATCCTTCCGTTGTCAGGGTTTACGGCAAACTGGATGTTGGAGCCTCCCGTCTCTACGCCGATCTCACGGATGATCCTGATGGACGCGTCGCGCATAGCCTGGTATTCCTTGTCGCTCAAGGTCTGCTGAGGCGCCACGGTAATGCTGTCTCCCGTATGGATCCCCATGGGGTCAAGGTTCTCGATGGAGCAGATGATCACAACATTGTCCTTTTTGTCCCGCATCACCTCGAGCTCAAATTCCTTCCAGCCTATGACCGATTCCTCAATGAGGATCTCGCTGATCATGCTGCTTTCAAGCCCTCTCTGGGCAAGGACCTCGTACTCTTCCACGTTATACGCAACGGCACCGCCAGTCCCGCCAAGGGTGTAGCTTGGCCTGATGATGAGGGGAAAACCGATCTCCTTTGCCACTTTTTTCGCGTCGTCCATGGTGTAGGCAAGGCCGCTTTTCGGCACCTCAAGCCCTATCTTCACCATCGCCGCCTTGAACTCTTCCCTGTCCTCGGCCTTTTTTATCGCCTTATAGTCAGCGCCGATAAGCTCAACGTTATACCTTTCCAGTATCCCCCTCTCTGCAATAATAGTGGCGAGGTTAAGCCCTGTCTGGCCGCCGAGCGTCGGGAGCACCGTGTCAGGCCGTTCGATCCTGATTATCTCTTCCAGCACCTCCGGGGTGAGCGGTTCTATGTATACCCTGTCTGCCATGTCAGGATCGGTCATGATCGTGGCGGGATTGCTGTTCACGAGGACGACCCTGTACCCTTCCTCGCGGAGCGCCTTGCAGGCCTGGCTTCCGGAGTAGTCGAACTCGCATGCCTGGCCTATTACGATTGGCCCGGACCCGATGATGAGGATGCTTTTTATATCGCTGCGTTTAGGCATAGGATCCTTTCCTGTAGCTCTCCATCATTCCTCTAAACTTCTCAAAGAGACCGTACGCATCGTGCGGCCCCGGAGACGCCTCGGGGTGGAACTGCACCGAAAAGACAGGATAGAGCTCATGCTCGATCCCTTCAACGGTATTGTCGTTGAGATTGATGTGGGTGACCCGCACCGGCTCTTTTGTGATTGATGCAACATCTACGGCGAAGCCGTGGTTCTCGGAGGTGATATAGACCTTTCCGGTGCCCGTCTCCTTGTTCGGCTGGTTTGCTCCCCTGTGGCCGAACTTCAGCTTATATGTCTTCCCTCCGAAGGCAAGCCCGAGAAGCTGCTGGCCGAGGCAGATCCCGAATATGGGTATTGTGCCGATCAGCTTGCGGATCTCTTCGATGGCGTAGGGAAGGCCTTCCGGATCGCCGGGGCCGTTGGAGAGCAAGATCCCGTGAGGCTTCATCGCCAGGATGTTCTCTGCCTTCTCATCCGCCGGCACCACCGTGACATGGCAGCCGACCTTCTTCAGCATCCTCAGGATGTTCATCTTCACCCCGAAGTCCATGACAACACATCGCAGCGCCGACTCATCGGGGTTATAGTTTTTTTCCTTCGTCCCTCGTCCCTCGTCCCTCGTCCCTCGTTTTTCGTCCCACACATAAGGCGCCTTGCATGTCACCTCTTTCACCAGGTCTACGCCCACAATGCCCCGCGATGCCCTTGCCTTTCTGACAAGACTTTCCCGGTCCAGGTCAACTGTCGAGATGATTCCCTTCATAACGCCCCTGGCCCTCAGATGTTTTGTCAGGGCCCTCGTGTCCACGTCCTCGATCACAAGGATGTTGTGCATTTTAAAATAATGGAAGAGGTCGTCCGTTGCCCTGAAGTTGCTCGTTATTGTGCTCAGTTCCTTGACGATAAAGCCTTCCACCTTCGGGCCGCCCGATTCCACATCGTCATCGTTGACTCCGTAGTTGCCGATAAGCGGGTAGGTCATCGTTACGATCTGTCCCTTATAGGAGGGGTCGGTCATGATCTCCTGGTACCCGGTCATGCTCGTGTTGAAGACGATCTCCCCTTCTTTTTCGCCGTGTATCCCGCAGCCCTTCCCTTCGAATACCGTGCCGTCTTCAAGGGCGATGAACGCCTTCATCGTTCCCCCCTGCATGCCTTGATGCATAACCCGCAGATATGGTGGCCGAGATTTCTTTCCTTTCTGAATTTATTCAGCATAGCATAGCATCCCTGGTGGTCGAAGCCTTCCCTTTCCTCCTTGATCGCCCCCGCCGGGCATGCGCTGACGCAGGCCCTGCATTGGCCGCAATCGCTCCCAAGCGGCTTGCCCGTCTTAAGCGGCATGTCTGTCAGCACCGTGTTGTACCTCGCCTGCGCGCCGAAGACCGGGTGCACCAGGAGGTTGTTCCTCCCTATCCAGCCAACCCCTGCGACCTCGCCGACCTTCTTGTGGGAGATGTGCGCCCTCTGGTTCTGCCAATCCACAAGCTGCGATGCGGCAAAGGGCATTGCCTTGAAGCCCTTTCTCTCGATCTCGCGGGAAAGCAGGTATGCGATCATGTCGAGCCTGTAATTGAGCTGCCGGTAGTGGTGCAAGTAGATGAGGGTAGGCCCATCTTTCAACGTCTCCAGTATACCTTTCGACAGTACAAGGCCGAAAGATATGGCAAACGTTAACCTCTCCTTTACAGAATCATCAATAGCAACAAGCCCTTTGTCGTAAAGCGACATATCGCCCGCCCCGAAGATATCGACGTCCTGGCCTTTGAGATATGCGGCAATAAATTCAGTGTTCCTGTCAACGTTCATTTACCAACTCCGTAGTATATACAGTAAATAATTTGAAATTTGAAATTATATTTGAGTAATTGGTTATTCACATTATTCCTTTCTTTTTAAAATGTACCATCAGCGCCGTTATTGACGCCGGGGTAACTCCCGGAATACGGGAGGCCTGGCCGAGGGAAAGAGGGCGTATCTTCGTGAACCGCTCTATGACCTCCCGCGACAGGCCTGATACCTCTTCGTACTTCGTATCATGAGGGATCTTGCTGTTTTCAAGCCTTTTCATCTTTCTGACCACGTCCTGCTGCCTGTCCGTATAGCCGCGGTATTTTACATCCAGCTCCACCTGATAGGCGATCTCTTCTTTGATCCCGTTCAGGCTGCCCTCGATGCGCTTCAGGGTCTCGATGGTAACGCCCGGTTTCTTCAGCAGCTCCCCGAGCGTTGCCGGGTTTTTAATGCCTTCAATGTTCAGCTCTTGCAACATCCTGATCGTTTCGCCCGTCGGCTTAAGCCTTACCGATTCCAGGATGCGCTTTGCCTCATCGACCTTCGCCTTTTTTTCAAGGACCGTCTCGTACCTCTCCCTGCATACGGCGCCGATCCGGTACCCCTTTTCGGTAAGCCTCAGGTCCGCGTTGTCCTCCCGGAGCAGCAGCCTGTATTCCGCCCTTGACGTAAACATCCTGTACGGCTCGTCAACACCTTTTGTCACAAGATCATCTATAAGGACGCCGGTGTATGCCTCATCCCTTCCCAGGCAAAAAGGGCCTTCGCCGCGAACCTTTAAGGCGGCGTTTATCCCCGCCATCAGCCCCAAAGCCCCTGCCTCCTCATACCCCGTCGTCCCGTTTATCTGGCCGGCAAGATAAAGATTTCTGACGATCTTTGTCTCAAGCGTTGGGTATAACTGCGTAGGATAAACAAAGTCATACTCAATGGCGTATCCCGGCCTCGTTATCTCGACCTTCTCAAGGCCGTCGATGGTCCGCAGCATTCCCAGCTGGATATCAAGGGGGAGGCTCGTTGCAAAGCCATTCGGGTAATATTCTTTCGTGTCCAATCCTTCCGGTTCTATGAAGATACGGTGCCTTGTCTTTTCGGGAAATTTAACGACCTTGTCTTCGATCGATGGGCAGTACCTGACCCCCGTGCCTTTTATCTTCCCTGTATAAAGGGGCGACCTGTCGAGTCCTGACCTTATGATATCGTGCGTTGCCGCTTTTGTATAGGTAAGATAGCAGGGCACAAGCCTGTTGTTGATCCGTCCGGTAAGAAAAGAAAAAGGGGCCGGCGGATCATCGCTGTGCTGCGGCTCCAGCTTTGAAAAATCTATCGTCCTTCCGTCCAATCTGGGACAGGTTCCGGTCTTTAGCCTTCCTATAGCAAAACCGAGCTCGCTGAGGCAGCCGGAAAGCCCTACTGACGGCAGGTCGCCCATCCTGCCCGCCTCGAACCTTTCAAAACCAATGTGTATAACACCCCGTAAAAAAGTACCTGTTGTAACGATAACCGTTGTTCCGTAAAACCTCTCGCCCCACTGCGTCTCAACCCCCGTGACGGCATCTCCCTCCACCAGCAGCCTCTCTACAATACCCTGCCGTATAGAGAGCCTTTCTTGTACTTCCAGCCTTGCCTTCATCCTGTGGGCATATCCCATCTTGTCTGCCTGGACCCGGGTTGCCCGTACGGCAGGGCCTTTCTTCATGTTCAATATCCGGAACTGTATGCCTGTAGCATCAATATTTCTTGCCATCTCGCCATCGAGGGCGTCGATCTCTTTTACCAGGTGCCCCTTGCCGAGGCCCCCGATCGCCGGATTACAGGACATGTAGGCGATGTGGTCGAGGTTTGTTGTGACAAGAAGGGTCTTGGCCCCCATCCGTGAAGATGCCAGGGCAGCCTCGCATCCTGCGTGACCCGCGCCTATCACTATTGTATCAAAATGTTCCAACGTATAATCAACTCCGACCAATTTTCTTCAAATCCCTTCATGCTATGATGGTGGGTTATTGCGTTAAAACGCTATAGTCTATCAGCTACGGCATGCGTTTTCCATTACTTCCTGACGGTCTTACAAAGTTTTGTGTTCAACTTTTTTGACGAACATGATACCATTCTATAGCCACTTGTTACTGGTTGCTGGATGCTTGATACTGACGATCAGAACAGAAGATGCGAGGATGGGAAGATGCGAGGATGCGGTGCTGGTCGCTCGATACTCGATCATCGATTATCGGTAATCGACGCTGAAGGCCGACTGCTGTATGCTGTCGGCTGGTTGAAAAGGAGGGGAACATGGAAGAGATGGCTATTGGAAAGGTCGATAGGTTTTTTTCCAAGATCGGTGTTGCGGCGATCAAGATAACCGCCGGGGAGCTTAACGTTGGCGATACGATAAAGTTCAAAGGACATTCTACTGATTTTGAACAGACCGTTGAGTCTATGCAGGTTGAGCACAAAAACGTCGAAAAGGCCGTGGCAGGCGACGACGTGGGGATCAAGGTAAAGGAGAAGGTAAGGGACCACGACACGGTGTACCTTGTAAGACCCTGATCAGCTCATAGCTGATGGCTATGGCAAATCGTATATCGTCATTCGTATATCGTATATCGAAATACCAGGCAAACTCTGATGAAAGTCGTCAGCTTCACTTGTCATTGAGAGAAGTAAAGCGATATGGCGATCTGCGGATATAATCTATTGAATGAGATCGCCGCATTATTTTTTAACTATCTTGAATTTGTTTAGTATCACGATATACGAATGACGATATACGATATACTTGCCTTTATTCATTTGCTGACTTCTTTTTCATATTGTGCTATATAGAAGATACAGAAGCACAATTTCATTGAACGCGGAGGAACCATGGAAGAAAGAGAGCTATTACAAAGGTTTCACGAGGTCCTCGAGGTCAGCCTTCCTGTCATCGAAAATGCCTATAAAGGATTTGTCACGCAAAAGCCGGCGCTTCTGAAAGAAAGTAAGGAAAAATTCAAAACGATCCTCGCCTCCAGGCTGTCATATGTAGAGAAGATAGTAGGAGATAAAGAAAAGGATGAATTCGAGAAAAAGTTTGTTTCCCTTCTGCCGCCCTTTCAGATGGTCGGGATCGCAATACAGAACGTCATCAGCAATATGGAGATAAAGGTCGAGGCCAACGTGCTTTTCAGCCAGAAGGGCCTCGATGAGATCAAAGAGCTCCTCGCAATGGCCTACGATCTGATGAGGGACGTCCGGGACTACACGGTTACAAAGAACCCCCACCTCCTCGCAAAGATCAAGGAAGGCAAAGAAAAGATCATTAAGGTAATCAACGACTTCTCGGTCGTTCATCAGAACAGGCTCATTACAGGCGTCTGCATGCCGAAGGCGTCGTACCTGTATCTCGACATAACCGAATCTATCAAAAGAATCTCAAGGGGGCTTTCGGACTTCGCTGAAAAGGTCTAACCTTTGGCACTATCGGCCGACAGGCTAAAAGAAAATATTAAAGAGCAAAAGATCATTCGAGCACTCCTCCCGGGGGATTTTTACGGCGAGGTGTATCTTGTCGGTGGGGCGATACGGGAGCTGATGCTGGGCAATAAGCCGGGCGATTATGATTTCGCGCTGTCGGACGCGCGGGACATCAAAACATTTGAATCTATCTTTCGCACCCCATCGTTCATACTCGGGAAAAAACCGATCCAGACGCACCGGGTCGTCATCAAAGACCAGGTGCTCGATATTACCATCTTAAAAGGCACTATCGACGAAGACCTGAAAAGAAGAGATTTTACGGTTAACGCCATTGCGTACAACGTCAGGCACGACAGTGTTACCGACACAGTGCAGGGCATTGAGGATATCCAGCGGAGAATAATACGGTATCCCGATGAAAACTCAATAGCCAATGATCCCCTGAGGATGCTCAAGGCTGTGCGCCATTTTACCATGCTTCAGGATTTTTCGCTCCACATTGACCTGACCCGATCAATTACAGAGTTGAAGCACCTTATCAATAACGTAGCGCCGGAGAGGGTCAAATACGAAATGGACCTGATCCTGTCATCGGCGAATGCCGCCTCCGGCATGAAGAAACTGGAAGAGCTGGGCCTCCTTGTTGAGATCTTTCCCGAGCTCTATCCGCTCAAGCTTTTAGACAAGGAAAAACAGTTCACGCTGGAGACCTTCGGGCACACAATAGACGGCTTCGGCTATCTGCACAAATATGGGAGGCGGTATAATCTCGACGTAAGAGAGATAAAAAATGTCGGCTATTCTCTTCTTTTTCACGACCTCGGCAAAGCCGGCACTTTCACATATGACGAGAAGAAAGATGCGGTGCATTTCTTCTATCATGAGCAATTTTCCAGGGACATTTCTCAACCCATCATGGAAAGGCTCAAGTTCAGCACACAGGAGATGAAAGCCGTCCTCTCGCTCATAGAAAATCATATGAGGATATTTCTCATCAGCAATGACGAGTCCACTGAAAAGGCGCTGAGAAGGGTCGTTTACAAGATGGGCGACCTTACCCCGTCTCTTGTTGTGCTCACCCTCTGCGATATGTATGGAAGCTCCGGCGGAGAGAACAACCCTTCAACCCAACGGGTGAAAAAGCGCTGCGCCGAGATCATCGAGATATTCGTCCAGTGGAAGAGGAAACCCCTGCCGAAGCTTGTTGCCGGGGGAGACCTCCTGCTGATGGGGTTTCCCGAAGGGCCTCTTATCGGCAAATGCCTGAGCGAGATACGCGAAAAACAGGTCGCCGGCGAGATAGCAACAAAAGAAGAGGCGATGGAATATGCGAGGGAAAGGCTGATGGCAGAGCGCCCGTAAGTCGTGAGGCGTCAGGCGTTAGGCGATTGAACCTCTTACCCCTTACGACTCACGCCTTACGGCAGTTTCGTTACGGATTTCGTATAGGATGACTATGAAACGTTCCGTCACTTCACTTCCACTCCATTACGGAAAAGCCCCTCCATGGCTTTTCCAGAAGATGAAGCGCATAACCTCTGCCCTGACAGAGATCATCCTTTTTGAATTCGGGCCCCATGAATTCCTGGAACGGGTTGCAGACCCGGTCTGGTTCCAGGCGTTGGGCTGTGCGGTGGGTTTTGACTGGCACAGCAGCGGTCTTACCACAACGCTCTGCGGTGCGCTCAAAGAGGGCGCCGCCCTTCTTGGCGAAGATATCCCCCTGGCCGTTTGCGGCGGGAAGGCAAAACGTGCGATCCGTACTCCCGAGGAGATAGACCAATATGGTCAAAAATGGGGTATAGACTCTCAATACCTTAAGACGATAAGCCGCCTTTGTGCAAAGATCGACAATACGGCGGTTCAGGACGGCTACAGCCTCTACCACCACACCTTTATCTTCACGGTACATGGCGAATGGGCGATCATCCAGCAGGGGATGAACGGGGAGAAGAAAGATGCGCGGCGCTATCAGTGGCTGTCAAAGGATAACCTTGACATGACCTCCGAACCGCATACGGGCATAACCTGCGACGAGAGGGGGACGGTCCTCAACTTTGTTGCCGGCGAGAGCGCCGACGCCAGGAGCGCTGCCGTAAATTTTGCGGGTGAAAACCCCGATACCATGCTAAGGACATGGAAAGAGATCTCGCTTGCAATGCCGGAGCGACATTACATCTCCGCAAAAGATGTCAACGAGAAGCGCCTGCAAAAAATGTTCAGGCTTATTCATGAATCGCAGCCTGAGACCTTTAAAGACATTATCCAGCTGCGAGGCGTCGGGCCGAGAACTGTTGCCGCGCTTGCCCTTGTATCCGAGCTCATCTATCAAAAACCTCCAAGCTTCAGGGACCCCGCCCGTTTCAGCTTTGCTCACGGCGGGAAAGACGGGCACCCCTTCCCTGTTGATAGAAAGACCTACGAAGGCTCGATAGAATTCCTGAAAAACTGCATCGACAAGGCAAAGATGGGCGACAGGGACAAGCTGGACGCATTGAAAAGGCTCTCAAATGAATAGACAGCTGTCAGCAGTCAGCACACAGCCGTCAGCAACAAACCCATAAGTCGTAAGGCGTCAGGCGATTTAATCCCCTCACGACTTACGATTCACGCCTCACGGCCTTCTTTACGATCTCGATATACGATATACGAACTACGATATACGGTTTGTTGTGAGCCATGAGTTGCCTGGCTATTGACAAACAGAATGGAATAGTTACACTTATAAGACCATGAAGAGAAGGGATTTCCTGAAGGTTGCCGTCGGTTCATGCCTGCTGGGCGGTATATACCCCGAAGCCTTCGCCCAGGCTCAATCTGTCGTCGCTCTCGCCGAAGGACAGGACTACGGGGCGATCACAAGGAATGTCGTCTCTGCGCTCGGTGGGATGCAGAGATTCGTAAAGCCCGGCAACACCGTTGTCGTCAAGCCGAACATCGGCTGGGACAGAAAGCCGGAATATGCTGCCAATACCCACCCCCTCGTCGTGAAGGCGATCGTCGAGGAATGTGTAAAGGCAGGGGCAAAAAGGGTCAAGGTCTTTGACATCCCCTGCAATGACCCCAGGAGGTGCTACGAAAACAGCGGCATCCAGGCGATCCTGAAAGGCCTCAGGAACGTAGAGATGAAGCACGTCGAGCGGGAACGATTTAAAAACATAAAGATCAACGGCAGCTTCCTCAAGGAATGGGAGCTCTACGACGAGGCACTGTCCGCGGATGTCCTCATCAATGTGCCCATCGCGAAACACCACGGGCTCACGAGATTGACGCTGGGATTGAAGAACATGATGGGCATAATGGGCGGAAACAGGGGGTATATCCACCGGAACATGGAAGATGCCCTCGCCGACCTGAACCAGACCGTCAGGAGCCGCCTGACGATCATCGACGCCACACGGATACTCCTCGATCATGGCCCGCAGGGCGGAAGCCTGAAAGACGTGAAGGTCCTCAACAGGGTTATCGCCTCCACCGATATTGTCGCCGCCGATGCCTACGCAACGACCTTCTTCGGCCTCAACCCCCAGGATATATCTACCACAGTATCTGCGCACAAAAGAGGACTGGGAGAGATGAACCTCAACAAGATCAAACTTATCAAGGCATGAGTATGCGATACCCCGCATTGATCGACGGGTATATATGACAGCGCGTTTATGAAGATAACCTCTTCCAGGATCTCGCAGCTTATCTTTCTGGCCATATTTATCATTCTCTTTGCCAACACCGAGTACCGGGGAAAGGATGAGATCTCTGCCGCGATCAACAGCTTCTTCAGGGCAAACCCTCTCGTAGTGATCAGCTACATCTTTGCCGTCAAGGCGGTGACCATACTTTTGATACCGGGGATCATGATGATCCTCGCTTCGGCCATCCTCGGAAGGTTCTTCTGCGGATGGATCTGTCCCCTCGGCACGATCATCGATCTCACAACCGGCACAATACGCAAATCGGTCCCTCTAAAATTCCTTAAGGGCCGGTTCAAATATTACCTCCTCTTCACGCTCCTCGCCGCTGCCCTCTTCAACGTCAATATCGCGGGGGTCTTTGACCCCATTGCAATACTCGTCCGCGCACTTACATTTTTCCTCTATCCCCTTCTCGGGTACACTGTGAGGAACGGCTGGGCCGGACTATACTCGGCGCTCGGAGAAAAAAGGGATTATCTCGACCCCCTGTTCGCCTTCCTGCGCGACTACGTTTTGCCCTTCAGGGAGACATTCTACCCCCTTGCCTTCCTCTCGCTCATCTTTTTCATGGGGGTCCTCTTTCTCGAAAGGTACGAAAGGAGAAACTGGTGCAAGAACCTCTGTCCCCTCGGCACGCTGCTGGGCATCCTGGGGGGCCTTTCCCTATTCAAAAGGATCCCGGGGAAGCTCTGCGCCGACTGCGGCAAGTGCAAGGATATCTGCCCCACAGGCTTTGATGCGGACACGCTTCAAAAGAGCGACTGCATCCTGTGCATGGACTGCAAGCTTCAATGCGCGTTCAAGCGCGTGAGGTTCCCTTTTAAGGGCATCCCCTCGCTGAAAAGAGAAGATGCGGCAGACGGAAAGCCGGTCCTGGGGCGAAGGGTATTCATGGGCAGCCTGCTGTCAGGGTTCTTCCTGTCAAGGGCATTCGCCTTCCAGACACCGGGCAGGCACGAACGGCTCCTGAGGCCCCCCGGCGTAAAAGACGAAAAGGATTTCCTTAAAAAATGCGTCCGGTGCGGCGAGTGCATCAAGGTCTGCCTCAGAAGCGCCCTCTACCCGGACTATTTTAAGGCCGGCCTATACGGGGTCTTTATGCCCGTCATCATCCCCCGGCTGGGGTATTGCGAATACAACTGCAATCTCTGCGGGCAGGTATGCCCCACGGGCGCCATCCCGAACCTCTCCCTTGAAAAAAAGAAGAAGAGCGTCATCGGGATAGCCGTTTTGGACAAAAACCATTGCCTCCCCTATGCCAAAAAGATCAACTGCATCGTCTGCGAGGAACATTGCCCCATACCTGAAAAGGCCATCCGATTTGAGGTGGTTGAAGAAAAGGACCACAACGGCAAGCCCGTCGTCCTTAAAAGGCCCTATATTGTCGAACAATTATGCAATGGCTGCGGCATCTGCGAGAACAAATGCCCCCTTGAAGGGAAGTCCGCCATTGAGGTCTTCGCCCAGGGAAAGCGCGCCACGAACGCATGATCTTTCATTCCTTGAACCCTTCAGCCTTTTTGTGATATATCAGTATGCATTGCATAACATGAACGCCAAATGATAGCAATGAAGACATACGACCTATGCCATTGAAAACAACAAAAAAGACCACAAAGCAGAGCCTCCAGGAGGCATTGAAAGAGAGCGAGGAGCGTCTTCAGTTAGCCCTCGAAGGAAGCAACGAGGGGGTATGGGACTGGAACGTGCAGACCGGCGAGGTGTTCTTCTCGAGGCGCTGGAAAGAGATGCTTGGCTATGAGGACCACGAGATCATGAACCATCTCGATGAATGGTCAAAACGTGTCCACCCGGACGATATGAACGGCGTCATGATCGAGATCGAAAAACATTTTTCAGGAAAAACCCCGTTCTATGTCTCTGAACACCGCGTACAATGCAAGGACGGGGCTTTCAAGTGGATACTCGACAGGGGAAAGGTCGTGTCCTGGACGAAGGACGGCAAACCCCTGAGGATGGTGGGGACGCACGCCGACGTCACAGAACAGAAAAGGCTCCAGGAGGAACTGGACAACGAACGGAACAGGTTCCGGATCATTGCCGACAACGCGCCCTTTGGGATGATCATGATCGACAGCAACAATGAATATACCTATGTGAACCCCAAATTCACAGAGCTCTTCGGCTATGACCTGAAAGACATACCTAACGGCAGGACATGGTTCAGGAAGGCCTTTCCCGATACGCATTACAGGCGCAGCGTTATAAAGACCTGGATCGATGATTTCTCAGAATTTAGAATGGGGGAATGCGATACAAGGACATTCACTGCGCGGTGCAAGGACGGCAAAGAGAAGATCATAGAGTTCACGTCCGTCCGCGTTGAATCCGGCAAGTTCATCATTACCTGCATGGACATTACAGGCAGGGTGCACGCCGAGAAGGCCTTAAGCGCCTCAGAATTAAGGCTCCGCGCTGTTATTGAGAGCGCCCAGGATACCATCTTCATAAAAGACAGGAACCTGAGATATATCGTGGCAAATCCTGCCATGTCAGTTGTTTTCGGGACACCTCATGAAGAGATCATAGGAAAGGACAGTGAAGCGCTCTTCGGCAAGGAAGCTGCCGCCCACTCAATCCCGATCGACAAAAGAGTGCTCGCAGGAGAAACCATAGAAGAAGAACGGTTGAAGCCTGTGAGAGGGGTCGTGCATTCTTTTCACACCATCAAGGTTCCCCTCCGGAACGAGAAGGGGGAGATAATCGGCCTCTGCGGCATTGCCCGCGATATTACGGACAGAAAACGCGCCGAAGAGGCGCTGAAGGAGAGCGAGGAAAAATACCGCAACATCTTTGAGAATACTATGGTCGGCATCTTTCAGAGCACGCCTTCCGGGCAGTATATCAATGTAAATCCGGCCCATGCAAAAATGCTTGGTTTTGAAACGCCCGAAGAGATGATGCGCAGCATCACCAACATCGGGCAGCAGCTCTATGTGAACCCCAAAGATCGCGTCCGGTTCGGGGAACTTCTCAAAAAACACAACATTGTCTGGAATTATGAGACGCAATTTTACCGTAAGGACAGGAGCGTGATCTGGGCCTCGATGAACGCGAGGGCAATTCGCGACGACAGCGGAAAGGTCATCTATTATGACGGGTTCGTTAACGACATCACCGAGCGGAGGAAGATCGCGCAAGACCTTAAGGAGAGCGAGGAACGGTACCGCATAGCCATCGAGCACTCGAACGACGGGGTCACTATCATCCATGAGCTCGTTCATGTCTATGTGAACAAAAAATATGCAGAGATATACGGCTACGACAGCCCCGGCGAGATCATCGGGCGGCCCCTTCAATTCGCCATTCACCCGGACGACCGGGCGATGGTAACGCGCAATGCGACCATCAGGCAGCAGGGGGGCTACGCGCCTTCACGGTACGAATTGAGGGGCATTAAAAAGGATGGAGCGCTGATCTATGTAGAGGCATCATCCACGGCGATCACCTATCAGGGGAAAAGGTCTCTTCTTGTCTACCTCCGCGATGTGACCGACAGGAAAAACGTCGAGGAGTCCCTCCGAAAAAGCGAGGAAAAATACAGGAATATATTCGAGAATACCATGGTCGGGATCTTTCAGAGCATACCGGCCGGGAGATACATCAATGTCAATCCGGCATTGGCAAAAATACACGGTTTTGATTCCCCCGAAGACATGATCCTCGGCATCACCAACATCGGGCAACAGCTCTATGTAAAACCTGAAGACCGCGTCAGATATATGGAACTTCTTGAAAAAAACGACATGATACGCGGTTATGAAGCCCAGCTCTATCGTAAAGATCATAGCATTGTCTGGATTGCAATGAACGTGAGGGCAATACGTGACGAAAATGGTGCAATCATTTACTATGAGGGATTCGTCGAGGATATTACGGCGCGGAAGCAGGGCGAAGAAGAAAAGGCAAGGCTCCAGGCGCAGTTCGTCCAGGCGCAGAAGATGGAGGCCATAGGAACGCTGGCCGGCGGAATCGCCCACGACTTCAATAACCTGCTCATGGGCATCCAGGGATATGCGTCTCTCATGCTCTACAACATGGAGATCAACCACCCGAACTATGAGAAGCTGAAAAGCATAGAAGAGATGGTAAGGAGCGGCGCCGACCTCACAAAGCAACTTCTCGGCTTCGCGCGGGGAGGGAAATACACGGTGAAGCCGGCCGATCTCAACGAGATGGTCAAAAAAACCGCCGTCATGTTCGGACGTACAAAAAAAGAGATCACCATTCACAAAAAGTTTGCTGAAGACCTTTATACCGTCGAAGTAGACCAGGGACAGTTCGAGCAGGTCCTGCTCAACCTTTATGTCAACGCATGGCAGGCCATGCCTGCAGGGGGAACCATCTATATCGAAACGGCAAATACCACCCTTGATGAAACCTTTTCAAGGTCCTATGCGATCAAACCCGGGAGATACGCAAGGATATCAATAACCGATACCGGCATCGGCATGGATGAAAAGACAAAGAGCAGGATATTCGAACCCTTTTTTACAACGAAGGAAATGGGCAGGGGCACCGGTCTCGGCCTTGCCTCTGCATACGGGATCGTAAAGAACCATCAAGGCATCATCGACGTTATCAGCGAGAAAGGAGGGGGGAGCACGTTCATCATTTATCTGCCTGCATCCGGGAAACAGGCATCGAAGGAACAGAAGGCTGCAGGAAAGATCGTCCGGGGCAAGGAAACGATCCTCGTCGTCGACGACGAGGAGACCGTTTTGCGGGTCAGCGGCGAACTCCTCACCATCCTCGGCTATAAAGTGATCTCCGCACAAAGCGGAAAAGAGGCGCTTGATATATACGGAAAACACCGCAGCGGGATCGATCTCGTCATCCTTGATATGATCATGCCCGACATGGGAGGCGGAGAGGCCTTTCGTCTATTAAAGGCAATAAGCCCCGGTGTCAGGGTGATCCTATCCAGCGGATACAGCATGGACGACCAGACAAAGAAGATCTTCGACCAGGGCTGCAAGGCGTTCCTCCAAAAGCCTTTCAACATAGACGAGCTTTCCCAAAAGATACGCCACGCACTGGAAGCGTAATAAACAGATAGCTGTCAGCAGTCAGCACACAGCCGTTAGCTGAGACAAAAAAGGCTTTAGGCTGATAGCTGAAAGCTGATAGCTGTCGGCTTCCCGTTTTTCACCTTTTACCTTTTACCTTTCACCTTTCACTGCCTTTATAGTATATCCTTGAAACTTCCCTCTGTAACTTATAATGTATACTTATCGAGCATGAAACGATCTTCCTGTCTCATAACGGTATTGCTGATCGTCGGTTTCAGCGGCATCGTTGCGCAGACGATCCTGCTTCGGGAACTGCTCATCATCTTTTCCGGCAACGAACTTTCCATCGGGGTCATCATTGGCTCGTGGGTCATCTGGGAAGCGGCAGGCGCGTATCTCGGCGGACGCCGGAAGGGCAGCTACCGGAACAGCCTCAACCTCTTCCTTGCCTCCATGATCCTCTTTTCGTTCTTTTTTACGGCAACCATTTACGGCATACGCATTGCCAAGGTACTTGCGGGAATACCGCCGGAAATGGGCGCCGGCATTATACCGATCCTTTACATGTCATCTTCCATCCTTCTGCCTGCTGGCCTTCTCCACGGCTTCGTATTCACGCTCATGTGCACGATACACGACCAGGCAACGGGTGAAGGCCCCTCATCGATCGGCAAGGTCTATTTCTATGAGATGCTGGGAACGGTTCTGGGCGGGGCCTGCGTCAATTATCTCTTCATCCCTTATCTTCAGTCATTCCAGATCGCCCTGTCAATGGCGGCCCTGAATGGAGTCGCATGCCTTTTCATCGCCCTTCCTTTTTTCGAACGAAAAAGGGCGCTGCAGATAACGGCAGGCCTTCTGTCCGCCATAATTCCCTCTGCGATGCTCATCCTGGGCAGCGCCGATACAATGCACCGGGGTGCCATAAGCCGCCAGTGGCAGGGCAAGAACGTTGTCTATTATGCAAACTCTCTTTATCAGAATATAGTCGTTATTCAGAGCGACGGCCAGTATACCTTTTTCTCCGACGGGGTACCGCTTATCACGACACCGGTACCGGATATTGCCTTTGTCGAGGAGTTCGTCCATTTCCCCATGCTGCACCATCAATCCCCGGAAAACATCCTTGTCATCCACGGCGGGGCAGGCGGCGTGGTCAATGAAATACTGAAGTACCCGACGGTAAAGCGGGTCGATTATATAGAAACCGACCCCCTGTTTCTGAAAACGATAAAAAGATTTCCAACGGATATCACGCAGAGAGAGTTCGACAACCCCCTGGTCCATTTACACTATATAGACGGCAGGATCTTTGTAAAAGAAAGGAAGGCGGAATACGATGTCATTCTGCTCGGCCTGCCTCCCCCTTCCACGCTCCGCGCAAACAGGTTCTTTACGCAGGAATTTTTTGACTCTGTAAAAGGCGTCCTGAAAGAAAAGGGGATATTCGCCCTCACTGTGGCCGGTTCGTTTACGTACTACAGCAAAGAGCTTAAAGACCTGAACGGCTGCATCCTGAACACCCTCTCCAGGGTTTTCCCGAACATCTTCGTCATCCCGGGGGATACAAACCTCGTCCTCGCCTCGCCTTCAGGGGACATCTTTCACGGCTCGCCGTCTGCCCTTCACGGCAGGATCGTGCGCTTCGGCATCACAACCAACCTCATCTCCCTTCCTCACCTTACCTACCGCCTCGACGAGGACAGGAGGAGCTGGTTCATGTCCTCCGTAAAGGCCCCGGATGTGCCGGCGAACAAGGACCTTGCCCCGGAAGGGCTTTTTCTCAACATCCTGTACCAGAACATCCTCTTCACCCCTTCGCTGAAGAAACCGCTAAACTTTTTAAGGGGCATCGACCTTCCCGCCGCAGCAATATCCGTGGCCGCCCTCTTCTTTTTTCTCTTCTTCCTGACGCGATCTTACAAAAGATTTGTCATCCCTTTCGCAATAGGCACTACCGGCTTTACAGCCATGATCTTTGAGCTGATCCTTTTGTTCGGTTTCCAGATATTTTACGGGTATATCTTCTACGAGGTCGGCATTCTCATCACCGCGTTCCTTGGCGGCATGGCTGCGGGGGCCATAGCAATGACCACCCGCTTAAAAAACATGAAAGACCACGCCAGGGCGCTCATGTTTATCGAGTCAGGCATGATCCTTCTTGCCGTCCTCCTTCTCCTTGTCTTTTCTTTGCTCAAGGTAAGCTCCCTCTACGGTCCGGCGCTCATGCACCTTCTCTTTATCGTCCTCCTTTTCATATCGGGCGTTGCTGCCGGCGCAGAATTCCCTCTCGCAAATGCGCTGTACCTTGAAAACAATACCGTAGGCAGAACGGTCGGTATTATCTATGGCGCCGACCTTCTCGGCGGATGGATCGGGGGAATAGCCGGCGGTTTTATTCTCCTCCCCATCCTCGGCTTGCTGCAAGGCTGTATCCTCATTGCCATGCTGAAGGCGGCCAGCCTTCTCTTGTTGATTTGCCGGAGAAAATAGTATAATGAAAACTTCTATACGGTTTTATCTATGCTTACGCGAAGAGATTTTATCAAAATAGCCTTCTTGGCTCCTGCCGCATTACAACTTGAGGCAAAAGAACTCGCCCTGAAAGACACCCCTTATCTGAAAGAGGCCCTCTACTACCGGGCTATCGATGCAAAAAAGGGTATGGTCGAATGCCGGCTGTGCCCGAGAGGCTGCATGATTTCCGAAGGGGAATGTGGCTTCTGCCGCGCGCGAAAAAATATAAAAGGGAAGCTCTTTTCCCTTGGCTACGCGCTGCCCTGCGCGGTTCACATAGACCCGATAGAAAAAAAACCATTCTTCAATGTCTATCCGAGGAGCTTAAGCTTCTCTGTCGCCAGCGCAGGCTGCAACCTGCGGTGCAGATTCTGTCAGAACTGGCAGATATCCCAGGCGTCCCCTGAGGATACCGCCAACCAGCCTCTACCTCCTGAAAGGCTCGTATCCCTCGCGCAACAGAACCGATGCAGGAGCATCGCCTACACATACACGGAGCCGACGAATTTCTTCGAATATATGCTGGACACCGCGAAGATAGCCTCCGGCAAAGGGATACTTAACGTATGCCACTCCAACGGATATATCAACCCGGAGCCCCTCAAGTCGCTCTGCAAGTACCTCGACGCGGCGAATATAGACCTCAAGGGATTCAGCAGGCCTTTTTACAACAGGCTCTGTGAGGCAGAGCTTGGGCCGGTCCTGGAAACGATAAAGACCCTCAAAAGGTCAGGCGTCTGGGTGGAGATCACCAATCTCGTCATTCCGGGGCACAACGATGACGAAAAAACGATCGCAGATATGTGCCGGTGGATTTACCAGAACGCCGGGGCCGACGTCCCGATTCACTTCTCCCGCTTCTTCCCCATGTACAGGATGACCAGTATATCTCCGACGCCGGTAAGCACCCTCGAAAAGGCGCGCGACATAGCTTTGAAGGCGGGCCTTCAATTTGCCTATATAGGCAATGTTCCGGGCCACCCGGGTGAGAACACCTATTGTCCCGCATGCAAAAAAATGGTTATCCGAAGGTCAGGGTACAATATCCTGGAATACACGCTGAAAGGGGGCGCCTGCCCGGGCTGCGGGAAAAAGATAGGAGGGATATGGGCGGCATGAAAGCAGCGAAGAGCGGAGAGCTGAGAGCGGAGAGCAAATTAAAAGGCCTCGTATTCAAATGGTCGTCCATCCTTTATTTAGCCATCTGCATTGTATTCTTATGCGCTGCCGGGTTTGCGGAGGATGTCCTTGTTAAAGTGAAGAAGCCGGCGTTCGCAGGCTCTTTTTATCCCGGCGAAGGATCTGCCCTTGCCGGGACAATAGACGGATATATGAAAGAAGCGGGATCACAAAAAGACAGGAAAAGCACGCCCGTCTTCGGCATCATTGCACCACACGCGGGAT
The DNA here is from genome assembly GCA_017992765.1 of Syntrophorhabdaceae bacterium. Lineage (GTDB taxonomy): Bacteria > Desulfobacterota > Syntrophorhabdia > Syntrophorhabdales > Syntrophorhabdaceae > UBA5609. The sequence continues at coordinate 81,165 of JAGOOA010000001.1, forward strand.
ACCAGTATTCCGGACGCGTCGCGGCCTATGCCTACAACCAGGTAAAAGGAAAACCTTACACAACGGTCATCCTCATGGGCCCGACACATCGCGTGCCGCTTAACGGCGCGGCGATATACCCTGCAGGATCATGGGAGACGCCCCTGGGAAGGGTTCAGGTTGACCACGATATAGCAAAAAGGCTCGCGGGCAAGTGCACGTTCATGAAAAACTATCCCCTTGCCTTTGAGCGCGAGCACTCCCTTGAGGTACAGGTCCCTTTTCTTCAGCAGGCCCTGAAAGATTTCAAGATAGTCCCTATCGTTATGGGCATGATGGAAGGACCTGACTACAGGGCCCTCGCTGATGCGCTCTGTGAATTGCTTAAGCAGCATGCCGGAAAGATACTGATCGTCGCATCTTCCGATATGTCACATTTTCACAACTACCGGGAAGCAAACCGGATGGACAGGCTTGCCTTGAAGTTGATCGGGGATCTCGACACGGAGGCCCTCGCAGCCGGCCTCGCAAAAAATGATTATGAGCTGTGCGGATCACAGGCGGTCTTGACCCTTATGATGGTCGCCAAAAGGGCCGGCGGAGAGGCAAAGGTCCTTTACTACGCAAATTCCGGGGATGTGATAGAGGACAAAAACAGGGTCGTAGGGTACGGAGCCGTTGCCTTTTCTCTCAGGGAAACCGGCGCCGGCCTCAACAAAAGGGAGCAGAAGGCGCTTCTCGCCTGTGCCAGGAAGACCCTCGAAGAAGCGGTGGCGCTGGGAAGAATCGCTCAGGCAGAGGCGAAAGAAAAGGCGCTGCTCGAAAAACGGGGGGTCTTCGTCACCCTCACAAAGAATGGACGGCTAAGGGGGTGCATCGGATACATCACGCCGGTCATGCCATTGTACAGGGCGGTCTCCGAAATGACCGTCTCTGCGGCGAGCCGCGACCCGCGGTTCCCCCCTGTCGCAAAAGAGGAACTGAAAGATATACATATTGAGATATCCGTGCTCAGCCCGCTGAAAAATGTAGATGACCCGCATGAGATCGAGATCGGGAAGCACGGCCTGTTCATTGTGAGAGGGAACAACCAGGGGCTTCTCCTCCCCCAGGTGGCAGCCGAATATATGTGGAGCAGGGAGGAGTTTCTGAAGCAGACCTGCCTCAAAGCGGGCCTGCCGTCGAATGCCTGGCAGGACAAAGCGACAAAGATCTACAGCTTTTCCGCCCAGATATTTTCGGAATGAACGAATATCGGACTATTGAACCCTATTGAGATAATGATCAACGACAAAAGGAGGCAGCGAAATGCTTACGGAAAAACAGCTTGCACAATACGCGGAGGTTCTTCTCTGGGGGCTGGGGACGGCCCGGAAAAAACCCTTCAAAAAGAATGACTGTATCCTTCTCCAATACGAAGCACCTGCTGTCAGGCTCGCCGAGATACTCTACGGGAGGATCCTCGACCTCGGCATGCACCCTGTTCAGCGAATGGGTCTTACCTTTGGCATGGAAAAAAGCTTCTATAAAAAATCAAACAAGGGGCAGCTTACCTTCCTTGCGCCCGGGGACAGGGAGCTCTATGCAAACCTGAACGGGAGGATATTCCTGAGGGCGCCGGAATCGCTGACCCATTTGAAAGAGATCGACCCTGTCAGGATCGGCAAGGTTCTCGTTTCGCGAAAGCCGCTCCGCGATATCCTCGACAAGAGAGAGGAAAAGGGCCTCTACAGCTGGACGCTCTGCACCTTCCCGACCAACGAACTCGCCAGGCAGGCAAAGGCAAGGCCGGAGGAATACGCGCGGCAGATCGTGCGCGCCTGCTACCTTGACAGGAAGGATCCCGTAGGCGAATGGAAGAACGTCCACCGGCAGGTGAGCGGCATAAAGCGATGGCTCAACAGCCTGGAGGTGAGCTATTTCCACGTTGAATCTGATCACGTCGACCTGAAGGTCACTCCTGGAGAGAAAAGGGTATGGAAGGGCATCTCGGGCCACAACATTCCGAGCTTCGAGGTCTTTCTCTCTCCGGACTGGCACGGCACGGAAGGGGTCTATTACGCGAACCTTCCATCTTTCCGGAGCGGAAATTACGTTGAAAAGATACGCATTACCTTCCGGAAAGGCTCTGTCGTTAAAATGGAGGCCGGGAAGGGAGAGGACTTTGCCCGCAAGCAGCTTTCCATGGATAAAGGGGCAAGCAGGGTCGGCGAATTTTCCCTGACGGACAGGCGCTTCTCGCGCATCGACCGGTTCATGGCGGACACGCTCTTTGACGAAAATTTCGGCGGGCAAAACGGGAACTGCCACATCGCCCTCGGCGCCTCCTACACCGACACGTACGACGGCAATCCTGCCGCGATGACGGGGGCGCTCAAAAAGAGGCTCGGCTTCAACGAATCCGCGCTCCACTGGGACCTTGTCAACACGGAGGAGAAGACGGTCACCGCTCGCCTCAGATCAGGCAAAAAGGTTGTCATATATGAAAAGGGCGTCTTTAAATACTAAGTAAAAGGTAAAAGGTGAAAGGTGAAAAACGGACGGCTGTCAGCAGTCAGCACACAGCCGTCAGCTGAAACAAAGAGGGTTTTATGCTGAAGGCTGATCGCTGATAGCTAAAAAGCTGTCAGTATAAAGCATCGAGCGTCCAGTCTATTACTTCTTCTCCGCCTTCATCGCGCTGTACACCGAATAGGCTTCCATAAAGGCCGGAAAGCCTACCGTGGGGAGCAGTAAAAGCAGCGCATGTTTTATCTCCTCGTCCGTCAGCCCTGCTTCCTTGCCTCTTATGATATGGGTCTCGAGGGATATCCTGTGGCCGCTGGCGCCTGAAACGGCGATCTTGATCAGCCAGCGTATCTTTTCGGGCAGCGGCCCTCCCTGCACGTGGATCTCTTTGCCCAGCGCCTCGTGGCCTTCATAGATTCGCGGGAACTCTTCCTTGAAATGCGTAAACATCTCGTGCACATCTTTCATGACAAACCTCCTTTCTCCCTTTTTAGTTGCAGAACGTCCCTTTGTCAAGCAGCATTATCGTCTTTCTATTGTGAAAGCGCTCCAATTCTGTTAATCTTTTAAGGAGTAAATATGGAAGGGGCGATCCCGTCAAGTCGGGACAAGCTGTTAGCCCCGGAAATAGCAATCAGGAGAAACTCTTATGAACATACTGTCGGCCATCGGCAACACGCCGCTTGTAGAACTCATGAACCTCGACCTGCCCCCTGAGGTAAAGATCCTCTGCAAGCTTGAAGGGTGCAACCCCGGCGGCTCAATCAAAGACCGTCCCGCCCTCTATATGATCACAAAGGCAGAGGAACGGGGGGATCTCACAAAAGACAAGATCATCCTCGAGCCGACATCGGGCAATACGGGAATCGCCATCGCCATGATCGGCGCCGCGAAGGGGTACCGCGTTGACCTCTGCATGCCGGAGTGCGTCAGCACGGAAAGAAGGCTCATCCTTGAAGGGCTTGGCTCAAACGTCTTCCTCACGTCTGCGAAAGAAAATATCGACGGCGCCATCAAAAGGGCGCATCAGCTTCTCGAAGAATTCCCCGACAAGTACTATATGCCGAACCAGTACGACAACGAAGACAATATCCTCGCCCACTACGAAACAACGGGGCCTGAGATATATGCCCAGACCAACGGCGGCGTCGACTTTTTTGTCGCCGGCATGGGCACAACGGGAACGCTCATGGGCACCGCGAGATACCTGAAGGAGAAAAAACCGGCCGTGAAGATCGTCGGCGTTGAACCCGTCATGGGCCACGCTATCCAGGGATTGAAGAACATGACCGAATCGATCGTCCCAAAGATATACAACCCGGACATACTTGACCGGAAAGAGATGGTGGAGGATGGGGAAGCATTCGAGGCAACCCGCTTCCTTGCCCAGAAAGAAGGGATCTTCGTGGGAACATCAAGCGGCGCGGCAGTCGCGGTAGCCCTTCGCATAGCGCGCACAATAGACCACGGAACGATCGTCGTCATTCTCCCCGACCGCGGCGACCGCTACCTGAGCACCATGCAGTTCAGGTCCATCTGCGCCAAGTGCCCGCCGTAAAGGCAGCAAAGGACCGGTAGAAAAGGGCATCTTCCTTTGTATCCCAGTAGGAAGCTCCAAATGGAGAGCTAAGAGGCTATTTCTCCGGGTCCTTGTTGTTGCAGGAATCCTTCCTGCCGGCCTGCGGGCCGGTCATTCAGGTGCGGACCCCGAACCGTGGCAGGATGTATTTGTTCAAAATGAACCAGCCGGCAACGATCGCCAGCAGTATCAGAATGTCAGTCATCGATCTTCCCTTCCCTCTTCAACTCCTCATACCATATGCCGTGCCGCTCTCTTACGTACTTCTCATCTATCTTTCCCGTGAACATGCTTTTTAAGAGCGGCCAGTTGCTTTTAAAGAGAGCGACAACGCCGACATGCATTATCAGGGCGAGCAGGAAGAGGAACGCCGCGAGGGTGTGGACGAGCGTATTGACCCCGTTCAGAAAAGGCGGCATATACACAAAGGGCAGGTTCTTGATGATCTTCACAACGCCCGTCAAGGTGAGGACTACAATGATGATCCCCATACCGAGATAGGCGATCCTCTGCTCGGGCAGGTACTTCTCGGACGGCGGCTCCTCGCCGATGCCGATCATTGCAAGAAGCACCTTTACAGATCTTCCTGTATCCCCTTTTTTTGGAACCAGCCCGTTATCCCCGCGAAGCCCGTGATAGAGGACATGAAAGATGATGGCGGCAAGGAAAAAGATCGCAAAGATATAGTGAAGGGTGAGGTGCTTGAAATAGTCTCCGGCCCAACCGAGGCCCGGTATATTCAATATGAAATAGTACCGCTTGTAGAGCGGCAGCTCGCCGATGCCGGTAAAGAGGAGCATGATGCCTGACAGGGCCACTGTCCAATGCTCCACAAGCTCTATGACGCTATGTCTCCTGATCTTCATCGGTTCCGTCTCTATCGATCTTTTCCTTTCTTTTCTCTTTATACAGGGCGGCAACGATCGCCGCCACGGCAGGCGCGATGGCGCCGTAAATAAAGTATTTCGCAAGGTTGTGGGCCTTCTCCAGGGGGCTTACGATATCTTTCACCATCCGGAACTTTTCCTTCCCGGAGCGCAGCCGGTCCTCGATGATACCGAAAGGGACCTGCGAGAGATAGAGGGTAGAGGTGCCCCCGTTCTGTGTATCCCCGTATATGTGGAGCCTTTCGTTCCTCACCCTTTCGGCTGCCAATGAGAAGATCGATTGCCTTTCCCCGAAGCTGAGGGCCGTTTTCTCTTTCAACCTTTGGGTGCAGGCTTCAACGCATGCCGGCTGTCTGCCTTCCCTGATCCTGTCGTAGCAGAGGTCGCACTTGTACATAACGCCGCCGCCGGCATATTTGGGCATGATCTTGAGGTATAGCCCGACGCCCGCCTGCCTCTGAGGGATGTGCCATGGACATACGTCCCTGCATTTGGCCCCTCCGAAACAGAGCCAGTCGACGATCACGGTGTTTCCCTCTTTTTCCTTGCTGAGCGCGCCGAAGGGGCAAAGCGACACGCAGGGCGGGTTGTCGCAATGCATGCACCTGCGGGGGATAAAGACCTCCTGCCCGCCGCCAAGGGAGGCCTTCTGGACAAAGATCCAGTTATAGGGCGTGAGGGTATTGAAGACGCCCCTCTTCTTCGACCAGTCCTCGTAGAATTTATGCGGCCAGTAAGGCTGTATGTCCTTTACCGGCTCAGGGAACCTTCCCTTGTTCTCTTCCCTGCATGCCTTCACGCACAGGGGCATCGGCTCGCCCTTGCAGCCGTCGCACCGCGTGAGATCGATGATGGTGGCGTATCTGCCCGTGAACGACTGCGCTTCCGCTGCAGAAAGTATCTTCCCTGACACCGCCGCAGCTCCGGCAACCTTTAAAAAATCACGCCTCGTCAATTCCATCATACAATACCCGCCAATACCGCATCGCTGCCCCGCCCTATCGTTAAATCTTATCTTCTTAAAATAATAATTGCAACCTATGCGGGCAGCAACCCTCCAACGATCGTCGGCAATATGTCGCCGGACTTTCCGAAGAGCGAAACGTCCGCAACGTTGGTGATCGGCGTCGGCTCCAAATTCACCTCAATGACAAAGCCGCCGTTGCTTTTTACGTTCTCCGGGAAGGACGCCACGGGATAGACAACTCCCGATGTGCCCACTACCATCAGGGTATCGCACAGGCTCATCGCATTATAGGACATCTGCAGCGCATCGGATGGGATCGACTCCCCGAACCAGACAACGTCGGGCCGCAGCATCTCCCCGCATTCGCAGCGCGGGGGTATCGATTTTAAAGGCACATCCATGAGCATCATCGTCCTGCCGTCGCGTGGACACCGCACCCTCCACAGGTTTCCATGGATCTCGATGATGTTCTTTATCCCTGTCCGCCCGTGAAGGCCATCCACATTCTGGGTTATCAAAAAAAAGCCCGGCAACGTCTCTTCGAGCCTCCTGATCGCATGGTGTCCCGGGTTCGGCTCTGCCTTCCCTATGATCCCCCGTCTCCAGTCGTACCACTTCCATACCGTTACGGGGTCCCGCTCGAACGCCCACGGGGTGGCAAGCTCCTCTGCCCTGTAATTTTGCCATAGCCCGTCGTCCCCCCTGAACGTGGGGATGCCGCTCTCAGCGGAGATCCCGGCACCGGTAATAACGAGAAGGGATTTCGTATTGCGCAGCCGCTCAACGGCCCGTTCCATGTCAGTGCTCATCTGCATTGCCTCCCAGAATGGATTCCAGCTGCCGGACCGTCTCGTCATCCAGCGCTTTTCTCTCCACCGCCATCTTTACGGCGATCCCGGAGAGCGTTTTATACACACCTTTATACTCTTCCCTGTCGCCCATTGACATGAGATGGGCCTCTACTGTTTTCAGGTCGCCCCTTATCACCGGTCCGGTCAGGGACATGAGCGGGCCCTTGTTCTCTATATTTTTCAGTGTTGCGCGGATGATCGGGAGGAAGGGCCCAAGGTCAATATTGATAGAATCCATGATCTTTTCGCCCGCATAGTAGAGCGCGCAGAGCAGGTTGCAGACGAACACCGCCGAAAGGTGGTAGAGCACCTTGTCGTTGCTTCCTATCATCTGCACCCTGCAGCCGACCTTTTCACCGATAGAGGCGAGGGTCTCCAATGCGCCCTTGTCGCCTTCAATGAATATATATGTATCGGGGAGTACCGAAATGGCGCTGTCGATGTCGGGGAACGTCTGCAGCGGGTGCAGCGAGCCGAGCAGGGCGCCCTTTTCATCAAGCGGCTTCAGGATCGACGACGGATCGGCGCCGCTTGTATGAAACAATACCTTGCCGTCGAGGCTTCCCGTGCCTTCATCGATCTCTTTTACAACGTCCTTTATGATCCTGTCCTGCGTTGTGATCGCTATGACATCACAGGCGCCCACGACATCTATGTTGTTTTTGGTATATGAAACACCTTCGGCGAGATATGCTCTTGCCGTGTCAAGGGAAGCGTCCAGAACGTCGGAAACGGCGTGGACCGCAATGCCGCTCTTTTCCATCATAAACCCGATCGAAATCCCCACCTTGCCTGCGCCTATGATCCCGACTTTCATCATTCAAAGACCTCCACCGGTAAAAAAAGCATGTTCCTCAGTATCTCCAGCGTTTTGCTTCCCACCGTGTTCGCGAAACTCACCTGCACTACAGGATCATCTATGGGGCCGGAGACATTGCAGGCCATATAGAGGAACCCGCCGCCTTTTCTTTTAAGTATATTCCGCAAAATAGGTATCTTGTCAATTGTCCTGTCGAGGGTAATAAGGGGGGCTACCTGCAGGTTGGCGTCTATCTCTCCGGAGTTAAAGTCCAGGTTCCCCTTGCCGGTAACCACCATGGACGGGCTGTCGATAAGGAAGTTGTCGGTTTGAAAAACACCGTCAGTAACGATGAAGTTGGCGCCCATCTTCTTATAGGCAAGCCCCTCCTTCGCAAAATCGATCTTTCCTTTTAAAAGATCATAGATATTCAATGTGCCGAAGGTCTTGGCAAGGAGATTCCATCGCTTTATCACCCCGTCCCTGCTGTACAGGGAAACGTTGCCGTCTGCCTTTGAGATCAGGGACTTCAACGTGTTGCCTACCCCGCTTATGTTTCCGTAGATAAATGAGTTGCCGTCGATCTCTTCGTTCTTTGCGCCGAAAGTTTTCAAAAAAAGACCGCTCTTGATCCTGCTTAACCTGCCGTTGACGTACAGGTGCGGCTTGTCCCCGGACAGATCGGCTATCCCGTGTACGTCGAATTGTCCGCCGAAGATATTTGCCCTGAGCCTGGCAATGCTAAGTTTTCTATCGCTCAGCACACCGGTTATCTCCAGGTCTTCGGCCTTTATGTTTTGAGCTTCCACGGCCTTTGCCCTTACAGATATGTCACCGTTCATCTTGGCCAAAATGCTGTCTTTGCGGATCACGGGGATCTTTCCCTCGTACTCATCCCGGAAATCGCCGGAGTGAAAATGGTCCACATCGACTGACAGGGAAAACTGGGGGGACTGGCGGCCCTTTACGCGAAACCTGCCCTTCCGGATCACGGTCTTGCCGCAGGCGAAGCTGTTCAAGACAATATCAAATTCATCTCCCTTAAAATCAGAAACAAGATCAATATTTCTTAGGGGCCTCTTCAGCCCGGGCAGCCTGAGAAACCCGTTGCGGACCCTCACGTGTCCGGCCATATGGGGAAATTCTTTTAAAGGAAGGCTCAGGTCCCGTATGGACATCTTAAGCGCTATGTCGCCCCGCGCGGTCTTCTCATTAAAAAAAAAGAGGTGGGCAATCTTCGCGACATTATCGACGTTCAACGCGACATCCATAGATATCTTCCTGTTGCCTTCGATCTCCCCCTTCAGATCAAGATCAATATTGTCAAGGGTATACCGGAGATCGCGAACATGGACATCCTTCCCTTTCGCAACAACATCAAAGCGGGCTTTGTTCGGTATTCCCCTTTCCTTCTTCATATAACCGAGAAGCTCATAGTAAACATCGTCCATGCCCAGGCTGCCGCCAACATTCCAGGTGCCGTCCTCCAGGCGGAGATTCATATCAAGATCCATCAACCCCGCCGTGTCAAAGGGTATCTTTATAAAAGGCATCAGATGTTCTGTGTCCAGGCCGCCTTTTATTAAAAGATCGAGCAATCCTTTTTTCCATTTCCCCTTGATCGTTATGCTTGTATTGCCCTTGGTTATTATGAGCGGCTCGAAGGTGATCTCATCGTCCGCAAACCTGTAGGAGCCTGACGCGGATACCGAGGCCTTTTTCCAGCGAACGTCGGCCTCTCTCAATTTTCCGGCCCCGGAGATCCTGTACCCGCTCTCTTCCTTTCCGGAGACCTCCAGCGAGCCATCGGTCGTCCCGCCCATGAACTGAAACTCGCCGACGTCCAGGAACGACGGCATGTCCCGCAGGTTAAGGGAATATTTTCCTTTCGCGTTTATGCTCCTGTCCTTTGCCACGGTACCGCTCACGTCGTACACCTTGCTGGTTCCTGAGGAGCCGCTCATGCCGGAGAAGCTCGTCGTCCTTTCCCCCAGCGACAAAAGGCCTTTGACCCCCTTAAAATCAAAATTTTTATACCTTACCGCTACGTCCTTGATCTCGAGCTCGGCGTTGACGGCCTTTCCCCTCGTCCATGAAAGCTTCCGGATCTTCGCGCTGCCCCCATGAATAATATCCCATATCTCGGCCCCTACAGCTTGCGGACCCACCTGCTCCTCGTACGCCTCAACGCCGAGGAAGCCCGATGAAAGATGAAATTCATTGAAATCGTAACGCTTGAACCTTAGCGTGACCGCAAAAGGAGCATCCCTGTAAAGGACGTTTTCCGTTTCGATCTCCATCGAATTCCCCGAGATGGTCGCTGCCAGGCCTCCTTTCAGCTCCTGCACAAAAAGCGGCTTTTTCATGTACTGCCCCCCGTGCAGCTCAAAATCCTTTACCCTGAACTGCCCGTTCAACGTCAGTTTCCTGTCTCGAACAACAAAATCCCCGCTTGCGTCAGCCATGCCTTTCGGGTTGCCGTCAAAGCTCGCAAGGTTAACATTGTAAGCTTTCATCGTGCCCTTGACGCTGAACTGTTTTGATCTATATGTCCCCTCGCCCGAAACGCTGATCCTGTCAAAATAATCGCTGGGCCCGATGTCGGCCCTGAAGGTAAAGGGCTTTCCGATGTTCATGTTCTCTATTACGATCTCGGACACAGAAAATTTGTCCTTCTCATAGGTTACTTTGCCGTTCTTCACCTCGAGCAATTCTGCCGGGAACGGCGCAAAACCCTTCCCCCCTGCTGATCCGGCAACCGTTACATCAAAATTCGAGATTGCCACAGACTTGAAATATATGCCCTGCGTTACATCCACAGAGATCTTCCAATCTCTGATGCTCCCCTCTATGCCTCCCTTGATATGAATATTCTGAAGATAAAGATTGATAATGCCCTTCTCGTACCCGAGCCGCGCCTCAGCTACATGGGCCGATCCGTTCAGGACCTTTCCCAGCGCGTAAGCGCTCAGCAAAGGCAGGTTGTACCTGATGAGCAGAAAGAAAAGGACGCACAGAAAAATAAGTGCGGAAATTATATAGGCGGCTTTTCTCATGAAGGAGTCCGTGCGAGGGCAAAGAACCTGACCTCCCCCGCATGAGACCGCAGTAGCGCCACCGCTGCTTCATGGGCGGTATATCCCGTAGTGAAGAGGTCGTCAACGAGCAGCACCCTTTTCCCCTTGACCCTGCCTTTGTCCTTTACGGCAAAAACCCCCCTGACATTCCTTTTGCGCTCTTCTCTGGTAAGGGAGTACTGGTCCTGTGTGTTTTTTTGCTTCAACAGGACGCTGTGCCCTATTTCTTTGCCCGTTATTTTAGCTATCTCTTCTGCGATGATAAAGGACTGGTTGAATCCCCTCTCTTTTAATCTTTTCTCGGTGACAGGGATCGGAACAAGGCAATCAAATGTTTCGGCAAAGGAGAGGATCTTCTCTTTTGATAAAGATACCAGGCGCCGGCCGATATCTTTCCTGCCGCTGAACTTAAAGGCATGCATGGCGTTCCTCAGCCTTCCTTCGAAATAAAAACCATAATGGCCTTTCTGAAATCCCCTGTCTTCTTCAAGGCACGCGCCGCAGACAATGCTCTTGCCGACCCATCTGCCGCAGATCGGGCACGACGATGCCTCATCAACAACCCGGAACGACCCAATGCAGTCCCTGCAAATGGCGCTGCCGCGCTCGCCGCATCCCCCGCAGCGCAAAGGGTAGAAAATGTCCAATACAGTTTTTAAGAGGTCATGCACAGGTCGTCATCGATCATCAATATCCCGCCCGCGTCCAGTCTTCCCGTTCGTAGAGCGTTCTCAACTCTTCAGAGTCCGTATGCATAAACTCTTCTTTTTTTACATTGATCGTGTTCCAGCTATAGCAGCTTTCACAGAAGTCCGCCCACTCTTCCTTTATCGCCTGGCATTTTGTACAGACGAAAGGTATGTAGGCCTGTTCTATCGGGAAGGCGCTCCTGAACTCTTCCACCGCGTTTTCCATCTCTCCCCTGTGTATGTATGCCTCGGCCATGGCCCTGTGCAGCCCTTTAAAATCCTCTCCCTCGGCGATCAATGAATCAAGGGTATCAATTGCCTCATCGATCATCTCGAGCCTAAGGCACAGCCTCGCATAGAGGAAGGATGTAAGGTGGTTTTTTGGCGATATGTCGAGGATCCTCGTGTAGATCTTCAATATAACCTCCGGGGTTCCCCGGTCAATATAGAGGTCTTCCATCTTGAGGAGAAAGATGATATGGCCCGTCTTTGAATATCCCCTGCCGTAGACCCTGCCGGCCTCGTTCAGCTTATCTTTTCTTTTATATACCTCGGCAAGGAGGATGTATGCGGGAATAAATCTCTTGTCGTCGCCGATGATGTCCTTAAGCTCGTCGATGACCTTATCTTCATTCGCCTCAAACTTCTTATGATACAGATCATAGATCCGCTCATACCGTATCCCTACAAACCTCCTTTTCTCCTCCTCGGTCTTGATAAATTTTCCTATCCTCTTCTCCAACTCATATGCCTCATCCCAGTCTTTCTTCCATATATAAAAATCCCGCAGCATCGCCAGGGCTTCCATGTTTGATTCGTTCAGGCTCAGGACATCCTTGAGGACGGCCTCTGTCTTTTGAAAATCCTTCGTTGACCGGAATACTTCCACCTTTTTCAGCAAGACAGCCTCCCTCTTGCCAAGGTTCTTTTCGGCTTCGTTAAGGGTTTCCAGGGCTTTCCCGTACTCCTCCATGGAGGTATACATATCTGCGAGCACAATGGAGGGCTCCTCTATGTCGGGAAACCTGCGGATGATTCGCTCAAGGCTCTCGATCGCCTTTTCCCTGTCCCCCTTCAGGTCATAGGATTTCGCCTTTTCGAAGACCTCCCTGAACTCTTCGGTCTTCTTCTCTTTTCTCCCTGTCCTCCAGCTTATAACAGCATTTTTCATGTCGTAGAAAAAGCTTACGATGATGGAAAAGATGACCCCGAGGACGAAGGCAACAACAACAAAGTCGGCCGCAGACATCTCGAAAAATCTTCCGCCTCCGTAATAAAGCTTAACGTTCTCCGAATTTAAATTCGAAATATAGAGATAAAAAAGGAGGAAGATGAAAAAGAGGAAGAAAAAAACCTTATATCTCATTCTGTTAGATTCCCTTCTCTTCCATTAATCGCTTACATGTAATACAATACCGTGCGACGGGGTTTGCTTCAAGTCTTTTTTCGCTGATCTTTTCTTCACATTCTTCACAAATACCATAGGTCCCTTTTACTATCTTATCGAGGGAGCTGTCGATATCCTTCAACAGCTTCAGGTCGTTATCGCTGATGCTCATCAGTATATCCGCATTATAAGAGTTGCTTGCCGCATCGGCCATATCCTGGATGCCATCTGTGCCAAGGCTGTAGGAATCTTCCTTCAGCTTTTTCGCCTTGCTCAGTATGGCCTCTCTCATCTTCAGCAGCCTCTTCTTGTAATGCTCACGTTCTTGTTTTTTCATTCTCCACCTCTAACTCCTTATTTTCTTTGTTTAATCTATATCTCTCCGCCTCGATCCACAGACTTTCGAGATCGTACAGCTCGCGGAGGTTCTCGAGAAATACATGGACGATAACGCTCTGATAATCGATCACCGCCCAGCGCCCCTCGTAATACCCCTCAATCGTATTGGGCCTTATGCCCTCCTCTTTCATACCCTTCGTCACGGAATCCACAACGGTCTTTATGTGCCGTTCGCTTGTTCCGCTTGCCAGGACAAAGTAATCCGTAATATCGGTAAGCCCGCCGAGTTTGAGGATCAGGATATCTTTTCCTTTTTTTTCATCTGCAAGCCTGGCGCATGCGGTCGCTTTGTCAATGGTTTCCAAATTATGCCCTATATAACCTCTTTTGATAAATATACCTCTCAACCGAACCGGGAACGAGGTATCTTACTGACCTTCCGCTTTTCAGCAGCTTCTTTATCTTTGTTGAAGAGATATCAAGCTGCGTTATCTCGTGAAGATATATTCTCCTGCCGGAGGCATGCTCGAGGGTAGCCTCATCAAGGACCTTCACCTCGCCCCGCACATCATCAGGCAGCACGTCAAAAAGGGGGGATTGTGTATGGGCCGGCCTCGTCATGACAATGAAATTCGCGTGGGAGAATAATTCCCTGTAGGCATGCCATGTATGTATATCAGAAAAGGCGTCGATGCCGATCAGGAAATATACCTCCCCGAACCGTTTCTCGAAAACCTTCAGCGTATCGAGCGTATAGGAGATCCCTCCCCTTTGGATCTCGATCTCCGATGTCCGGAAAAACCTGTTGCCCCTCGTTCCGGCCTTCAGCATGTAAAGCCTGTCATCGGCGCCGGTGATCCTGCAGTTTCTTTTATGGGGGGGCACAAAGACAGGGACAAAAACGATCCTTTCAAGGGAAAATGCTTCGCGGATCTCCTCCGCGACCCTCAGGTGGCCGATGTGGACAGGATCAAATGTCCCCCCGAAAATGCCGATCTTCATCACGTCCTCAATTGTCCGTCGCCGAATGCGATAAATTTTGTCACTGTCAGCTCTTCAAGGCCCATGGGGCCGAAGGCATGAAGCCTCGTGGTGCTGATCCCCATCTCTGCCCCGAGGCCGAGCTGGTACCCATCGTTGAGCCTCGTTGATGCATTCACCAGCGTTAATGATGAGTTCACCTCACGGACGAACCTCCACGCATTATCATAATTTGCCGTAATAATTGCATCGGTGTGGCCGGAGCCATACTGCCTTATATGGGCGATCGCCTCGTCGATGTCCTTTACTATCCGTATAGAAAGTATCAGGTCGAGATATTCTTCATACCAGTCCGCCTCATTGGCCTTCCCGACCGCCTTCAGTATCCTCGACGTTTTTTCGCAGCCACGCAGAAGGACCCCCTGTTCCCTGAAGATCTTTTCCATACCGGGAAGGAATGCCTTCGCAACCGCCTCGTGCACAAGGAGCGTCTCCATGGCATTGCATGTCGCAGGCTTCTGCGCCTTTGCGTTCAGGCAGATCGCATGGGCCATCTCCATCGGCGCCGACTCGTCGACAAATATGTGGCATACCCCCTTGTAGTGTTTGAGCACGGGGATCCTCGACTGTTCCACGATGCTCCTTATAAGAGCCTCGCCGCCCCTCGGTATGATGAGGTCTATGCAGTCGTCCATCGTCAGAAGCTCATATATGTATGACCTGTCGGCGGTATCTATGAACTGGGCCACATCATCCGGGAGGCCTGAGCCGCGGAGCGCTTTGAGGATCAGGCGATAGAGGGCGAGATTTGAATGGAACGCCTCCGAGCCGCCCTTGAGGATAACGCAGTTGCCGCTTTTCATGCAGAGAGAAAAGGTTTCGATCGTAACGTTCGGCCTCGACTCATAAATGATCAGGATGACGCCTATGGGTATCCGCATCCTCCCCACGGTCATGCCGTTGGGGCGCTTCCATACCTTCGCTATCTCCCCAACCGGGTCGGGGAGCGCCACGACGTCCCGGATGCTGCCCTGCATCTCGCGGATCGCCTTGTCATCGATCTTCAGCCGGTCTATCAGGCTCTTAGAGAGGCCTGCCCTTTTTGCCTCCTCTATGTCTTTCCTGTTCTCTTTAAAAAGATAATCCTTTTTTTCCGCGAGGAGTTTTTCAAGCTTCAGGAGAACCTGATTCTTGACCTCCGTCGATGCGTGCGCAAGGATATCCGAGGCCTTTTTTGCCCTCTCCGCCCGTTCTTTTGCCGTCATAAGACCACCATATTGTCCCTGTGTATTACCT
Organism: Syntrophorhabdaceae bacterium; assembly: GCA_017992765.1. Lineage (GTDB taxonomy): Bacteria > Desulfobacterota > Syntrophorhabdia > Syntrophorhabdales > Syntrophorhabdaceae > UBA5609. Next base: position 96,504 of record JAGOOA010000001.1, read on the forward strand.
CTTCCGTGTATTTATAGCCGAGCTTCTTCTCTATATCAATACTTTTCAGGCCCTTTATCTGCTCCACGTCGGAAGAGGAATAATTCGTTATCCCCTTGGCAATGACCTTGCCGCTTGTGTTCTTTACCTCTACGCACTCCCCGCTCGAGAAATGGCCTTCTGCCTTTATTATCCCCGACGGCAAAAGGCTCTTGCAGTTGCCCACGACAGCCCACTCGGCCCCTTCATCGATCAGCACCGTGCCCCTTACCTTGAAGGCAAATGCCGTCCACCATTTCCTCCGCGCAAGCTTCCTTCCGGGGAGAAAGAGGGTGCCGATCTCTTCGCCGTTGACCACCTTCACGATAACGTTCTCTCTGTCGCCCCGGACTACCCTCGTGGCAATGCCGTAGTGGCCGGCCTTCCTGGCGGCCTCAAGCTTGCTCACCATTCCTCCGATGCTCTTCTCGCTTTGCGTTCCCGCCGCTGTCTTTTCTATATCCTCGTCTACCTTCTTTACCACCCGTATCATCCGGGCATCAGGGTACCTGTTCGGGTCCCTTTCAAATAACCCTTCCACATCGGAGAGGAGAAGAAGAAGGTCAGCGCTGGCTATCTGCGCGATAAGCGCCGACAGGTTGTCGTTGTCACCGAACCTTATCTCTTGAAAGGAGAGGGCATCATTTTCATTGATCACCGGCACGATATCCATGGCAATAAGCATGTCCAGGGTATTCATGAGGTTAAGGCACCGGGTCCTGTTCTTGATGTCTTCGTGGGTAAGGAGTACCTGCCCCACATTCATCTTCTCTTTTTCAAAGGCCTGCATGTACATCTTCATCAGCATGACCTGGCCGATTGACGCAAGGGCCTGCCTTTTCGCCATCTCCTTCGGTTTTTTCGTAAGGCCAAGGGTCTCCATTCCGGAGGCTATCGCCCCGCTCGATACAACGATAACTTCAACCCCGGCATCTTTCACGACCCTTACCTGCTTCGCTATGTTCCGTATCTTTGCAAGGCTGATCTTCCCCGTGCCGTCCACAAGGACCGACGTCCCTATCTTCACGACTATCCTTTTCAGGCCGGGGGTATTGCATTGTATGCTGCCGCCCGTTTTTCCCTTTCGCACTATTTCCGTCATCACGCATTCCCCGCAGGGATCCCGTAATCCCTTCTCTCCGGCCCTCTTTTCGCCAGCTCGCTTTTCAGCTGATCGATCCCCCACCGCTTGAGAGCGCTCACCGACAGGGCCCGTTCGCCCATTCCCATGAAAAAGCCCTCCCATTCCGTACGGTCGCCTTGCGGCACAAGGTCAACCTTATTAAGGACTATGAGCCTTTTCCTGCGGAGCAGCTCTTCTTTGTATGAACCGAGTTCGGACAGCAATATCCTGTAGTCCCCGTCAGGAGAGCCCGAAGAGATATCAAGGACAATGAGGAGCGTCGCGGTCCTTTCTATATGCTTCAAAAAACCTATGCCAAGCCCTTTGCCCCCCGAAGCCCCCTCCACGATACCCGGTATGTCCGCAACAACAAATGTCACGTCGCCATCCCGCAGCACCCCGAGCGACGGGCTTAAGGTTGTGAATGGATAATCGCCTATCTTTGGTTTTGCATCAGTTAAGCAGGATATGAGGGTTGATTTGCCCGCATTGGGCAGGCCGACAAGCCCTATATCGGCGAGGAGCTTAAGGACCAGGCGAAGGTGTTGCCCCTGCCCCTCTTCCCCATAATCAAACTCGAGAGGGGTACGATGCGTCGATGTCTGAAAACGGCTGTTGCCCCGTCCACCCCTTCCCCCTTTTGCAACAACGTGGCTTTCGTTGTCTTGCGTAATTTCACAGAGAAGCGAGTCCCCGTCCTCACCGTATACAACCGTGCCAAGGGGCACATGGATCGTGATATCTCCGCCATTCCGTCCTGTCTTATTTTTCCCGCTTCCATGTCTGCCGTTCTCCGCCCTGTACACGCGTTTGTATCTGAAGTCCATGAGGCTTGTGAGGCTTTTTTTTCCGGTTATGATTACATCCCCTCCTTTGCCCCCGTCTCCGCCGTCAGGCCCGCCGCGTGGAACGAATTTCTCCCTTCTGAAGCTTACACAACCGTTACCGCCTTTGCCGGCCTCGACATATATCTTTGCTTCATCAACAAATTTCATTCAACAGGATAGACATGGGCCTGTTTTTTGTCCCCCGCCGTTTTAAAGCTTACAACTCCGTCTATCAGCGCAAAGAGTGTGCGGTCACGGCCCATCCCCACATTGTCGCCCGGGTGGACCTTCGTGCCGTGTTGCCTCATTATTATGGTCCCGGCCTTGACAACCTGGCCGCCGAATATCTTCACGCCCAGCCTCTGGCCCTTACTGTCCCTTCCGTTCCTTGAACTTCCACCAGCCTTTTTATGTGCCATCTTATGCCTCCAGAATGATCTTTTCTATAAGTAATTCGGTGTAGGACTGACGATGCCCCTTCTTTACCTTGTAGTCTTTCCGCCTTTTGTATTTGAAGACCGTCACCTTTTCATCCCGTCCCTGTGCAACGACCTTGCCCTGCACATACGCCCCTTTGATAAAAGGCGTTCCCACGACTGAACCCTGCCCGGTATCGACCATCAGCACGTCTTTCAACTGGACATCATCTCCCTCAGCGGCAGCTATGTGCTCCAGTTTTACCCTGTTGCCCTCTGTTATCTTGTATTGCTTGCCTCCGTTCGCGATGATCGCATACATAAACCTTCTCCTTGCTTTTATTTGAAAAAAAACACACTATAGTATGATAATTACAATGGAAAAGTCAATAGAGAAAAGGTAAATGAAGCTCAGCGAAAAAGAGTTCGACAGGATCGTAAAGAGGGCGATCCGGCGCATACCCGGCGAGATCCGGCAGCATCTCGACAACCTCGTTATTTCCGTGCGTAAAAAACCCTCAAAAGAAATGCTCAGGGACGTAGGCCTCCCCCCGGGGAGCGTCCTGCTCGGCCTCTTTCAGGGTGTCTCTTTGCTGGAGCGGTCAGCCACTTCGCCGCCCCTTTTCCCTGACACGATCTTTCTTTTCCAGGGGCCTATTGAGGAGTCCTGTGAAACCGCCGAGGAGCTGGAGGAACAGGTAGAGATAACCCTTGTCCACGAGATAGCCCATTTCGTGGGGATGACCGAGGAAAGGCTCGAGGAGCTGGGGTACGGTTAGGACGGGAAAGGCGGCTCATGACCCATAGAAAATTGTATATCGTATATCGAGACTGCAAGAAATGACGTTCGGCGTGAGGCGTTCGGCGAGAACAACCGTAATTCGTATTCGTGACATGTAAGCGAAAAAGCACAAGGCGCGAGGAGCGAAGCGATGTGGCGACCTCGGGTGCACCCGTTTCATTCAATTGTTTTGAATTTTGAACATTTGAATTTGTTTAGGATTTAGAAATTCGGATTTAGGATTTACCATGGGCTTGCTTCATTGCGTATTTGCGGGAGGGGCCGGGCGTCGCGGGCACATCGGTGCCGGGCCCCTCCCTCAAACACACGAACCCGGTCTTCTTATCTCGTCAGCAGCACAGGGCATTGTGCGCCCTTCAGGACGTTCCTCGCAACGCCCCCGATCAGGTACTTTGCGATACCGGACTGGCCAAGGGACGCAATAACAATAAGGTCAACCCCTTTGTCCTTCGCCTCCTGCAGTATCGCATCATAGGTGATCCCCGTCCCGATATCGGTATGGACCTCTACTTCCTTTGATTTCGGGAACTTTTCAAGCTGCCTCTTCAGGCTATTGCTGGCAGAATCCAGAGCCTGCCTCTTGATCTCTTCCACCATATCGTCGCTGATGCTGTAATCGATGGCACACCGGTGTATTATCAGGTGGATCGCATGGAAAAGATAGACCTTGGCGTTATATTGCTTGGCAATATCCAGGGCCTGGTTCAGGGCCCTGTCGGAATACTCTGAAAAATCTGTCGGTACAAGAATCTTTGTCGGCCTTAACATTGGCACCACCCCCTTCACGGTTCATGAGCCCAAAAAGAGGGCTCAGCCGTCCCGCGCCTCTTTGCAACCATTATTTCGTCAGCAGCACAGGACATTTTGCGCCCTTGAGGACGTTCCTCGCAACCCCGCCGATCAGGTATCGCGCGATCCCCGTTCTCCCGAGGGACGCTATGACCACGAGATCGATACCCCTCTCTTCCTGCACTCTTAGTATCTCTTCGGCGGGAACACCGCTTACCACTTCGGGGACAACCTCTACTTCCTTGCTTTGCGGGAATTTACCGATCTGCTTTGTGAGCTTGCTTCTTGCCGTTTTGACGAGCGTTCTTTCGTATTTCTGGATCTCCTTTGGGGTTATGGTGATGTCGGAATAGTCATCCGTCAAAACCCGCTGGATCCTCTCATGAACAACGTGCACAACATAAACCTTTGCCTTGTACTCAACAGCGATATCCAGGGCTTGCTGTAACGCCTTGTCGGAATATCCGGAAAAATCGGTGGGAACAAGAATCTTTGTTGGCATAAGCATATCTCACCCCTCCTTTCATTGATAGATCTTCCAGTATTGCCGATCTTTTTTATTGATCGCCCTCCTACTCTAATCATAGCACCGGTAAGAGGTTTGTCAATGAGAGGAATAGCACCCGTAGTAAATCGTGAGTCGTAAGGCGTGAGGGGATTAAATCGCCTCACGCCTTACGACTCACGGATGTGTTTCTTCGAGCAGTGAGTAAAAATGCTGTTTGATCTTCGGTGATGTGCGGCTGAAATCAAATTTGTTGATGAAGCGTTCAATAGAGATGTCCTTTGCCTCTCTGAATTTGGCATTGACCCTGGCACATATTTCACCGCTTCGATCCTCCATCCATGCCGTTGCGAAAAAATCCCGCCCCTTGATGTTGAGAAATTTACCCTTTGCTACATACAGCGTATTACACATGACGGGTTTCAGAAATTCCATATCGGTATTGCGTGTCATGCATATCTTCTTTGTTTCCATGAAGATAGCATACCAGATGATAACATCGAGGATGCCGAATATCATGCCTCCGTGCAAAACGTCCGTGTACCCTTCGAAACGGTTATCGATATTCACATTGCAATACACAATGCCTTTATCGTACATCATTTTCAGTTGCAGACCGTCTTCTCTCCCGAATCCGCAGAAAAAAGAGTCCTTATATACCGGTAGAATGCCCATTGTCTTTGCGCTCCTTTATACCCCAGCCATCAGCTTACAGCTATCAGCGGTCAGCTTACAGGCAAAAAAACTGCGTTTTTATGCAAAACAGTTTCTATGTGGTTCTGCTGAAAGCTGATCGCTGTCTGCTGACAGCTCATAAGTACCTCATCCCCAGCTGGCCGCACGCTCCGCATATGTCCCGGCCCCTCGAATCCCGTATGATCGTCGTAAAATGCCTGTCCAGAAGATAGGACTGGAATCTCTGCACCGATGCAGGCTCCGGCGTTTTGAATTCTATGCAGGGCGACTCGTTATAGGGGATAAGATTGATCTTGCACTTCACGCCTTTTAAAAGGTCCGCCAGCCTTTTCGCATCATCAAGCGAATCGTTGACGCCTCTCAACAACACATATTCGAAGGTGATCCTTGCCCTGTTCGGCAATTTGAACGCCTTCACGAACCCTATGATCTTCCCGATGGAATAGAGCCTGTTGATCGGCATGATCGATGTCCGCGTTCCATCATCTGAGGCATTGAGCGAGATGGCTATCACGGCCGACTTCGGCTCCAGCATCTTCAACCCTTCAACGAGGCCGACGGAAGAAACGGTGATCCTCCGGTATGAAAAATCAAGGCCGAGGGGATCCCTGATGATATCAAGCGCAGGTACCACATTGTCAAGGTTGTCCATCGGCTCTCCCATGCCCATGAGGACGATGTTCGTTATCCTCTCGCCTGAGCCCCTTTTAATGTCTTCCTTCACCGCCACAACCTGGCCGACGATCTCGTGCACGGCAAGATTTCTCTTGAAGCCCATCCTGCCCGTGACGCAGAACCTGCACCCCATTCTGCACCCTATCTGCGTTGATATGCAGAGGGTATTCCTGTCCTTTTCCGGCATGAGGATGCTTTCTATGATATGCCCGTCCTCAGCAGAAAATGCGAATTTCTTCGAGCCGTCCTTTGATGTAAGCGCCTCTTTTATCGGGAGCAGGTCTGTTGAGAACATGTCCTTGAAGATCGCCCGAAGCCCTTTGGGTATGTTGGACATCCCGTCAAAGTCAAAGACGCCCTGATTGTATATCCACCGGTAGAGCTGCCTTGCCCTGTATTTCTCTTTGCCCGTTGCGCCTATCGCCTTTTCAAGCCCGGGGAGGGTGAAACCGAAAAAACTCTCCATATATATTTGGTTTTTCTCCGTATTGTATGGCCGTATGTTTCCCACATACAATATCAAAAAACTTAGGTGGTTTCAAGGATTAAGCAGCGAATAGTAGATAGCCGTCAGCAGAAATAAAAGACGAGGGACGACCGCTGCGCTGGGACGAAGGACGAGGGACGATGAAAGTCAGAAGAGCAGACAATCGCCGCTGGTCGCTCGATACTCGATAATCGACGCTGATGCTCTTCCTATTAGATTTATCTCACAAATCAATAGTTAGGGAATGGGCTGTTTTGAAGCCTTTGATAGTTGCCCTGGAGATCCTTTTAAAAAAATGGGCGGTGAGCTCTTTGTCCTGCGGCTCGTCAGCGTAGTCTTTTGCGCCCCTGTCATAGGCGATGAACCTCTTTTCGGTGAGGAGGGCCGTCATGACAATGTCGTCGTGCCCGTTCCTGCCGCATTGCGCTTCGAGGAGGTCGCTCAGCCTCTTGAGGCCGGCGTTCCTGTCGAGAAGCCGCTTCACGGCGTTGATGAACCTGACGAGCTTCATGAGCGTAAAAATAGCTTCTCGTGGAAGCAAGGGGTTGACGGGCAGCATATAGCTTGACCGCAATGTCTTGACATCTTCTTTCGGCAAGCTGCCGTGGGCCTCATCAAATATGCGGCTTCCGGGGGCAAGGTAAAAGATGCTCGGGCCGAGGAGCACCCTCTTCCCCATGAGAAAAAGGATGGTCTCCATAATGTCTTCCGGTCTCTGGTCCGGCAGCCCTATGATAAAATGGATCTCCACGTCAAACGGGGATGACTCGAGGAACGGCAGCAGTTTGAGGAAGTTCGCCGGCACCGCCCGTTTCTGTCGCTCTATGATAGACCCGGATATATCGACAAGTGAGAAGTTCAAACGCCGGAAACCTGCATCCCACATATTCTCCAGTGTCCCCATGTCCATCGTCTCCGCGTAGATGCCGTTCATTGCGGAGAGGGTCATCCCTTTTCCCTTGAGGAGGGAAAGAACCTCATTGAAAAAGGCAAGGTCGAGGTTCAGCATGTCATCCTCGAAATCGATCGCCTCGATCCCGGAGCCAATGCAGGATGATATCTCCTGCTCGATGCTTCCGATACTCCTTTTCCTGTATGGGACAGGGGGCTTGCCGCAGAAGGTGCAGCGGAAGGGACAGCCCCGCGACGTGAGGAAAAATGTATAGTTTTTTCCGCCTATCCGGTAATCAACAGGGTTCAGCAAATCCCTCGCGGGGATACGGTCGATATTCCCTGCTATGGCTATATCCGATATGTAATGATCGCCGTTCTTCTTCGAAGACACCCCCGGTATATCGGCGACGGTCTTTCCCGTGTCTAACCGGATCATGCTGACAAGGGAGGCAAGGGGCGTCTCGCCCTCTCCCCGTATCACATAGTCAACATATGGACTCCTGAGCGGATGGTGCGGGAAAAGCGTGGGATGCGTGCCGCCCATAATCGTTGTGATATCATTGCTGACCTGCTTTGTTATCTTTGCTACTTCGAGGGCTTCGAGAGAGTATGTCGTGTACGAGGAGGTAATGGCGACGACATCGGGCGCATGCTGCCTGATCGTCGCCTCTATCTCTTTTTTGTCTGCGCCGAAACGATAGTAGCGGCGGAAGAGCGCAAAAGGAGAATAATGTGCGTCCCGGTAGTAGTCCTGTAATTCAGGGAATGGGTGGCGGTTGATGACCTTCGGCCTTCTGTTGCTCCGCAGATCGGCGATCGACACGTCGCATATGTCCCTGATCGCCGCCGCAAGATAGGCAAGCGCAAGCGGATACGTCCGTATGGACGTGTCGTAGAAATCCTCTATTGGTGGCTGTAAAAGGAGCACCTTCACGGGAAGAGTATAATCCAAGGCACAGCGAAATAATACTGAAAGATCAATGCTACGTCTTCAACTTCTTCCCTATCTTCTTTTCGATCGAAGCGACCTTCTGCGCGAGCCTTCCCTTCTTGCCCTTCCGTATATCGAACTTGATCGCCGAATAGATCCTGTTGCAGTCAGGCTCGAGCTCTTTATATGCCTGCCTGATGATCTTCAGCGCGGCATCAAAGGTGTCAACTTCAACGACGGTGCCCATAGGCGTAAGCTTGTAGGGCACAGCGCTTTTATCGATGACCTTGAGGAGCCTGCTTACGTACTCGCTGACGCTCTCCCCTTTATCCGTCGGAAACATTGCGAACTCAAACATTACAGACATACCGGCCTCCTTCGAAAAGACCATGAGGGACGTAGTGACTAAATTGACTTATCCGGTCCTCTATTTTTTGCATACAGGCAATAGAAAAGTCACGTTAGTCATCTACGTCCCTTATCACTTTACAAAAGCTTCTGAGAGAGCTTTTGCAATTCGGGATTTGCAAGCGCCAGGATCTTTTTTTTGATCACCCGCGAATAATATTCCCTTTCTGTCTTAGTCAATTTTTCATTGCGCAGCTTCTTCAGCACCAGTTCCTTTTGTTTTGGTGGGAAGAACTGCGACAGGGCGTACTGAAGGTCATGCTGGTCTTTCACGGAAAGCAGTTCCCTAAGCCCGGCCTGCGTTCCTCCGTAATAGGTGCTGAACGCACTTTTTATCCGCTCTCCGGACATTGTTTTATTGAAAAATACAAAATCATCATTGCCTTCCAGCTTTTGAAGGAAATACTGAAAATCCTGATTCTTATCAGCCTTAAAGAGATTGCGGAGCGCTTCCATTTCTGGCAATTTCAGATGCACAACCTCATAAACCGCCAAAGACATGATGATAAGCAGATCGAGTCTCGATACAGCCTTCTTCGATTTGAGATATCTTTTTGCTTCGTTATAACTGAACCAATGTTTTTCAAGGCTGTTGGCCAACATTACCGGAAACCCTTCCCATAGACGGATATCTTTACTTTCCGCGACCTCGGACAAGGTTGTATTTGCCGTCTGTATAGATCTTGTCTCAAGCACCGGGAATCCCAGCATCTCCAGCCGTTCATGCAGGTCATTTTTAGCCACGACCAAGCTCCTTCTTCATAGTCTCAAGAAAAAGTTCGAAGTTCCGGATCATCTTATCCTCAGAGATTGAATAAGAGGCCGTCTCTCTGTATCTGTCTTCCAGTCTTTTCAGGTCTATCGCGGCCCCTTCGTATCGCAGAAGGGCGAGGCAATCTTCTCTATCCACTTGCGTTCCCCTGAAGAGCTTGCTGATGATCAGGTCATAGTTGTTCAGCGCTCCGAGGTAAATAGAACTGAACTGCTTGATGAGAACGTGATTTCCCTCTATTAGCGGAGACTCTAAAAGCTCTGTAGTGTGCACAAAGTTGCCTTCAAAGATATCAAAAACAAATATATCTTCGGATTTCCACCTGTTCGCTCCTGTTCGAACATATCCAAAATCCTCCAGCACCCCGATCATGTACTTATATTCTTTTGTATCCGGCACAATCAGATCTATATCTTTTGTGCTGTCCTTGATCCCGAGCAGGGTCATGGCCGTCCCGCCGCAGGCGATAAGACGGACCTTTCTTTTCAGATAGCTGCTCCAGGCGCTGAACCTGTCAAACAGCCTATTTCGATCTATTCTGTAATCCATACCTATCATGTACTTTAAAATACAAGTTATTGTATTTAATTATACAATTTATTGTACATTTGTCAAGAGCTTATTTGATCGTATGTTGAGGTTCTAAAGAAAACGCTAAGCCTTAGGTGTTTTAATTGTTTTTCGGTTTCTCACCATTCACCATTCACTATTCACTGCCTTTATTGCTATTCACTATCAACTATCGACCGCCTTTTGACCGTGCGAGCAAGTCATCAGGGTCAAATCTTGACTAAGGACAACTACTTCCCGGCCTGATCTCGCTACAAAGGAAAAGGGGTGACAGCCTTCAATAACAATGCCGCAGTCAAAGAATTTCTTATCGGTTGATTGTTCCCACATACCCCGCCTTTTTTGCCATTTTCCTACTATTTCATATATTTTGCAAGGTAGAATTAGGCTCAATTCATAGGTCGGCGATGAGGGAATGGGCTGTTTTGAAGCCTTTGATCGTTGCCCCGGATAGCCGCCGCAAGATAAAGAAGCGCAAGCGGATACGTCCGTATGGACGTGTCGTAGAAATCCTCTATTGGTGGCTGTAAAAGGAGCACCTTCACGGGAAGAGTATAATCCAAGGCACAGCGAAATAATACTGAAAGATCAATGCTACGTCTTCAACTTCTTCCCTATCTTCTTTTCGATCGAAGCGACCTTCTGCGCGAGCCTTCCCTTCTTGCCCTTCCGTATATCGAACTTGATCGCCGAATAGATCCTGTTGCAGTCAGGCTCGAGCTCTTTATATGCCTGCCTGATGATCTTCAGCGCGGCATCAAAGGTGTCAACTTCAACGACGGTGCCCATAGGCGTAAGCTTGTAGGGCACAGCGCTTTTATCGATGACCTTGAGGAGCCTGCTTACGTACTCGCTGACGCTCTCCCCTTTATCCGTCGGAAACATTGCGAACTCAAACATTACAGACATACCGGCCTCCTTCTGGTGTAATTATATGAACGAACCTATTTCATTTCAAGCGCCTCATGGCGTATAATTTAGGATAAACAAGGCATAACGGAGGGTTGTGATGAAAAAGAGAGGATTGAAGATAGTTCTCATCGCCGTCGCCGTGGTGGTAATCATGCTCGGTGTAACCGTTGCGGTGGTTATCACCCATGCGAACAAGCTCATCAAGGCAGAGCTTGAATCAATGCTCGGGAAGGATTTTTCGATACAGAAGCTGGAACTCAACTGGGGCAAGGTAGAAGGCACAGGCATCAGCTTCAGGAACCCTGCCGGCAAAGAGATGTTGAAGATAGGCAACGTCACTATCAAGGCGAATTTTCTCGGGTTCCTCAGGGACGAGTATGTCATCTCCAGCGTTCTCCTGAAGGACCTCTACATGTTGATCGAGGTCGACAGGAAGGGCAACGTGATCATGCCGGCGCTGCCGTCAGAAAAAGAAAAAAAGGACAAGGAAAAGCCTAAGCAGGATGCGAAAGGATCCCCTCCAGTATTCATCAAGGATGTCAAGGTCCTCAACGGCTCCATCGACTACCTCGACAGGAAGACGGCAAAGACGCCCATCCTGACAAAAGTGCGCAATATCCAGCTCGACGCAAAGGACATCGCGATCCCCCTGGGCTCCAACCTCACACCTTATACCCTGAGGGCGGATGTCCCCGGCAATATGAGCACCGGAACACTGATGAGCAAGGGCAAGGTGAAGCTGAAGACGCAGGATACAGATTCAAGGGTGGAGGCCAGGAAGCTCGATATTACGGCGATGAAGCCCTACTTTCAGAAAGAGGGCAGCGTCAATGTGACAAAGGGATTTCTCGATCTTGATATGGACGTGAAGATCGCCTCACGCAAGATCCGGGCGCCCGGCAGCGTGGTGCTTAAAGACCTTGCGTTCGAAAGCGGCTCCGGGATGGGCTCCAGGTTCCTCGGGGTTCCCCTTTCCATGGTGGTTGGCTTCATGAAGAACAGCAACAACGAGATCCCCCTGAAGTTTGTTGTCGAAGGGTCTCTCGACAACCCGAAGTTCAGCCTCGCGGAGAGCATGAGCGCAAGGTTTTCTTCCGGCCTCGCGGAAAAACTCGGCCTGTCGGTAAAGGGCATCGGCGGCTCGGCGGTAACCCTCGGCTCCGATGGGACACAGAAGGTGGGAGAGGGAATCAGGGGGCTGGCGGACAGCATAAAGAAAAGGCTGGGGAAATAGAAATACAGCTCATAGTTCATGGCTGATGGCGAAAACTAAACAGGGTAAGCAGCAGGAAGTAGGCAGCAAAAGATTTTTGTGCATACTGCTTACTGCCTACCCGGTTCTTGCAGTTGCTATGAGCTATCAGCTATGAGCCATGAGCTGCTTTATAGCCGGTATCTTGCTCTCGCAGGGGACCTTTGTCTGGCAGAGCCCGCAGCCTGATATGGTTACCCCGTATGCCTCGTTCACCTTAGGGCTGATTACCTGGTTCATATACCGGGAGCATGCTTCCTTGTCGTGCCCTTTTTCGGTGATCGCTCCTGCCGGACACCGCTTGATGCAGGCGCCGCAGGTGCCCGAATTGTACTTAAGACAATAATCATAAGGGCCTTGATACGGTCGTGCCGTCGGTTCAAGGACAAGCTCGGTTATGACGGAGCCGATTCGATGGGCGATACCCTTCCGGGTGATGAGGGCATCGCTTAGGCTGAACGTCCCCAGCCCTGCTGCGTAGGCGGCATGTCTTTCAGACCACGTTGAGGCATGCCCGACCTCCGGTGATACGATGCGCTTCCATGGTGCTGTCAAAGCCGGGGCAAGGGTGCGGTATCCCCTGCTGTTAAGGAGTGCGACAACATACTTTCGTAACACCTCATTAAAAAGCTCGCCAAAGCAGCGCATATGCGACCACTCAAGAGAAGGGGCCTTTGTCCTCTTCCTGTTGCTCCGGCGGATGGCCATGCTCACAGGCAGGATCCAGGATATGACGGTGCCGCTTTCAGGGCATGCCTCGCCATATTCAGCCTCGAGGAATTCCGCCGGGGTCAGGTGGAAAGCGCCGATGATATTCTTATATTCGGCGAAGAGCGGGTCATGGATGTCTGCGTATCCAATCATCGGTTCGGCGAAATACTGTTCGTCAGAACCTTTCAGCAGGTTCGACGGTGAGGTTCTTACAAATCCCTTTATCGACTCTTCGATCTCTTCTCTCAACGCACCCTCCTTTTGACTATCAGCTATCAGCCGGTAAAAATGCAGGCTAAGGTTCAGGTTAAGGTTAAGCAAACTGCCGGTTCTTGCTGTTGCCATGAGCTATGAGCCATGAGCCTATCTATGTTCTCTTGAACTTCTCGTTCAGCGCCCGTTTGAACCGCGGCGCGTAGATAATATCGAACGCGTCTTCCTTGTCAGGGAAGAGCTTCAATGCCTGTTTTTTCACCCCTTCGACGACCTTCATCGCGTGGTCGTGGTCGATATCCTGTGTTTGGATGAACTGGAGTGCAAAATCGACGATGAACCGCAATCGCCTGAGTTTCTTCTCTTCTTCTAATAAATCATCATCCATACTTTAGCTCACAGCCCTCATCTTAAAACCAACAATATATAAGCAGCATTCAAAAACACGAAATCCTAATATCTAAATCCGAAACAATATCAAAATTCAAATATCAAATGTTCAAAACAAAAGCCGTTAAGCATGTTTCGAATTTTGAACATTCGAATTTGTTTAGTGCTTCGATATTCGAATTTAGAATTTGCCATCATCCATGAGTTGGTTTCTTCGTATGGAACAGCTCCAGAAACAGCCAGAGGCAGATCCCGAAGGAGATCGATATGTCGGCAACGTTGAACGCGGGCCAGTGGTGGGGGCCATAGTGGAAATCGAGAAAATCAACAACGCTTCCGTAGAGGACCCTGTCGTAGATGTTGCCGACAGCGCCGGCAAGGATGCACGTGAGGGCGAACCGCTTTGCGAACACCATTTTAGAGACAACAAGCACAACGACGAGGATGACAATGATGAGGAGCGGGAGATAGGTGAAGACGGCCCTTGCAAACGCGTACCGCGAAAGGAGGCCGAAGACCCCTCCGTAGTTCTCCACGTATACGATAGAAAAAAAGGAGGTGATGTGGATGGAGCCCCCGGGGCCCAGATGCTCCATGATGAGGAGCTTTGTCCACCTGTCAAGGATAAAGACAGCAGGTACGATCAGGAAGATAAGGTATCTTCGCATCGCCTGCACACGTTGGGAAATCTGCCTGTCGTGCGGATGTCTGTCGCATATTGCCAGCACCGCTCGCATTTTGTGCCTTCAGCCTTTGTGACCGTCACGTCAGGCTCGTTCCCAACCTGCACTTCGATCTGCGAAACGATGAAGACATCCTTCAGCTCATCGCCAAGCCTTGTGAGGAGGCCGTATTCTTTCTCGGGGACCTGCACGATGATCTTCGTGTCAAGAGAATGGCCGATGGCCTTGGCGGCCCTTTTTTCTTCGATCTTCTTGTTCGCTATCTCCCGTACGCTCCAGATTCTGTCCCATTCTTCTTCGAGCCCCGCGTTGATCCATTCCTTTCTGGGCGACGGAAAGGCCGCAAGGAGGACGCTCTCTTCTTTAACGTAGCCCTTCAGGTACGACCACATCTCGTCGGCGGTTGAGGACAAAATGGGGGCGATGAGCTTCAGGAGCGTGATCAGCGCCTCGTGGATCACGGTCTGGGAGGCCCGCCGCTTCACGCCGTCCCGTTTCTCCACATAGATCCTGTCCTTTACAATATCCAGATAGAGGGCGCTTAGGTCAACGGTGCAAAAATTGTGGATGCTGTGGTATATGACGTGGAACGTATAGTTGTTGTATGCCTCGGTGACCCGTTCGATGAGCCTCTGGAGCCTCGATAAGAGCCATTTGTCGAGAAGGGAAAGCTTCTCGTAGGGTACGCTGTCGCGCTGAGGGTCAAAATCCCCATTGATGTTTGCATGGAGAAAGCGCAGGGTATTCCTGACCCTCCGGTACGTCTCAACGAGCCTGCTGATGATGTCCTTTGATATCTTGATGTCGTCCCTGTAGTCTTCATAGGTAACCCAGAGCCGCAGGATCTCCGCTCCAAACTTTTCGATGATCTCATGGGGCGCGATGATATTGCCAAGGGATTTGGACATCTTCCTGCCGGAGCCGTCGACGACGAAACCGTGCGTCAGGACAGAATTGTATGGCGCGTGGCCCTCGTTCCCTACCGAGGTTAGGAGCGAGCTGTGGAACCACCCCCTGTGCTGGTCGCTTCCTTCGAGGTAGAGGTCTGCCGGGAACTTAAGTCCTTCGCGCTTTTTGCAGACCGCCGACCAGCTTACGCCCGAGTCGAACCACACGTCGAGGATATCCTCTTCCTTGACGAAGGCGCCATTGCCGCATCTGCTGCACTTTGCCCCTTCCGGGAGGAAGAAGGAGGCGTCCTTTTCGAACCAGATATCCGCGCCGTGCTCCCTCACTGCATTGATGACGTTTGCAAAGGTCTCTTTGGTCCAGTAGGGCTCCCTGCACTTTTCGCAATAGAAGATCGTGATCGGGATCCCCCAGGTCCGCTGCCGCGAGATGCACCAGTCTGGCCTCACCTGGAGCATGTTGTAGATCCTGTCCCTTCCCCATGAAGGTATCCACTTCACCCGGTCTATCTCGTCGAGCCCTTTTTGTCTCAGGTTGTGCTTGTCGAGCGATATGAACCACTGCTCCGTTGCCCTGAAGATGACCGGCTTCTTGCAGCGCCAGCAATGGGGATAGGAGTGCTCGATCTCCTCTTTATGGAGAAGGAGCCCGAGCTCTTCGAGCTTTTTGACGACCTCCGGGTTGCTCTCAAAGACGTTCATGCCCCGGAAGAAGTCGACCTCTTCGATGAACAGGCCCTTTTCGTTGACCGGGGAGTATACATCGAGCCCGTATTCAATTCCCGTCTCATAATCCTCTTCGCCGTGCCCGGGCGCTGTGTGGACCGCGCCGGTGCCGGTATCGTTGGCGACGTAATCGGCATAGACGATAAGGGACTGCCTGTCGATGAAGGGGTGCCTGAAGGTAAGCCCTTTCAGCTTATCGGGCCTTATCTCTTCAATTATCTTGTAATCGCCGATGGCCGCCCTCTTTGCGATGTCTTCCACGAGCTCTTTGAGGACGATGTATATCTCTTTTCCTGTATCGACGGCAACATAAGTAAGATCAGGGTGGATGGCGATGGCGAGGTTCGCCGGGAGCGTCCATGGCGTTGTGGTCCAGATGAGCATATGGATCGGCTTGTCGGGGTAATTGGCAAAAATGCCGTCCCTCTTCTGCGTGAAGGGGAATTTGACATAGATGGAGGTTGATCTCTTGTTGTCGTATTCGATCTCTGCCTCGGCAAGGGCGGTCATGCAGTGTATGCACCAGTAGACAGGCTTCTTTTTCCGGTAGACCTCGTCCCTTTCGAAGAATTTCTGTATCTCCCCGATGATCGTTGCCTGGTATTCGTAATCCATCGTGATGTAGGGGTGTTCCCAGTCGCCGATCACGCCGAGCCTTTTGAATTCGGCGCGCTGAATGTCGATGAACCCTTCCGCGTATTTCCTGCATGCGTTCCGGGTATCCAGCTTGGGCATGGCGATCTTTTTTGCCTTGAATTCCTTTTCTATCTGGTGCTCGATAGGCAGCCCGTGGCAGTCCCAGCCCGGGACATAGTCTGCCCTGTGGCCTGACATGAACTTCGACTTTACGATGATATCCTTCAGTATCTTGTTGAGGGCTGTGCCAAGGTGGATATTCCCGTTCGCGTAGGGAGGGCCGTCGTGAAGGATGAACGAAGGGGCGTCCTTGCGCGCCTCGATGAGCTTCCTGTAGAGCCCTATGCTATCCCAGAATGCAAGCATCTCCTTTTCCCTGACAGGCAGGTTCCCTTTCATGGGAAAAGGCGTCTTCGGTAGGTGCAGCGTGTCTTTGTAGTCCATCGTCGTGTCTTTCCTTTTGAAGATTAGCAGTCAGCGATCAGCTTTCAGTGATCAGCGGTCTTATCCATCACATTACCATAAAGCGTTTATCTGTTCAAGACTTACGGGGGGGGTTGTTGCGCAGGCCCCTGGTTCAGCTGTTTGCTGCCTGCCGGTTAAATCTTTCCCGGAGCCTGGAAATGAAGGCCTCAGTGATCTTTCCTGTAATGAGCGTCGCCAGCACCGCTATAACAATGAGTAGAAAGATGTTCAGCGCCATGTGGGTTCTGTCCTCAACCGGTTTTTCGGCATGACGGCAATTTTACTTAAGTATGCCGCGAGAAGCAGCAACCTGGCGTGAGGCGTCAGGGGCGCGGCGCCGGTTCGATGCTTTCCTTGATGAAATCTGTGATCTCTTCTTCTTTTCCGCCGTAGAAGTGGGTGGTGGGGATGACCTTGAGGTACTTGTCGGTGATCTCCAGGTGCTTGTAGAATGCGAGAAGGTCATCGAGGGGGGCGATATCATCGTACGTCCCTCCGATGAAATAGATCTTTTTGCTGAAGCCCTTCAGGTGCTCGCCCTTGTAGATCAGAAAGGGGTACGAGACAAGAAACAGCCCGTCCAGGCCCTGAACCCGGGGCGCCGCCCTGCTTACCACCCAGGCGCCGAAGGAATAGCCGGCGCATACGATCCGGCCATCAGGATCAAGATGCTGCCGGAGATATTCTGACGCGGCGAGGGCATCCCGGACCTCCCCTTCCCCTTCATCGTATTCTCCCCCGCTCCCGCCGACACCGCGGAAATTGAATATGAGGGTCGTGTAGCCCTGCTGGGAGAACCCTTCTTCCATCGCCCCCACGACGTTGTTGTGCATATCGCCGCCGTAAAGGGGGTGGGGATGGCATATGACGACGCCTGCGCTCCTGCTCCCTGCCCGCAGTGCTCCTTCGAGAGTGTGGTCCGCTTCTATGGAGACCCTTTTTATTGACATGCTACCCTTATTTTGGTAGTTTTGTAACAAAAATTCAATAGGAAATTCATGGGTTTTTTCAGCAGAAAAGATAAAACAAAGAAGCCGCACAAAGAGATCGACATCCAGCGGGAGATCAAAAGGGCGGAGAAGGACGAATCCCTCTGGATCAAGTGCAGCTCCTGCCAGGACCTCCTCTACAGAAAAGAGGTGGAGAGGAACCAGCACGTGTGCCCCAAGTGCCTCTACCATTTTCCTATCAACGTCGATGTAAGGGTCGCGCTGATGTTCGACAAGGGGAGCTTCTCGGAGCTCTACAAGGAAGTTGAGCCCGTCGACTTTCTCAAGTTCAAGGATACCAAGCCATATAAGGCAAGGCTCATCGAAACGAAAGAGACGACCAAAAGAAGCGACGCGATGATGTGCGGAAAGGCCGTCATCAACGGCCTCGAGGTGCTGACGGCGATCTTCGATTTTAACTTCATGGGCGGCAGCCTGGGCTCTGTTGTGGGCGAGAAGATCACGAGGACGCTCGAACAAGGGGCACAGGATAAACTGCCGGTCATTCTCTTCTGCTCATCGGGCGGCGCACGGATGCAGGAAGGCATTATGTCTCTCATGCAGATGTCAAAGGTTTCAGGCGCTATATACAACCTCAAGTCCCATGGCGTTCCGTATATAACGGTCCTGACCGACCCCACGCTGGGCGGCGTCACGGCAAGCATGGGCATGCTGGGCGACGTTATCATAGCAGAGCCAAAGGCGATGATCGGATTTGCCGGCCCGAGGGTCATCAAAGAAACTATTAAAGAAGAACTTCCCCATGGGTTCCAGAGGGCGGAATATCTCCTTGAACATGGGATGATAGATATGATAGTGCCAAGAAAAGAGCTGAAAAAAAGACTCCACACATTACTTTCACATATAACATGAAAGATTTTTCCTCCACCCTGGAGTACCTCTACGGGCTCGAAAAGTTTGGGATGGTATTCGGGCTTGAAAATATTTCGTGGTTACTCGACATAATGGGAAACCCCCATAGGGCGCTGAAGGCGGTCCACATTGCGGGCACCAACGGCAAAGGCTCCGTAGCGGCCATGATCGCCGGCATGCTCAGGGAAGAAGGCTATTCTGCGGGCGCCTATACGTCTCCCCACCTCCTGTCATTCACCGAAAGGATCACGGTGAATGGAGAGGAGATCCGCGAAGAGGAGGTTGTTGAGCTCACGGAACGTCTCCGCGAAGAGATACAGAAAAAAGACAAAAACAGGTTTTTCACCTTTTTCGATTTTACCACAGCCATTGCCTTCGGGTATTTCAGGAAAAAAAAAGTGGACATTGCGGTGATCGAGACAGGGCTCGGAGGAAGGCTTGACTCGACAAACGTCATCGAACCGCTGGTAAGCGTCATTACCAACATTGCCTTTGATCATACTGCCTATCTCGGCAATACTATTGAGGCCATCGCCAGGGAAAAGGCAGGCATTATCAAGAAAGGTGCGCCGGTTGTAACTGGAGCGGCAGATGTCCCGCTGGACATTATCTCTGAGGCTGCAGGAGGTGTCGGAAGCCCCGTTTACAGCCTCGGGAGAGATTTTTCCTATCAAAAGACCGGGGAACAGGTCATGTCTTACCGGGGCCCCTCAAGGGCGTTCGAAGGCGTCCTGGTAAATATGAAAGGCGACCACCAGCTTGCAAACAGCGCCATTGCTCTCTGTGCCGTTGACGTTCTCTCGACCGCCGGTTTTCCCGTCCGGGACAAGGCGATATTTGCCTCCCTGTCCGGTATCCGGTGTCAGGGGAGGCTGGAAGAGGTGAAGCAAAGGCCGACGGTCCTCATTGACGGGGCGCATAACCCCGGCGGCATCCACGTCCTCGTGGAGTTTATAAAGGCCCGCTACGGGGACAGGAAAAAAATTCTCATTTTTGGTGTCATGAAGGATAAAGAGTATGATAGAATGCTTCAAGAGATCGTACCATCAGTAGATACGGCAATATTGACAAAACCTGCTACAGAAAGAGCATTGGCGCCATCTCTGATGAAAACATACGCGAAAGGCGCGATCGTCGCGGAAGACATAAGGAGCGCGCTGAAGATGGCAAAAGCCCTCTCAGGAGAGAACGACCTGATACTTGTGACAGGTTCTTTTTACACTATCGGCGAGGCGAAGGCGATCATTCATGATATCTTTTAAAGGTAAATTCATCATCCTTCTGTTTCTTCTTGTCCCGTTGTGCCTTCATGGGAAGCAGTTCGATTACAAGGTCTCTTTTGATGCGCCGATCGACATAGCGGCCATGTTCGTCGAATATAACCGCGAAAAGAGCACGTACGTTGCCAAAGGCAAGGTCGACCTCAGGGAAGGCGCCCGGATCCTGAATGCGGATTACGTTCTTTTCGACGAAAAGACGCAGGATATCTTCGCTGAAGGGAATGTGATCTTCCAGGACGAAGGGGACCGCATCGAGTGCCAGAAGCTGCAGATCAACCTCATCTCTAAAAAAGGCAAGATAGACAGCGGGAGGATCTACATTCAGAAGGGCAACTTCCATATTACCGGCGAAGAGATCGAAAAGGTCGGCGAGGCACAGTATACGATCAAGAAAGGCGAGTTCACCACCTGCGGCTGGGAGGACCCTGCCTGGAAATTCTCAGCACAGAACGTTGATGTTACCGTTGAGGGATACGCAAAAACGAAGGGCACAAAATTCTATATCAAGGATACCCCCGTTTTTTACCTGCCCTGGGGCATCTTTCCGGTCAAGACCGAGAGGCAGTCGGGGTTGCTTATGCCGGGATTTGCAGTTTCGTCAAGAAATGGCATGCTCATCAATACATCCTATTTCTGGGCCATATCAAAAGACAAGGACGCCACCTTCTTCCTTGACTACCTTGGCGACAGGGGCATCAAGCCGGGCGTCGAGTTCAGGTATGCCCCCAGGGAAGACATGAAGGGGGTATGGGATTACTCGATCATCAGCGACAGGGCATACGACGGCACGCGCTGGCAGTTGCGGGGCCAGCACGAACAGGTATTCATGCAGAACATAGCGCTGAAAGCGAACCTCCGCTTTATCTCCGACAACGACTACCTGAAAGATTTCGGCACGATGGCAGCTGAAAGGAGCGAAACGCTGATAAAATCCACGGCCTTCGTGGAGGTCCCCGTGAAAAAGTCCCTCCTTACAGCAGAAGTGGCCAACTTCAGGAACCTTCTTTCCGACGATAACAATAGATCCACATTTCAATACTACCCCCATGCCTCTTTCTTCACGGAGTATATCCCGTTCCTGGAAGGGAAGGCCTACACGGACCTCGTAACGGACTATACGTCCTTTTACAGGGACAAGGGCGATAAAGTTTCACGGATGGGGATCGAACCGCGGCTCCGGGTGCCCTATTCCTGGAACGGCATCAATTTCCTTGTCAACGGCACCCTGATGGAAACGGCGTACCTTATCAACCGTGCCGGCGGCAGCAGCAGCGATACGGAACATCGCAACACATTCAGGATCGAGGGGGACGCGAACGTCCAGTTCATGAGGTACTATTATACCGACCTGCTGGACCTGGGGGAGATGCACAGCGTGATAAAACCCGTGGTAAAGTATAATTTTATCCCCAATACGTCTTTCACCGATCTGCCCAACATAGACCCCTATGATCGTATGTACCAGACCAATACGATCACCTATTCGCTGAACCATTATCTGAACTCAACCTCCGAAGGGTGGCAGCGGGAGCTGTCTCTTTTTGAGATATCCCAGACCTACGGGCTTTCGGGAGGGCTGCGCCCCTCAGAGCTCTATAAGGGTTCCGGCGGCAGGCTCTCGGATGTTGACGCCCGGCTGACCTTATATCCTACGGCCAACCTGAGCTACTCCAACGAGGCGCAGATCAGCACCTCAGGGGAAGGGCTGAAGACCATACGGAACGGCTTCAATTACGTGAAGCCCAACATATACAATATGAACCTTTCTCATAATTATACGGCGGACTTAAACAACGAGGTCTTTCTCGACCTTGGCGGCATATATAAATACTTCCAGGGAAGGTACCAGATACGCTACACGTTCAAGGAGTCAGAGTGGATCGAAACATTGTATCAGCTCAGGTATATGCCTGGATGCTGGGGCACAACATTGACGCTTATGCAATCGAAAAGGCCCAACGATACGACCATCAGGATATCCTTTGATCTGGCGGGGATCACGACAAAGTAGGAGGAAGGACGCATGAAAGGAATTATTCTTGCCGGTGGTCTCGGAACAAGGCTGCACCCGCTTACGAAGATCACCAACAAGCATCTCCTGCCTATATACGGCAACCCGATGATATACTATCCTATCGGAACGCTCATCAACGCGGGCATCACTGATATCATGATCGTAACCGGAGGAAACTATGCCGGAGATTTTTTGAGGCTTCTGGGAAACGGCAAGGAATTTGGATTGCGCCATATCAACTACACCTATCAGGAAGGGGAAGGCGGCATCGCCGCCGCGCTGGCCCTGGCGGAGTATTTCGCCGAAGGCGAGCCGATATGCGTGGTGCTCGGCGACAATATCATCGAGAAGAATATCATAAGGGCCGTCCACGATTTTAAAAAACAGAAAAAGGGCGCCAAGATCCTTTTGAAGGAAGTGCCTGACCCTGAACGGTTTGGCGTGGCGGAGATCGTAAAGGGAAAGCTGGTGGATATCGTTGAAAAGCCGAAGAAGCCCAGGAGCAACCTTGCCGTCATCGGCATATACATGTACGACGGCCGCGTCTTCGATATCGTGAAGACGCTGAAGCCTTCCGACAGGGGGGAGCTCGAGATCACCGATGTCAACAATGCCTATGTGAAGGAAGGGACCATGGCCTGGGATATGCTGGACGGATGGTGGACAGACGCGGGCACCTTCGAGTCGCTGCTGCGGGCAAGCATCCTGGTCTCACAGACAGGAGCGAACAACAAATAGCACAGTATGATGCATGGCGCATAGCGTTCAGCTCTCAGCTCTTTGCTCTATGCTGAATTATACGGGGGTGGATATGATAAAGGATCTTGCTACAAAGCAGCTGAAGTATATCCCTGATGAGCGGGGCCGCTTGATGGAGATCCTGCGGAACGATGAAGACCTGTTCGCCGGCTTCGGCCAGGTATACCTTACCACCACCTATCCCCATGTTGTGAAGGCCTGGCATTATCACCAGGGACAGGACGACTTCATCGTCTGCATAAAAGGGATGATCAAGCTTGCCCTCTATGACAACAGGGACGGGTCGCCGACAAAAGGAGAAATAAATGAGTTTTTCATCGGCGATTTTAACCCCATGCTCGTCAGGGTGCCGAAAATGGTCTTTCACGGATGGAAATGTATAAGCGAAGACGAGGCGATCATCATCAATATCCCCACGGTGCCGTACAACAGGGCAAAGCCCGACGAGTTCAGGGTCGACCCCCATGTCAACGATATACCCTACTCATGGGACAGAAAAGATGGCTGACCCGCGTATCCTCGTAACCGGCGGCTGCGGCTTCATCGGGTCGAATTTCGTGCGCTATATGCTTTCGCACTATCCGTACAATATCGTCAACCTGGACAAGCTGACCTATGCAGGGAACCTTGAAAACCTCGAAGGCATCGAGGGGGACAGCCGCTACAGATTTGTGAAAGGCGATATCGGCAGCATATCCGATGTGGAAAAGGCCTTTGAGCCGCCCGTGGAAGCTGTGATCAATTTTGCCGCAGAGTCCCACGTCGACAGGAGCATTATCGACCCTGACGCGTTCATCAAGACCAATATCAACGGGACCTTCAACCTCCTTGAGATGGCACGGAAAAGGAAGACGAGGCTTTTTATTCAGGTATCCACCGACGAAGTTTACGGCTCTCTCGGCGAAACGGGCAGATTCCGGGAGGATACGCCCATGGCGCCCAACAGCCCCTACTCCGCGTCGAAGGCATCGGCGGACATGCTTGCCATGGCGTACCATACAACATACGGAATGCCCGTCATCATTACGCGCTGTTCAAATAATTACGGCCCGTACCAGTTCCCGGAGAAGCTCATCCCGCTGATAATAACGAATGCCCTCGCGGATATTGAATTGCCGGTATACGGCGACGGCATGAACGTCAGGGACTGGATCCACGTAGAGGACCACTGCAGGGCCATCGATACGGTCTTTCAGCGGGGCGTTCCCGGCAACGTCTATAATATCGGCGGCGAGAACGAGAGGACGAATATAGAGATCGTCAGGCTTATCCTTAAGGTCCTCGGAAAGCCTGAGGCGCTTATCCGCTTCGTTGCCGACAGGCCCGGCCATGATCGCCGGTACGCCATCGACTCCACAAAGCTCAAAAATGAACTGGGCTTCCAGACAAAAACGGATTTCGCCGACGGCATGAAGGCGACGGTACGGTGGTATATTGACAACAGGAAATGGTGGGAGAGGATCAAGAGCGGGGCCTACCTGGAATACTACAATAGGATGTATGGAAATCGATGAAGGTTCTTTTCGCCGGCGGTAAAGGCCTTCTCGGAACTAATATCATCCCCCTTTTGAAGAACAGGTTCGATGTTGTCAGCCTCGATATCGACGAATGGGACATTGCGGACCGCAAGGCCGGTGAAGCGGTCGTCGCCCGCGAGAGGCCCGACGCGCTGGTCAATTGTGCCGCCGTGACGGATGTGGACGGCTGCGAGGACAAAAGGGAGCTTGCGGAAAAGGTAAACAGCCGCGGGGCGGCGATCATCGCCGACATCTGCAGCGAGCACCGCATCAAGCTTGTCCATATCAGCACCGACTACGTCTTTGACGGCACGAAAACCCTGCCGTACACCGAAGAAGACACGCCGAACCCGATCTCCTTCTACGGCAAGACAAAATTATGGGGCGAGGAGCAGGTCCTCGCAAAGGCCCCCTCTTCCCTCATCATCAGGAGCCAGTGGCTCTACGGAGAGGGCGGCCGGCATTTCATATCCAAGGTAATAGAGATCGCCAGGGAAAGGGGCAGCATCGAGGTGGTCGACGACCAGAGGGGGTCGCCGACATACGCGAAAGACATCGCGGAGCCGCTTTCCATTCTCATTGAAAAAGGAGAGTCGGGGATCTACCATATTTGCAACGACGGTTCCTGCACCTGGTACGAGCTGGCGCAGGAGATTTTTATGGCCCTCGGGATGGATATCCAGGTAACGGCGGTCTCTTCGCAGGCGCTTAACAGGAAGGCAGCGAGGCCTGCTTACTCTGTCTTCGATACAAAAAAGGTCCGGGACGCCACCGGTATTATCATGCGAAGCTGGCAGGAGGCACTGAGGGAATACTTATCTGTTCAACGTTCTATGTTCAACGTTCAACGTTAGAACAAAAAAAGACCAGATAGACTAAATGGACCAGACAGACCGGGTTCATAGCTGATCGCTGAAAGCTGATAGCTGTTTGATATGGTATTTACATTATGAAGCTGATCTTTTTTTCCGACACCCACCTCACGGACAAGAGCTTTGACAAGATGAGGTATGTCAAAAACTTCCTCGACGATGCCTGCGAGGATGCCGATAAGGTCTTCGTCCTCGGCGATCTCTTCGAGTTCTATCATGGGTACGACGGGTATATCTATCCCTGCTACGCGGGTATTGTTGATTCGCTGAAAAGGCTCGTGGAGAAGGGAAAAGAGGTCTGCCTGCTTGAGGGAAACCACGAGTTCGGGATGGGAGGATTTTTCCAGGCACAGACGGGCATCATCTGCGCGAAGGAGATGACGATCGATGTTGAGGGAAAGAGGACGTACGTAGCCCATGGACACAGGTTCGACGCATTCTGCCTTGGAAACATTCTGAAAACGCCGGCCATTTACGCGATTATGGATCTTTTCGGCCCTGCCATGACGTGGAAGATAGCCATGGCGATGCGGATATTCCTCTCAAAGAAGAAAAAGCCTTACAGCGCTAAGGTCATGGAGGCATTCAGAAGGTATGCGCGGTCAAAACAGGATGAAGGGTACGACGCGGTTGTCCTCGCCCACTCCCACATACCGGACATCACGTCCCATGTCATCGACGGCAGGGAAAAGGTCTACCTGAACACCGGCGACTTCATCGAGCATGGGAGCTACGGGGAGTATACAACCGGATACGGCTTTCAGCTCAAGCGCTACGGCTAATATTTTCCTTCCCTTTCATCTCCTCTATGTCTATTCTGATAATAGCTGTTATCCTGAGCTTGTCATCCCGGAATGAACCATAGCCGCCCTCCGGCTGATACTTGCTCATGAGCAGCTTGAAGGCGTGCAATCGTTCTCCGTCGTCAGTAACGAGCGATGCCCTGCCCTTTATGATCACACTTTGGAAAGAGTACGTAGCTTCGCAGGCCTGCGAATGCGCTTCCATATACCCCAACGGCACGTCTGCCTCGAAGCAGACCCGGTTGTCTCTTGCGATATCTTCTATCTTTTCTCCTTCCTTTGCGGAGTGGAAATATATCTTCATTGCGTCGTAGACAAAATTCAGCGGCTTTATCATGGGGTATCCATCCCCGCCGACGGTGCCCAGCCTGCCCACGTGGGCCGTCTGGAGAAGATTGATAATAGCATGAATGTCTTGTATCTCTTTTTTGTATTGTCGCATTGCCTCTGATCGAAGATATCACGAACGGACAGAGTTTCCAACCAAATTCACGGGGCCCCCTAAAAACATTGCCAATGCAAGCAATATTCAATATAATAATGCTGTCAGGGCATGCGGGACAATGCGGCGACTGCGCCGGCATGGTGCCGGCACGGGAAGAACATAAAGGAGGGGACGATGAATATATTTAAACCGAGCGACATCTTTCAATTTGCCATCAGGATCGAGGAGGACGGAGAAATGTTTTATCATAAAGCGGCGCTCATGGCAGAAGATGATGCCACGCGGGATATTTTCAACCGCCTTGCCGATGAGGAGATACGACATAAAAGGATATTCACGGACATGCTTGCGACGATAAAGCAGTCAAGCGTTCCTGAAACATATAAGGGTGAATATCTCGCATATCTCAGGGATTATATAGACGGCAAGGTGATCTTCAAGAAAAACCTCCGCGACGCAGCGCTGCCCGAGATAAAAGATACGCTGTCGGCAATAGACTTTGCCATGGAACGGGAGATGGACTCCATCCTCTATTACCAGGAGGTGAAGCAATTTCTCGCGGAAAAAGACCGCGTCGAGGTCGATCTCATCATCGAAGAAGAAAGAAAGCACTTCGCAAAGCTTGCAGAGGCGAGGAAGAAGTATATTGGCTCATAGAAAATCGTATATCGTAGTTCGTATATCGTATATAGCAAAACCAAATACCTGATACTGGATGCTGGTCGCTCGTTACTCGATACTGGAGCATAGCGCAAAACGCATGGCGCACAGCCAAGTCAGGCGCGAGGAGCGAAGCGACATGGCGATCTAATCTGCTGAACGAGATTGCCATATCCCGCGAGCTCTCAATGACACAATCATTCTTTTAACTGCCTTGATTCGATATACGAACTACGATATACGATATACTATTTTATTTGTTGTGAGCTTGGCTCATCGAAAGAGTACATCGTACCCCAGCCTGACGATCATCGCGGACACGATAAACAGAAAAAATATCCTCACGAAGCGGTTTCCCTTCAGAATCGCGAGCTTTGTTCCGGCGATGGCCCCCAATATGTTGAAAACAGCCATGAGTATGGCTATCTTGAATAAGATGTTGTGAGTGAACCCGAAGTAGAGCACCGCCGACAGGTTCGTGGCGAAATTGATCACCTTGGAAGATGCCGATGCGGCGAGAAAGCTGAAGCCGAAGATCCCTATAAACACGAAGATCAGGAAGCTCCCCGTCCCGGGGCCGAAGAACCCGTCATAAAAACCGATCACCATGCCTGTTGCAATGCTGATAGAGAACTGTTTGACGCTTCCGAGCTTCGGCACATGCAGCGAGCCGAAGTCTTTTCTTAAGAATGTATAGGCGGCAATGCCGATAAGCATGACGAGAACCAGGGGCCGCATGACCCCGGGGTCCAGAAGCGTCACAACCCGTGCCCCGAGGAACGAGAACAAAAGGGCGCTCGCTGTCGCAGGAAAGGTGGCAGCCCAGTTAATCCTGATGTGCCTCGCGTACTGGACCGCGGCTATCGATGTGCCGCATATTGATGCAAACTTGTTTGTGCCGAGCAGCATCGCCACGGGAAGGTCGGGGAGAATGATGAAAAGCGCGGGAAGCTGGATAAGCCCCCCGCCGCCCGCAACAGAGTCTATGAAGCCGGCAAGGAAGGCGAAAACGCAGAGGAATAGCTCAGTCATAATAAAACCAGCACACAGCAGTCAGCACACAGCTCTCAGCTGAAACAAAAAAGGCTTTTAAGCTGATGGCTGATCGCTGACAGCTAATAATAAAGGCAGTCGATAGTGAATAGTGAATGGGCAGCGGGGTCTCAGACCTGATAGCACCATCCGAATATGTCCGGCTTCTCGCCATACTGGATGCCGGTTATCTCATCGTAGAGCCTCTGGGAAAAATGGCCGATCCCGCCTTTATTAATGGTAACCATCTCTTCCTTATGCTGTATCCAGCCCACAGGCGAGATCACCGCTGCAGTACCTGTTCCAAAGACCTCCTGCAGCGCTCCTGATTTTGCCTTTTCGATGACCTCTTCAATGGATATTCTGCGCTCCTCGATCTTGACACCCCAGTGGCTGGCAAGGGTAAGCACCGTATCCCTCGTTATACCTCCAAGGATCGACCCTTCAAGGGGCGGCGTGATGAGCATATCGTTGATGAGAAACATGATGTTCATCGTGCCGACCTCTTCGATATATCTCTTCTCAATGGCATCGAGCCACAGCACCTGGGTAAAGCCTTGCTTCTTCGCTTCCTCTGCCGGCAAAAGAGATGCGGCATAGTTGGCAGGCGTCTTTGCTTCGCCAAGCCCTCCTATGACCGCCCGCGAGTAGCCGCCTGACGTGATAAGCTTCACGGGATTGAGGCCTTCTTTGTAATAGGCGCCGACAGGGGATGTAAAAATGATAAACGCGTAGGTTTTGGAGACCCGAACGCCGATATAATCATCTGTCGCGAAGATGAAGGGCCTTATGTAGAGAGAATTTCCCCGCTTGTTCGGTATCCAGGCACGGTCGGTCGCCACGAGCTTCTTCAAGGCCTCCATGAACAGGTCCAGCGGAACCGGCGGTATGCAGAGCCTCTCGCAGGACATGTTGAGCCGTTCGTGGTTCTTATCGGCGCGAAAGAGATTGACGTTGCCGTTGGCGGTCAGGTATGCCTTGAGCCCTTCAAAAACGGCCTGGCCGTAATGGAGCACGGTGAGGCTGGGGAGAAACGAAAGCTTCCCGAAGGGGATTATCCGGGGATCGTTCCACGTGCCGTCACCGTATTCGGTGATGAACATATGATCAGAGAACTGTTCGCCGAACTCGAGATGATCGAAGTCAGTCTCCTTGATCCTGCTTTTCTTCGTCTTTTTTATCTTTATCTTTGTCATACCCTAACCATTCCTTGATCCTTGATATTATTTATGCCATGAGCTCACTTGCATGGCCCTATCCATTTCCCTGACCAGCTGCTTGTCATATGCATCGGCTGCTGGCCTTTCTGCTTTACCGTCGTATTGCTTACGCCTTCCGATGAATTTCCCTTATATGTTACTTTCCCGTCGCTGTCGACTGTTGCATCCTTGCTGACGCACCTCATGGTCCAGGAAATGGTGTCGCCGGTTACCTTTGTGCTCGTCATCTTGCACTCCTGCCCCTGCTCGGGTTTCTGCTGCGGAACCGCATCCTTTTTGGTGATGCATTGCCTTACTGTTGTGGCAGGCATCTGCATCGGCATGCCTTTTATCTCGCTCTTGAATGTCATCTCCCACATGCCCTCTTTCAGGTTTGGCTCAGCGGCAGGCGCGTGCCCTATCCATCCCAGAACCATTACAATTATGAAAAACAGCAGCGCTTTCTTCATTCCTTTGTCCTCCTTTACAGCCTTCTTGTATCTTTGCAAGACGAAAAAAAATATCATTAATTGTCGGTGCCGGTCAAATAAAATATGGAATCTATAGCAGCCCTTTTGTTTTTAAGCTGACGAAGGCGTCCTTCCCGATTATGATATGGTCAAGAACCTCAATGCCAAGTATCTTGCCGGATTCGACAAGCCTCCGGGTGATCTTGACATCTTCTTCCGATGGTTCAGGGTTGCCGGATGGATGGTTGTGGGCTACCACTACCGATGAAGCGCTGTGCCTGATCGCATCTTTGAAAACCTCCCTGGGATGGACAAGGCTTGCATTGAGGGTGCCTATGGAAACGGTAGAAAGGCCGATGATCTTGTTGCGCGTATTAAGGAGGATAAGCTTAAAGTGTTCTTTTGCCTTGTCTTTAATGGTTTTACGAACGGCCCTGACAACGCCCTGAGGGTCCCTGATGTCGTAACTTTCATAGTTGGTTTCTCTTTCAAGCTCCTGTCTTTTCCCGAGCTCGAAAACTGCCTTCAGCTGCGCCGCCTTCGCTGTGCCGATCCCCTTGATACGCGACAGTTCTTCGATCGTCGCGTTGCTTATACCCTGAATGCTGCCAAACCTTGCCAGCAATTCCTGGGCGATGGTCATCACCGACCTGCCCGGAACGCCGCGGCCGGCCACCAGGGCCAGGAGCTCCTGCGAGGAGAGCTTGTCCGCACCGAACCTGATAAGCCTCTCGCGCGGCCTTTCAGACCTCGGGAGATCGCGGACGGTAAAGGTTTTTTCGTCTTGCATAATTTCGTCCTTAAGCGCTCAAACAGCGCGTGAATCCGTAAGGCGTAAGTCGTGAGTCGTAAGGCGTGAGGGGAAACTGCGGCAAAGAACCAATGGTTTGAACTGCATTTTACGCCTCACGGGGTTTATCGCCTGACGCCTCACGGGTTCATGCCGTCTTCTTCTTCAGGATCAACGACCCGAAGGCCCCGATCAACGAGACTATGGTGGCAAGGATAAAGGCGTTCGTGAACGTTCCCGTGGAGTCCTTGAGCCACCCGCCGATTACAGGCCCTAATGCCTGGCCTATTCCAAAGAACAGCGTAGCAAAACCCAGGCCGGCCGGCGCCAGCCTCCCTCCCACCGCATCGCCCGAAGCCGCTGCCATAATAGTGGGGATCGACCACGCTGTAATGCCGAACACCACTGCGGATATATAAAACCCTGTGGTGTCCTTCCAGAACGCAAAAACCACATAGGAAAGGGCAAGCGTCAGGTAAGCGAACATCGAGCCATATCTCCTCCCGAGGACGTCCGATATCCAGCCCCATATAACCCCGCAGAATATGCTGAAGATGCCGAGGACTGCGAATATCCGCCCCGCCGCAACAGGAGCGACGCCCATTTCCTTGGTAAGATATGCGACAAAAAAGGTGAGGTATATGATATAGGAGAAGCCATACATAAAGTATACGCTGCCGAGCTTCCATATCTCAGGCTCTACGACGACATCCCTGAATGCGGAAAAGAGCGTGACCCTGGCCCCCCCTTTTTGTTCTTCTTCGCCCCCATACATGGAAAGGCCCTTCTCCTTCGGGCTATTTCTCAGGAACGCGTAGCAGACAAAGGCGAGGATGAACACGGCGATGCCCATAAAAAACCACGCATATCTCCAGCCATCCTTTCCAAATGCAGAAATAACAGGGGGAAGGAGTATCCCTGAGAGGAAAAGGCCGACGCCTATGCCGCCGGAGACTATGCCCGTTGCCAGGCCCCTTTTTTTCATCACGAACCATGCCGCGGGCAGCGCCATAATGGGCACATAGCTGCCTCCGTTTCCTGTACCGCTGATAAGCCTCATGAAAAAGGCAAATATAAAGGATTCTGAGAACCCGGTGAGGAAAAGGCTGATGCCTATAACAAGGAGGGAGATAAAGACCACCCTTCTCACGCCAAAACGGGCGGCAAGAAAGCCTCCAATGATCGCAAGCGACAGGTAACCGATGAAATTCCCCATGGCGATGGAGCCCAACTCGGTGTAGGTTAGGGAAAGGCCGTCTTTCATTGACGGCAGTATGACGGAATAGGACATCCTCCCAAAGCCGTGGGCAAGAATGGTGACCAAGGTTCCCGTGAAAGCTATGATCCAGGCATAATGTATCATTGTGGCGCCCCCTTTATTTTCATTCTTAAATTTTGAAGAAATCTTGTCAACCGTTTTCTGGGGCTCACGTCGCCCCCTCCACGGGCAAAGCCC
>JAGOOA010000001.1:128571-206764 GCA_017992765.1 Syntrophorhabdaceae bacterium
GCGGAGCCACCCCCTCTCGCTCAAGAATTCGCTATAGAATATTATATTATGTTTTTTGGGGCTTGCGTCGCCCCCTCCACGGGCAAAGCCCGCGGAGCCACCCCCTCTCGCTCAAGAATTCGCTATAGAATATTATATTATGTTTTTTGGGGCTTGCGTCGCCCCCTCCACGGGCAAAGCCCGCGGAGCCACCCCCTCTCGCTCAAGAATTCGCTATAAAGTATTCTGCTCTCCGCTCTCTGCTCCATGCTCTCCGCTGCCTTTCTCCCCTTACGACTCACGGGTGTTCTGCGTTTCACGTTGCCTTTCCCTGTGGATATGGTATATAAACTGTCATGGAAAATCCGAAACTGAGATGGATCGAGGCACATCCGATCGTCCAGGACGGCAAAGAACTGATACTGCTCAGGGACACGGAAGGGATAACGGAGCATGCATTCATTGTACAGAAAGAAGTGGCCTTCATAATCTCCCTCATGGACGGAACAAGGGCCCTCAGGGATATTCAGGCAGAGTATATGCGGGTTTCCGGAGAACTGATCTACCTGGAAGATATACAGGGGCTTGTCGATGCCCTTGATTCCCACCTCCTCCTTTTCAATGAGCATTACGCGGATTGCCTCGCGCGGATGCGCGAGGAATACGCAAAGACCCCGGTAAGGGAGCCGTTTCTTGCCGGCAAGAGCTATGCGGCGAACAGGATGGACCTTATCGCGTTCCTCGACGAGATGTTCAAGGGCACTGACGGCGGAAGCTATAAAGGCAGGGAGATAACCGGCATCCTCGCCCCTCACATAGATTATCCGAGAGGCCTGGAGGTCTACAGGGAGACCTACAGGCACCTCAGGTCTGTTGAAAAACCCCTCATCATTGTCCTGGGGACATGCCATCGACCCACAGACAGGATCTGGTGCATATCGGTGAAGGATTTTTCAACACCCCTTGATGTTATCCCCCACCCCGAGGGGCTGTGCAGCTTGATCCGCGAAAATGACGTTCTGAAACGATATATCGATGAGTGGCCGCACAGGAACGAGCATTCCATTGAGCTTCAGCTCCCCCTGATACAGTTCATGATGAACAATGATTTCGAGATGCTCCCCATCCTCACCGGCTCCATGCAGGAATACATAGAAGGCGAAAAAGGCATAGACGATGGAGAGATCGCCGCCATCGTGGAGAATTTCAGGGCAGTCCTTCAGGACTACGGCAGGCCATATGTCATTATTTCCGGCGCCGACCTCGCGCACATCGGTGCGCAATTCGGGGACCAATACGCCCTTGACATTGGTACCCTTGCCGTTTCAAAAGGAAAGGATGAGGCAATGCTCGGTTCCGTGAGCAACGTGGATCCGAAAGGATTTTTCGAGACGATAAGGACAGAGGGGGATTCGAGGAGGATATGCGGCCTCACGCCGATCTTCTTCCAGCTCTGCCTGCTTAAGGACAGCGCCTGCGACGTAGTCAGCTATCAACAATGGACCGACGGAAAATCCTCGGTCAGCTTCGCAGGGGGGGTGTTCTATAAAGCATAAGCGATCAGCTATCAGCAGTCAGCTTTCAGCTGAATAGTAAAAGGTGAAAGGTAAATCAGCTATCAGCAGTCAGCACACAGCTGTCAGCTGAAACAAAAAGAGTTTTATGCTGAAAGCTGATCGCTGATAGCTAAAAAGCTGTCAGTATCGAGTGGCCGGCATCTGCTTTTTTCGAACCTTGAACGTTGAACATAGAACGTTGAACAGTCTTTAGGGGTGGGATATGAAGAGGATCTATGAGGACAACTCCTATTCGATCGGGAGGACGCCCCTTGTGCGGCTCAATAAGGTGACCGGAGGCGCAAGGGCAACCGTCCTTGCCAAGATCGAAGGCAGGAACCCTGCCTATTCGGTGAAATGCCGC
The DNA here is from genome assembly GCA_017992765.1 of Syntrophorhabdaceae bacterium. Lineage (GTDB taxonomy): Bacteria > Desulfobacterota > Syntrophorhabdia > Syntrophorhabdales > Syntrophorhabdaceae > UBA5609. The sequence goes on from JAGOOA010000001.1 coordinate 130,471, forward strand.
GTAGGCGCAGCAATGATCTGGGATGCCGAAAAGACTGGCAGGCTCAAGGCAGGCATGGAGATCATCGAGCCCACATCGGGGAACACCGGGATCGCACTCGCATTCGTCGCCGCGGCGCGGGGCTACAAGATCACCCTTACCATGCCCGAGACGATGAGCATCGAACGCCGCAAGGTCTTAAAGGCCCTCGGCGCCGATATCATTCTCACCGAGGGATCGAAGGGCATGAAGGGCGCAATCGATAAGGCCGAGGCGACGGCAATGGGCGATCCGTCGCGATACTTCCTCCCGCAGCAGTTTGAAAACCCCGCAAACCCGGCCATCCATGAGGCAACGACGGCGGTGGAGATATGGGACGATACGGAAGGGAAGATGGACATACTGGTCTGTGGCGTCGGCACGGGCGGAACAATAACCGGGATAAGCCGCTATTTCAAGAAGGCCAGGGGCAAGGAGATCATCTCCGTTGCCGTGGAGCCGGTCCATTCACCGATACTCACCCAGACGAGAAACGGCGAGGAGCTGAAGCCGGGCCCCCACGTGATCCAGGGCATCGGCGCCGGCTTTGTGCCGAAGGTGCTTGACCTCTCTCTCATCGACAGGATCGAGACCGTAAGCAACGACGAGGCCATGGAAATGGCGCGCCGCCTGGCACGGGAAGAAGGCATCTTAAGCGGCATATCCTGCGGCGCTGCAGCGCACGCGGCAACACGAATTGCCCATGAGCCGGAAAACGCAGGGAAGACGATCGTCGTCATCCTGCCGGATGCGGGGGAGCGCTATCTTTCCACGGAGCTGTTTGAACTCAGGTAAGAACAGAATGACCAGGACGGGACAAAAAATAGTCGCGGTAGGCATGAGCGGCGGGGTTGACTCTACGATGGCGGCCCTTCTCCTGCAAAGGCAGGGGCACGCAGTAGTGGGCCTGACGATGAAGATCTGGGACGATTCCGTGCAGCGTGCGACGACAAAAAGCGGGTGCTACGGCCCCGGTCAGGCACACAGCATAGCCGGCGCTCAGGCAACCGCCTTACAATTGGGGATTGAACACCATGTAATCGACCTCGGCGATGAGTTCCGGGAGACGGTCGTTGAATATTTCCGCAGGGAGTACATAAACGGAAAGACGCCAAATCCTTGCGTGACATGCAATTCGATGATCAAGTTCGGGGCGCTCCTTGAAAAGGCCGCGAAAAGCGGGATCCTATTCGACCTTTTCGCAACAGGCCACTATGCAAGAATTGCCTATGATCCTGTTGAGCGCAGATACCTTTTGAAGCGCGGCATCGATAAGGCGAAAGACCAGTCCTATTTTCTTTACAGGCTCTCGCAGCGGCAGCTTGAAAAGATCATCTTTCCCCTCGGTGATTACCGCAAGGACGAGATAATGGCCATCGCCCGGGAGGCGGGATTTACGGAGCATCTGGAAAAACCGGAAAGCCAGGATTTCCTGGAATGGGATGATTACGGCGTTCTCCTCGGCGGCAAGGGAAGGCCGGGCGATATAGTGGATGAAGCGGGCAACGTGATCGGCAAACATATCGGCGTCGGCCGCTATACCGTGGGACAGCGCAAGCTGCTCAACCTCGCGGGCATGAAGGAGCCCTTCTATGTCCTGAGCGTAGACGCCGGGCACAACGAGATCACTGCAGGGCCAAAAGGCTCTCTTCGCCGCACGGGGCTTGTTGCCGGAGACCTTCATTGGATACTCCCGTTCGCCGCCCTGCGGGGCGAACGGCTCCAGGCGCAGATACGCTACAGGAGCACGCCTGCTCAGTGCACCCTCTACCCGGAAGGAGATGGAACGGTCAGGGTTGAATTTGTTAAGCCCCAGGAGGCGATCGCCCCGGGCCAGTCGATCGTCTTTTACTCCGGTGACACGGTGGCAGGCGGCGGCATCATACAAAAGTCCTTAAACGATAAAAGGGACGATTAAACGAGATGTGACCCTATCGGGGAGAGGCGGGAACTATGAGTAGTTACGAATTTGCAGAAAAGACTGTGGAGATACTGCGTGAGGTCAGGAGGCGCAAGCCGCTGGTGCATCACATAACCAATTTCGTCGTAATGAACAGTACGGCGAATGCGACGCTTGCCGTCGGGGCATCGCCGATCATGGCCCATGCACACGAAGAGATGGAGGCCATGGCGGCGTTCGCCGATGCCCTGAACCTGAACATCGGGACGCTGACCCCTTATTGGGTGGATTCCATGATCCTGGCGGGAAAGGCCGCGGGCAAGCGGGGCATCCCTATCATATTGGACCCCGTCGGTTCCGGCGCGACCCCATTGCGGACGGAGGCTGCCAGGAGGATCCTGGAAGAGGTGCCCGTAACGGTGATACGGGGCAACGCATCGGAGGTGATGTCCTTGCTTTCCGTCGCCAAGGATGTCAGGATCAGGGGGGTCGATTCCCTCGAGACGGTTGACGCGGTGCGCGATGGCGCACACGCTCTGGCGAGGGAGTTGAAAAAGGTGATCGCCGTTACCGGCGAGATCGACTTCATTACAAATGGAGAAAAGGCCATAGAGGTCCATAACGGGCATCCCATGTTCGGGCTCGTCACCGGGACGGGGTGCGCTGCGACAACGGTGATATCATGCTTCTGCGCAGTCGAGCCCGATCCCCTTGTTGCGACGGCATGCGCCCTCGGATATTACGGGCTCGCAGGCGAAGAGGCGGCCCGCGCATCAAAGGGGCCGGGGAGCTTCCAGGTGGCGCTCTACGACGCGCTGCATGGCCTGTCCGAAGAGGCGATGATGGAAAGACTGAGGATCAGAATAGCTCATGGCTCATAGCAAATCGTATATCGTAGTTCGTATATCGTATATCGAAATACCCGGAAAACCATGAGGCGTTGGGAGATAAGGGATGATGAACGGGAAGCTACTATATACGATATACTATATACTATATACGACATACTGTTAGCTGTTTGCTGACGGCTGATGGCTGAAAGCTTGTATTGATTTTTTAAAATGAAGAAACCGACTCTAAATGATTACCGGTTGTATCTCGTGACCGATCCCCGCCTGCACAGGGGGTATACCGTGCTGGAGCAGGTGGGGCTTGCCCTTCGGGGCGGCGTAAAGATCATCCAGTTGAGAGAGAAGGAGATGCCCGCGCCTGATTACATAAGACTCGCCTCAGAGGCACTGAAGCTGACCCGCCCCCACGGCTCCTTCCTGATCATCAATGATTCGGTGGAAGTGGCCAAGGCAACAGGCGCGGACGGGCTACACCTTGGACAGGAAGATGCGCCCGTTGCTGAAGCCCGCAAAATACTGGGACAGGATATCATTATTGGCATCTCTGTAAAAACAGTGGGGGAAGCCGTCCGGGCGGAAAAAGACGGCGCCGATTACCTCGCCGTGAGCGGCGTGTTCCCTACCAGCACAAAAAAAGACCTTGGGCATTATCCAGGCCTTGACGGGGTCAGGCAGATACGGCAAAACACCCGCCTCCCCGTTATCGGGATCGGGGGGATCAACCCTGGCAATTGCCGCAGCGTCATCGAGGCCGGGGCGCACGGCGTTGCGGTCGTGACGGCCATTACCATGTCGGAGGATATTCCAGGCACCTGCCGGGCGTTTCTCGAACTGATAGCGAAACACCCGTGAGGCGTGAATCGTAAGTCGTAAGAGGATATGAAACATGTAAAATGTGAAAGGCGAAAAGTAAAAGGTAAGAGACAAAGCGCAGCGGACGTCCCTCATCCCTCGGTCCTTATCCCTCGCCTTACGACTCACGGCCTTCTCGATATGCGACCTACGATATACGGTCTTATGGTCGGGATGACTGGATTTGAACCAGCGGCCTCTTGCTCCCGAAGCAAGCGCTCTACACCATGCTGAGCTACATCCCGTGACCATTAAGATAGCAGACAAATCGGAAAAATTCCATTGATTTTTAACGGCAGACATGATACTTATTCACACTTTTCCCAAGGAGGTTGACGATGCCGGGGACAAAACCCATCCGCATTACGGACCTGACGCTGAGAGACGGCCACCAGTCGCTCTTTGCGACGAGGATGACCACCGACGATATGCTCCCCATAGCCGCCGCAATGGACGGCATCGGCTTCTACTCTATGGAGGTATGGGGCGGCGCGACGTTCGATGTAATGACAAGGTTCCTGAACGAAGATCCATGGGAAAGGGTCAGGCGCCTCAGGAAAAAGATGCCCAATACAAAGCTGCAGATGCTCCTGCGCGGCCAGAACCTCGTGGGATACAGGAATTATGCCGATGACGTCGTCGACGCATTCGTCGAGAAGGCAGCCGAGGTGGGCATCGATATCTTTAGGGTCTTCGACGCGCTTAACGATGAGCGGAACTTCATCGCCGCGTTCAAGGCGATCAGGAAATGCGGCAAGCACATCCAGGGGGCGATCTCATACTCCCTGACAGAGAAAAGGCTCGGCGGGCCGATCTTCAACATAGACTACTATATAGGCAAGGCAAAGAAGATCGAGGACATGGGCGCCGACTCGCTCTGCATAAAGGATATGGCGGGGATCATCTCTCCCTATGACGCCTTCGAGCTGATCTCTCAGCTGAAGGCGAACCTCACGATCCCCATACACCTCCACACACACTACACGAGCGGAATGGCCTCCATGTCTTTGCTGAAGGCAATCGAGGCGGGCGCGGACGGGATCGATACCTGCCTGGCCCCTTTCGCGCTCAGGTCCTCTCACTGCGCGGTGGAGCCTTTCGTCGTAACCCTTAAGGGGACGCCCCAGGACCCGGGGTTTGATCTCGGGAAGATAGCCGAGATCGACGGTTACCTCGAGACCATAATCCCCAAATATATGTCTTTTGCAGACACGACAAAGTTCTCCGTCATCGACATCGGCGTGCTGATGCACCAGATACCGGGAGGTATGATAAGCAACCTCGTAAGCCAGCTCAAACAGGCAAAGGCGATCCACAGGCTGAAAGATGTCTACGAGGAGATACCGTCAACGCGAAAAGACATGGGGTTTCCGCCGCTCGTTACCCCTACGAGCCAGATCGTCGGCGTCCAGTCAGTCTTCAATGTCGTCGCGGGCCGCTATAAGATGATATCGAACGAGGTGAAAGACTACTTTTACGGGCTGTACGGGAAGCCTCCGGCGCCGGTAAGCGATGAAATAATGCAGAAGGCACTGAAAGGCTACGCAAAGGGACATACGCCGATCGAAACAAGGCCCGGCGACATCATCGAACCCGAGCTTCCCGGTGCGCGGGAGGCGCTGCAAGGCATCACAGACGATATGGGCGATATCCTGATCTATGCACTCTACCCCATGACAGGGCTGGAGTTCCTGAAGAAGAAGTATAACGTATAGCAATCTGGCAACACATGAACAAACTCACCATAGCGGTCGGATCGAAAGACAATGTCCTTGAAGATATTCATGCCCTCGCAAAACGCTTCGTCAATGAACCTGAGCTGGTAATTGTTGCAGGGAAGGATGCGAGAAAGGCCATTATCGAACACGCGTCCAACCTGTTTCCCAACCCCCGCCGCGTTCTCGCGATCATTGATCCCGACAAGAGCTGCGTTGAAGAGCTTAAGGGACAGCTCGACGTCCTGAAAGAAAAGATCTTTGTGATCCTCTATTCGACCGGCAAGGCACCTGACCTCCATACGGCCACCGGGGGCGACCTGGTTGTGCTCGAGCAGGACAAGGAAAAGCGCATCCGGGAACAGGTCCTCAGCGTTGTGAGGTCCTACGGAAAGACGATGTCAAAAGAAGGCTTCGATCTTTTAAAAGAGAGGATCAGGGACGAGTCGATCCTTGGATCCGAGCTCCTTAAGCTTGTTCATTATGTAGGGAAAAGGAAGGAGATAGGGTCGAAGGACGTCCGCGCCATTGTCACGCAGACACACGAGGAGAGCTTCCTGAGGCTTTTTGAGGCCTTTGCGGCGCTCGACAGGCAGAAGATGATCGGCATCTTCGAAAACCTCCTTGAGAACGGTGAAGACATCCTCGCCATTCAGAGCTACCTCGTCAACCAGATACGGCTTTTGCTCCAGGCAAAGGACATGGAAGAGGTCTTTAGCGCAGGACAGGGGTTCCCATCTTTCAAGAAAACCTTTCTCAAGTGGAAGGAGGGGCTCGATCTTGAATCCTCGGAACAGAAGCGCTACCTCCCCTACAAACATCCTTATTATGCCTTCCAGCTTTCGCAAACAAGCCGGAAGATGTCTGCAAGGGATCTTATTTCCTTTCTCGATATGCTTGCGGGCTTTGACGTGAACGTAAAGAGGGGCACCAGGTACGACCGTACCCACCTCGAGTATGGCCTCCTGAGGAAATAGATGATACACATCGTACTTTTCGTTCTCACTATTGCCTCGACGGTCTTTGTAGGGGGAGTATTATACAGCGTCGCCGTTATGTCGATACTGCTCGCCCATGAGATGGGCCACTATTGTATGAGCAGGCGGTATGGCATCCCCGCTACGCTTCCCTATTTTATTCCCTTTCCGCTCTCTCCGTTCGGCACTTTCGGCGCGATCATCAAGATGAAAGGCGCTATGGCCGACAAAAGGGCTCTCTTCGATATCGGCATCGCGGGGCCGCTGTCAGGCTTTGTCATTGCCATACCTTTTATCGTCGTCGGGATCAAATTGTCGCACGTTCAGCCCGTGCCGGAAAACATGTCATACCTGCAGCTCGGAGACCCGCTGCTGTTCAAGATCCTGCAGGAGATCCTCATAGGGGACATCCCCGGGGGCCACGACCTCGTGCTTCATCCCTGCGCCTATGCCGGATGGGTAGGGCTCTTTGTCACGGCGCTCAACCTTCTGCCCGTCGGGCAGCTCGACGGCGGACATGTTGCCTATGCGCTTTTCGGCGAGCGGAGCAAATGGATCTTCGGGGCATCGATCGTGCTGCTTGGCGTGCTTGCAGCCTTTTATAACCCAGGCTGGCTGACCCTTGTGGTCATCCTCCTCATCTTCGGCATGCGCCACCCGCACCCCATAGACACGGAAACGGAGCTCGATGCAAAGAGAAAGGTTCTGGCCTTTATCATACTGGTCATATTTATCCTCTCCTTTACCCCGTCGCCGTTCCCGGGATTGAACATATCGACGACACAGGAAGGGGTCTTGACATGAACTACCAGGAGGTCATCTCATTTGCGCTGTTGTTCGTCACAATGCTTCTCTGGGGGACGACGCCGCTTTTTGAAAAGATAGGGCTGAAGGAAGTGGAGCCGCTCACCGGCGTTCTCATCCGGAGCGCGGCGATCACGGTCATACTGCTTCTCGTGTATATCTTTTCCGGAAGGGCCCACGAACTGACAAAGGTCTCCCTGAAGAACTATGCTCTCTTTACCGCAAGCGGCGTCATGGCGGGCCTTGTGGGCATGTGGACCTATTTCTATCTTCTCAGGTCGGGCATGACCTCGAAGATCGTACCCATAGCCGCTTCCTACCCGCTGATAACGGCGATCCTCAGCATCGCCATACTGGGAGAGGCCGTGACCGTGCAGAGGGTTATCGGGATCATCATGACGATAGTCGGCATCATCCTCATACAGCAGAGCTGACAATAAAAACAGCTCATAGCAAGGCCTAAAGAGATCCCATAATAATTCTTGACAATAGTTTGCTAATAGTTTTCAAATGTTCACAATGGAGAGGGTGGAGGAACAGGCGCGGAACATCTGCGTGGCCATCGGGAAACGTATTCGATCAATAAGACAGGAAAAAGGGATGACTCTCGACGAGATGGCGACCAAGACCGGGTTCGCAAAAAGCTATCTCAGCCAGATAGAAACGCTGAAGAGGGAACCGCCTATCAGCACCTTGACCAAGATTGCGTTTGTGCTCGGTGTAGATGTCTTCTTTCTCATAAGCGGTGAGGTCGGTCAAAACCAAAATCAGTCCATCACCATCGTAAGGGCATCAGAGAGGAAGGTCATTCCGAAGCCATCGGGAAGCCCCGCATACATGTATCAGCCGGTTAACGACAGGAAGGTCGATCGGCTCATGGACGGTTATGTAGTGACCGTCGGTTCCGACTTTCCTTCTGAACCACTGGTCCATGAGGGACAGGAACTAAGCTACGTGATCGAGGGTACGCAAGAGTTCTTTTATGACGGGAGAATATACACCTTTAAGACAGGCGACAGCTACTACTTTGATTCAAACAAACCACATTATGCGAGAGCTGTCGGGAATAAACCGGCAAAGGTGTTGGTAGTCTTTGCATCAAAGAAATAGGCGGGATGACCTGGTGATATTGACCCGGACGGACGCCCCGGCGGTCCACGGTATCGACGAAGCTATCGAAAGGGGCAGCAGGTACAAAGAGGCGGGCGCCGACCTCATATTCATCGAGGCGCCGGTATCGGTGGAAGCGCCGATCCTCACCGCAAAGGAGATGCAGGACATATAGGGTACAGCGTCGCCACTTTCCCGCTCTCAACGATCTATGCTGCTGCCTATGGGGTAAAAGCAGTGCTGGAGGAACTCGCTGCCACCGGCACTACCGCAGGGTGTATTGACAGGATGATCGCTTTCAGCGATTTCAATGCTCTTGTGGGCCTCGCAAAGGTGAGAGAGGCAGAGGCGTTCTACTGCGCCGGCCTTTTTGAGGTCCTGCAAAAGACAAATAAATAGGAAAAGGAGAGAGACATGAAGACGACGAAGATGCTTTTGGTTGTGATCGTATCAATCCTGCTGGCGCTGCCTGCCGGCGCGGCTACGTACAAGATGCGCCTCACCCATCAGCTGCCCGAGACCCATCATATTGCCGTTGACATCAAGTACTTTAAGGGCCTGGTAGAGCAGAAGACGGGAGGCAAGGTCGAAGTGGAGATCTACCCCGCGGCGCAGGCCTTCAAGCCGAAAGAGGTCATCAATGCCGTGGCTACCGGCGCGATCGAGGCTGGGGTGACCACAAACTTCGAGTGGGCCGGCGTACTCCCGGTGATGGACGTCTTTATCGTGCCTTTTCTCATTACCGAACTGCCCGTGATCGAAAAGGCGCTGAGCGGTGAAGTGGGGGCGACGCTTTTCAAAAAAATGGAAACGAAAGGCGTGGTGCCCCTTATGTGGGTATTGCAGTGCCGTACCAACGTATATACCTCCAACAATGCCCCTCTGATTCAGCCGAAGGATTTTAAAGGAAAGAAGATGCGGGGAACCTCGAAGATCATGAACCTCGGTTCGGAAGCCCTGGGCGCCTCAACAATGCCCATCAGCGGCCCTGAGGTCTATACTGCCCTCCAGAGGGGCACCATAGACGCAGGGCTCACAGGCATCGATGCGGCGCTTGCCCGCCACTTTTACGAGGTCCAGAAGTACGGAACCGTGTCGAACAACTTCACCGTTGCGCACTGCGTCTTCGTCAACCCGAAGTTCTGGAACTCCCTTCCCGCCGATCTGCGCAAGGCCATCAAGGATGCCGGGCTGGCAACCCAGAAGAAGAGCATAGAAGACAGCGAACAGGCAAAAGATATTGCCGTGAAAGAGCTGAGGAACAAGAAGATGGTTATCCACATTCAGACGGCGGAGGAGGCAAAGGCGTGGAAAGAGGTCATGCAGAAACCTGTGCTGAATTATTTCCTCGAAAAGACCGGCAAGGACGGCAAAGAGCTCGTGGACCTCATCACAAAGATCGGAAAATAACGGAGGTATGTCAGGATGCGTCTCCTGGAGCGGATTATCGACAGGGTCACCGGCTTGGCGGCGGTTATCGGGGGCGTGTTTACCGGCATCATGACGTTGATAGTCGGCTACGCGGTTATAGCCCGGTATATCTTCAACCGTCCCATCGGATGGTCCGAGGAGATATCCGTCTATCTCATGGTCTGGGCGGTATTTCTTGGCGCCGCGTACACGCTGAAAGAGGACGCACACATAGGGGTCGACATCCTGATCACCAAGGCGCCAGTGCGGATAAGGAGGGCCTTGCTGCTTTTCCACTACCTTGTGGGGATCATCTTCATGTCGATCCTTTTTTACCACGGGATCGACATGGTCGCGCTTACGCTTAAGATGGGCAGCCGCTCCCTCGCCATCGATTTTCCTCTCGTTCTGTCGCACCTGGCTGTGCCCGTGGGGTCGGGCATCCTTATCCTCCAGCTTATCAACAAGCTTATATTGCTGGCGGCGGGGAGGCATTGATGGAGATAATGCTCATTTTCGCAATACTCCTCGTGGTCCTCGCCACCGGGCTTCCTGTTTTCATATCGCTCGCCTCTCTTGCCACGGGGATCCTCCTTTTAACCGGGCAGAGCCTCTCCACCCTTCCCTCGACAATGTATGCCGCCATGGACAACTTCGTGCTGCTGGCGGTGCCCCTTTTCATGCTCATGGCACATATAATGACAAAAGGCGGGGTCGGGGACGACCTTTTCGATTTTGTCCATGTCTGGCTGAAGCACCTGCCCGGAGGGATAGCGATGACCGCCGTGGTCACCTGCTCCATATTCGCAGCCATCTGCGGCTCCAGCGCGGCCACGGCCGTGACCATAGGCATTGCGGCCATACCTGCCATGCTGCGCTACAAGTACGGAAAGCCATTCGTGCTTGGTTTGGTGGCAGCCGGGGGGACGCTGGGGATATTGATCCCGCCCAGCGGGCCGATGATCATCTACGGCGCCATCACAGATACGTCTGTGGGAAAGCTTTTCATAGCGGGGATAGTTCCGGGCATCCTCATATCGATATTTTTTCTCTTTTACTGCTGGTTCTACGCATCACGCACGCCGGGCCTTCAGGGCGATGTCCCGTCGTCATGGCTGGAGCGGTGGAAGGCGTTCAAGCGTGCCGCACTTTCGCTCATTATGCCCCCGGTGATCATCGGGGGCATCTACCTTGGAATATTCACGCCTACGGAAGCAGCCGGCATCGGGGCTCTCATGGCCTTTGTCATCTGCTTCCTGATCTACCGGCGGCTCGGCATTAAAGATATCCCGGCCATCATGAAGGATACTGTGAAGACGACGGCCATGATATTCATGATCATCGGCGCCGCGGTCTTCTTCGGCCAGGTGCTTACCATTAACCAGATACCCCAGAAGATAGTCAATTTCGCCGTCCAGATGGAACTGGGCAAGTGGACGTTCCTTATCCTGGTCAATGTCCTTCTCCTCTTTCTCGGATGTTTTCTTGAGGTGGTCTCCATCATCCTTATAGTGGTGCCCATATTCTTTCCTGTCATTGAAAAGCTGGGGATCGACCCCGTCTGGTTCGGGATCATCTTTACGATAAACATGGAGCTTGCGCTTATCACGCCGCCCGTGGGAATGAACCTTTACGTGATCATGGGGATCTCTGACGGCAGCCTGAAAGAGATCGTAAAGGGCGTGTGGCCATTCATACTGATGCTTGTGGCGGGGCTGGTCCTGGTGATGCTTGTGCCCGACCTGAGCTTGTGGCTAACCCGCTTCGTAGGCTGACCACTGCCGGGTCCGGCTGTGCAAACTGCGGTTCCCCAGCCTCACCGGGGGTTCATAGCTTGCCGCAAGTATCCGCCATCGAGCATCCGGTATTTGGTTTGCTATCAGTTATAAGCTTTTAAAAGACCGGCCTCACGCTCTTTGCGGGCTTAAGGTCAAGGCTGGTGATGATCTCCACGTCCTCCTTCAAGCTGTCAGCGTATGGCACCCTTCCCTCAAGGACATCCTGAGCGTCATTCTTCCTGAAGTAGACGTGAATGTATTCGATGAATCCGCCATAGGTATTGCACTGGGAGTAATCACGGACGGGCCAGTATATCCCGAAGGCCAGCCCCTCGATGTCATCACGGTCAAGGTCGCTGCTTTTGATGAACTGTAGATATTTCGGGAATGCGGTCATGAGAACTTGGGAGAAACGGCCTTCCGGTTTTGTTGAATTCTCATCGAAGTATACGTCCGAAGGCCTGATATTTACCATGAGGTAGTGAAGCTGCTTATTGTTTTGATCTGTCAGGGTCGCTATGCCGATGCCTCTCCGGTAGATGCCCACGTTGGACTGGATCAACCTCCAGTAGATATCCCTGATAAGGTCTGAGTTCTTCTGATGCAATGACTGAACCCGTGGATCATTATAGGTGCTTTCGATGCTCTCTGATTCTGTTTTTGCTATATAGACAGTTCCGGTTCCGGCGGCGCAGCCAAAAATGAAAAGGGCAAGGCTGGCGGCAATAATGATCTTCAATGTTATTCCTCCTTCTTCAGTATCTCCACGATCTCCGTCAGGTCTTCCCTGATCTCGTTGAGGATGCGCTTGTGGTTGGCGAGGTACTGCTTTGCCCCGTCGATGGTGAAGCGTTTCTCGTGAAGCAGTTTCTTGATCGTAAAGATTATCTCGAGGTCTTTCTTCTTATACAACCGCTGTCCCGTAGGACTCTTAACGGGCTTGATATCTTTGAACTCCTGCTCCCAGTACCTGAGAACGTGCGGTTTCAGGCCCGTTAACGTACAGACCTCTTTTATTCTGTAGAATACCCTATCGGGAATATCCCTGTTCATTTTTTACTTTTGTTGTTAATTTCGTCCTTCAAAACCTGGCTGAGCCGAAAGCTGAGGACCTGCCGTTCGGTGATCTTGATCTCTTCGCCTGTCTGAGGGTTTCTGCCACGCCGGGCCTTTTTCTTTCTCACAAAGAAATTGCCGAACCCGGATATCTTCACATTATCTCCTTTCTCAAGGGTATCCTTGATGATCTCGAAAAAGGTGTCAACGATATTTGCGCACTCCCTCTTGGAAAATCCGAGTTTCTCATAAAGATTTGTAACGATATCTATCTTGGTCATACGCCCTCCTTATGCCCTTAACGAAATTCCATCTATATTTGTAAGCTCTTTAATGATAGTCTCCTGCAAGCGGTTTACCTCTTCATCTGTCAGGGTGTCCTCGTAAGACTGGAAGATGACACGGAAGGATACGCTCCTCTTCTCTTTTTTGAACATGTCAAAAATATCTACAGACGTAATAAGCGGCGAAACCCCCCTGATCTTGTCTGTAAGCATCCCCACAGGCAGCGAATCGTCTATAAAGAAGGAAAAATCTCTCGTGACCTGAGGGAACCTCGGTATAGAACGGTACTGTACCTCCAGTTTCACCTTTTGTAAGATTATATCAAATTGCAACTCAGCACAATAGATACTTTGTTCTATTTCATAGGATTTCAGGACTTCTTCCCTGAGTTCGCCGATCCACCCTGCCTGTACCCCGTCAACGAGAATATCTGCCCCCCTCTGCGGATTGAGAAAAGGTTCCACGGTATTCCTCAAAGAAAAGGTAACACCGAAGGCCCCCATCAGTCCCTCCATTATACCCTTTATATCAAAAAAATCATAGTCGCTATATTTATCACGCCAGAAAAACTCCGCCTCCCGGCCCGTGATCGCAAAGCAGATCGCAGTGCGCTCGTATGGCTTGCCTTCTCCGGAAAGGAAGAAGACCTTGCCCTTCTCGAAAAACCTGAGATTTCTCGCGCCCCTGTTGATGTTGTACGCAACGCTCTTCAACACGCCGGGCGCGATAAAGGTCCTCATTACGGCGTACTCCCTGGAGATAGGGTTTACTATGCCCGCAAAGGATGCCCTCTCGTCCGATGGGGGGATCAGAAAGTTTGCCGCATCTTTCTCGCTGAAAAAGGCAAAGTTTATCAATTCAAAGAACCCCGCCCCCTTGAAGAATTCCCTTGCGGCGCCGAGGGAGACCTCCCGGGCGGTCCGCTTCTGTCCCGAAAGGGCCGCAACGGGCCTTGTGGCAGGGATGCGCTCATAGCCGTACAGCCTGGATATCTCCTCGACGATATCGGCAGGCTCGTCGATATCGTGGCGAAAATTCGGTATCGTAATGAGGAGCCCTTCCTCGCCTTCCTTTTTGATATGGATGTCGATGGACCGCAGTATCTTTGTAATATCCTGCTGCGATATGTGAGTGCCGAGCAGTCCGTTAATGTAGCTGTAAGTAACGAAGAGCGTCTTCAGCTCCTTCTTTTCGTGAACCTCCCGCTCGCCCTTCATGACCTTGCCGCCTGAAAGCATGTTCATAAGAAAAATGGCCCTTTCAGCGGCAAAGCCGACATTGTCGATGTCGATGCCTTTTTCGAAGCGAAGCGATGCCTCTGATTTGATCCCAAGCCTTCTCGTCGTCTTCCTGATGTAGAGGGGATTAAAGTAAGCGCTTTCCAGAGCCACGTCCTCCGTGGCTTCTGAGATCTCCGAGTTTTCTCCTCCCATGATGCCGGCAAGGGCCACAGGTCCTTCTCCGTCGCAGATGAGGATATCTCCCTGAAGGAGCTTCTGCTCCTGGCCGTCCAGCGTCCTGAAGGCCGCTTCCTTGTCGGCAAGCCTCACCTCTATCCTTTTTCCGCGTATCCTGTGGTAATCGAAGGCATGGAGGGGCTGCCCGAGCTCCAGCATGACGTAATTCGTGACGTCTACTATGGTATTGATCGGCCTCATCCCGCATTTAATGAGCCTGTTTCTCATCCAGAACGGTGATCTCCCGATGGATATGCCGTTTATCAACCGGAGGACATACCGGGGGCAGGCGTCGGTATTGAGGACCGTCAGCGACATATGGTCCTTTACCTTCTTGCCCGAGTCTGTTTCGAGGTTGAAAACAGGCAGCTTTGCCCTCTGGCCAAGGATGCTGCCGACTTCTCTGGCGATGCCGTATATGGAGAGACAATCCCCTCTGTTGGGCGGGATGTTGATATCCAGGATCACGTCCCAGACAAGATCCTCTTCGTGGAGCCAGTGACCTACCCTGCATTCGTCCGGGAGTATGAAGATGCCGCTGTGGTCGTCAGTAAGGCCGAGTTCCCTTTCGGAGCAAAGCATGCCGAGGGATTCGATGCCGCGGATCTTTTTCTTTTCGATGACAGAACCGTCTTTCAGCCTGGCGCCTGCCGGTGCCAGGGGGACCTTGTCTCCCACGGCAATATTTTTTGCCCCGCAGACGACCGGCAGCATTTCCATGCCCGCATCGACCGTACACAGGACAAGGTTCTCTGAGTCAGGGTGTTTATCGATGCCGATGATCCTGCCCACGACAACGCCGTCGAAAGACGGTTCCAGTGCTTCCGTCCCCTCCACTTCCAACCCGCACATGGTCAGTTTCACCGCAAGGTCCTGCGGATCCATATCGATAACGACAAATTCACGAAGCCACTCGAAAGGGACCTTCACTGTGCAATACCTGTAGATATATAATTTCTAGATCCTAAGCACCAAGCACTAAACAATATCAAAATACAAATATCGAATGCCTGAAACAGATGCATGTTTCTTAGCGTTTTGGGTTTTGAACATTTGAATTTGTTTAGTGCTTCGATATTCGGATTTAGAGTTTTCATTTCCATGTTATCTCAAAACTGCGAAAGGAACCTGACATCGTTATAATAGAACTGCCTGATATCATCGATGCCGTATCTGATCATCGCAACCCTCTCAACGCCCATTCCAAAAGCGAATCCCGTGATCTCTTCCTGGTCATAGCCGACGTTCCTGAACACCTGCGGGTGCACCATGCCGGAGCCGATGATCTCGATCCAGCCGGTATTCTTGCAGACCCTGCACCCGGTCCCGCCGCAGATGACGCAGCCGATATCAACCTCTGCAGACGGTTCGGTGAACGGGAAATAGCTCGGCCTGAAACGAAGCGGCGTGTCCTTGCCGAACATATCCTGAACGAACATGCTGAGGATGCCTTTCAGGTCCGAGAACCTTACATTTTTGTCTACCATAAGTCCTTCGACCTGGTGGAACATCGGGGTGTGCGATATGTCATTATCGCACCGGTAGACGGTGCCCGGTGCGATGATCTTCACCGGGGGGAGCTGCGACTCCATCACCCGTATCTGCACCGGCGACGTGTGGGTCCTTAACACAACTCCGTTCTGAACGTAGAACGTGTCCTGCATATCCCGCGCCGGATGGTCTGCCGGGATGTTGAGCGCCTCGAAGTTGTAATACTCGAGCTCAATGTCGGGGCCTTCGGCGACTGAAAAACCGAGCGTGGTGAAGATCCTGATCATCTCATCGAGCGTCTGGGTGAGAGGATGCTTTTTCCCCGCCAGGGGCATCTTGCCGGGCATCGTGATATCGATCCGCGATGCCGCCTCCCGCTTCTTCTTCTCCTCTTCGACGTAGAGATCTTCCAGTTCCCGAAGCCTGCCCTCCGTATGCACCTTGAGGGCATTGATCTCCTGGCCTGCCCCTTTACGTTCCCCTTTATCGAGGAGCTTGATATTTTCGATGTATTCGGAAAAGACACCCTTCCTTCCAAGGAGCGATACCTTTACCTTCCTGACATCGTCTATCGTTTTTATGGAGGATAGTTCTTTATCGACCCTCTTTTGTAAGACGCCAATATCCAAGGATCACCCTCAGTTAACCATTGCCTCTTTAACCTTTGTCACCACGGTCTCGAACCCGGACGGATCGTTTACCGCCATCTCGGCAAGAGACTTTCTGTCCAGCGCTATGTTGGCGGCTTTCAGGCCATGGATGAACCTGCTGTAAGGGATGCCCTGCGCCCTGCAGGCCGCGTTGATCCTCACTATCCATAAGGACCTGAAATCCCTCTTCCTCTGTTTTCGCCCGGCGTAGGCATACTTGAGGGCTTTGAAAACGGCCCTCTTCGCGACGCTGTAAACATTCTTCCTGGTCCCATACATGCCCCGCGCCAGCTTTAATAGCTTTTTACGTCTTCTTCTTGCTTTAAATCCTCGTTTTGCCCTTGGCATTTTACTGTACCTCTATTTTTCTTATGAGTATGGTAATAATGTCTTGATCCTCTTCAGATCTGTGGGATGAACAGTGTCAGATTTCGATAGCCTTCTTTTCATCTTCGGTGTTTTTGAGGAAAGAAGATGGCTGTGAAATGCCTTTGCCCTTTTCACCTTGCCTTTTGCTGTTATCTTAACCCGCTTTGCCAATCCTCGGTGCGTCTTCATCTTCGGCATATCAACCTCCTTTACAGCGGGGCGAAGATCATTACGATATTCCTACCGTCAAATCTCAATTTCTGCTCCAGCGCCCCTGCGTCTTTTACTGACTCGATAACCTTCTGGGCAAGTTTTTCTCCCATGTCTATATGGAGCACCTCCCTGCCCTTAAACATAATAATCACCTTGACCTTGTACCCGTCGCCGAGAAACTCTTTCATGTGCTTCATCTTGAACGTCAGGTCATGCTCCTCGATCTTAAGGCCCAGCTTCATCTCTTTGATCTGGATCACCGCCTGTTTTTTCTTTGCCTCATGGGCCTTCTTGGCAAGCTGGTATTTGAACTTGCCGTAATCCATGATCTTGCAAACCGGCGGGTTTGTCTTGGGAGAAACCTCCACCAGGTCAAGGTCCTGTTCCCGCGCCATCCTGAGAGCTTCAACCGTTGCCACAATACCCAGCTGTTTCCCGCTGTCGTCAATGAGCCGAACCTCTCTGACGCGTATCTTCTCATTGATATTTACGTCCTTAGTGTCCTTTCCTATAGGGCTCACCTCCTGAGTGTATTATCCTCATTTATCCTGCTTATGAGATCCTGTACCGTGATGTCCTTCAGCTCGGCGCCTTCTCTTGTCCTGACGGTAATGGATCTTTTCTCCATTTCCTTTTTGCCGACTATTACCATATAGGGGACCTTTTTTACAGCGCCCTCCCGTATCTTGAGGCTCAGCTTTTCATTTCTCGAGTCGGCTTCCACCCTGATGCCTTCCTGCGCCATGGCGTCATAAATCTCCCTTACATACGGCTCCTGGTCATCGGTGATGTTCATGATCACTGCCTGCGTAGGCGACAGCCAGACCGGGAAGCGCCCGCCGTAATGTTCGATGAGGACGCCGATGAACCGTTCGATGGCCCCGAGGACGACCCTGTGGAGCATAACGGGCCTCTTCCTTTTCCCATCGCTGTCCACGTAGTGGAGGTCAAAGCGTTCGGGAAGGGCGAAGTCGCACTGTATCGTTGCGCACTGCCATTTTCTTCCGATGGCGTCTTTCAGCTTTACGTCGATCTTGGGCCCGTAGAACGCCCCATCTCCTTCGTTTATCTCATATGGGAGCTTCTGGTCATCGAGAACTTCCTTCAACGCCTTTTCCGCCTTGTCCCAATCCTCGTCCGTGCCTATCGACTTTTCAGGCCGCGTGCTTATCTCCATCTCATAATCAAAGCCGAAGATGCCCATCACATCCTGCACAAACCGAATTATGCCCAGTATCTCCTGGTGAAGCTGGTCGGGGCGAAGGAAGATGTGGGCATCGTCCTGGGTAAACTCCCGCACCCTCATGAGGCCATGAAGGACGCCGGATTTTTCATGCCGGGATACGGTGCCGAGCTCAAAGTAGCGGAGCGGGAGGTCCCTGTAGCTCCTTACCTTTGAATTGTACACCATGATATGGGAGAGGCAGTTCATCGGCTTGATGCCGTAATCCACGTCATCTATCTTTGTAAAATACATGAAATCCCTGTAGTTGTCGAAATGGCCCGACCTTTTCCACATGTCGAGCTTCAGGATGTGAGGGCCTACTACGAACTGGTAGCCCCTCTTCAGGTGTTCCTTTCTTTCGAAGTCTTCAAGGAGGTAACGGAGCAGGGCGCCGTTCGGGTGGTATATGACAAGCCCTGCGCCGACATCATCGGAGATGCTGAAAAGCTCGAGCTCTTTGCCAAGCTTGCGGTGGTCTCTCTTTTTCACCTCTTCAAGAAAATTGAGGTATTTGTTGAGCGATTCCTCATCAGGGAAGGCTGTCCCGTATATCCTGGTGAGCATCTTGTTCTTCTCGTCGCCCCTCCAGTAAGCGCCGGCAAGGCTTAAAAGCTTGAATGCCCTTATCTTTCCTGTTGACGGAAGGTGCGGCCCGCGGCAGAGGTCCGTAAAGGAACCCTGGGTGTAGGTATTTACTTCGGGGTCGTCGATCGCCTCCAAAAGTTCCACCTTGTATGTCTCGCCCATCTTCTCGAACATATCCATGGCCTCGTCCTTTTTCAGGACCCTTTTTTCAATAGGGATATCCTTCTTGACGAGCTCCTTCATCTTTGCCTCTATCTTCGGCAGGTCCTCTTCGGTAAAGCCCGGTTCGTAGTCAAAATCGTAATAAAAACCATTCTCTATGGACGGCCCGATGGCCACTTTGACCCCCGGGAAAAGCTCCCGTACGGCCTGTGCCATGAGGTGGGAGGTGCTGTGGCGCAGCATCTCAAGGTCTTCTGCGGTGTGTGTTTCCTTATTTTGCATAGCTATTTCAATTTACCACTTTAAGAACATTCTCCAAACAAGAAGATATTATTACCATTTTTATCTTTCCCTTGTCAATTCTTATAGTTAAAAAAGAATGAATTTTTTTAATTCCGGATATTCCTTAAGGACGAGCATCGATGCCGGTGCCCTTGTGGCGTATCCTGGATTAAATAATTCTTTACGTCCTGCAGCGCGGCTGATTCTGTTTTCGCGGTCTTTTGTGGGGTTGCAAGGCGCCGCTTTTCTGTTGTGAAATCATGTTCTTGCATTCAGGGCAGACGATGCCTGCGCCATCCGGCGGGATCACGAAAAGCCTCCCGCAAAAGTAGCATACCTCCTCGTTGCCGCCTCTTCTGGGGTAGTCAGGATACACCCTGTAAAGGCAGGTAGGCTTGGTGCAGACCAGCACCTTTACCTTGTTGATGTAATCGTAATCCGGCGCCATCTCAAAACCGCAGTGTGGACAGGTGGTGGTTGTATAAGCCATATCGTTCCCTTATACGTATTATCGGCTCTTTTCGCCCTTTACTTTAAAAGAAACCACATAAAGGGCGCGGCCGCGGGCAACCTCCCGAGAATGTCATCCGCCCTCTAATTGAGGAAAGGCGGTATTGGAGTAGAGGTACTCCACCTTTTCTTTATGTTTCAGTTCCTCGTTGGCCATACGCAGGAGCATTGTCTTAGTCTCGCCATCGGCATGCTCCCCGGCGAGGGCCGTATAAAAATTGTACGAATTGGTCTCCCTGTGTGCGGCGACGAGATATACATCCTTGCTCGCCATATCTTTTGTGATGTCAGGTTTTTCGAGGTATTCCGCTATTTTGTAGTTCACGACGCTGCTCATGCGAAGACCGCTCTCACCATATTCCCCGTTTTTGTATTTGACGAGAAATTCCTTATGCCTTTTTTCTTCCTCTGCAAGAAATCTGAGTGTCTCTTTTGCCTCTTTATCCGCAACCTTATTGTGAATGTCCGTGTAGAATACAAATGCCTCCTCTTCTCTTTTGATCGCCAGATCGATAACGTCTTCCAGTCTTTTTTCCATTTTTCACCTCCGTATTTGTTTTTTGTTTAATAATACTTTAAGATGGCCGCGTCAATAGCCTAAAACAACTTCATCTGCTTTCGATGACGTCTTTTTGCCCTATCAGGGACCGTTATCGCGTGCGTGAACGCCCCCGGTATCTCCCTGACAAATGGTGACGGCCGCGGGGTCGTTCTTTTACCGTAGAGGAACCTGGTGCGTGCATGAAGGAGGAAAAGCTCCTCTTTCGCCCTCGTCATGCCCATATAGAGAAGCCTCCTTTCTTCTTCCGCGTCTCCATATCCCTCGCCGCGGGCGTAGGGCATCAACCCCTCCTCTACCCCTGCAATGAACACAACCTTGAACTCGAGCCCCTTTGCCATGTGGAGGGTCATAAGGGCAACGGAATCCGCTCTGGGATCAAAATCGTCGGATGGCAGAAGAAGCTGCACCATATTTACGGCATCAAGAAGGGTTTGTATGCCAGGGCCATCATTATGGGGGATGATGTTTACGAGCAACCGGCAGAGGAAGCTATTGTCATCGGCGCCAAGTTCGCTGAACGCAGACCTGATAAGTTCTTCAACGGAGAATGCATTCACAAGCTTCCCGGGGTCTATATCCGCCGCACGATCCTTCAGGGCCCCGATAATGTCTGAATATGTTCCTTTCTCCGAAAGGCGGCGGCTGCCAATCACCTGGCAGGGAATACCTGATGCCTGGAAAACCTCCTCGATTATTTCTGCCTGCGCGTTTGTCCTGTAGATCACAGCAAAATCGGAAAAGCTGCACGCACCGTCAGGGGAATCATGCCGGTGCGGCGCGTGCATCAATTGATAATGGCTCGTGCCGCCGATCCTTGCCTCTATCTCGCCAACCACCAGTTCGGCCTCTGCGCGTTCGTCGGGCACAGAGACAATCGTGATCGGCTTCCCATTTCCCCTTACGGGAAGAAGTTCACGTTCGATCCTTCGGGCATTGTTGCAGATCATCCTGTCCGACGCCCTGATGATGCCGGCAGTGGAGCGGTAATTATGCGACAGGGTGATCCTCCGGGCGGCTGGAAAATCGTTCCCGAAGTTAAGAAAGTTTGTCACATCAGCGCCCCGGAAGGCATAGATCGCCTGGTCGGCATCGCCGACAACGCAGATATTTCCACTGTCCCCCGTAAGAAGCCTTAAGAGCCTGTATTGGGCGGGGTTGATGTCCTGGTACTCATCGACCATGATATGTTGGAACCTGTCTTTATATGTCCGCAGCAATAAATGATCGCGCAGCATTTCTATTGGCATAAGGATGAGATCGTCAAGGTCAAGGGCCTTCTTTTCGTGGAGCGCTGCCTGATACTGATCGTAGACGGCCTGCATGTCTTCGTCTCCGTCCTCAAGGAAATTTTTTATCCGCGATATTGTTTCGGCTGTTTCGTTTGCCTCCCTTCTACGAGCCGTTTCCTGAAGAATGGCCATCAGAAGGTTGACCTGATCGCTTCTTGTGCAGATGATAAAGTCGTGTGGTGTGTTGTCGCGGATGATCTGAAGCCCCAACATGTGAAAGGTGCCGATAAACACCTTTGTTGCATCTTTTCCAAGCAGCGCGATAGTGCGTTCGCGCATCTCCTGCGCGGCACGGTTTGTGAATGTCACGGCGAGGATATGTTCCGGCCTCACCCCGCGATGAACAAGGCAAGCTATCCTCCTGACGATGGTCAGCGTTTTGCCTGTCCCCGGGCCCGCAACGACCATGAGCGGGCCATCGGCGGCTGTGACCGCCTCCTTCTGCGATCCGTTCAGGCCATCCAGTATCCTTGCTTTAATGTCCATCATGCTTCTTTAGAAGAGAGCTGCCTGTCCCTTGATCTGTCTCCGTTCCGCGGCTTCGAATATCCTGATCTTGCCGTATTCGCCGTCAAAGCCGGGAACGATATTGACCTTTCCATTGCGCACCCTCGAGATCGCCTCGCGTATCAGCGGCGAGCCTGCCTTCTCGATGTCCGGAAGGGCAGCGTCCATGAGTATCCTGAGCTCGTTGCCGAGCTGATGGATGAGCCTCCGGTATTCTGCGTCGACCCTTTTGCTGGCAACACCGATGCCCATGGTTTCGGCAAGGACCTCCGGCAGGGGGATCAGGGAAAAGAAGGGCTTTGCGCTGTCAGGCCTGAACCCGTGAGCCCTGTCGGCAAGCCTGTTCACCCTGTGCAGTACCCCAACGGTCACCTTTTTCCCGCAGACAGGACAGAGGTGATCGTTCTTTATTGTTTCATCGGGGGCAAGGTTGACGCCGCATGCCCTGTGGCCGTCATAGTGGTATTTTCCTTCCTCGGGAAAGAACTCTATAGTGTTGAGAAAACCCTTTCCGGTCTCAATCGCATTCTTTATTGATTCGTATGAGGTGTCGACATCAAGGATGTTCGCTTCCCTGCCCATTTTTGCCGGTGAGTGGGCGTCCGAGTTCGATATGAGCGTCAGCCCGTCGAGGGCGGAGAGGCGCCAGTTCATCATCGGGTCAGAGGAAAGGCCCGTTTCGATTGCCTTGATATGGGGGGCAAGATCTTCGAAGCACTCCTCGAGGGAATCAAAGCCCGATACAGCGCCAAATACGGAGAAATGAGGTGTCCACGCATGCGCCGGGACGAAAAGGGCGTGCGGGCATTCATCAAGGACGATCTTCAGAAGTTCTTTTACGTCGAGCCCGAGTATGGGCCTCCCGTCAGCGTTCAGGTTCCCTATCTTTGACAGCGCGAGGCTGAGCTTCAGGGCGTCGGAGACCTGCGGTACAAAGATGATGGAGTGAACCTTTCTTGTCTTCCCGTTCTTGCTGTATATGGTGCTGATCTCCGAAGAGAGCATGAAGAAGACGTCGGCCCTGCACGAGTCGGGGACATCGCCGGCCTCGAATTCTCTTTTGAGCCTCAGCAGTCCGTTGCCTGTCGGTTCGGTCTTTTTACTGAGCTCGGCAATCCATGCGGGATGGGTAAAATCGCCGGTGCCGACCACGGTAATGCCCTTTATCTGGGCCCACTTCCACAGCGCCTCGGGGACCATGTCCCTGCTCGTTGCCCGGGAATAGCTGGAATGGATATGGAGATCAGCGATGAACCGCATGGACAATTTGTATAGCATGGGCAACGGTAAGTCAAGCGGCAAATTAACCGGATGCCGGCGATAAGAATAGAAGATGCGAGGATGGGGAAATGCGAGGATGAGAGGATGCGGTGCTGGTCGCTCGATAATTGTCGCTGGAGTATAGCGCAAAGCGCATGGCGCATAGCGGAACAACCGTGAGGTGTCAAGGGAAACCTGTTCAGCGTTCAACGTTAAAACATGACAGATTAAAGACGTCAGATGTGTGGGGAATATGTCCTCGCGATGACAATACTTGTTCCACGCACCTCGTTCCTCAATATACCTGACCTACATCAAGCGACCAGCACCGCATCCTCCCATCTTCCCATCCTCTCATCCTCCCATCTTCCCATCCCCCCATCTCCCGCTCGTACGTCCGCCTTTCTGGATTACCTTCTGTCGATGTGGTATAGTGGAGACTCATTTATTCTAAAAGGGATATTGAGAGAACAATGAACAGCTTATTCGGTTTGGCCATCGGTCTCGCGGGCGGCTTTCTCGGCGCCCTCATCGGCCTCGGGGGCGGGGTGGTCATGATCCCGCTCAT
Organism: Syntrophorhabdaceae bacterium; assembly: GCA_017992765.1. Classification (GTDB taxonomy): domain Bacteria; phylum Desulfobacterota; class Syntrophorhabdia; order Syntrophorhabdales; family Syntrophorhabdaceae; genus UBA5609. Next base: position 154,357 of record JAGOOA010000001.1, read on the forward strand.
GACCATGCTGCTCAAGCTCGCGCAGCTTAAGGCCCACGGAACGAGCCTGGTGGCCGTTGTTTTCACTGCCCTCGCGGGCGCCATAACGTATTACTTCCACGGGACAGCGGATTGGAAGGTTGCCGCACTGATTGCGGCGACCGCCATGATCACCGCCCGGTTTGGCGCGCTGTATGCCAACTCTCTGCCTGAAAAGAAACTGAAGAGGGCCTTTGGCGTAATGCTTATCTGTGTGGCGCTTCTTCTTTTCATAAGAGGTTTTTTGCCGAGGTCAACTGCCCAGCTTGGGCCTGCGGCGTACGTTATCATCTTCCTTGGCACAGGGGTCGTTACCGGCTTCATCTCCGGGATGATGGGCGGCGGCGGCGGCGTTGTAATGATCCCTCCGATGGTGCTCCTGGCGGGCATGCCCCAGCAACTCGCCCAGGGCACATCCCTTCTTGCCATGATGCCCGTCTGCCTGATCGGCGCCTTTACCCATTACAGGCTCGGCAACGTACAGCTCAATGTAGCGGCAGGCATTTCTGTCGGGGCCATTGTGGGAGGCTACATCGGGGGAACCGTAGCGAACATCCTCCCCGAGCTGCACCTGAAGATCATCTTCAGCTTTGTTCTTATATGGATGGGACAACGGTACATCCAGACGAAGTGAAAGTAGCCCATAGTTCATAGCAAGAAGAATCAGGTTGAGGTTAAGGTTGAGACTGAGGAGAATCGGCAGTTTGCTTAACCTTAGCCTGAACCTTAGCCTGCATTTTTTGTTTGCTGAAAGCTGATCGCTGATAGCTGAATCTTTACTGTAGTTTCATAATAAGGGTATGGAAAGCCCCCGTATCCTTTTCCTTCAGCTTAAGCCGGAGCCCTACCGGTCTTGCCGATTCACCGGGAAAGAATACAAAGCTGTAGGCCAGGTCGCCGGGGTTGATCGTCTTGTTCTCAAGAGACCTTTTCTGGAGGTCTCCCCTTATCTTTTCCTTTACGTCTGATTCAAGAAGTCCTTTCGCTCCGCCCATCGTTGCGCCTGCCGCTGCGCCGAGGGCAGCGCCGCTCAGCGTCGCCTCGCCGACATTCGTTCCCGTGACCACGCCGATGGCAGCCCCTATCATGGCGCCGGCAATGCCGGTAAGGGCGCCGAATTTTGTCGCCTCAGGCGCAACCCTGCCGAGCTCTGTCTTCTTTGCTATACGGTCGTATGCAAGGCTCGATTCAAGGATAGGCCACAGGTTGTCATCGCTGTCGGTGAGAAAGGTCTGGTCGGGGATGATCTCGATCGGATGCTCGCCCTTGTTGTCGAAGAGGACCTGTACGGGTACAACGCCTGCGCCGACTATATCAAAACCGAACACCGCCTGCGCCTCCTGGCTGTCGTATGACCTTGAGGCGATGATGGCCCCGGCAGCCCCGGTGGCGTTGGGATAAGCGGCAGGCATCTTGAACGGCACGACCTGTCTCTGGTAGCTCTGGCAGGCGGCAAAGGCAACAACTATGAAACATATCAAAACTATGGAGATGCTTTTGATGGTCATATTCATATTAAACCTCCCCTATGGGTACGCTTACGATGAATCTATAATAGCGGCGATATAATGTCAATGGGGATACGCCGTACCCCCCTTGATATAAACGCACAGGAGTGGTATATTGCCTGTACTACGCACATCAAATAACGGGTGTTTTCACGGCAGGACAAGGAGCATTTATGAAGAGGGGCGATGTCAAAGATCTTGAGAAGGAGAAGCGTTCGGGAAGGATCATCACCCTTACCGTGAACGGCGAGGAGCGCCCCGTTACGGTGGAGGACAGGGACACGCTTCTCGACGTGTTAAGGAACAAGCTTTCCCTCACGGGCGCCAAGGAAGGATGCGGCACCGGGGAATGCGGCTCCTGCACGGTGCTTCTGGACGGCCAGCCGGTGCTTGCCTGCCTGACGCTCGCCGTCGGCGCGGTGGGGAAGAAGATCACGACCATTGAAGGCATTGCCGCCGGCGGAAAGCTGAGCCCCCTGCAGAAAGCATTTATCGATCACGGCGCAGTCCAGTGCGGGTTCTGTTCGCCGGGCATGATCGTTTCGGCAACGGCCCTGCTCTCTGCCAATGCAAAGCCGTCACGGCAGGAGATCCAGAGGGCCCTGGAGGGAAATCTCTGCCGGTGTACAGGCTATAACAAGATCATCGAGGCCATCGAGAGCGTAAAGGACCAGAAATGATGGAAACGATAATAGGAAAACGCGTACCCAGGATCGACGGCCCGACCAAGGTAACGGGAGAGGCACAATACACGGTTGATATCCAGATGCCCGGCATGCTCTGCGCAAAGATACTGAGGAGCCCCCTTCCCCATGCGCGTATCCTGAACATCGATACCGCCAAGGCCACGAAAATACCAGGGGTGAAGGCGGTGATCACCGGGCGGGACGCGTGGGATGTCCGCCACGGTTTTGTCGAGACGCCGCGATACCCGGCAGACCAGTATGTGCTGGCGAACGACAGGGTCCGCTATCTCGGCGAGGAGGTGGCCGCCGTTGCAGCCGCTGATGAGGACGCCGCCATGGAGGCCCTGGACGCCATCGAAGTCACCTACGAGGAGCTTCCCGCTGTCTTTGATGTCTTCGATGCAATGAGGCCGGGGGCCCCCGAGATCCATCCCGTCGAGATCCCCGACCTGATCGGTGATTTCAGGAACATCGGTGGGCAGTGCGCGAACAGCTATGGCGATGTTGATGCCGCCTTTGCCCGCGCCCACCTGGTAAGAAAAGACCGGTTCGAGCCGGAATTGAGGACGCACTGCTACCTGGAGCCCCAGGCGACCGTGGCGCACTACGATGCAGCGGGGATACTGCATGTCTGGACATCGGGCATGGGGACCTTTCGCAAGCGAATGCAGCTTTCCCGTATCCTCAACATCCCTGCGAGCCGAGTCCACGTCCATAAATCCTGGGTGGGAGGCGCGTTCGGGGGAAAGATCGACCTCTTTTCCCATGAGTTCTGCACGTCCCTCCTCTCCATGAAGACCGGCAAGCCTGTCCGCTACGCGGCTGAACGGGAGGAGGTCTTTGCGTACTTCCGCCACAGCCAGAACATGATCGTGGACCTTGAGACCGCCGTGGACAAAGAAGGTGTGATCCTCGGCCAGCGCGTGCGCTGCTATAATGATTGCGGCGCCTACCGGGGCAGCGGCGTTGTCATGATCTTCACCACCTGGGGTTATCTTGTTCTCCCTTACCGGATGCCCGCCCTCGATTACATCGGCTACTCCGTGTACACAAACAACCCGGTGCGGGCTCCCCAGCGGGGACACGCAGCACCAAAGATACGGTTTGCCGGCGAGACCCAGATGGATATGATCGCCGCAGACCTCGGCATCGACCCCATCGAACTCAGGCTCCGGAACGCAAGGAGGCCCGGGGAGACGCTTCCCAACGGCGACAACATCAGAAAGGCCGGCCTCATCGAATGCATCCTGCAGGCGGCAAAAGAGACGGACTTTGCAAGAAAGTACGAGGAGAACAGGACGCTGCAAAAGGCTCCATCCCGCTTAAAGCACGGCATCGGAATGGGGGCAAGCGGGTACTTTACGGGCACCCTCATATACCCCAACAATTCAGCGGCTGTGGTCAAATTCAACGACGACGGGACCGCCCATCTCCTGACGGGCGCCCTCGATATCGGTCAGGGCGCCGAGACGATACTCGCCCAGATCGTGGCCCAGGAACTCGGCCTCGGCATGGAGGACATTCAGGTCGTGTCCGGCGATACGGATTCCACACCAGTGGATATCGGTTCATGGATAAGCGGCCTGACGCTCGTGACGGGAAACGCGGTGAAGAAGGCGGCCGAGGACGCGCGAAAGGTGCTCCTTGCATCGGCATCGAAGGTGCTCCAGGCGGCCCCCGAAGACCTTGAGCTGAGATCGAGGCAGATCTTCATCAAAGGGACCGGCCGATCCATATCCTTTGCGCAGGCCGTTGCCCGCCACATCCGCGACAACGACGGCGACCCGATCGTCGGCAGGGGCTATTCCAGGGCCCTCAAAGAGGCCGAATTCGGGCCGAGCCTGAAGAACGCGAAGGGGACGTGGAGCGAAAGCTATGCCTTTGACGCCCAGGTTGCCGAGGTCGAGGTCGACACGATGACCGGGCAGATCAGGATCACCAAGGCCTTCACCGCCCACGACTGCGGCTTTCCGATCAACCCCCTCCTCGTTGAGGGCCAGATCGACGGCCAGGCGTCCATGGCCGCAGGACAGGCCCTCGCAGAAGAGGTCACCGTGAAAGAAGGGGTCACCCTGAACCCGTCATTCCTCGATTACAAGCTCCCGACGGCGCACGAGATGGTAGAAGCCCAGTACGTCGACGTTATCACGGAGGCATACGAAAGGGATCGTGAGTTTGTGACCAAAGAGGTCGGCGAAGGCTACGTCTCCGGCATCCTCGGCGCCATAAGCAACGCCGTGGCCAACGCAACGGGGAAGTGGAGCACGAAGCTGCCTATAAAGATAGCGCCCCGCAAGGAGGACGAAGAATGAACCTCCCCCGTTTTATCCATCACAGCCCGGGCTCGCTGAAAGAATGCATCGCGATCCTTGCCGATAAAAAGAACGGCGCGCAGGTGCTTGCAGGAGGGAGCGACCTCCTCGTGAGGATGAAGCTCCGCCTTGAGACGCCGGGCCGTCTTGTATCGCTTGCCGATATCCCCGCGTTGAAGGATATCGCCTGCCTGCCGGGAAGAGGTCTGACCATAGGGGCCGGGGTTACCCTTTCCCTTCTTGCATCCGATGCCGTAATACGCGAGAAATGCCCCGCCCTTGCGGACGCGGCAGGGCTTGTTGCGACGAACCAGATCAGGTCCGTTGCCACGGTGGGAGGCAATATCTTCCAGAACACCCGGTGCCGCCATTACAACAGGTCGCCCGTGTGGGGCAAGGCGGTCGCTCCGTGCTTCAAGCGAAACGGAGAGCTCTGCCACGTTGTTCCCAAGGGCAAGAAGTGCTTTGCCGTTTACCAGGGCGATCTGGCGCCTTTGCTGATAGCACTCAACGCAACCATCACGATCGTTTCGAAGAAGGGCTCCGAAGAGGTCCCCGTCGAATCGCTCTACTCCGGCGACGGCAAAGCGCCGTTCAATAATATGGCGGGCAAGGTCGCCACGGGATTCACCATCCCCGAAGGCTCGCTCGGCATGCAGGCCGCTTACAGGAAATACCGCTTAAGGGGCGGGATAGATTTTCCCCTTGCCGGGGTGGCAGCTGCCCTGAAGCTCAACAAGGGGCTGGTGGAAGACCTGAAGCTCTGTCTTACAGGCGTTGCCTCTCGCCCTGTTGCGGTGCCGAAAGCCAAGGAGGCAGCAAAAGGCAAACCTCTCAGCCGTGAGATCGCCAGGGAGGTGGGGAAGCTGGCATATGCCGCGGCCCATCCGCTTGAGAACCTTGAAGGCGACCCCGCGACGCGCCGCTCCATGATCCGCATCATGACCGAGGATATACTGGCGTCATTTATGGTGTGAACGGCCCTTTCCTGTTATGCTGTTATCGGCCTTTTTGTATCTTCAATACCTGCCCTACATATACTTTATCTGTTTTCAGGTTATTCAATTGCCTGATCTTAGCGGGCGTCGTTTCAAAACGACCGGCAATGGACGAAAGCGTATCGCCCCTTTTAACCTTGTACCTGCTGTATTTGCCTGAAGATGCTGTTCTTGTTTTCTTCACGTTTAATGCTGCGTAGCTCCCCCTGCTTGTTGTGGGGATCTTAAGGACCTGCCCTTGAACCAGCTTATTTTTATTTTTTATCTTGTTGTTCGACATTATTTTTGCAGAAGAAACATGGTACTTTCTGGCAATGGAGGCAACCGTTTCGCCTTTTTTTACTTTGTGCTTTATGAACTCGGAGCTTGCGGAAGCAAATCGAGGCTTCCCGCCCTGGGGGATGCTGTCGGCTATTAAGCGAAACTTCTCTGCATATCCCTCGGGAACCTTTAAATTGTACCCGCGGTCCGGCGTCAGCTTGTGTCGCAATTCCGAATTAAGCAGGTTCAGCACCTCTTCAGATACCTCTATTTTTTCCGCAATATCCTGAAGCTTCATTACCTTGTTCACTTTGACCGTTTCAAAGGAAACAAGATTGTCTGCTGCGCTTAAAGCAAATCCATATTTTTGTGGATCTTTAACAATATGCAGCGTGGCAAGAAACCGGGGAACATAGCGGGCGGTTTCGTTGGGCAGCTGCCTGTATAGATCCCAAAAACTGTCCAGGTAGTTTATGTGCTGCCTGGAGATCACCCTGAGGACCCTTCCTTCGCCGCAGTTGTAAGCAGCGAGCGCTGTAAGCCAGTCGCCGAACATGCTGTGCAATTCTTTTAAATAAGCGATCGCCGCCCGGGTGGATTTTTGCACATCCATGCGCTCATCGATCCATTCATCGCGGCTGAGGCCGAATTTATAACCCGTTGAAGGAATGAATTGCCACAGGCCAAGGGCTCGTGCGCGGGAGTAGGCGTTAATCTTGAAGAAGCTTTCTACCAGCGGAAGCCAGAAAAGCTCTTCCGGGATCCCCGCTTCTTTTAATGCGTTCACTATAGCAGAACGGTACATGCCGGAACGCTGATAGGCTGCGATAAATTTATCCCGTTCTATACCTTGAAAAGACCTGATCTCCTTTTCGATGTCAGCGTTCATGGTCAATGGTATCTCGCTGTTCTTTCCATCAAGGACGGTCCTCTTGGAGGAATAAACGGCCAAGATGCGCCGGGCAATTAAAAAGCGTAAATTATCCTTCTCCTGGGAGATCGCACCATCGCCATCGGCGTCCAGGAGCAAAGAATACGCTTCATCGAGGGCGTTTAATGTTTCCTCTATATCTCCTTTCTCCCAAAGCTTATCCGCGCCTTCCAGTAATTCCAATGCATGCTCCATCGTGTCCCGTTTTTCATCACTGCCATTGCCTTCTTCCGTTGAATAGTCATCCGGATCAAGGTCAAAAGAACCGCCCCTTTTTTCCTGACCATCAACTGCACCGTCTTTATTCCTTGCCTGTTCTGTTATCCTGGGGCCGGCGGCGATTGAAGGTTTTTGATCAGCCGTATTTTGAATATTTTGGGCGCAGCAAAAGAAAGGAAGGGAATAGATCAGGCCAAAGATTATAATACAGGCAACGCAACTGCTTCTTATCTTTTTCATTTGAACAGCTCCTTTATACGGCACACCCCAAAGCGCTGCATTCGATCATAGCGAACTGCCACGCGGCACGCTGCGGGGGATCAGAGGATAGAAACGGCATAATTATGCCCCCTCACCCTACCCTCTCCCGCAGGGGGAGAGGGAACAATGTCGCCACACGGCGGGGTGGCATCCGGATTCAAATAAAACGCCGCAACCGGAAGATCTCTCCTCTGGTAGCGGCCCGGCCACTCTCCAACTGCCTTTCAGAACCTTCAAGCTCCTCTTTTGGGTATGTGATTTACAAATATACGTTTTTTTGCAGGCAATAGTCAAGTCATTGCATTTGCTTGTGGGCGTTAAAAAATGGTAGGCGCACGGGGTTTTGAACCCCGGACCTCTACCGTGTCAGGGTAGCGCTCCCCCACTGAGCTATGCGCCTACAGTGATTCGATTATATACCAGCAATTTCGAGGTGTTGTCAAGGAAAAATAGTACATAGTATATCGTAGTTCGTATATCGAGATTACAAAAAACGTTCGGCGTAAAGATACAGTAAATAGTAGCATGTCATATACAGTGAACTGCAAAAGAACTCGGAACATCCGTAAGGCGCGAATGTATGTCGTAAGGAGATGAACTTGAAGTTACGATATACGATATACTAATCGGCTGTATGCTGACGGCTGATAGCTATTTATCTGTCTTGAACGTCACCTCTCCTTTCGCGTTGGCGTCGATGGTGATCTTCTGGCCGTCCTTTACCTCGCCTTTCAGTATCATAAGCGCCAGCGCGTCCTGTATCTTCTTCTGGATGATCCGCTTCAGCGGGCGCGCCCCGTACGTTGGGTCGTAGCCTTCCTTTGCGATCATGTCCTTAAGCTTGTCGGTATATGCAAGCGCGATATTTCTTTCTGCCGCGCGCTTCGTGAGGTAATTGAGCTGGAGCTTCACGATCTCCTTGATATTTTCAGCAGAGAGGGACCTGAATATGATGATGTCGTCGATCCTGTTGATGAATTCGGGCTTAAAGTGCGTCTTCACTGCCTCGGAGACCCTCCGCTTCATCTCGTCGTAATCCTTGTCGGTGAGGTCGGTGATCCATTGGCTTCCGATGTTGGACGTCATGATGATGACGGCATTTTTGAAATCCACGGTCCTGCCCTGGCCGTCCGTCAGCCTCCCGTCGTCGAGGACCTGGAGGAGGACGTTGAATACCTCGGGGTGCGCCTTTTCCACCTCGTCGAGGAGGATAATGGAGTAAGGCCTTCTCCGGACGGCCTCGGTGAGGTAGCCGCCTTCTTCGTAGCCCACGTATCCCGGGGGCGCCCCGATGAGCCTCGACACGGAGTGCTTTTCCATGAATTCGCTCATATCGATGCGGACGATAGCCTGCTCGTCGTCAAAGAGGAATTCGGCGAGCGCCCGCGCAAGCTCTGTCTTGCCTACGCCTGTCGGCCCCAGGAAGAGAAAAGAGCCAAGCGGCCTGTTGGGGTCCTGCAGTCCTGCCCTGGCGCGCCGTATCGTGCTCGAGACCGCCTCTATTGCTTCTTCCTGGCCGATGACGCGCCGGTGGATCCGGTCTTCCATGGTGACGAGCTTTTCCATCTCGCCCTCGAGCATCTTCGATACGGGGATGCCCGTCCACTTCGAGACGACCTTCGCGATGTCCTCTTCATCCACCTCTTCCTTGAGCATCTTCCTGCCTTTCTGGAGCTCGGCGAGCTCCCTGTTCCTGGCCTCCAGCTCCTGTTCTAAGGACGAAATGGTACCGTAGCGAATCTCTGCGACCTTACCGAAATCGCCTTTTCTCTCGAGATCATCCGCCTCGGTCCTGGCGCGGTCGATCTTTTCCTTGACCTCTCCGATGCCCATAATGAGGGCCTTTTCCTTTTCCCAGTGTTTTCTTTTCTCCCCGACCTCTTTTTTAAGCTCTTTCAGCTCTTCCTCGAGCTTTTTCTTCCTGTCCTTCGATGCCTCATCCTTTTCTTTCTTGAGCGCCTCGATCTCTATCTGGGCCTGGATGACCTTCCGCTCAACCTCGTCGATCTCCGTGGGGACGCTGTCGATCTCCATCCTTAGCTTCGATGATGACTCGTCGATAAGGTCTATCGCCTTGTCGGGAAGGAACCTGTCGGTAATATACCTGTGGGAGAGCGTGGCTGCGGCGATGAGGGCGGAGTCCTTTATCCGCACGCCGTGGTGGAGCTCATATCGTTCCTTCAGGCCCCTGAGGATCGCGATCGTTTCTTCCACCGACGGTTCACCGACCAAGACCGGCTGGAACCGCCTCTCGAGTGCGGCGTCCTTCTCGATATACTTACGGTATTCGTCAAGTGTCGTGGCACCGATGCAGCGGAGCTCGCCGCGCGCCAGCGCCGGCTTCAGCATGTTCGACGCGTCCACGGCGCCCTGTGCGCCCCCTGCCCCGACGATCGTATGGAGCTCGTCGATGAAGAGGACCACCGTTCCGGCGGCCTCGCCGATCTCCTTGAGCACCGCCTTCAGCCTGTCCTCGAACTCGCCACGGTATTTTGCGCCCGCCAATAGCGCGCCGAGGTCAAGGGAAAGCACCCGCTTGTTCTTCAGCGTCTCCGGTATGTCGCCGCTTATGATCCTCTGGGCGAGGCCTTCAACGATAGCCGTCTTCCCGACCCCCGGCTCGCCGATGATCACGGGGTTGTTCTTCGTCCTCCTGGAGAGCACCTGCATGACCCTGCGCACCTCTTCGTCGCGGCCGATGACCGGATCGAGCTTTCCCTTCCTCGCCTCTTCCGTCAGGTCGCGGCAGTACCTCTGAAGCGCCTGGTATTTCTCTTCCGGCGCCTGGTCCGTGATGCGCTGGCTACCCCGTATGTCTTTCAGCACGGCGTAGATGCTGTCCTTGGTGACGCCGTTATTCTTCAGTATCTGGGCGGCAGAGCCCTCCTTGACCTCTGCGATGCCGATGAGGAGGTGTTCGGTGCTGACGTATTCATCCTTCAGGCGCGATGCCTCTTCGAAGGCGATGTCAACGGCGCGCTTCAATCCCGTCGAGATATAGACCTGTGCGGACCCCTCGACGCGGGGCTTCTTCTTCAGCTCGCGGTCGAGGTCGTTGAGGATCGCGTTGGCGCTTGCGCCGAGCTTGTCGAGGAGCGGCTTTATTACCCCTTCCTTCTGCGCGACGAGCGCGTAGAGAAGGTGCTCGTTCTCGATCTGCTGATGGCCCATCGATTCCGCCTTCTTCTGCGCCTCGGCTACGGCCTCCTGTGCCTTTATGGTCAACTTTTCCCAGTTCATATGGTCACCTCTGTAGATTTACGCTTTCAGCTCACAGCGATCAGCCAACAGGTAAAGACAATATTTATGCGGTTCTGTTGCAAGCTGACTGCCGAAAGCTAATAGCTGATAACTATCTTTAATATAAACACGATTTCGGGAAAAGCAATATAAAGGCATGATTGCCGGACCTGCTATTCCAGAGACTCACGTCGTCCCCTACACGAGCAGAAGCTCGTGGAGTCTTCCCCCTCACCCTGACCCTCTCCCGCCGAGGGGAGAGGGGATATTATTGCTATGACTTTTTCCCGCCAATGGGAGGGAACAATATTGCCATGTCGCCTGTACCCTAGCCCTTTTCTTCAAGGGTAGAGGGATATTGTTGCCCTGAAGCGCTGCTTCAGGGGATCTGTTGATCGAGCGTGTTTGCGGGGACATCGCGACACAGATGCCCATCTTGGGTTGGAGAATCAGGGTTTATCAGAGACTGAGGACTGATAGCTGTTTGCTGACAGCCCGGACGCTCTTTACAACACATGCCCCATATGCTATGAATTAGCCATGAAGGTCGAGTGCGAAGGGAACAATTACGAATTCGAGAGGCCGATGCTGGCCTCGAAGCTGCTGGAACAGCTTTCGCTGAGCAGGGAGACGCACCTCGTCGTCGTCAACCAAAAGCTCGTAACTGAGGATCATAAGATAGAGAGAGACGATGAAGTAAAACTGATAAGGGTCGTATCGGGCGGATGAAATGCAGGGTCTGCGGAAAACCGGCTAGCATCAACCTCCGGTCATATAAGACCGCCCTCTGCGAAGAGGATTTCATCGCCTTCTTAGAGAAGAGGGTCTCCACCACCATAAAGAAATACAGCCTCATTGATGAAGCCGACAAGCCGGTCGTGGCGGTATCCGGCGGCAAAGACAGCCTGTCCCTGTGGTACATGATGAACAGGCTCGGGTATGCCGCGGACGGGATCTACGTCGACCTCGGCATAGAGGGCTATTCCGCGCGGTCGTTTGAGAAGATCATGCAGATGGCGGATATGCTGCAGCGGAAGGTCTACATCTTCCATGTCCGCAATACGTTGCAGAAGGGGATAGACGGCGTCGCAAAGGTCATCAGGAGACCCACGTGTTCTGCCTGCGGGACGATAAAGCGGTACATCATGAACAGGGTATGCATCGACAAAGGGTATACGCTCCTCGCCACAGGCCACAACCTCGACGACGAGGCATCGGCCCTTTTCGGGAATGTCCTCTACTGGAAGAAGGAGTATCTCTGGAAGAAAAACGTCGTCCTTGAGGGCAAAGACGACCATCTCGTGAAAAAGATAAAGCCCTTCTTTTTATGTTCCGAGAGGGAGATCGCGGCCTATGCGATCATGAAGGGCATCGATTACATCTACGAGGAATGCCCTTTCTCCAAAGACGCGAAGACCCTCGCCTACAAAGGCATCCTGAACCGCATCGAGGAGTCGTCGCCGGGCACGAAAATAATGTTTGTGAAAGGCTACCTCAACGTGGTAAAGGAAAAAGGTGACGAAAAGGAAGACAGCAGTGAAGGCCGCTACTGCCAGCAATGCGGCTACCCTACGTTCAGCGATAAATGCAGCTTCTGCCGGCTCCTCGACAAGTTCGGGACGGGGCGTTACGTGGAGTTCGACCGATATGGCTGATATGCGATTGACTTCGGGCAGGGGGAATGACATAATTCCATGAGCATGATAGACGGCATTTCCCAGCTCCTTTTCAATGTCTACGAGGCCTTTACCGTTGCCCTCTACGTGAAGGGCAACGAACACCTGAACTGCATCTCATCTGTCACCTTTGCAAAAAGCTTTGACAAGGACAGGCACATCCCCATAGAGGGAACGCTCCCCGGCTGGGTCATAAAACACAATGAGCCGCTGATAATACCAAATTTTGACAAGGACGAGGACGCGCTCGGCTACTATGGCGCCTCCGAAGGGATCAAATCCTTCATGGGATTCCCCGTGGATGCCGATGCCGTCGTCATTGTGGACAGCAAGAAGAAATATGTTTTTACAGACAGGGAAAAAAAGATCCTCGGTTTTTTTGTCTCTGTTATCCGCGAAGAGATCGAAAGGGCAAGCAGGGAGCGGGAGGTTGAAGAGGCCATTGAAGATTTCTATGCAGAGAAGCGCATCATGGGCCTCTTTAACGGGCTCAACCTTGGGAAGATCGCTGTCGACGAGATCCTGAAAGAGGTTTTAAGCATCTCCGGCGGAGATTTTTGTTTCGTCGGAGTGGAAAAGAACGGGAGGCTGTCTATCACGGATGTATACGGGGTGGACCGCCCCGATGAGCTGAAAAGGGACTGCCAGCCGGGCGCCAGCATCGCATCGATGGTAATGGAGGGGGGGCGGGAGCTCCTGCTTCCTTACAACAGCGGCTACCTGAGGGAAAAACCCCTTTTTTTTTCCAATGAACCGATCAAGGCACGGCAGTTCTTCGGTTTCCCTCTTGCGACAGACGACGCGATCCTCGGCGTCCTGGGGTTTGTCTCGCTCATCGATGTGAAGCTGAAAGAACAGTTTATCGGCGTCCTGAGAAATGTTTCAACGTTCTTGTCGCTCTATTACTCATCGCGATGGATGAAGGAGCACATCAACAGGTTAAAGGATTTCGAACCGGTAACGGGGGCTATACAGTTCTCGTCGTTCCTTGGCATAATCGATAAGATGATAAAAAAGAATGAAAAATTTTCGCTGCTGTCCGTAAAGGTCCTGCACGTGAAAACATATAACAAAAGGATGGGATATGAATTTACTCATAACCTTCTGCGGCGGATATTTCAGGTCATCCAGTATTCTGCGGGGCCGCAGGCCTACATCTCGCGGAAGGGCGGAGGCCGCTTCTATATCGCGGTGAAAGGAAGTGATATGGTTGAGGTGCGAAATATGATAAAACTTATACAGTATACCGGCCACAAGATCCTGTCGGAAGAGCGGGCCTTTGACAGAGGCGACCTCATTGAATGCAACACGAGCATGTTCCCCGAGGACAGCAAAGACCTCTGGGAACTTCTTGAGAAAGCAAAGGACGGGAAGCATAGAAAGATCATTGAATAAATAAAGGAGGGTGGTAATGAGTTTTTTAAGAAAATTATTTGGAATGCTACATACCCATCTTGCTATGGACCTTGGTACAGCGAACACCCTCATATACATGAAAGGAGAGGGCATCATCCTGAACCAACCTTCGGTCGTCGCCATTGACAACAACTCCGGCAAGGTCATCGCGGTGGGTAAAGAGGCAAAGGAATATATCGGAAGGACGCCTCCCAACATCAGCGCGATAAGGCCTTTAAAAGACGGCGTCATTGCCGATTTCGAGGTTGCCAAGGCGATGATCAAATACTTTTTAAAGGCCGCCAGCACCGAGCGGAAGATATCGAGGCCAAAGATGGTCGTGGGGGTCCCCTCGGGGATTACGCAGGTTGAGAAGAAAGCGGTCATAGACGCCTGTTTTCAGGTCGGCATAAGGGATGTCTATCTTATCGAAGAACCGATGGCCGCAGCCATAGGGGCCGGGATGCCCATTGAGCTTCCGAAGGGGAATATGATCATAGATATCGGCGGAGGCACCACGGAGGTTGCCATTATCAGCCTCTCGGCCATTGCGTACAGCGAATCGCTAAGGGTCGCCGGGGATGAACTCGATGAAGCGATCGTCAGGTATCTTCAGAAAAAGCTTCAGCTTGCCGTGGGGGTGATCGCCGCAGAAAAGATAAAGATCGAAGGGGCGTCGGCATTCCCCATCGATTCGCTGAGCGACTCTATAAACGTTGTCGGGAAAGACCTTCTCACCAGCATACCGAAAACGGTCAAGATCCAGAAAGAGGACGTGAGGGAGGCGATCGAGGAGCCTGTGGCGGCGATCATCGATGCCGTCAGAAGGGCGCTGGAGAAACTGCCGGCGGAGTTTATCTCCGACCTCAATGAATCAGGGATCGTTTTAACAGGCGGGGGGGCGCTCCTGAAGGGGCTTGCCCAGAGGATAGAGAACGAAACAGGGGTTGTGGTCACCATCGCCGATGACCCCCTTACCTCGGTTACCATGGGCTGCGGCAGGGCCCTTGAGGACATGGCAAAATATAAGAAGGTATTCATCAACTAAGCGCAGAAAGACGAAGGACGAATAATAGAGATAAAGAACAAATGGCCAGGTATAAATGTCTAATGACGGGAAGAAAAAGCTTCTTCAAAGTGTAAACGACCTGGAGGTATATAAAATTGCCTTTGAGACTTCAATGGCAATTTTCGAAATCTCAAAGACTTTTCCAAAAGAAGAAAGATATTCGCTTACTGATCAGGTCCGCAGATCATCACGATCAGTATGTGCGAATCTTGCTGAGGGGTGGCGAAAACGAAGATATAAGGCTGTTTTCATAAACAAATTACTCGATGCCGCACAGGAAGCGGCAGAGACCCAGACATGGCTGGAATTTGCTTTGGCAAGTAACTATATGAATAAAGAACAATATAATGCTTTGAACGAACATTATGAGCACATCTTCGCAATGCTAAACAGCATGGAAAAGAAGGCAGATACTTTCTGCAGACAATGATTTTATCGTCTTTCGTCCCAGCGATCCTGCTTTAGCGGGAGAGCGGTCGTCCCTCGTCCTTCCGTCTTTTCTCAGTATTCCGTTATCTGCCATTCGTCGTAATGGCTGCCGCTTAATTCCGAAATGAACCGCGACGGCTTCAGGATCACATGCCCTACCTGCCTGTCAAAAACAAGCATGGGATAGCAGAGGTAAAGCTCGTCCATGGCCCTCGTGGCAGCCACATAGAACAGCCTCCTCTCTTCTTCCAGCCCGCCGTCTTCAATGGCTTTGGGGTTGGGGAACCTCCCCTCGGCGCACCATATTATGAACACCACCTTCCACTCAAGCCCCTTTGCCTGATGGATCGTGCTCAGGATGACCCGCTCTTCGTCCCTGTCCGCAGCAATGATCTCTTCTCCGCTTATGCCGCTCATCAGGGAAAGCTCGCTCAAAAAATTTTCCAGCGACTGGTATTTTGTGGAGAAATTGATCAGCTGCCCAAGGTCTTCGAGCCTCGATTCATAATTGGGATAATTGAATTTCAGGTATTCCGTGTAGCCGTGCTTGAGGACGGCGGTGATCATATCTGAGAGGGCCTCCTGTTCGTAAAGGTCCGTGAGCTCCCTGAACAGCCTTGACCATGTCTCGAGGGTGTCTTTCTGGATGTTCTTGAACTGGCCGGCTATCTTTTTCGAGACCAAAAGGTCAAAGGGGTTGCCGGAGGCCTTCATATAGGCATATATCCTTTCCGCCGTCTTCCTGCCTATCTTTGGGAATATCCTGAGCATCCTCAGCCACGAGACCTCGTCGTCGGGGTTTACCATGACACGCAGGAACGAGACAACGTCCTTGATGTGGGCCTGTTCGAAGAAGCGAAGGCCGCTTCTTATCTCAAAGGAAATATCCCTTCTCGTGAGCTCCATCTGCAGTTCCATGCAGTGGTAATGGGCCCTGTAGAGGACGGCTACATGGTCGAGCGGCACCCCTTCGTCCCGCAGCTCAAGTATGCGCTGGACAACGAATTCGGCCTGTTGGATCACGTCCCTGGAAGGCGCTACGACAGGTATGACGCCGCTTTTTTTTATGCTCCGGAGGACCTTGAAGAACTGCTGCTTGTTGTGCGATATGGAGTTGTTTGCAAGCCCCAGTATCTCCGGGGTGCTCCTGTAATTTGTCTCGAGCTTGAAGATCTTTGCCTCTTCATACTTTTTCGGGAACTCGAATATGTTCTGAAAATTCGCGCCCCTGAATGAATAGATGCTCTGAGCGTCATCGCCGACGACCATGACGTTGCGGTTGATGAGGCCCATGAAGTCCACGATCTCAGACTGTATCCTGTTCGTGTCCTGGTACTCATCGACGAGGATGTGGGTGAACGTGCCGGCGTAGAGCCTTCGAAGGTGCTCGTTCTCGGCAAGCACCCTGTGCCAGTAATAGAGGAGGTCATCGAAATCCATGGCGTTGGTGAGCCTCTTCTTCTCCGTGTAGAGCCGGTAAACCTGCGAGATCTCATCGACGATGTCGCAGAAATAAGGGGTCTTTTCCCCGATAGACTCCTCGATGCTGCTCATCGTGTTGACGCAGTAGCTGAATATCTCTTTCAGCACCCCTCCCTTCGGGAACATCCGCGCCTTCGTGTCTATCTTTGATTCTTTAAGGACGACCTCGACGAGGTCCTTTGCGTCCTCGTTGTCAAGTATGGTGAAGTTCTTTTTAAAACCCGCCAGCTCGCAGTTCTGCCGCAGGATCATGTTCCCGATGTGGTGGAACGTCCCCCCCCAGATATACCGGGTGTCGATCTTCAGCAGGTGCTCTACCCTGTGGAGCATTTCACGGGCAGCCTTGTTTGTAAAGGTGAGGAGGAGTATGCCGTTGGGGGATGCGCCCTTTTCAAGCAGCCTCGCGACCCTGTATGTTACAACCCGCGTCTTTCCGCTCCCTGCCCCCGCGATGACGAGTATGGGGCCGCCCTCGTCCATTACAACCTTAAGCTGCTCTTCGTTGAGCTCCTTTTCATAGTCGATGCGCGGCGTGGAAGGCGCGACGTCCCTGTGGATGGTATATCGCTTCATCGGCGTAACATTATCCTGCATGGGAGGGTGGAAGTCAAGGAACAGATAGGGCATAGCAAAACCTTCGTGAGGCGTAAGTCGTAAGGCGTGAGAGGAAAAGACGAGATACGAGGCAAGAGACACGAGGATGCTGCGGAGAATTTCGTGTTTATTGTTTATGTTGGTTTTTATCAATGATTTTTTTCGCTTTTTTTGGTAGACTCAAATATTAGTTCTTTGTTCATGGCTGATGGCTCATAGTGAACAGCACTGCTTACTTTGTTTAGTTTCTGCTGTCAGCTAATGAGCTGATTTTACAGGAGGGTGTTATGGCAGAAAAAAATAAACAAAAAAGAGAAACCAAAAAAGCCCCAAAGAAATCTTTGAAAGAAAAAAGGAAAGAGAAGCAGGAAAAAAGGTAATAGATCTTTTTATAACAATTTGTCATAAGGAGGACGTGAGATGAGAATCGTATTATTGGGAGCCCCCGGTGCCGGGAAGGGCACAGTGGCAAAGATGCTGACGGATTATGACGGTTCGGTGCAGATATCGACAGGAGATATTCTGAGAAACGCCGTTAAGGCGGGAAGCGAGCTTGGTAAAAAGGCGCAGGGTTTTATGGAGCGCGGCGAGCTTGTCCCCGACGACCTCATCATGGATATCATGGAGGCAAGGCTGCAGGAGCCGGATTGCGCGAAGGGATTTCTTCTTGACGGTTTTCCGAGAACGATCCCTCAGGCAGAGGCGCTGAAAAAATTGCTGGTGAAGATCAACCTGAAGCTCGACAGGGTTATAAACCTCGATGTCCCCAAAGATGTCATACTGGACAGGCTGACGACCAGGAGGACCTGCTCTAACCCTGATTGCCAGGAGATATATAACATCAAGAGCAAACCGCCGAAACCGGACGGGACCTGCGTGAAATGCGGAGCCCCCGCTGTCCAGCGCGCCGACGAGACGGTAGAGGCAATTACAAAACGCCTTGAAACATATAATGAAAAGACCGCACCCCTCATCGATTTTTACAAGAAAGAAGGCCTTGCAACGACCATCAGCTCATTGAGCAGCGAAGAGATCGTTGACCAGATAAAGAAAGCCGTAAAATAGTAAGATACAGGTGATAGGTCATAGGTCACGGGTGATGGGGGGATCAAAAAAAAGATCCCCCTGGAATCCATAACCCTTTTTTCCCGTCACCTATGACCTATCACCCATAACCTTATTTTATCCATGCAATTCGGCTTCTCTACATATTTCTGCATGCACAAGCCCATCGGGCAGATAGTCGGTGAGCTCGCCCAGAAAGGGGTCGGGACGATCGAGCTGTCCTATGAGCTGCCCCATGTCCTGGCCATGGACGAACCTTTTATCGCACAGGCCAACGGGCTCCGGGAAAATGGCGTAGCGTTCTCCATGCACGGCCCTTTCTTTGAGATCAACCTTGGAAGCTACATTGAAGAGATAAGGGCCATATCGAAAGAGCGGCACAAGAAGGCCGTTGTCCTGGCAGCGAAGATCGGCTGCGATCCTCTTGTCGTCCATCCCGGCTATTCTTTTTTGACAAAGAGGGTGAAGAAGATCGAGGACCGGCTGAGGATGAAATTTATCGAAGATCTGCGGGAGATAACCGACTATGCACGTCAACAGGGGGTGAGGATCGCCCTTGAAAACGTCCACATGCCCTATTTCTTTTTCTGCGACCCTGGCGAGTTTCCTGAATTGCAGCAATCCGCGCCTGGCATAGGGATGACCCTTGACCTCGGCCATGCCTACATCACAAAGCGCACAAACGGCTCGAAGGACCCTGAAGGCGAAATTTTAGCCGATGTGCGCACCATCGGCATAGAAAACATCTTTCACGTCCATCTCCATAACAATACGGGAGAGAAGGATGACCACCAGTTCCTCGGAGGCGACATGGATATGAAAAGGCTCGTCGGCGGCCTCAAGGACCTTGGCTACGACGGGAAGATCATTGTCGAGAGCTTTGAGATAGAGCAGTACGGCGTTGAACCATTGCTGGAGAGGCTCAAATCGATCTCAGCGTAATAATCCCAGATTTTCCATTAGGATTAGCACAGTGTCAGGCTCTTCCCCGCAAACACGCTCATTTAAGCTCCTGCGGCTAAATTCGCTCGCGTTCGGCTTCGGAACTTTTGCTTACGCAAAAGACCGAGCTTCCTCGCCTCACGACGGTTTGCTAAAGGAGAGCCCGACACCGTGCTAATGACTTATCTGGGATAATTACTGCAGAATTGATGCCCAGAAGATGAACGTAAGGGGCGATGCGAGGGTGGACAGGGTAACTGCCCCCGAAGCAATATCGGCGTTGCCGCCGATCTCGCGCGCCAGGATATAGGATGTTGTGGCCGTCGGCGTTGCAAGAAGTATGACGCCGGGAAGCATCTCCTTGAGGGGGATGCCTAAAAGCTTACAGAGCAAAAGGGAGGATGCCGGAAGCGCAACGAGCTTGAGGAATGAGATAGCGCCTGAAAGCGCAAAGGACTTTTTGATCGTCCCCACGGTGATTGACGCGCCGATGATGATAAGCGCCATGGGGAGGGCAATGTTTGCCAGGATGCCCATGCTCTTCAGGAGCACGCCCGGGATGGATATCTTGAGGTAAAGAACGGCAATGCCGCAGAACGTGGCAATAATCACAGGCGTCTTGATGATCGGCAGGAACAATTTCAGGATGTTCTTCTGCTGATGCTGCGTCCAGGAGAGCACTGCTATCGCAAGTATGTTGTTGAGAAGGATCAGGAAGCCGATGAGGATGCTGCCCCTTTTTAGCCCTTCCTCGCCGAGCATATAGAAGAGAACGGCCAAACCGATGTAGGAAACATTTCCATGAAAGGTGGTCTGGACAAAACTTCCGAGCCTGCCCTGCTTTAAGCCGATCACAAGCCCGGCCGCAAGCGACACGCACAATATCATGACCGTCGGGAGCAGCACCGAAAGAATATGGGCGAACTCCACATCCCCGGGATTCGACCTGACGATCCCGCCGAAGATCAGAACGGGAAGGGGGAAGAGAAAGATAAACCTGTTCATCTCCTGGATGAAATGTTCCTTCAGAAAACCCTTCCTCTGGATCATGTATCCAAAAGCAATGATCAGGAATATCGGTACTATCGTTTCAATTACGGCCATAATGTTAGCCCATGGCAGATCGTATATCGTAGCTCGTATATCGTATATCGGGATTGAAAAGAGGGCTGTTCGGCGTGATGCGTTCGGCGTTCGGCGATAAATACAACTCATGGCCCACGAGGATTAACGGCCTGTGGACATGAAATAGAAAGCGCTTTTCGTCTGTTTGATGAGTGAAAAACATTATGTACTACTTATCACGTCAATAGGCCATGTTCAACAGGATTGTGCTATCAGAAAAGCGTTCACAATAGAGAACAAAAACAGTTCGGAATTGTTCACATTTTCTTGACAAAATTATAGAGAAAAAGATATAAATGTGAAACATGTAACAATAAAAATCCGTTTAAAATTAGAGGGGGTAGTGATGCTAAAAGAATCGATAGTAGCAGAACTCCAAAAAATCGTTGGTAAGGAAAATGCCCTTACGTCCCCGGAGGCGTTGAAGGCGTATTCCTACGATGGGACGACAAGCTGGGTTCACGAACCGGATATCGTTGTTTTTCCGACAAGCACACAGCAAGTCTCTGATATTATGAAGCTCGCCAATGCTGAGAAGATTCCAGTTACGCCAAGGGGCGGCGGTACAAACGTAAGCGGCGGTTCGATACCGATCATGGGCGGGATCGTCCTTTGTACCACAAAGATGAACAAGATACTGAAGGTTGACAAAGAGAACCTTACCGCAACGGTGGAGCCTGGCGTTGTCCTCCAGGATCTGACAATAAGGCTCATGAAGGATGGGCTCTTCTTCCCGCCGGATCCGCAGAGCTTCCTCGGCGCTACGCTGGGCGGGATCGTCGCGGAAAATGCCGGCGGCCCTGCCTGTGTAAAGTACGGCGTTACCAAACAGTACATTCTCGGCGTTGAGGTGGTTCTTCCCAACGGCGAGGTCGTCCATCTCGGCGGCAGGACGCTCAAGAATGTTGTAGGGTATGACCTGCTTCATATCTTTATCAGCTCTGAAGGCACGCTCGGCGTGGTAACAAAAGCAGAGCTGAAACTGAACCCGATCCCCCCGGCGAAGAAGACGATCATGGTAGTATACGCAGATGTCGCCGTTGCAGGAGAAAGTGTCTTCAGGGTCCTCGAAAATGGCGTAATACCTGACAAGATAGAGCTTCTCGATAACTGGGTGATCAACAGGATAGAAGAGATGATGCCCATGGGACTTCCCAAGGACGCGGACGCGGTACTCCTTTTTGAGGTCGACGGGATCCCTGAGGGCGTAGAGAAAGAAACGGAAAAGATCGTTGAGATCGTGAAAAAATATGGCGCTGTCGATGCGAGGGTCGCGAAGGACCAGGCCGAGGCAGACAAGTACTGGATGGGGAGAAAGGCAGGCTTTGCCGCGGTCTTCGGCAAGGCAAAGACTGTCTTTGCAGAAGATGTGACCGTGCCGAGAGGACAGATCCCCGCGCTGATAAACAAATGCAAGGAGCTGGCGAAGAAATACAACGTTGAGATCGTTGTTCTTGGCCACGCGGGCGACGGGAACCTGCACCCGGCGATCCTGACCGATATCAACAACAAAGACCACTACGACAGGGCGGTAAAGGCGATGGATGAGATCATCGAGGGCGCGGTTGAGCTCGGCGGTGTGCTCTCAGGTGAACACGGGATAGGTCTTGAAAAGCAGAAATTTCTGAAGAGGCAACTGGAGCCTGCCGTTATCGAGATGATGAAGAAGGTGAAGGCGCTCTTTGATCCAAATAACATCATGAACCCGGGCAAGATCTGGGAATAGTGGATAAGGGGGTTGAGCTTGAAAGACCTAAAAGAGCTTAAAAAAATAGAACAGTATGCTGATCAGTGCATGAAGTGCGGTTTCTGCAGCTTTTTTTGCCCTGTTTATCAGGAAGAGAGGACCGAGATATCTGTCGCGCGGGGGAAGAACTACCTCGTTAAAGAGATCCTCAAAGGAAACCAGGAATTCACCAAAGAGATGGGCGATATCATTGGCCTATGCCTTCTCTGCAAGCGGTGTGTCGCGATGTGCCCTGCAAAGACGCAGATCGACAGGGTCGTCGTCGGGGCAAGGGCGCAGATGGTCAGCGAGAAAGGCCTCGGCGCTATCAAGAATTTTGCCTTCAGGAAGGTCATGTCAGACCGCAAGGCATTCGGGAACTACGTTAAGCTTGCGAAGGCGTTTCAGTGGCTCCTGCCGAAGACTGAGGGGAATATCAGGCACCTCCCTGATTTTCTGAAGGCCCTCGGGCAGGGAAGGAACATCCCGGCCCTTGCAGATAAATTCTTGCGTGAAATAGTAAAGCCGGTATATAAACCGCAAAACGGTGAAAAGCCCAAGATGAAGGTCGGTTATTTCATGGGCTGCGCAACCGATTTCATGTACCCTGAGCTGGGGCTTAAGTTTATCGACTTCCTCACAAAGAGAGGGATAGAGGTCGTTGTTCCCGAGAGCCAGAGCTGCTGCGGGGCTGCGATGTATTTCAGCGGCGATTTTGAAACAGGGAGGCAGCAGGCAGAGAAGAACATCGCGGCCTTCAAGGATGTCGACTACATCGTGACCGCCTGCGGCACATGCAGCTCAACGCTGAAAGATTACCAGAAATATCTCCCCGACACGGAAGACCAGAAGAAGCGCTTTGAAGAGTTTGAGAAGAAGGTCAAAGACTCTATGGAATTTATCATCGATATCATGAAGGTCAAGCCCGAAGAGCTGACATTGAAAAAGGAATTCGAAGGCAAGACCGCAACATGGCACGATCCCTGCCACCTTGTACGGTACCAGAACATAAAGGACCAGCCGCGGGCGATCCTCAAGGGGCTGAAAGGACTGAAATACGTGGAGATGCCCAACGCGGACCTCTGCTGCGGCATGGGCGGCTCCTTCAGCGTCTACCATTATGACATTACAAAGAAGATAGCAGGGAAAAAGATGGACGGTATCAAGGCAACCGGGGCGGACATCGTTGTAACAGCCTGTCCGGGCTGTATGGTAAACCTCACCGATAACGTCCTGCAGAACAAGATGCCCCAGAAGGTTTATCATCTCCTGGAGCTTGTGGAGTAAAAAAACGATTTATCACTAAAAATTGGAGGAGGATGCATTATGAAAAACGGTCACTGGATGACGGCAAAAGATGTTTTAAGGGTAAACGCCTTTAAATGGCCGGACAAGATCGGGATTAAAGACTTGTACAAGGCTTACACATTCAAACAATGGAATGAGAGAGCCTGCAGGCTTGCGAACGCCCTTGCGGACATGGGCATGAAAAAGGGCGACAGGTTTGCAGTCCTTGCTTACAACTGCGTGGAATGGCTTGAGATCTATGCAGCAGCAGCAAAAGGTGGATTTATATGTGTGCCCCTTATGTTCAGGCTTGCACCTGTGGAGATGGAATACAACATCAATCACAGCGAATGCAAGGTTTTCATCGTTCAGGGTGGATCGGATCCCTCTGACAACAAGGAATTCCCATGGATAAAGCAGGTGGATGGGATGAAGAAAAACCTGCCTACCGTGGCAAAATACGTTTCTTTTGCCTTCGACAACCCGCACTACGATGGTTTTATCTCCTACGAGGATGCCCTCGCAAAGGCAAGCCCCGAAGAACCGGCAACGGCAGTGAACGCTGATGATCCGTGGGTCATCATGTATACCGGCGGAACAACGGGAAAACCAAAAGGGGTTGTGAAGACGCACGCATCCTTGTTTGCCCAGTATTTCATCATGATCTTTGACCACCAGTTCAACGTTGACGATTGCAATCTTCTTGTCATGCCGTGCTGCCACGTCAATTCACTCTTCTATTCCTTCGTGGCAACCTGGGTGGGCGGCACCGTTATGGCATACAACATGATAAGTTTTAATCCCGAGAACCTCTTGAAAACCTTCTCTGACCATAAAGTCACCTTCACATCCCTCGTGCCAACCCACTACATCATGATGCTTGCTCTGCCGGATGATGTAAAGAAGAAATACGATCTGAGCACTGTTAAGAAACTCCTCATTTCCTCTGCGCCGGCAAGAAGGGATACGAAGCTCGGCGTATTGAAGATGTTTCCGAATTCAGAGCTCAATGAGGCCTACGGCTCAACAGAGGCGGGCATCGTCACCGTTCTTAAGCCCAATGAACAGCTTACAAAACTTGGTTCCTGCGGCCGTGAGGTTATCGGTACGGACCTGATCAGATTTTATGATGAAGAAGGCAATCTCGTAACCGAGCCCAACGTGGTCGGCGAACTCTATTCAAGGAGCCCGATGCTCTTCGAGGAATACTGGAAAGACCCGGAAAAGACCGCTGCGGCGATGAAAGGCGAATACTTCAGCGCGGGCGATATGGGCTACAGGGACGAGGAAGGCTATGTCTACCTCGTTGACAGAAAGGCCAACATGATCATTTCCGGCGGCGAGAACATCTTCCCTTCCGAGGTCGAAAATTGTGTTGGCGGGAACCCGAAGGTAAAAGACGTTGCGGTCATCGGCGTGCCGCATGAGAAATGGGGCGAACAGGTGACTGCTGTTGTCGTTCTCCATGAAGGACAGACCGCAACACCGGAAGAGATCACCGCCCACTGCAAGGGCAAAATAGCCGGCTTCAAGGTACCTAAGAATATCATTTTCATTAAAGATGAGGAGATGCCAAGAAGCGGCGCTGGCAAGATACTTCACAGGATGCTTAGAGAAAAATACGGAAAGTGGGCTGACCACCAGTAGATTAAGGTATTGTTACAGAAAAACGGGGGCTTTCATGCCCCCGTTTTTTTATGTGCAGCAGGCTCTTTTGGTTGTTAGATGGTTCGGAGGTATGCTATAAATACACTATGGTAAAGGATTACTCGCTTTATTTGCAGGTAGGCGACAGGGTATACCACAAGTACTATAAGCGGTGGGGTCTCGGCATCGTTGTGGAAGAGCGGAGGTCTGAGCTCCCCGGCGGCTTCTGCTACGTACGGATAGATTTTCAGGACGGGAAATTGCGGGTCTTCGACAATAATTTCAAAAGCGGGGGCTGCTGCTATTATGCGGGCATAGAGAAGGTCGATGACCGCAAGTTCAAGATACAGTTCTTCGAGGACAGGCGCAGCGGAAACCCCAGGCCCGCCAGAAAGGCTTTGTTGAAAGGTGAGGAATAGTTCACTGCAACAGGAGAAGATATGGATATAGAATTAACAAAATACGTCCGCGGAGCAGGGTGAGCGTCAAAGATAGGTCCGGGCGACCTTGCTAATATCCTTTGCGGAATAGAGATCCCGGGGGACAAAAACGTGATAGTCGGCATAGAGGGCTTCGAGGACGCCGGCGTCTACAAGATCACCGACGAGATCGCCCTCGTCCAGACCATAGATTTTTTTACACCCATTGTGGACGACCCCTACTGGTTCGGGCAGATCGCCGCGGCGAATGCCTTGAGCGATATATACGCCATGGGCGCCGTGCCGAAGACGGCATTGAACATGGTATGTTTTTCCCTGAAGAAATTTGATATGGCCGTTCTCAGGGAGATCATCAGGGGAGGTGTGGACAAGATACGGGAGGCGGGCGTGAGCCTCCTGGGAGGACACAGCGTAGACGACGAAGAGATCAAGTATGGTCTTTCAGTGACCGGCGTTGTCCACCCCGACAGGGTCATCCTGAATCAAGGGGCGCTCCCCGGCGATGTCCTGATCCTGACGAAGCCGCTCGGCACAGGCATTTTAAACACGGGGATCAAAGGGAAGATCCTCGGTGAAGGCTCTATCAAAAAATTGGTCGAGATAATGGCGCGGCTCAACAGAAGGGCCTCGGAGGCGATGCTTTCCGTGAAAACCCACGCATGTACGGATGTAACTGGTTTCGGGCTCGCGGGCCACCTGAAGGAGATGATCGGGGAATCCATCGGCGTTGAGATATTCGGGGACAGGATCCCCTATTTCACAGAGGCGGTGGATCTCGTAAAATCCGGCTTTGCGCCCGGCGGCCTTTACAGCAACAGGGACTTCTACAAAACGCACGTTATAAGCGGCGCGCAGGACTTCTTCTACGATATTATCTTCGACCCCCAGACATCGGGCGGCCTGCTTTTCGCGGTGGCGGAGGAAGATCTGCCGTTATTTGAGAAGAACGCGAAAGGCCTGAAGGTTGACTATTGGACCATAGGGAAGTTCCTCGCGGAACCGAAAGGGAAGATATTATTAAGGCCGTAGTTCGTATATAGTATATAGTATATCGAAAAAATATTTAGATCCGAGATAGTCAAAGAAACTGTCAGCACACATCTGTCAGCATCCAGCATCAGTATTGTGTCTTCTTTGTATTTCGATATACGATATACGAACTACGATATACGGCTTTACTCTGTACTGAAGTCTTCCTCCATATGCTGCTTCCTTGCTGTCTTCAGGATCCTCGCTGCGGCAAGCTTTGATATAACCACAATGTCTTCGAGCGGAAGATAGCCGGCGATCGAAGGATCGAAGAGGACCCTGACAAGAGGAGCGAACTCTTCGTCGCCTTCCCAAAGGATAAAGGTTATGGGCACTCTCGGGAGGGCGCAGAGGGTTATCGACGCATCTCCGTATTCCTCCTTCTTTCCACCCATGGCCATGCCCGCCTCAAGAAACGCGTATCTGTCACGGGCGAATGCAGACTGCAAAGGCTTTGCGACCCTTTTTTCGAAAACAGGCCGGTAATGCCTGCAGCCCGGTATGTCCTCGTATGCCACTATGCTGCCTCCAGGCGCGCTGCCGTTCGCGGTATTGATATAATGTAAAATGATGATCTTTGTTACGAGTGTTACATTGTTTCCTTGCGCGCTTTTGAAAACAAACCCGGGCAAGTCGAGGGATATCACCTCATCAAAGAAGGGTATGTTGACCATAAATGTGCCGCTCCCCGCTTCGTATTGCAGGGCCGCATTCCCGAGCTGTTGTTCGATATTGGATCCGAGCAGCCTCTCGCACGCCGCATCATAAACGTTCTTGTAAGTTTTCTGTTTTTGCAGCAACATGATATCAAAACCCGCTGACAGCTATCAGCAGACAGCCATCAGTGTCGATAATCGATCATCGAGTATCGAGCGACCATCTTCCCATCCTCTCATCTTCCCATTCCCTCATGCTCCCACCTTCTTCCTCACTTCCTCTATTGTCTTTTTATAATCCTTTGTGTGGAAGATGCCGGTGCCCAGGACAAGGATGTTCGCGCCCGCATCGACTGCCCTTTTTGCGTTCTCTGTTTTTATGCCGCCATCGACCTCAAGGTCTATTGACCGTCCGGATCCCTCTATCATCTGCCTTGCCTTTTTTATCTTCTCATCCATGGCAGCGATATATCGCTGACCGCCAAAGCCCGGGTTGACGCTCATGATCAGCACCATGTCCACCTCGCTGATGATATGGTCGAGCTTTGAAAGCGGGGTTGACGGGTTCAGGGAGACGCCCGCCTTTTTCCCCGCCGATCTTATAACGTCGACCGTCCTGAAGAGATGGTAGTCTGCTTCAACGTGCACCGTTACGATGTCAGCGCCCGCAGAAATAAAGTCTTCCGCGTACCTTGCCGGGCTTTCGATCATAAGATGAACGTCAAGCGGTTTTGTGGCGACCCTTTTTACCGCTTCAACGATCATAGGGCCGATGGTGATATTGGGAACAAAATGGCCGTCCATGACGTCGATATGTATCAAGTCTGCGCCGGCCCTTTCCACGTCCTTTATCTCCTTCTCAAGCGTGAGAAAATTACATGACAGAATAGAAGGAGCTATGAAGACTCTGCTCATATTTGCCCTCCGGTATTTATTTTGATGATCAATTCATTATCGTTGTTGAAGATAGTCTTTGGCGGTATCGATGTTTTGATGTCCGTCCTGCCGGGGGCATGTCCATTGCTCCCGTATTGTATTGTGTACCTGATCTTTTTCATTTCCATTTCATCCAGCAGTGCGTCTATGTTGGCATCCGTCATGACAGGCAGCATATAGAAAGGCCTTTGTGCGCTCCCCACGACGAGGGTTACCCCGCCCTGTTCGAGAATGGTGCTGCCCCCCTTTGGCACCTGGGCTATCACCCTTCCTGTTTTTTCATGCGGTATATATATGGTTTTCCTGATGGTGATAAGCTTTTCGCCAAGTATCTCGGCAGCCTTTTCCAACGGTTGGCCCGTAAGGGCCGGCACTTCAACGAGCTGGGGGCCCTCTGAGACGATGACGTAGAGTATCCTGCCCTTCCTGATGGCAATGTTTGCGTCCGGTTTTTGTACGGTAATATGGTTGTACGGGACGTCGTTTCTTCTTTCATAGCGGAGGATGATCAGGCTAAGCCCTTTGTTCCTGGCCATCTCTTTTGCCTCCTCGACCTTTTTCCCTCTCACGTCGGGGCACACGGTGGTCTCCTGCCCCTTGAGAACTATGTCAATGGTAAAATACATGGACAAGATAAATGCCGATATGGGGACAAGGAAGTAGAGTGAGTTTTTAAGCCACTTCATAATTTTCTCAGTTTAGCGATAAAGAACCCGTCCATGCCTGTCTCGTGCGGAAGCGATAAAAAGTATTCCTTATTAAACAGAAACGGCAAGGGATTTTCAAGGGTAAACTTCTCCGACCTTCTGAGCCTTTCAATGACGCCCGTCGTTTCCTCCGGCTCGAAGGAGCAGACGCTGTACACCATGCGGCCGCCTGTTTTCAGGGTGCCCCAGAGGGTTTTAAGCAGCTGCACCTGGGAGTCGCCAAGCGCGCTGATGTCTTTTTCCCTTTTGTGCCATTTGATCTCAGGGTGCTTGCGTATGATCCCGAGCGATGAACAGGGCGCGTCGACCAGTATAACGTCGAAGGATCCTTCTCTGAAAGGAGGGCGTGATGCATCGCCGAGAACGCGGTTTCCTTCGTTGCGGACAAGCTCCAGCCTTTTGGCCTCCCTGTCCATTGAGACTATCAACGCATGTGCTGCAATGTCCTTTATATGATGGGTCTTTGTCCCTGAACCCGCGCAGGCATCAAGTATCCTATCCCCCGCCCGTGGGACGATGGACAGGCTGACAAGCTGGGACGCCTCGTCCTGGACCGTTACCATGCCATGTTGAAACAGCCTGTGCTTCAAAACCGGCGTCAGCTTTCCGACATGCAGGGCGGCCGGCGATAAAACTCCTCTCTTTGTCTCTATGCCGTCCTTTTCGAGCTGCCTGGCCGCTTCCTCAACAGAGATCTTCTTTTCGTTCACCCGGAGCGCAAAGTCGGGTGTTTTGTTGAGGGCGGTAAGAAGCTCTGTGGTTTTTTGCCTGCCGAACCTTTTATGCCATCTTACCGTGATCCATTCAGGGAAGGAATGCCGGACCGACAGGTTGTCTGCAACAAGCCGCGAGGTCCCGCCGTCCCGGAGGGCATCTCTGTCTCTCAGGTACTGCCGTAAAATCGCGTTGATGAAATTTGCGGCTCCCTTCCCTTTCTCCTTTTTCACGTAGCTTACGACCTCGTTGACAACATGGTACGGGGCTTTTTGCATGAAGGATATCTGATAAAGGCTGAGCCACAACAGGTACCGCAGGTCGCTCCCGATAGGCCTTTTCGTGTAAAGGGAGAGGGCCCAGTTAAAATATGACTTCCATCGTATCGCCCCCGCGGCCATCTCGTATATAAGCCCTTTTTGCGATTCCGGCAAAGGGTGCTTTGAAAAAAAATAGCCTATGGCCTCATCAAGAAATGCGCCTTTTTCAACCTTCTTAATGATCCTGACGGACAGCTCCCGTGCGGCGTTTGCGGAATTATCTTCTATGTGCCATATCCTCCAATCTCTTGATACGCTCTTCTATTGGAGGATGAGTGCTGAAAAGAGACAGGATGCCTTTTGCGCTGAAGGGGTTGACGATGAACAGCGGCGCCGTTGAAGGATTCGCATCGTTCATCGGGGTGCGTGCGACACCGGCGTGAAGCTTTTTTAATGCACCGGAAAGAAAGAGCGGGTTCCCGGAAAGCCTCGCGCCGCCGTCGTCGGCAAGATACTCTCTGGACCGCGAAATTGCAAGCTGTATAAGCATAGCGGCAAAAGCGGCGATCATGGAAAAGATGATCACGCTGAAGATGTTGCCTCCACCTTCGTCGTCGTCACTGTGTGAACCGCCGAAGAATGCTGCGAAGCGCGCTATGTTCGCGATCATCGTAATCGCCCCCGCGAGCGTTGCGGCAACGCTCTGGATCAGGATGTCCCTGTGCTTTATGTGCGATATCTCGTGCGCGAGGACGCCCTCCAGCTCGTCCCTGCTCAGTATTCTCATGATGCCCGTCGTAACGGCGACGACCCCGTGGGACGGGTCCCTTCCTGTCGCAAATGCGTTCGGGCTGTCATTCTCTATGATATAGACCTTCGGCATTGGTATGGACGCCTTCTGGGCAAGAGACGCAATTGCGGCGTATAGCTGAGGGGCCTCGTTCTCCGAGACCTGCTTTGCCCTATACATGGCGAGGACGATCCTGTCGGAAAACCAGTAGCTCACAAAATTCATAACAACAGCAATGGAAAAGGCTATATATGCGCCTGAACTTCCTCCGATCATGCTTCCAATGGCGACAAATATTACTGTCAGCACCACCATCAGAAAAAATGTCTTTGCCTGATTCATTCGTGCCTCCGTTCTCGGATACTTATCATTAGTATAAGCATTTTCATGCTTTAATCAAGAGATACCGCAACTGACAGCCCTCAGCTTTCAGCAGACAGCTAACAGCAATGTACCCGCAGGTTGTTAGTTGTGAAATGTAAAAGATGAAACATAGAATGTTTAAACTTTTCACGTTTCACGATATTGGCTGATAGCTGTTGGCTGATAGCTGAAAGCTGATTTATCTTGTCAGCTTCATTACTTCCGCGAACCTGGCGGTTCGGGTCTGGATCGATTGCGGATCTGCCGAACCTGACGGGGCCTTGCCTGCAATATTGTCTATCCTGTCGGCTGTTTCGGGGTGGGTCGCCGTTATGCCTCCGCCCGAAGGACTGCCCCTGCCGGCAAGGCGCTTCAGAAAGGCATTGAGGGATTCGGGATCGTACCCGCTGCGGAGGAGATACTGCAACGCAGACTCGTCGGCGGCAAATTCCTGCGATCTGCTGTAGCCGTTGACGACGAGGGTCTTGAATACGTCATCGATGCTTCCTTCAAATATGGCCACGAGCTTCGCCACGTCCGATGAGCTGTATGTCCGCGCAGCTTCTGTTCCTATCACGGCAAGCGCCTCTGTCCATCGCGAGCTTTTTATCGCCGCTATGCCGTCACGCTTGTTGATGTGCGCGATCTCGTGCGCGAGCACAGCGGCAAGCTCTTCCTCGTTTGTTGTCATGCCCGCCATGCCTTTCGTTACGAAGATGATGCCGCCGGGACAGGCAAATGCGTTGATCTCGTCCGTTTCGAGGACGGCAAAATGGTATCCTCCATAGGTGAACGGTTTATCGGAGGACAAGGAAACCGCCTTCCCGATCAGGTTTACATACTTCGTCAGGCCTTTGTCGTTCGAGAGCGGGTAGGTTCCGAGGATGCGTGCGGCCACAGCCCTGCCGAGATAGTATTCCTCTTCGTCGGAGATCGGCCGGGCGGCCTTTGTTGTGGCGCCCACCACTGTTTTCAACGTATCGAGATGTTTTGTGATCCCGCGAAGATCGATCGCATGGCTTGCCGGGTGAAGCACAAAGAACATCAAAAGAACAAAAACGGTTATCCTCTTCGTCACGGCTTGTTGAGCCCTCCGCTGGTGATAAAAAAGGCAATCTCTTTTTCAGAAACCTTATCATGTTCTATGCTGTCAACAAGGCTGTATCTCATTGCGGGATATTTTTTTCTATACGATGCCTCAACCTGGGGATTGAAGCCTTTCCCGGCCAGCGCCGCCTCGCTCTCCGATACGGCGCCTGCCCCCGGCAGCGCTGCGCCTGAAAATGAAGCGGTCCTCTTTTCTATGGCAGCCTTATGGATGCACCCTTCTATCTCCTTATACCTGACCTTGAACCAGTCGCCCTGCGGAGAAACGATCTCAAGAACGTCTTTGTATCTCACCGGCGCAACAACGGGCGCAAAAAATCTGCAATATTCGCGGACGGCATTCTCTTTTGTGATGACGGAGGCCTGTTCGGCAAAGACCAGGACAGGCGCAAGGAGGATGATCGAGATGACCGCTGCCGTTCCGTTCTTCATTTCTCAGTCATTGTAAGGATGTCCCACGATTTTGTCAAAGGAAAATGCGCCATGAGGTCCTCGCACCTCTTTTTGTAAAATGCGGCAGGCCCGTCTTCCGGATAGCGTTCGAGGATGGAGCCGAACGAGGCCGTCGCGTCAGCGAACCCCTCCTGCCTGTAAAGCGCCAGGGCCTCATGGAAAAGCGCCGCCTTTTCTTTCAGGTCCTCGTCGGCGCCTTCGGCCTCCGCCATCAGCTCATAGATGCGGACAGGCTCCCTTTTTCCCTTTACCTCAATAAGGCCAAGCTCCCTGGCAAGGAAAAGGTCGCCGGTCTTTTCAAGGGTCTTCTCGCTTGCGATGATGCCCGTGCGGAAGACCTTGTTGACGGATTCAAGCCTCGAGGCAGTATTGACCGTATCGCCGACAACGGTATAATCAAAGAGCCTCGTACTTCCCAGGTTGCCGGCTATGGCATCGCCTGAGTGGATCCCGATCCTTATAGATATGCGGGGCATGCCTCCGCCCTGAAACCCCTCATTGATGCTGTCGAGTTCCGCGGCGCAGTTAAGGGCAGCCCGGCAGGCGTTGATCTCGTCGTTCTCGGTATGGAGCGGGGCGCCCCAGAATGCCATAACGCAGTCGCCTATATACTTGTCGATAACCCCCTTTTCTTTTATAACGACCTCTGTGAGCGAATCGAGGACGGCGTGCAGCATCTTCGCTGTTTCTTCAGGGGGGTTCTGCTCCGATATGGTCGTAAAGCCGGCGATATCGGCGAAGAATACCGTTACCCGCAGCCTGCTGCCGCCGGGCTTGATGATCTCAGGATTTTGCAGGACATGGTCAACAAGCGTCTTGTCCATATACTGCGAGAAGGTGCGCCTGATAAAGATGCGCTCTTTCCCTTCCGCCGCGTAGCTGAACGCCACGGAAAGGATAAAGCTTATCACAAGGGCAACAACGGGATAGACGACGGGGAAATAGCGGGCGTTGAGAAAAAGCAGGGACGTCCCCCCGAGTATTATAAAAAGCGTGCCCAGGAACAGGGCAAGATTTTTCACAATTGTATGATGGAAAAGGACAAAGGCGCATACAAAGGCGGCGATCGAAAACATGGCCAGCACAACGAAGAAGGGGTGAACCGCCCTCATGAAATCTCGTTCCCGGAGATTGTCGAAGAGGGTGGCGTGAATATGGACCCCTGTTGAGACCGGGGAGACAGGCGTCGGCTTCAGGTCGTACAGCCCTGCCGCCGTCATCCCGATAAATACGACCTTGCCCTTGAAGGATCCTTTTTTTACGCGCATGGATTGCATGGGGTCTTTGCCGATCGCAGCGTTCAGGATGTCCACCGCCGAAAAGGACCGAAAGGGCCTCGGCTCCCGGAAATAGCGCAGCAGGACATTTTCTGCGGTAGAGGCCTGTTTCACAATATCCCCTTTCGCCTGCCTGATAAAATAAGAGAATACGAGATTCGGCACAACCTTTTCCTGGAACTGGAAAAGAAGGGGGATGGTGCGGTAGACGCCGTCTTCATCGGGGCCGATCGCGACATTCCCCGCCCCGGCCACATGCGCCCTCAGGGGCTCGATGGGGACGGCGGCAGAGCGGTATGGCGAGGGTTTGTCGTGTATTTCACCGGCCGAATATTTCTTTATGAACAGCACGTCTTCCGGGGATATCCTCCCGGGATTTTTCGAGAGGAAAAAAGGGAGGTAGACGTTGGATGCCCTTCCGATAGCCTCCGCAAGGACAAGGTCGTCTTCCTGCCCGTATGACGACGGCTCGGTGAAGAGGATATCGATAAAGACGGCCTCGGCCTCTGAGAGATACTCAACGATCGGGGCGTACATCTGCCGCGGCCACGGCCAGTTGATATTCTCCCCGCTCAGCGCATCAATGCTTCGCTGGTCTACCTCAACGATCGCGATCCTGTCGGTTGAGCGGGCGGGGTTGAAAATTCGGGAGTAGAGGTCGAAGGCCTTCAGCTCAAAGAGGTGCAGCGTGTTCGTTCCGTACAGAGCAAGTGAAACAGCAAACGCAGCAACCGCCAGGACAACAATGTTCCTGATGCGGTTCTTTTGTTCAGCCAATTAAAAAACCCATTTCAGCTCCGCGCTGATGATGTTCACTGATCCGCTGTAAGTGCCCAGCAGCCCTCCTCTTCGGTTATCCTCAGGATCGACGGTCGACTTGGTGATCTTCGTGTCGTCGATAAAGAGGTGCACATACGCGAAATTGAGCTTTAATGCATCGGTGAACCCGTACCCCGCGCCGAGGGCAAGCCATAAACGGTCCGCATCGGGGATCCTCGCCGTCCTCCTCCTGTTGCTGGGAACGGGAGCCTGATCGTAGGCGGTGCCGGCACGGAAGGTCCAGGTCTTGTTCGGTGTGTACGTCGCGCCAAGGGAATAGCGTAATACCTGTTTCCAATCGGTCGTTACAACGGAATCTGTGCGCCCGTTGTTAAAGCGGATGCGGAGCTCGTCGAAGGTGTTCCAGTTCGTCCAGGTGACATCGCCCATGACCGACCACCTGGGATTGAGGCCGTGGAAGAAGCTCATTGACAGGGAATCGGGGGTGGTCAGGTGCGCGCTGATCTTGTCGTTCTTGAAGTTCGGCAAGGCGAGCAGGACGCCGGGGACATTGGAGAACTTCGCGGTCCCCTCAAGGGTGTACTTGATCTTCGAGCGATAGGCTACCCCGACCCGCGTCTGCTTGGTAAACTCATAGAGGAGGCCCAGGTTCCATCCCGCACCCCATGCATCGCCCTGGAGCTTTACAAAACCGTCGGCATTCTGCGGGGCCACCACTATGATGGACCCAAAATCAACGGCGTTGGTCAGCACCGCCTTGACATAGCCGATGTTTATCCCTCCGCCCACGCTCAGCTTCTCGTTGAAGCGGTAGGCGGCGGAAGGGTTGATATTGATATTGGTAAGATCCGACTCGATGGCATGATATCTTCCGACCCACCTGTTGTCGTATTTCGTGGCAAGGCCGAAGGGGGCATTGATGCCTATGCCGAGGGCGAGCTTGTCGATCTTCTTGACATAGTAAATGTTCGGAACGAGCTTCGTGACGCCCGCGTCCCCGCCGTAGTTGCCGATAAGGGCAGTTCCGGTGGAGTGGGTCGAGCCTTGGTTCCTGAACGTGAAGGTCGGCTTTATAATGTTCGCCGCGGCGACGAACTGCGTCGGGACCCTCGTCATGCCGGCGGGGTTGTAAAAGACCGTTGTGGCGTCCTCAGCCGAGGCCGCGCCGCCCGCGAACGCGTTCCCGAGGCCGCTCACGCCCTGTTCAATGAGGGCAAAACCCGCCCCTGAAACCGACCCGGCCGACACCAGCACCAGGCAGAACACACCGATAAATACAGATCTGATCGTTCTTAAATCCATTCCCCCTCCTTTGACAAAATTTTTTTATGAAAAAAGTATGGACTACTCATCGGTTACCTTCAGGAAAGAAACGCCGAGCCCTCCCGGACCGACATGGGATGCGATCACGCCGCCGATCTTGCCCCGGTAGACAAGGGAAAGGCCGGGAATTTTCAGGAACCTCTGAAGCAGCTCGGTCGCAGCTTCGCCGTTCCCAATGTCTGCCATTGACAGCAGGATGTGCGAATGCCCTCCGGCTTCTTCTCCCACGATCTCCACAAACCGGTTCAGCAGCCTCTCGGTGGTGCGTATCTTC
Organism: Syntrophorhabdaceae bacterium; assembly: GCA_017992765.1. Lineage (GTDB taxonomy): Bacteria > Desulfobacterota > Syntrophorhabdia > Syntrophorhabdales > Syntrophorhabdaceae > UBA5609. The sequence continues at coordinate 190,337 of JAGOOA010000001.1, forward strand.
TCGACAGGCAGGACCTCCCCTTCCACTAAGTGCAAGAGAGGCTTTACCTTCATGAGAGCGCCCAGGAAGGCCTGGGCCTTTCCTATCCTGCCTCCCCGCTGCAGATAATCTAAAGAATCGACGGAAAAGTAGGTCTCCACCTTCCGGGCGAGTTCTCCGGCAAAGCCTGCCACATCTTCAAAGGAAGCCCCCCGGTTGGCCTTCCTGGCGCATAACAGAATGATCAGGCCAAGCCCCATAGAGGCCTGGAGGGAATCCACCACCTCTATCCGGGCGCCGGGGAAGTGGTCTTTGGCAAGGAGCGCGGACTGGTAGGTGCCGCTCAGTCTTGACGCAAGATTCACGCAGAGCACAGGCTCACCCTGTGCAGCGAAGGGGGCGAAGGCGTTGATAAAATCCTGGGGAGATGGCTGCGATGTCGTCGGGAAGTCCGTTGACCTTCTCAAGAGCGAACAGTATTCATCGGGCTGGATCTCATAAAAGTCCTTCCAGCTTTTTTCTCCCAGGTGAATGGTCAGCGGTACGATGCCTATATCGTATTCCTGTACCAGGTCCTGCGGCAGGTCAACAGTGCTGTCTGTAATGATCTTTATGGCCTCTCCTTTCCTACTCTACCGAAATGATATATTGTGCATACGGCTGCCCGCCGTAATAGAGCTCAACTGTTTTGCCGTTAAAACGCTGCTGCATCTCTGCCTGTAATTCTTCCGCATCCTGCTTTCCGATAGGATCACCATAAAAAAGGGTGATGATCTCGTCGGCGGCATCGAGCATGGACGCCGCAAGGTTCATAACGGCCTCTCCCGCAGATGCTGAAGAGCACCGGATCTCGCCCCTGTAGATGCCTATCGAATCGCCGGGTTTGACCTCGACATCCCCTGTGGTGACGCTTCTCGACGCCTGCGCCACCTCCCCGCTTTTCACGCCTTTCCATGCCCCTTCCATGTTGCTGATATTCTTCTCAAAGGAGGCGTCGTCCATATAGGCCAGCAATGCGGACAGGCCTTCCGGGGCAGATGATGTCCTCAAGACCCTGACCTCCTTTGACGTCATATCCGCTGCCTGTATCGCCGCAGGGTAGACGTTTTTATGGTTGGGCAGGACTATCACGTTCGATGACTCCACCGTCTCTATTGCGGACACGATGTCAGATGTGCTTGGGTTTTGGGTCGGACCTCCGTCTATCACAAGCTCGCTGCCAGCGTTATAGAATATCTCCTTGAAGCCGTCGCCCAGCACGACAGCAACGACGGAGGTGGCCTTTTTGCTCTTCCGGTCAGAAAAGCGCGACGTATGCTGAACGAGCATATCGTCCACTTTGATCGACGAGACCTGTCCCAGGGAAGAGGCGTAACGCAGGACCTCGTCGGGCTGGCCGGTATGGATATGTATCCTCGCGAGGCGAGTATCTCCTACCAGTATGATGGAATCGCCCATCCTGACAAGATTCTCTTTTATGTCATCCCCCGAGATCTGGCTTCCCTTGAGGATGAACTCTGTACAATAGCGGTAGTTCCAGTGATGCTCCACCGGCTCGGCCGCCGCGCCGTCGAGCTCATCTTCGTCGTTGATGACTGCGCCGGTATTCAAGGTGCCTCGGATCAGGCGCACCATACCCTCCAGGAAATAGAAGAAGCCAAGCCCCCCCGCGTCAACGACGCCGGCCTCTTTCAGCTTCGGGAGGAGAAGCGGTGTCCGCTCCACGGAAGACCACGCTGCCTTGCCCATCTCGTCAAGAAGGACTGCGAGGTCCTGCTCGGTCCTGACAACCCTCTCCGCGGCCTCCGCCGTCTCCCGGACAACGGTGAGGATCGTCCCCTCTGCCGGATGGAGGATCGCCTTATATGCCTTCTGCACGGCGCAGGAAAAGGCGAAAACAATGTCTGCCGCGAAGATACGTTCCCGCCCCTCTATCGCTTCGGCCATCCCTGCCAGGATCTGTGCCAGAATGATCCCGGAATTGCCCCTGGCACCCATCAATGATCCCCAGGCTGCAGCCTTGACGGTCGTTTCCAGGGAGACCTCCTGCAGGGCCTCGATCTCGCGGACGGCGGCGATGAGCGTCATGGACATATTGCTCCCCGTATCACCATCCGGTACGGGAAATACGTTGATCTTGTTCAGGTGGCTGCGGTTGCTTAACACCCAGTCCGCCCCGGCCAGGATAACCTGCTTAAAACGCTTTGCGCCGCAATAGAGTATTGCCATCTATCGTTATACCCTTCTTCGACATTAAAAGAACCTTTGATCTTCAGCAAAAAACTCACACCCGACGGTGTGAGGCGCGCTGCATGATCTCATTACTTCTCTCTGTTCATCAAAATATCGGTATAGGTGATTATTCTCTTTCAATATGAGATATTTTGCAACAAAAATAAACCATTCCGCAAACCTAATCCTTTTTTTCCCTGCTGAGCCTCTTCACCTTCTCCATGAATTCCTTCAGCCTTTTCTCGTGACCCCTGACGGTGGGGCGGTAGTAGCGTCTCCCCTTCAACTCCTCCGGCAGGTAGGCCTGGCTGACGATGGCATTCTCGTAATCGTGTGGATAGAGATACCCCTTGCCGTACCCCAGCTCTTCCATGAGCTGCGTCGGCGCATTCCTGATGTGCAGGGGGACGGGGTATTCAGGCATGTTCCTGGCGTCCCGGCCCGCCGCTCCATATGCCGCATAGATCGCATTGCTCTTCTCGCAGAGCGACAGGTACAGGCACGCCTGAGCGATTGCCAGATATCCTTCCGGAGGACCGATGAACCTGAATGCCTCTGTCGCGGCCATCGCAAGCGACAGGGCGTAGGGGTCGGCGTTCCCCACGTCCTCAGACGCAAAACGCACGATCCTGCGCATGATATAGAGCGGGTCCTCTCCCCCTTCGATCATGCGCGCGAGCCAGTAGAGGGCCGCGTCGGCATCGGAACCGCGCATGCTTTTATGAAGGGCGCTTATGAGATCATAGTGCATCTCACCCTTTTTGTCATAGACCGCGACCTTTTTCTGGTATGCCTCTTTCACGACATCATGGTCGATGACAGGTTCTTTCTGTCCTGTCTCCCTCACCATCTTGCAGCACACCTCCAGGAGGTTAAGGGCGCGCCGCGCATCCCCGTTTGCAAGGACAGCGATCTCTTCGATCGTATCGTCGTTGATCTTCAACGCGGCAGACAGCAGCTCTTTATCGGTGCTGAGCGCCCGCCTCAGGATCGCCGCCAGCGAGCCCTTTGTCAACGGGTTCAAGGTGAGGACGCGCATGCGCGACAGCAGAGGCGAGATGATCTCAAAGGAAGGGTTCTCCGTTGTCGCTCCGATGAGGATGATGTCGCCGCTTTCAACATGGGGAAGGAACGTGTCCTGCTGAAGCTTGTTGAAGCGATGGAACTCGTCGATGAAAAGGATTATCCGCTGGAATTTTGTCTTCTGTATGACCTCCTTGACCTCTTTTATGCCGATATTCACCGCGCTCAGGGAAATAAAGGGGACCTTCATGTATCTTCCCATGAGCCACCCGAGGGTCGTCTTCCCAACCCCGCTCGGCCCCCAGAGGATCATGGACGGTATATCCTTTTTTGCTATAAGAAGCCGCAGTATTTTGTTGTCGCCGAGGAGGTGCTCCTGGCCGACGAACTCATCAAGCGTCTTCGGCCTCATCCTGTCCGCGAGAGGCTTCCCCGCATCGCCCTTCTGCAAAATGCCATTGTCAAATAATTCCATAGTATTAGGTAGATAATACCAGCTTACGACAACTCTTTGCAAGGTAAATGGAACCGTTTTTAGGTTGACGGACAGCAAGCGCTCCACTACAATTGATTGTAAGGCAGCGCCAGAGAATTTTCTTTGGACTCTCGATATACGATATACGAACTACGATATACGATTTTCTGTCAGCTATGAGCCATCAGCTATGAACTATGAGCTAAAATAGGAGGTAACCATGGAAGGAGACCGGATCTCTCAGCACGAGTCGGTGCGCAAGGTATACGAAAGGATCAAAAGAGACGGCATGAGCAACATCTGGGACCGTTACGAGGCGCAGGGCCTCGGCGCGAGCCCCGACCAGCGGTGCCCTTTCTGCCAGGGGGGCGTACGCTGCGATCTCTGTTCAAATGGCCCATGCCGGGCCGACGTGGCGAAAGACAAGCGGGGAGTCTGCGGGATCACGGGCGACGGGATGGCGATGCGGATGATGCTCCTCAGGAATGTCATGGGCGCGTCAACGTACCACTACCACACGGAGCAGACGTTAAAAACGCTGAAGGCTACGGCCAACGGGAAGACGCCATTTGCCATCAGGGAACCGGAGAAGCTCGTCGCCTTTGCAGATCGCTTCGGGATGCCGTCGGCGGTCTCTGACGACGAACTTGCGATCATGCTTTGCAATTACTTTGAGGTTGATTTCAACAGGAAATATGACGAGCCGAGCCATATCGTGCAGACCCTGGCCCCGAAAGAGCGGCAGGAGGTATGGAAGAGGCTGGGCATCTTTCCCGGCGGGATATACGGCGAGATGATGTTTTCCACAAGCTCCTGCCTTACCAACGTGGACGGATATTATGCGAGCCTCGCCCTGAAGGCGATGCGTCTTTCCATCGCCATGGCCTACCAGAGCCAGATAGTGAACGAATACTGCCAGGATATCCTCTTCGGCGTTCCGAGGCCGCACAGGATGCGGGTGGATCTCGGCGTCCTCGATCCTGATTACGTCAATGTCCTGCCCAACGGCCATGAACCTTTCCTCGGCTTTGCCATGGTTCAGCTTGCCCGCGAGAAAGAGTGGCAGGACAAGGCGAAGGCGGCCGGCGCAAAAGGATTGCGCGTTATCGCCAATATCGAGACAGGGCAGGAGATGATCCAGCGATGGGAGATGGACGATGTGTTCTACGGGTTCACCGGCAACTGGATAATGCAGGAGGCGGTCCTCGCGAGCGGCGCCGTCGATCTCTTCGCCTGCGACATGAACTGCTCTATGCCGGTAGACCCCTCCTACGCAGAAAGATATAGATTCAAGCTCATCCCGGTGAGCCAGCTCGTTGTATTCGAAGGAGTAAAGGACAGGATCGACTATGTCCCCGAAGAGGCTGAGAAGCAGGCCGCTGCGCTTCTCCAGATGGCAGTTGACAACTTCGGGGAGCGGAGGCCGGCCGTTGAACCTGTCGCCGGCCTTGCAACGGGGGAGGCCGTTGTCGGTTTCTCAACGGAGAGCATCCTTGATGCGCTCGGTGGGACCCTTAACCCGCTTCTTGCGGCGATAAAGGCCGGATCTATACGCGGAGTGGCCGGGCTTGTGTCCTGCACCTCGTTAAGGGATACAGGCCAGGATGTCCATAGCGTCCGCATCGCGAAGGAGCTGATCAGGCGGGATATCCTTGTCCTCTCAATGGGATGCGGAAATGCCGCTATGCAGGTCGCCGGCCTGTGCACCCCTGAGGCAAGGGAGCTGGCGGGAAGCGGCCTCAAGAAGGTATGCGAGGTCCTGGGCGTGCCGCCTGTATTAAGTTACGGAACATGCACCGACACGGGCCGTCTCGGCGATCTCCTCGCTGCCCTTTCTCTCGCGTTGGGAGTGCCGATCCCCGACCTGCCCGTTGCGGCGGTCGCCCCTGAATACATGGAACAAAAGGCAACGATCGATGCGGTATTTGCGCTCGCGCTCGGCCTCTATACATACGTCAACCCTGTGCCTACGGTTACAGGCGGGCCCAATCTCGTTAAGCTTCTGACAGAGGATTGTCCCGACGTAACAGGCGGAAGGCTCGACGTGGAGAAGGACCCGGTCAAGGCAGTAGACGGGATCGCCGCGCACATAGAGGAGAAGAGGAAGAAACTGGGAATATAACTGATAGAGTGAAAGGTGAAAGGTTAAAGGTGAAAGGTTTTTAACATTTTTCATTTCACCTTTTACATTTCACCTTTCACCTTGTTATTACTAAGGGAGGGGTTGTTATGACCGATAGGGTGCGCAGGCAGGCTGTCCATTGGGCATGGATCGTCCTTGCCGTCTGTTTTCTTGACCTCTTTATAAACTACGGGATACGCCTCGGCTACAGCGTACTGCTCCCCGAGATGATAAGGACGCTGGGGTTTACCCGGAGGCAGGGCGGCGACATCTTCAACGCCTACTTCGTGGTCTATATACTCTTCTCGCTCTTTACCGGCTACCTTACGGACCGCCTCGGCGCCCGAAAGGTGATCTCGTGCTTCTGCATCATCCTTGGTGTCGGCACCTTTCTCATGGGCACCGTCCAGAATTTCTGGCAGGCATGCATCTTCTACGGTATCGTCGGCATGGGCGGCGCGGCAATGTGGACGCCCATTGTAACCCTTGTCCAGCGATGGTTCTTCATCAAGAAAAAAGGGATGGCGCTCGGTATCTTATCGACAGGCTTCGGGCTCGGCTTTGCTACGATGGGCAAGTTCTATCCTGTCGTCGTGGCGCACTGGAGCTGGCGGTATTGCTGGTATATACTGGGCATTGCCGCGTTTCTCATGGTCATAGTCAATGCGCTTCTTCTCCGAAGCAAGCCTGAGGATGAAGGGCTTTTGCCCTGGGGCACACCGGAAAGCGAGAAATCCGCCGCCCAGGCCGCGCCTTCCGCCATTAAGCAAAAGGTAAGCTATGCCGGGATCCTCGCTATCCCCAACTTCTGGCTCATCGGTTTTTCTTATTTTCTTATCGCTGCCTCGCTCTACCTTCTCCTCACGTTCATGGTGGATTACGCGCGGTACGAACTGGGATTTGCTTACGGAAGGGCCTCATTCCTCGCCACTATTCATGGCTTGGGCCAGATCGCGGGCGTCCTCACGATACCCATGGCGTCGGATTATATAGGAAGGCGTTTTACCATCTTGTTCTCCAACGTATGCATCGCGATCAGCATAGCCTGCATCATCCTTTCAGGGTCGAATGAGATTGCCCTCTCTGTCAGCGTCGGCTTTCTCGGCGCCTTCTTTGGCTCGACCTTCCCCATGTACGGCGCCTGTGGAGGGGATTATTTCCGGAAAGAGATCATGGGGACCGTCATAGGCGGGCTTACCCTCTTTTACGGGTGCGGAGCGATCGTCGCGAACCGGTTCGGAGGACACATAAGGGATGTTACAGGTTCTTTCCTGATCCCCTTTACGGCGGCGATAGTATCGGCGCTGTGCGCCGCGCTGCTGATCTTTTTCGTGGAATATCCGAAAAAGGGGCCAGAGTCCTGAGCATACAGCATACAGCGATCAGCAATCAGATAAGGAGTGTTTATGGAAGGATATGAGGCGATACTTGCGGATATGTGGAATATCATGAAGGGGAGGATCATTGTTACCGCTGCCGAACTGGACCTCTTCTCGCATCTTCATAAGAGAAGGGCCACGGCGGCAGAGCTCGCATCGAAGCTCGGCCTGGATATTAGGGCTACGACGAGGGTTCTCGACTGCCTCGTTGCCTTCGGCCTCCTTGAAAAGGATTATGACATTTATGAAGCCACCGAGGTCGGCGGATACCTATCGAAATATCACCCCGAGACGGTGCTTCCCTTCCTCCATCATTTCAGCCATCTGTGGGATAGCTGGAGCTCGCTGACCGAAGTCGTCAGGAAAGGGGGCAATAGAAAAAAGAGGTCATCCCTCCAAAGGAGCAAGGCGGGCATGGAGGCCTTTGTCGGGGCAATGCACGCGGTCGGCAAAGGTCTTTCACGGGAGATCGCGGACTTTTACGATCCCTCCCGGTTCAAACGACTCCTTGATATAGGCGGCGCATCCGGCACCTATACGGTCGCCTTCCTGAATAGGAATCCTGATATGCAAGCCACGATCTTTGATCTCAGCGACGTTATCGGCCTCGCGAAAAAACAGATCAAAAAGGAAGGCCTTGCCGGGCGCGTGAAGTTCGTGGCAGGAGATTTTTATAACGATGCGCTGCCGGCAGGCTTCGACCTGGCATTGCTCTCGGCGATCATCCACCAGAACAGCGCTCGGCAAAATCTCGCGCTCTTTAAGAAGGTCCATAAGGCGCTGGTCAAGGGCGGCGCCCTTCTTATCCGCGACCACATCATGGACGAATCACGCACCAGGCCTTCTGCGGGCGCGGTCTTTGCGCTCAACATGATCGTCAATACGCGCGGCGGGGATACCTACACCTTCAGGGAGGTGAGGGACGCCCTTGAAAAAGCAGGATTTTCAAACGTAAAGCTGCTTCGCACCGGACCGAAGATGGACTGCCTCGTGGAAGCAACGAAACAATAATCCAGTGAAAAGTAAAAGGTGAAAGGTGAAATACTGAAAGCTGTCAGCCGTCAGCCATCAGCTTTCAGCTAAGACAAAAAAGGCTTTAGGCTGATAGCTGATGGCTGGAGAAGTCGCCAGCATCCGGTAACGAGTATCGAGCATCGGGTTAACTGTGAGCTGATAGCTGTGTGCTGACAGCTATTCACCTTCCGAAAAGCATCCCCCCTCCTCCGGTGTAGAAGATGCCGGCCATCGCCCCGGTTATGAGGCATGCCACATTCGATGCGATAAGCGCCCAGAGGCCAAGAACGGCGATATCTTTTGTGCGTTCGGGCACGATGCCCGATGTCCCCCCGACGAATATCGCCAGCGAGGGTATGTGGGCAAATCCGCAGAGCGCGTATGTCGCAATAACGATGCTCCGCTCGTATACTATCTTCCCCTCTTTCACAAGGACGCTGAGGTCCTGGTATGATTTTACCTCGGTCTCAATGATCCGCTCCCCGATGATCCTGGCGATAGCCGGCGCGTCCTCGAGGGGCACGCCCATGGCAAGCGTAAAGGGATAGAAGAGATAGGACAGGAGGTTGTGGAGGGTAATGTCGACGCCCGTGCCCAGGAGAGAGCCGAAAAGTTTTCCCAAGGCCGCAAGCCCGGCGTCAACGAGCGCGGTGAGCCCGATAAATGCGATGAGGAGTGCCCCGATCCCCACGACCATCCTCACGCCTGCCATGGAGCCGTTGATGATCGCCTCGATAGCGTTCGACGCCTTATTGTATTCAACGTGCACTACCCTGCCGAGGGTCAGCGGCTGCCCTGTTTCGGGGATAACGATCTTGCTTGCCACGATCCCCGCAGGGGCGAGGAGTATCGACGCGGAAATGAGATGCCCTGCCACGGTGGGGAATATCCCCGAAAGTATGATCACGTAGAATCCGAGGACGCTCGATGCGATCGTCGCCATGCCCGTTGTGAGGACCACCATCAGTTCCGACCGCGTCATCTCCCTTAGATAGGGCCGCACCGTGAGGTTCGATTCGATGCCGAGAAAGATCTGCGCTGACGCGCAAAGCGATTCGGCGCCGCTTATGCCCATGACCTTAACGAATATGCGGGCAAAGAGGCCGATGATCTTTTCCATGATCCCCACGTGATAAAAGAGTTCCATCAGCGCCGCAAAGAAGATGATCGAGGGGAGCGCCTGGAAGGCGAGGATGAAACCGAGGGAATCCTTCTGCCCCGCCGCGATGGCGAGGCGCCCGAAGACGAACCTCGTGCCCTCCATCGCGCTGTCAATGACGTTCATGGTTACATCGTTAAGAAAAAGAAAGAGCTTAGTGCCTGCCGGAAGGAGGAATACAAAAAAGGCAAATGCAACCTGCAAGGCCATGCCCCATAGGATGACCCTGATGCTTACCCGGCGCCTGTTCGTGGAAAAGAAAAAGAGGAAGCCGATGAAAAAGAGGATGCCGATCGCCGATACAAGGTTGTATATTCCCATGGAAGATACAATAGCAACTAATGAAAAAATTGGCAAAGAGAAAAAGGCCGAAAAGAAGGGAGATTACACAATGGTCAGGCGGGATCCTTCAATAGAGAAGCTTTGCGATCCCGTTCTTCTGTATGTTGCCGGTGCCTTCGTATATTGATGTTATTCTCACGTCCCTGAGGGCGCCTTCGATCCCCTGGTCGCGCATATAGCCATAGCCGCCGAGGACATCTATGCACCGGTTCAATATCTTTATCGCACTCTCCGGTATCGCCAATTTTACCAATGCAGAAAATTTCTTTGATTCCGGGTCTTTCCGGTCATAGAGCCAGGCTGCTTTGTAGAGGAGGTTCCGGCATTTTTCGATCTCTACGTACATGTCCACCAGCTCATGTTCGATGGACTGAAATTTTATTATTGGCCTGCCGAACTGCTTTCTTTTCTTTGCGTAGTCCACTGCCTTTTCGTAGCCGTAGAGCATGCTGCCGAATGCCTGAGCCGCTATCACGATCCTGCCGAGCTCAAATCCATTGAGAACGATCTTCATGCCTTTGCCGCGCTGGCCGATCACACAATCCTTCGGTATTGTAAAGTCACTGAAAACAAGCTCTCCCGACATTGTCGTGTTGATGCCCATCTTCTTCCCGAGGTCGTTTATCTCAAAACTCTTCGTGCCGTTCCCGCCAATAATCTCTTTATCAAAAAGGACCGCTGTGAGACCGTTCTCGTCCCTTGCAAGCAGCGTGTAGAAATCTGCATATCCTGCGTTCGTCGTGAACACTTTTGAACCGTTCACGATAAAATGGTCTTTTTTATCCTCCATTCTTGTCTGCATGCTTCCGATATCGCTGCCGCTGTCAGGCTCTGTGACGCTTATTGCAGAAACGTATTTACCTTCTACCATCGGGCGCACATACTTCTCTCTCTGTTCCCTGTTTCCGTAAATATCAACGACAAAACCAGGTATGTATCCGAGGCTCAGGGCCATTCCCATACCGGGAAGCCTTCTGCACATCTCCGTGACGGCAACCACGTGGCCCAGCGCCCCGTACCCCGAACCGCCTATATCCTCGGAGAAGCCTACGCCTATAAAACCGAGCCCTCCGATCTTCTCATAGAGCCCTATTGGATATCTGTGCTCATCCTCAAGCCTTTGGAGGTATTCCTGGTCGAACTCTTTCTCGCAGAATTCGCTTACTGCATTCTCTACATCTTTAAGGTCGTTGCCGATGTATAGATCCATAATAAAAAACCACCGTAAAAAATATTAAGATCCAGGTGTTGATGACGAATAAGCTATGTTAACAATAATGGCGGCCTTTTTCTACCAAATTTTTTTCAAAAAGTTGTTTATCTGCTGCAATTATAGTAGAACTTAAAAAAATCTGCACATAGCCTACACAACAGATAATGCGTGGATGCTGCGCCAGACAAGGGAGGGAGGTTAAAGAAATATGATCGAGGACGTATGGGTATTTGACAGAATTCCGGAACAAGACCTGCGGAAGAGAATCGAAGGCATGAAACGCCTCATGGCAAAGGACCACATCGATTTCAGCATCATCTTTCAGAATGTGGACAGGTTCTATTTTACGGGCAGCATTCAAAAGGGGGTCCTCGTTATACCCATCGACAGGGAACCTCTGTTGTTTGTTGAGAAAAGCGTTGAAAGGGCAAAGACAGAGACGCCCCTTGACATAATACCCATCAAAAACGACAGGGAGATCAAAAAAATACTCGATAGCTGCAGGCTCTTGGAAGGAAAGGCAGGGCTGGAGCTCGATGTCCTGCCGGTATCTACCTTTGAGAGGCTGAAAAAGGCCATTGGCTTTGAGCGTTATGCCGATGTATCCGCTTCAATGAAAGAGTTGAGGGCAGTAAAAAGCCCCTTCGAGATAGAGCAGATCAAGAAATCAGGCAGGATGCTCACGCACGTATTCGCAAAGGCAAAAGAGGTGGTCCGTGAGGGCGCCACCGAACTCGATATCGATGCGACGCTCGTAGCCGAAGGCAGGAAGCTCGGACACCAGGGGTTCCTGCGCATGCGCGGGATCAACCAGGAGATGATGACGCTTACCGTCCAGTGCGGCTTTACCGGTGCGGTCACGCCGTATGCAGATGTGCCCATCGGAGGGGCCGGGCTGACGCCCGCTTTACCGCAGGGCTCTTCGCTCAAGCGGGTAGAGAAAGGGGTCCCGGTCACGATCGACTATGGCGGCGGGTACAACGGGTATGTTACCGATGAGACAAGGGTCTTTGTGGCAGGGGAGCTCAAGGAGATCTTCAGGAGGCCTTACGAGGCTGCGCGGGAGATAATGGAAGATATACAATCCTATGCGAAGGAAGGGGTCGACTGCGTTGACGTATTCTCGCGGGCGTACCGCATCGCGGAAAAGGCGGGCCTTCAGGATCATTTCATGGGGTTCGGGAAAGGGCAGGTTTCATTCATCGGCCACGGGCTCGGCCTTGAAATCAATGAGCTGCCCGTCATCACGGCCAGGCATGGAAGGGCACTCAAGGAGGGTATGGTATTCGCCTTTGAGCCGAAATTTGTTCTGCCGCCGCACGGGGCAATAGGGATCGAGCTCGACTTCATTGTAAGAAAGAACGGCCTCGAAAGGGTGACAGGGGACCCTGTCGATATAGCATACGTCTAAGCCCTCCTTTTTGCATATCGGCAAGTTCGTTGCGGCCTGTCAGGGCAGGAGCCTGTACGGCAGCGTCCTTTTCGCCCACTCGCTCTGCGGATATTCGGCCTGGAGTTTCTCGTATGCCTGTTTCAGCGGTTTTGGGTCGTGGGTGCTTTTATACCCGCAAACTCCGCGGTAAAAGATTGCCTCGGGCGCTGCGTCGCTTTGCGGATAATCCTCGATGACCTTGTCAAGACCCGCCAGGGCCTCGTTGAACCTGTCAAGCTCATAATATGTCTTTGCAATGCCGAGGAGTATCGAGGGGATCAGTTCCTCCGGCGTCATGAAGCCGACGGTCCGCGAATGTTCTTTCCCGTTCCAGTCGAGCACGATGAGCGTGGGCGTCCATTTGATCATGAATTCAGTGGCAAGGGGCTCCGTGTCGGAAGGGATGCGAACAGGGATAACATTTTCGGTAATGAACCTTACAACGCTTTCCGTAGGATACGTAACCGCATCCATCTGCTGGCAGCCGATTCACCCGGGATGAAAAAAATCGAGCAAAACAGGCTTGTTCGCCGCCCGGGCCTTTGATACGGCGGCATCGAGATCCGTTTCCCATCTTATCATGGCTCCCATGAATAGCCCTCCTTTCTATTGTCCCGTAAAGGGAGCAAGTAATAGCTACCGGCTTCGGCCGACAGCATCCTGCTTCAATTTAAGGTGCCGGATATTTTATATAAGTATAGACGCGGATCTCGATGGCGGCAAGGGATAAAAACGCGCGGGCACGGACCCCGCGCTTCAAGGGCCGCTTTACTTGACGCTCAGGATATGATAATAACTAAGCTATGATAACGGGCATAGGAAGTTTTCCATTTACAGATATCGATGAGGCGATAGACGTCATATTCTCCTCCTGCGGGGAGATACCGTTCTGGCCGCAGCTCCCCAGGAGGGCGCCCACCGAGAACATGTATGTCGCCTTCCTCGAATCGGTCCCTTCGGTTGTCATGGACGAAAAGAGCGGCAGCGCATTCGTTGATACGACGAAGACAGAAGGAATAGAGCAGTTTTATGAGAACTATTCCGGCAAGGCGCTGGACGCCTTTGCCATTTCGTCAAAGATGGCGCCCGGCTTCTACCGTTTCCTTGAAAGGCTGCAGGATATCAGAAAAGATGTAAAATTCATCAAGTGTCAACTCACGGGGCCCTTTAGCATGGGCCTCGGCCTGAAAGATGAACAGGAAAAGCCGATCATCTACAACCATGGTTTCTTTGATATCATCCTCAAGGCGCTCCACATGAAGGCGCAGTGGATGATAAAGACCATCAAGGCATCGTACCCGGAAAAGGACGTCATCATCTTTTTTGACGAGCCCTACATGGTCTCCTTCGGCTCCGCATACGTTTCCATCCCAAAGGAAAACGTAATTGCCATATTTAATGAGGTTGCCTCGGGACTCGACGCAAAGAGGGGCGTCCATTGCTGCGGGAACACTGACTGGTCGGTGCTGCTTAATGCCGATCTGGACATCATCAATTACGACGCGTACAACTACCTGGATACGATCTTTTACTACAAGGATGACCTCGCCAGGTTCCTTGCAAAAGGCGGCTGGATCTCGCCGGGGTTTGTCCCGTCCTCCAAAGAGGTCCTTGCGGCCTCCGCGAAAGACATCGGGGCGTTAAAGATAAAGTTCTTAGACGCTATGGCCGGCACCGGCGCTGCGATAGAAGACCGGGACATTCTCGTCACGCCGAGCTGCGGCCTCGGCAGCCTGACCGCAGAAGAAGCCCGCAGGGCAATGGATCTGCTGAGAGAATTCGCTTAAATCTTCCGAAGGACGACCATTACATTAGGACGATGGACGACCGTTCCGCAAAGCGGAACTCGGACGATTGTGATCCGTACTCATAAAAACGGTTTGTTTATATGCGTCCCTCGTCCCTCGTCCCTCGTCCTTCATTCTTCTACTTTCCCTCAAACTTAGGCTTTCGTTTCTCGAGAAAGGCGCGGGCCGCCTCCTGGTGGTCCTTCGTCTCCGACAGCAGGGATATCTGCGAGGAGATATAGTCGAGGTGAGATCGCAGGGTGCTTGTCAGCCCCTGATAGACGGCCCTTTTTGTCATGCGGATCGCAAGCGGCGGCCTGGCGGCGATCTTTTCGGCAAGCTTCATCGTCTCGGCCATTAACCTGTCGTGGGAAACGACCTTGTTGACTATACCGAGATGCAATGCCTCTTCGGCGCTCATGACATCGCCGGTGAGAAGAAGCTCAAGCGCCTTGGGCAGGCCGGCAACCCTCGGGAGGAAGTAGGCCCCTCCGTCGCCCGGCACAAGCCCCATCATGATATACGATTCGGCAAGCTTGGCCTTTTCGGAGCATACCCTGAGGTCGCACATGATCGCCATATCCATGCCTGCGCCCATCGCCGCGCCGTTGATCGCCGCGATCACCGGCTTATCGAGGTCTTCGAGGGCAAGGACGATCCTGTGAACTCCATCCCAGAGGAACCTTTTCATGTCCCATGATTGCAGCTTCCCTTCAGCCATATCGCGTATGTCGCCGCCCGAGCAGAAGGTGTCCCCGTTGCCGGTGACGATGATCGCCCGTATGGCGTCATCCTGTTTGGCCTCTTCAAGGTATTCGCGCCAGAGCCTGATCATCTCCGGGCTGAAGGCGTTCTTCGCCTCCGGCCGGTTCAGCGTGATCACGGCTACGTGCTCTTTTGCTTCATAGAGAACATGGTGCTCTTTCATATTTCCATCCTTACAAAATAATTTCGAAATCCTAATATCTAAATCCGAAACAATATCAAAATTCAAATATTAAATGTTCCAAACAAACACAAGCTATTTTCGCTTTGAATTTTTACCATTTGAATTTGTTTGGCATTGTCCCTCCTTCGTCGGGATTGAACCTTACGATATTAGGATTTAGGGTTTATCTCGATATACGATATACGAAATACTATATACGGTCTCTCACGGGCCATGAGCCGATCTATACACATATCTCTCGAGGAACCCTTCGATCCCGGCTGTGTATATTCGCCCCGAGAGAAGGAATCCATCGTTATGGCCGCCGCGGATCTCGAGGAACTCCTTCGGCGGCGAAGCCTTTTCGTAGACCATTCTTCCATGCTCAAAGGGGACGACCTCATCTTTTCTGCTGTGAATGATCAGCTTGGGGCACCTGATAGCCCCTATCTTGTCTATTGTTGCGTAGTGGAATTTCGATATGAGCTTCACCGGGAGCCAAGGGTATAGCTTTTTGCCGAGGTCCGGCACCGAGGCAAAGCCGGATTCGACGATCAGCGCGGCAGGCGATCTCCTTGCCGCGATCTCCGCTGCCACTGCTGCACCCAGCGAACGGCCATAGGCAACGATCTTGCCGGGTGGTATGTTTTTTACAGTGACCAGGTAGTCCCATGCCGCCTCCGCGTCAAGGTATGTGCCTTCTTCCGACGGCCTTCCCTCGCTCTTTCCGTAGCCCCTGTAATCGAAGATGAGGACGCTTAAGGAGAGGCCGTGGAAGACCCTGACGGAATCAAGGCGGTTGGATATGTTGCCGGCATTCCCGTGGCAAAAGAGGACAACCGCCTTTTCATTCTTCGCGGGGATATACCACCCGGATATGGAAAGGCCGTCCTTTGTCCTGACGGCAACCTCCTCATATTCCAGTCCGATATTCTTCGGATTGCGGGTGATCGTTCTTTCCGGGGCGTAGACCATGCCATCCTGCTGAAAATAGATCATGACGGTGAGGCCGAGGTACGTGAGCACGACGGCGATGACGATATTGAACAAAGATCTTTTAAAATGAGTCTGCACGATGTGATGAGTATAGCACAAAAAATATCAAAACAAACGGAAACGGCGTCACCTCTTCAAGTATCAATTGGTTGCAGCGATTGTGCTCTTTTGCTGCCCCCTCACCCTGACCCTCTCCCGCCAGGGGAGAGGGGACATTCTTGGTACAAACTGGTAACATAGTTTACAAAACAGACCGGATACATGGTTTACACTTTACGGCAAGGAGGAGAACAGATGCCGTGGAAGGTGCTAAGCCAGATGGAATTAAAAATGCAGCTCGTTAGGGA
>JAGOOA010000010.1:0-13947 GCA_017992765.1 Syntrophorhabdaceae bacterium
CCCCTCCGCCATGGAAGGCATAACAACCCGTAAATAGTATATCGTATATAGTATATAGTGAACCGCAAAAGATCATTATGATCCAAGATATGTTACCAATAAAGGTTTCTTACGATATACGATATACGGTTTCAGCTACGCCTTCTTATTCAGCGCCTCGCGGACCTTTCTTCCAAGCGTTTCAATAGAAAAAGGCTTTTGAACCGCGTCGAGCCCTTTTTCGATAATAAAGCCCGTGTGGGCTTCGTCTATCTGATATCCTGTAATAAAAAGCGCCTGAATGGATGGTTTTAAATCCCTTATCAAAGCATATGTTTCTTTGCCGCTTAAACGCGGCATAACCACGTCTATAATAACGAGGTCTATTGCGCCCATCTGCTCCCTGAAGATGCGGATCGCCTCTTCGCCGTCTGAGGCAAGGATCACGCCGTAGCCAAGCATGCTCAGCATCTCCGATGAGATCTCGCGCAGCGTTGCATCATCCTCTACGATCAGTATCCGCTCAGATCCACCCAGAACAGGCTCTATACGGGACGCTTCTTTCCTCTTCTTGTCGTCCACAGCAGCAAAGTATACCTTAAATTTCGTCCCCTCACCTATTTTGCTCTCTACGGTAATGAATCCTCCGTGCTGCTTTACGATCCCGTACACCACAGAAAGACCGAGGCCGGTCCCTTCGCCTGTTCTCTTTGTTGTAAAGAACGGTTCAAAGATCTTCTTCACCGTCTCCGGATCAATACCTTCGCCGGTGTCAGAGATAGTAAGCGCCGCATATCTGCCGGGCTTTGCGCCGACATGGGAAAAACAAAACTCCTTATCTACAATTTCAGAGGACGTAGATATCGTGAGCGTTCCGCCCCGGGCCATTGCATCACGGGCATTGACAACAAGATTAAGCAGTATCTGGTTCGCCTGTGCGATATCGACCTTTATTTTCGGCATATCTGCAGCGGGGATGATCTCCATTTCTATATTCTCGCCGATTATCCTGTTGATCATCTTTGTAAAATCGGCCACTATGTCGTTCAGGGAAACGACCTCAAAATTCAGGATCTGGCGCCTGCTGAAAGCGAGGAGCTGCTTCACGAAATCTGAAGCGCGAAACACCGCCTTCTCAATAGAGGTCAGGTAACCGTTTATCTTTTCGTCAAATGAGGCCTTCATCTTGATAAGCTGGGCGCCGCCGAGGATAATATTAAGGATGTTGTTAAAATCGTGGGCAATGCCTCCGGCAAGCCTTCCCAGCGTTTCCATCTTCTGCGACTCGAGGAGCTGCTGTTCGAGAAGCTTGACGTTTGTTATATCCCGCATGGTACCGCGGTAAGCCACTACTTTCCCCTGTCCATCGAACACAGCGGTGGCATTCAGTGAAACGGTGACCTTCCGTCCGTCCTTCTTTTTCAACGTAAGCTCAAAGGAATTTACGCAGCCTTCTCTTTCGATGGTTTCCCGGTAAAAACGCCGGTCTGCCTCGTTAAAGTAAAGATCATTGCCTATGTCGACCTCAAGGAGTTCTTTTTTGGATTCGTAACCGAAAAGTTTTACGCCCGCCGTATTGATGTCAAGCAGCTTTCCTTCAGGCGCTGCGATAAAGATAACGTCTAAGGACTCGTCAAAAAGGGTCCTGTACTTCTCTGCCGATTGCCTGATCGCCTCCTGGCCCAGCTTTATCTCTGTTACATTGCGTATCGTTTCAATGGCGCCGACTATGTTGCCGGACATATCATACAGGGCTTTTGCCGTTGCCCACAAATATGCCCCTTCCCGTCCGAAGGTAGGCACAAAAAGTTCTGTGAGAAGCGTGTCCTCCTCGCGTGTCACGTAAGGATATTGTCCTTCAATCGCCTTATCTTCAGGGTTCAGCGCCAGATCAACCAGGATAGGCCTTCTCCGGCCGTAGAAGGGGATCGCATACTCGTAATCACCGGCGCCGAGGATATTCTCCGCCCGCATCCCTGTGAGCTTTTCCATGGACTTGTTCCAGGCAATGATCCTCCCGGAGCTATCAATGACCATGGTGGCGTCCGGCAGGTAATTCACGATATCGGCCAGTTTTCGCTGGGAATCTTCAAGCGCGCGCCGGGCGGTGACATAGCTGGTAATGTCCTCGCATGCTATGGCGATCTCCCCGGTCTCCAGCTGGACGGGGATAAAGTTGGCGATCTTCTCAGACCGGTCCTTGCATTTCACGGTGAATATCCACGGTTTTTTTTCTCCGGGCTTGAGTTCATCGCAGTCGTCCTTCCACCGCGCAACAACCTTTTTCCTGTATGCAGTGTCCGGGCAGGCCCGCCTGAACCACGTCTTCCCGTCCGGTATGTCCGCAAGGTCGTAGCCAAACATCTCTATAAATTTTCTGTTCGCATATCTATAGTTGCCGTCACGGTCGATCATCACCAGCCCAAAAGGGGCCTGTTCGGCAAGGATCGCAAACCTTTGCTTCTGGTCATGCGTCTCCCCCTGCGTCTTCCTGCACCCTGTAATGTCCCTTGCATATCCGACAGTTCCTATTACCTCATTTCCGGTGTCAAAGATCGGCGTCTTATAGACCTCCAGGCGCAGGAAAATATCTTTGAAATATCCATGCTGTTCAAACTTCCGGGGCGTCTTTGTCTCGTATACGATCAGGTCGCTTTCCATGCATTTCAGGTCAAAATCATGCTGATAGCCGGCATCGCGGAAGGGCAGCGCTATCTCTGCATCTGTTTTGCCGATAACATCACTGACATCTTTCTCGCAGAATATCCTTTCATGCATAGCCTTATTGACCAGGACAAATCTTCCTCCCCTGTCTTTTACCCAAACAAAATCGGCAACAGAATCGGCAAGTATTTTAAATGAATCAAGCTCAAGGTTTATCAGCCCCCCTTTAACCCATCCCCCGCATGTTGCACAACCATGCCCCATAGCATCTCCTCTATTTGTATTATTGCCCCCCCACCCCGTGGTGTCCTGCAGTTAAATGGCCCGCCGCAGTGGTCATTCCGGGCGCCGGGATCCCCATACACGAAACTTGTCTTGCCTTTCGGGTTCGCATTGGCCTTTCCGGAAACTTCAGCGACAGGACACCTTTTATTTTTTACATTGTTTGTTCGATAAAAGACAATACTTTTTTATATAATACACATAATTTTTTATAATTTAAATCACAAATAAAGTATAACAATGTAAATTTACGAATATTTTATTGTCAATAAAACTTTGATCAAAACGCTCTATCATATTAAAATAAATGTTTGTATCGCAGTTTTATTATCTTTTACATATCTCGCAATCAGGGTTCCTCTCGATCCTGATCTCCCGGAAGGTCATCTCAACGCCCGAGAAATAGAGCAACCTGCCCGCCAGGAGCCCTTTCATGCCCAGGATCAGCTTTAACGCCTCCATCGCCTGGAGCGACGCCACGACACCGGGCGCCGGGCCTATGACCCCGGGAGCACCTCTCTTTTTTGTTTCGTAAGGAAAAATGCACTGGAAGCATGGCGTCTCTCCCGGGATGAAGGTAGTTGCCATGCCGTTGAAACCATCAACACCCCCGTAGATGAAAGGTATCTTCATCTTCACGGAGGCGATATTGAGGGCCTTCCTCGTTTCCATGTTATCCGTCGCGTCAACGATTATGGAACAGTCGCTCACGATATCCGTGATGTTTTCCGCGTTGATCTCCTGCTGTATTGCCTCAATGCGAACGTACGGATTAAGAGAGCGCAGCTTTGCCTCTGCAGAAGATGTCTTCGGGGTGTCTACGTCCTGCGTCGCGTGCAGGATCTGGCGGTTAAGATTGCTCACGTCTACGTTGTCCCTGTCCGCGATCTTAAGACAGCCTACGCCGGCGGCGGCAAGATAATAGGAGGATATGGATCCAAGCCCGCCAAGGCCGGCTATGAATACCTTGGCCCGTTTTATTTTCTCCTGGCCTTCTTCCCCGATCGAAGGCATAATAATCTGCCGCGCATAACGGAGCATTTCATCGCTTGACAACCTGTCCATATCTACGACCTCCTCTTTTCACCGTTCACCTTTTACCTTTCACCTCTTGCCTTCCTATACCAGCCGGACACTGTATTTCTCGACAAAATGGTGCGGGTAATAGGAGAGCTTGGCCACGCGAAGGCCTGTTATTCCCAGGTCCTGCTCCCTGTTGATATAGGGTATATCCTGCCACGACCTTTCGCAGAACTGCTGGTTAATGGCCGGATAGAGGCCGGGTATTTCGGGATCCGCCTTTTCAATATGCACCACGGCAGCCTCCGGGTTCAGCAGCTCGCCTATCGTAAACGCCCCTACCCTTCCCCCCACCTCAATGACGCCGCCATCCAGCTTCAGGCCGTGGAAATTAACCAGGACCTCCCTCACCGCTTCCCATTCGCCAAGGAGGTCCATATCCTCGTCGCAGCGCTTTTCCATACACCATTTTTCCTGAAGCTCAAGACATTCTGCAATGTGCTTTTCCTCCAAAACGCTATAGGAGATACCGTGAGATCGAAGCAGCTGGTTTATACGATTCCGCTTGGAACGGTACCTGTTCCCTGCCAGCCGGGCCAGCTCCTCCCTCAGGTAAACGTAGTCGAAATGGTCGCGCGCGGGCTCGCACACAACGCCCCCGGCGCCCTCAAGCTCCGCAACAAGCATAGCATCGGCCCGCTCTATCCTGGCCCCTCTTTGCCCGTTTCGCTCCTTCATCCAATCAAGAAACATAAGCGTCGCATCTTTCCTCGACGGCGGGCCTACCGGCCCAAACCCGCACACATCAATGTCGTTCTCCCTGCATGAGACAAGCAGCCAGTCCCTGTATACAGACCACTCAAATCCGTAATGGGATCGCCAGATAAAAAGGTTTGTGAAGGTATATTCAGAAGCCTGAGGCTTATAACGCCACAGCATATCATGGAGAAATTCCCGGTCCCGGAGCTCGATGCCCTTGAAATTCGGGAATTCCGGTATTATAGACATACATAATTGAATACGAAAATATGCATATTGTCAAACGTGATGGTTTCAAAGGCGTTTGCCTCTTAAATGTGTTACTATTATGAAACAATACGCAAGGGATGACATGGAAAAAGAGATCAACAAGATAGAGTATATAACGCAATCTCTTTCAGACTATTTGCAAGGCAAAGAAAGGGCGCTCGCCCTTTCGCTCATATCTTTCTTTTCCAAGGGGCACCTCCTGATTGAAGACCTGCCCGGCCTCGGAAAAACAACCCTTGCGATCGGGATCGCAAAGTCCCTTGGGTTAAGCTTCGGCAGGATCCAGTGCACCAGCGATCTCCTCCCCACCGATATCACCGGCCTCTCTATCTACAATAAAAGCTCCGGTGAGTTTGAATTTCATCCGGGCCCCATCTTCAACAACATCGTACTCTGCGACGAGATCAACCGGGCAACGCCGAAGACGCAGAGCGCATTGCTCGAAGCCATGGAAGAGAAACAGGTCACCATCGAAGGGAAGACCTACAAACTTCCAAAGCTCTTCTGCGTTATCGCAACACAGAACCCTGCCGAACAGTTCGGCACCTTTCCGCTCCCCGAATCCCAGCTCGACAGGTTCATGATGAAGATCAGCATCGGTTATCCTTCGAGGGATGCGGAAAAAGAGATCCTCAAGATCGGGAGCAAGCGGGAAGAGATCTACCTTATTGAGCCCGTGATGGACCACGAAGAGGTGATGGACATACAGGAAGAGATCGTCAAAAAGGTCTACATATCCGACAAGATCCTTGATTATACGCTGTCGATCATACAGGCAACAAGGGGCAACGGGTACCTTGCAACGGGCCTCTCGACAAGAGGCGCCCTGACGATCACGAACACCGCCAAAACGAACGCCTATTTCCGTGGAAGAGATTTCGTGATCCCCGAGGATATCAAGGAGCTGGCAGAGTACACTATCCCGCACAGGGTCATATTCAAGGAAGAGTACGAAAACCTTAACAAACGGGAGATCATAAAATCTTTAGTAGACGGAATACCGGCCCCCCTGTAATAAAGATATCCAAGGCAGGATTTCTTTACATCCTCCTCACAATATTTCTCGGCCTTGCCGCAGCAAACACCGGCAACAACCTCATCTACATGATCGTATCGGCGCTTCTGGCCTTTATGAGCATTTCCGGCATATTCGGCAAGAACAACCTTTCAAAGATCGAACTGGATATCAATTTTCCACAGGAGATATACGCGCGCAACACGTTCCCCGTAAAGGTGACGATCAAAAACAAGAAAAGGTTTCTGCCGGCCTTCCTCATACGCCTCAAGACGGACATCTTCGAGGCCCTTTTCCCTTTTACCGATATAAAAAGCGAAACAACGAGGTATATCAATATCTCCCTTCCGGGGCGGGGGATCTATCAGCTGAAGGGCTCCCTGGTCAATTCCGTATTCCCATTTAATTTTTTTACCCGCTTTCGTCAGCTGGAGGACAATATCGATATAATCGTCTTCCCCGAACTGAAGCGCTGCGAACTCTATACGCTCTACGTAAAAGATAAAAGGGGAAAAGGGGAAAAGGCGTCAGACAAGATAGGCTTTGAATCTGATATCGTCTCGATAAGAGAATATGTCCACGGAGACCCGCTCAAATATATCCACTGGAAGGCAACGGCAAAAACGGGAAAGCTAAAGACAAAAGAGCTGTCGACCCTCACGTACCAGCCGGTGGTCATAGATTTCGAAAAGGTCGCCATCAATGATACGGAAGAAAAGATATCGTGCATCGCCTATTCGATCGTCCAGCTGCTAAAAAAGAACATACCCATCGGGCTAAAGATAAACGGCAGGCTTTATGAGCCGGATATCTCCTATGCGCATAAGATCAGCATGCTCAAAGAGCTTGCGCTTTACGACGGCAGCGCGCAGAAAGGCTTGACCCCTATGAGCTCCGGGGGTGTTGCGGCATGATCTTGAAAAACGTTCAGCAGGTCAAAATAGGGCATGCCGTAAGCGCCATTTCTTACCTCATCGGCATCATAGCGTTCGTAGGGATCTACGAACACATCCATGGCGCATACTCTGCCTTCTTCATTTCCATGTTCCTTGCCTCAATATACTTTGAATACAAAAAAAACTATTATATACCGCGACGGGCGCTTACCGCCTTCTCTGTCCTCGTTATCCTCTTCTTTTTCTATAAGTTTGATTCAAGCGAGCTCATTACGCAGACGCTCGAAGCCCTACTTGTGCTGCTCGGGATCAAGTTTCTCGAAAAAAAACAGGTACGCGACTATATGCAGATATACGCCATCGCCCTGTTCCTTCTGTCGGGCCTCGGGCTTATGACGTTGGGCATGGACTTTGTTGTCTATTTTCTCATCCTCGTCTTTCTCCTCTCCGTTGCATTTGTCCTTCTCACCTATTACGCCCAGGACAGTTCATTGGAATTTTCGAAGGGGTCGATGGCAAAGCTGGTGGCAAAATGCCTCTGGATACCTCTCCTGGCCATCCCGCTTTCGGTGGTGATGTTCGTTATTCTGCCCCGTACCCAGTACCCGCTTCTCGATTTTCTTAACAGGCCCGACAGGGCAAAGACAGGATTCACCGATCGGGTAAGGCTCGGCGAGGTCTCAAGTATTCAGGAAGATGCGAGCATCGTATTCAGGGCCAACATGGAAAAGGTCGAAGAAAGCGTCCTTTACTGGAGGGGCATCGCCCTCGACTACTTCGACGGGACCTCGTGGAGAAGCTTTGAGAAACGCCTTTTCGTACCGAATACAAGAACGGCAAAGATAGAGGGCAGGCGCATCAGGCAGATGATCTACCTTGAGCCTTATCAAAATGTTTATCTTTTTGGCCTCGATAAGCCCGTATTCATATCTACCCGGTACGTGAAAAAATACGACGATCTCAGCTATTCTTCGTCAATATACATAGACAGGAGGATGAGGTACGAGGTCCTTTCCATTATTGGCGACATTATCGAAGATGAGAACATCGATGAAGAGAGGTATCTGCAGGTCCCCGGGAATATCTCATCCAGGATCGTCGACCTTGTCAATATCACAACCCGCGGCAAAGAGGGGCCTGAAAAGATATGGTCGCTCTACTCATTGCTGCACGACGGGGAGTTCAAATATTCCCTGCAAAATCTCCCTCTCTCAAAAAACCCGCTTGAGACGTTTCTTTTTGACAGCAAATATGGCAACTGCGAGTACTTCGCGTCGACCTTCGCCGTCATGCTCCGCATCGCGGGCATTCCCTCACGGGTTATCGGAGGATACAGGGGGGGCTACTACAACGACGTTGGGCAGTACTACCTCATTCCGCAAAAGAATGCCCATGTCTGGGTAGAGGCTTTCGTCCCTCAGAAAGGCTGGTTCAGGTATGACCCTACGCCTGCATCCATGGAAAACTTTGCCTTACCGCTTGAGGGCGGCTCGCTGCTCAAGGCAAGGATATTCCTGGATACTGTTAACTACTACTGGTATGCCTTTATCATCAACTACAACCTTGAAAAACAGATCTCGTTCATCCGGAAGGTTAGGACAGGCATAAAGAAGCCGTCGCTGCGATTAAAATTTGATAAGGACGGCCTCTCAAAATACCTCATCATAGCCCTGTCGATCGCCGGGATGGTCGTCGTTGTCCGGCTGCTCGTCATGCCGCGGCAATCCCGGGAAAAGAAACTTCTCTCTGCCTTCCTGCAAAAGATGGAGAAGCACGGCTATTGCAAAGAAGCGTCGCAGGGACTTGAGGAGTTTGTATCGCAGATAGACGATGAAAGGCTTCGCGAACAGGCCTCCGCCTTTGTCAGGTCCTTTGAAGAGATCTATTTCCGCGACAAAACCTTCACCCGCGAGTCCGTTGCGGGCCTCCGTAACATCCTCTCATCCATATAACATCAGCTTTCAGCTATCAGCCATCAGCTTAAAAGCTTTTTTGTTTTAGCTGACAGCTGTATGCTGTCTGCTGACTGCTGGTTTATAGAGGGGGCGACCGGGTACCCGCTTGCGGGTGTCCCAATAAAATAACAGCTGAGAGCGAAGGACTGAGAGTAGAATATACGTCTTATATGACCTATTGGACCTATAGTATCTTTTTTATGTTGACAATATTTTTGCAAGGCTGTGTAATAGAATAAGTAAATTATTACAATCAGAGGGGGTACTATTATGAAGAAGGTATTTATTATCTTTGTGTCCATTGTCTTTATTCTTGGTATCGTTTCCTTCTCGGACGCGCAGCAGAAAAAGGGCTGGCCGACAAAGGGCGTCACCATCGGCGCTGCCCCTATCGGCGGCGTTTACTATGTCTGGGCAGGCGGCCCCGCCAAGGTCATGGGTGAAAAGCTCGGGATCCCTGCCTCCATTGAATCGACAGGCGGCCCCGTTCATAACACACAGCTCGTCAATATCAAGCAGCTCGATTTCGGCATGGTTACAGCGGCTCCCGCATACGAAGGCTGGACCGGAACGGGATGGGCAAAAGGCAAGAAGCACCAGAACATTCGCGCCATCTTCCCCATGTATACAACCTATTTCCAGATGTACGCGTTGAAAAAGAGCGGCGTTAAGAGCATTAAAGACCTCAACGGCAAGTCAGTCGGTACCGGGCCTATCGGCGGAACACCGGCCACCTATTGGCCGATGATCATTGCCGAGGCGGGCGTAAAACCAAAACGGATCGTTAACGCCTCGTCCTCCGACCTTGACAACCAGCTGAAGGATGGGCTCCTTGACTCCAACGGCCAGTCCGTCGGCCTTCCATGGGGCCTTGTCTCTGCCGTTGAAACAACGCACGACATCGTCGTCATCGGCGTAGAGAGCGACATTGCCGACAGGTTTATCAAGAAACATCCCGATTTTGCAAAAGGCGTCATTCCGAAGGGCACATACAAGAGTGCGCCGAACGATATAACAACATTGACGGTCTGGAATTTCATGATCACCCACAAGGATATGCCTGCAGATTTTGTTTACGAGTTCACAAAAGAGATCTTCAAGAACAAGCCTCTCCTCGTAAGCGTCCATAAATCAGCAAAGGAGGTGGAGCCGAAAAACATCCTCTATTCACCGATCCCTCTTCATCCGGGCGCAATAAAATACTATGAAGAGATCGGCCTCAAGCTTCCCAAAGAGCTGAGACCTCAGGATTGAGTCTAAAAAATTAGGAAAAAGGCGGGGGCACGGGGATGAAAGAGAAGACTGTCGATTTGGGCAAGATAAAAGATGCGGAGCTGATCCGGACGCGGGAATTTGGAAAGTTCGGATCCTGGGTTATCTATATCGTTGGCGCACTATGCTCCCTCTTTCACCTCTATTGCCTCCTCATAAACCCGATAGACCCTTGGTTCTTCAGGGGAATGCATATCGTATTCCTCTCCTTCCTTTGTTTTCTCCTGTACCCGGGCTGGCAGGGCGCAAGCAAAAAGGTACACTTCGTCGATTACATCCTGATCCTGATGATCATCGTTCCTTTCGTCTATATGGTGATCAACTTTGATGAGTGGATATACAGGGTGGGTGTTTTGCCCACCACCTGGGACACGGTGATCTCTCTCATCTTCATCATCGCGATCCTTGAAATGACAAGAAGGACCACAGGGCTCGCCCTTGCTATCATCGCTACCGTCTTCATCCTCTACGGATATTTCGGCAGTTCCCTCCCCGGCCTTTTTTATCACAAAGGTTACAGCTGGCCAAGGATCTTCACCTATCTTTTCAGCCTGGACGGGATCCTTGGCCTTCCCATCTTTGTGTCCGCAGCCTACGTCTACATATTTGTCATCTTCGGCGCCTTTCTCAGAAGCTCAGGAGTGGGAGCCTACTTTATTCAGTTCGCAAACGCTATCGTAGGCTGGGCAAGAGGAGGTCCTGCCAAGGTCGCTATCATCTCGAGCTCCCTTTTTGGCACTGTTTCGGGGAGCTCTGCCGCGAATGTCGTCGGAACGGGGAGCTTTACCATCCCCATGATGAAAAGTATGGGTTACAAATCGCATTTTGCCGGGGCCGTCGAGGCTGTCGCATCGACAGGCGGCCAGATCATGCCTCCCGTGATGGGCGCAGGCGCCTTTCTTATGGCCGAGATCCTCGGGGTGCCCTACGTGAAGGTCCTCGTGGCGGCAATATTGCCGGCGGCGATGTACTACCTTGCCGTCTATTTCATGGTCGATTTTGAAGCAGCAAAGACCGGCCTCGTGGGCCTCCCACCGGATCGTATCCCGAATAAAAAAGAAACCTTGAAAAAGTTGTATATGTTCACCCCCCTGGCAGTTCTCGTTTACTACATAGCGGTGGCGATGGCCTCCATCATTAAAGCCGGCACGATGGCCGTAATAGCCTGTATCGCTGTGAGCTGGACCAGCAGGGAGACGCGGATGGGCCTGAAGAAGGTTATTGACTCCCTTGCGAACGGCGCAAAGGGCGCCATCGAGATGGCGGGAACATGCGCGGCGGCCGGCATCGTTATCGGCATCATATCCCAGACAGGGATCGGCCTTAAATTTGCCACGATCCTTCTCGAGTATTCCAAAGGCATACTCCCGTTTGCCCTGTTTCTTTCAATGATCGTGGCCATCGTTCTCGGGATGGGCATGCCCACAACTGCTGCGTACGCGATATGCGCCGCCGTCATCACGACAGGCCTCATCAAACTCGGGGCGATACCCATTGCCGCGCACCTCTTCGTCTTCTACTTCGCCTGCATTTCAGCCATCACACCGCCGGTTGCACTTGCAGCCTACGCAGGAGCCGCCATAGCGAAGGCATCTCCGAACAGGGTAGGCTTCACGGCCATGAAGCTCGGCGTAGCGGCCTTTATAGCCCCCTATATGTTCATCTTCAATCCAGCTATGCTCCTGATAGGCAGCCTGACAGACGTCATAATTGTTACCGCCACTGCCCTCCTTGGCACCTTTGCCCTTGCCTGCGGCATGCAGGGGTGGCTCCTGGGAAGGGCCGTGGGACTACCGATAAGGATACTGCTCATAGCAGGCGCGATAATGCTTATCAAGCCCGGCGTCTATACGGATATAGCAGGCGCTTGCCTTTTGGTAATCACATATTTTCTCAGCCGCTTCTTTTCAAAGAAGCAGGCCGTTGTGGAGCCGTCATAGGGTATTTCTGCCTTCCCTTTCATTTGTTCCTGCGCCCCTTTTGCCCTTGACAACAAAGGGCCTCTTTGCTAACATGATGCTAAACAAAATCACCACGGCGTGAGACAGAGGGGAGGAGATGGCGCCAAAAAAGACCGCCAGGCAATGGTTTACGGAAGGATACAATCTTAACCTCCTCGAACCCTTATCGGACAAGTCGATTGCAGCATACAAAAAATGCATCCAGCTTGACGACAAATTCACCGACGCTTACGTAAACCTTGGCTTTATCTTTCTCAACAAGAATGAATATGAGAAGGCGCTGAAATATTTCAGCAAGGTCGTGCAGCTCGAGCCGGAGAGCATCGAGGCCTACAACAACCTGGGATACGTCTATGAAAAGATGGAAAGGTTTGGCAGCGCCAAACAGATGTTTCAGAAGGCCCTCCAGTTAAACTCCAATGACCCCGAGGCCTTTGTCAACCTCGCCAATATAGCAGACCTTCAGGGTGACTACAACGGCGCGATCGCGCTATGGAAAAAGGCCATCGAGGTTGACCCCAGCACGGCGTCCCCGCATTTTTGCCTTGCCGTCATGTATGACAGGCACGATATGTTTGACGAGGCCATGGAACAATACCGGGAGGTCCTTGAAATAGATCCGGACCACATCAAGGCCCTGTTCAATCTCGGCAACCTGTACATCCAGCACGGGGAATACAATAGATCGCTTGAGTGCTTCAAAAGGGTATTGGAGCTTGATGAAAAGAACGCCGATGCGTGGAACAACCTTGGCTCCATATATGAGGAAATGGGGAAGGAAGACGAGGCGATACCCGCCTACAGACGATCGCTGAACCTTAACAACTTCCAGGAAGAGGCACACTTTAACCTTGCCCGCCTGGAATACGAAAAAAATCAGGAAAAACTTATCGGGGAAAAGGCGGAAGAGATCAGGAAAAGATTATATTTTATCCTTTCGATCAACCCGAAAAATTCAAAAGCCCTTCAGATGCTGAAAAGCATCGAAGAGGACCAGCAGCCTTAAGGCTCCAGTCTTTTCATTATCACATTAAGGATCTCGCTCCATATCGATACCGGGTCAACGGAAGGTGAGGCCGTCAACTGGGGGTTCTTTTCAAGCGTCTGCGCGGCCAATACGCCCGCGATCTTTCTCCTGTGCTCCGTGTTTGCTGACTGCGTCTGCTCAAGGACGTGCGGCGGGATATCGATCTTTATCTTAAACCCGGCGATCGTTGCCACGTCCGGCTCGTCTGGCGGTGGCGGAGGCTCAACTACCGGTGGTGGCGGCGGGGGTGGCGGCGATTCAACGACCGGTGGCGGCGGCGGCTCAACGACCGGTGGCGGCGGCTCAACGACCGGTGGCGGCGGCGGCTCAACGACCGGTGGCGGCGGCGGAGGAGGCTCAACTACCGGTGGAGGCGGTGGCGGCGGAGCGACGTGTTCTGCCCTTGCCTCTTTCGGCTGCGCCTTTTTCTTTTTCTCCTTCTCCGTCACGATCTCTTCACGCGACACCTGAGGCGTCGGCCTTTCCCTGCTCTTTCGTTTCTGAATAGCAGGGCCTGTCAGTTTTTCAAAACGCTCGCCGATCTGTTTTACCACATCGCCCGAAATGACGTCGAACCGGTTCGTCTCGCCCGCCTTCAGGCATAGCTTGGCTATCTTGTTAACAAGCCGGGGCACTCCGTGGTCAGAGTATTCCCACAGCCAGTGAATGGCATCATCGCTGAAAAGGCTTCGCGTTCCTCCTGCCAGCTTAACCCGTGTCTCTACGTAGTTCTTGACCAGCTCTTCGGACTCTATCTTGTCAATCCTGTTGTACGTGCCGATACGCTGAAAAAGATTGGCCCGCTTCGGGTGCTCCAGCCTGCTCGCCAGCTCCATCTGTCCTGCCA
>JAGOOA010000010.1:14047-21625 GCA_017992765.1 Syntrophorhabdaceae bacterium
TCTACGTAGTTCTTGACCAGCTCTTCGGACTCTATCTTGTCAATCCTGTTGTACGTGCCGATACGCTGAAAAAGATTGGCCCGCTTCGGGTGCTCCAGCCTGCTCGCCAGCTCCATCTGTCCTGCCAGAACAATAGTAAAGAGATTCCGCGTATCATCCTGCATATTCGTAAGAAGCCTCAGGCTTTCCAGGTTGGCCGGGGATATGGCATTCGCTTCGTCGATAAATATGAGCACCTTTTTTCCTTCATCTATCGTTTCGAATAACAGTTTATTGAATGTCTCCAGAAGGTCGATCTTGCCCCTTCTTTCGCACTGCTTCCCTGTCAACTGCCCGATAATCTCCTTCAAAAGCTGGACAAAAGACATATCAGGGTTCGTGACAAAGGCTATCTTATACTTTTCGTGATCCAGCGAATCGAGGATCATCCTTAACGACAAAGTTTTCCCGAGGCCCACATCACCGACGATAACAGTGAGGCACTCATTCCCTTCCTCAATTGCAAAAAGGGTCTCGGCTATCGTGTTTTCAACCGACGCATGGGATTCCACATACATCGACGGGTCCGGCACGTTATCGAATGGCGGCTTTTTAAGGCCCCAGTAATCAGTGTACATGTAGTTGACCTCCTTCTATGGTGGCAAAAGACTTCGTTGCAACTACTTTTATAGTCATATACGATAACCCTTCCTGCTCCACCTACAGCTGTATATTGCCGCTCAGGTAATCTATAACGTCCTCAAGCAGGAAACGCCTCAGCTTCCCAATCTTGTAGCTCTTTATCTCTTTCATCCTCACAAGCTTGTAAAGGAAGCTCCTGCTTATCTGGAGCATCGTTGCCACATCTTTGGAGTTGAGCATCCTTGTAGTATAAACAGGCTTGAAATGAAAATTGAAGGCGGTCTTTCCGCCCCCTGTCTCTTCCATCGATATTTTAACGCCCTGGTGCTTTCCGCTCACGAGATCTTTGATGAGGTTCATCGACTGGACAGCCTGAGATTGCTGCGGCGTCAGCTCGATAGAAAAGATCTGTTCCTCATCGCCTGCGACTTCCTTAAAGATCAGGTTATCGCCATCATGGATATGGAAGCTCGGCGGCAGCATGAAACCCGGAACGTTCGATATCTCCTGTATCTCCTGTTCCTTCGGGGTCGGTTCGGCGGTATCAACCGGCGTGTCCTGACCCTGCTGCTGCGCCTTCTTTCTCCTCGTGACAATGGTGAGTTTTTCCATGATTCCCCTTTTATATGAACATATTCTGCATACAATTATAATATATATTCAATGATATGTGTCAACCAAAATCAGATACTGCTGCAATTATTTCACCTGTTTATGGCTCAACCCTGAAGTAAACTAATATAAATTAGGATAAGCAACATAATATGGCAGCCTGAAAAAGTTCAACTAACAGTTGAATTTGAAAAATATAATGGTGTAACATTTCACTGTCGAATTTATGTGCAGCGTATGATAAAAAACCCTCTTCTCACATTGCAGATCATCTTTTCGAAGATCTTCTCACCCGCCAGGATTTTCATTATAAGCTTTGCGGCGGTGATACTCATCGGCGCCGTCCTTCTCTGGCTCCCCTTCTCTGCCGGCAAAGGGCAGCTGACGTTCATCGATGCCCTCTTCAGCTCGGCGTCGGCAGTCTGTGTCACGGGGCTTGCGGTGATCGACATCGGCACAGACCTTTCCCTGGCAGGCCAGATAATAACAATCTTTCTCTTCCAGTGCGGCGGGCTGGGCATTATAACCTTTTCGGTGTTTTTTTTCGGGATGATGGGCATCGGCGTATCTTTCAAGGGAAGAGAGATCATACAGACGACATTCTTGCACAGCCCGAAGACCGACTTCTACCAGATACTCAGGTCCGTCTTTATCTTTACCTTTATTATCGAATCGATTGGAACGCTTTTGCTTCTTGTGCGCTTTGCCAGAGACTTTCCTTTCTGGCGGGCATTATATATCTCAATATACCACGCCATCTCGGCCTTCAACAACTGCGGGTACTCCCTATTTTCCAACAGCCTCATCGACTACAGCGGCGACTACCTCGTTAACGCCACGATCATAGGCCTTATTGTCCTTGGCGGCATCGGGTTTGTAGTGATCCACGAGATCATTTACCGTCTCCGGGGCCTTGAAAAACGCCTTTCCGTCCACACAAAACTGGTCTTTATTACTACTTTGGTCCTTATCGCCGGCGGAACCATCCTCTTTTATTTCTTCGAGCGCAACCACAGTATTAAAAATTTCCCTCTCGATACGGCCATCCTTGCATCTCTCTTTCAGTCAATAACAGCGAGGACGTGCGGCTTTAATACTGTTGACATAGGCCATCTTACCAACCATACCATACTGGTTCTTATAGTCCTCATGTTTATCGGCGCCTCGCCCGGCTCTGCGGGCGGCGGCGTCAAGACGACAAGCGCGGCGATCCTGTTTCTCATCATCTGGAACAGGATCAGGGGCAGTGAAGAGGTCAATGTGTTCAACCGGACCATCCCGAGGGAGATCTCAACGAAAACGATCTTTATCATCTTCGCGTCCGCGTTTTCGGTGGCCCTGATAACATCTGTTCTCCTCTTTTCCGGCGCCGGTAATATAGCGACCGTCGAGTCGCGCCACCTGTTCATTGAATATCTTTTCGAATCTGTCTCCGCATTCGGGACCGTGGGTTTGTCTTTGGGCGCAACGCCAAACCTGGATCCCTTCCAGAAGCTGGCTCTTATCATCCTCATGTTCGCCGGAAGGGTTGGGCCGCTGACGCTTGCGCTGTCTCTCACCATGCGGTCTGACAAAAAGACCCTGTCGTATGCCGAGGAAACGGTTATGGTAGGCTAAGGAGGTTTACGAATGAAAAAAAGAGTCGTCGTTATAGGAATAGGCATCTTCGGATTCAACGTTGCCAGGAACCTTTACGAGCATGGCATCGAAGTTGTTGCAGTCGACAAAAAAAGAGAGTCTATCCAGCAGGTAAAAGACTACTGCACAAAGGCGATCCTCGCCGACGGCACCGACAAGAACGTTATTGATGCCATAGGGCTTCGCGAAGATGACATCGTCATCGTCTCTTTCGGCGAAGACCTTGCCGCGAGCACATTGATCACCCTTCATCTTAAGCAGCTCAAGATAAAAAATATCATTGTCAAAGCGCCGAACATGGAGCACATGCTTGTACTGGAAAGCGTCGGAGCAACAGAGGTCATTATTCCGGAAAAGGAGATGGCCGGCAAGGTTGCCAAAAGCATCATTTCTCCCAATATCCTTGATTACATCCCCCTTACGGATGATTACATGATCTGCGAGATCGCTCCGCCCGCAAGCCTTGTCGGGAAAACCCTTGCCGATGTCCACCTGCGGAGCAAATACCACGTCGATGTCATTGCCATCAGGGATACCCTTACAGACAAGGTCCACATGGTGCCGACCAACTATATCATTAAGGACAGCGAAGTGATGGTCGTGATCGGCAAGACAAACGACATCGATCAGATCAAATGATAAAGACAGTAAAAGGTGAAAGGTAAAAGGTGAAAGGTGAAAGGTCTTTGCGCCTTTCCGCTATGCGCTATGCGCTTTGCGCTATGCTGATTCCGTATCCAGCGACGAGCGACCAGCATCCGCAGTATTGCATTTACACATTAAAGGCGCTACAATAATTTTTAATGTTTATCCCGTTCACGTCATTGTTTTATGCAACCAGTATCGTATCGAGCATCCGGCATCTGGTCTGTTTAATCTGTTTCGTCTTAACCTTGAACATTGAACATAGAACGTTGAACAGATCTTTTCTCCCCTAAGGAAATAGAATGGAGCAAGACCCCTCGGAGCAGCAACGATCGTTATTCGAAAAGATAAAGCATACAATAATAGGCACCCCCCATAATATCAACGAGCCTTCGATCTTTCACAGGTTGTCCCTCATACCGATACTCGCATGGATAGGCCTCGGAGCCGACGGCCTTTCATCGTCATCATACGGTCCCGAAGAGGCTTTCCGGACGCTGGGGCCCCATACGTATCTCGCCGTTTTTATTGCCCTCGCCTCGGCAATAACGGTTATTATCATATCCTACTCCTATACCAGGATCATTGAGCATTTCCCTCATGGAGGAGGGGGTTACATCGTAGCGACCCACACCATCAGCAAAAATGCAGGGGTGGTCTCGGGCTGTGCGCTCCTCGTGGATTATATGCTGACGATCACGGTCTCTGTCGTGTCATGCGGTGACGCCATATTCAGCTTCCTGCCGCTGTCCTTCCACAGGTATAAGTTGATCTTTGTGGGGTTCCTCATCATCCTTCTTGTCATACTAAACCTCCGGGGGGTCAAAGAATCCGTAACAATACTTGCGCCTATCTTTATGCTTTTTGTTGTCACCCATGCCCTGCTCATCGGATACGGTTTTGCCACCCACATCAATCAGGTAAGGCCCCTCGCCGGGGAGATTAAAAGCAATTTCCAGGCAGGCCTCGCCAGTCTTGGAGGGCTCGGCCTTCTCGCCATTTTTCTGAGGGCATTTTCCATGGGCGCCGGAACATACACCGGCATCGAGGCTGTTTCGAACGGCATGCAGATCATGCGGGAGCCAAGGGTCCATACGGGAAAAAGGACCATGGTATACCTGGCAACGTCACTCTCCATAACGGCGGGCGGCCTTCTTGTCTGCTACCTGCTTTTCAGGATAAGGCCTGAGGAAGGGAGGACGCTCAACGCGATCCTCTCCGCAGAGATCTTCAGGAACTGGCCCTTCGGCCATTGGATCTCCTTGATCACCATCATCTCGGAGGGCGCCCTTCTTATCGTTGCCGCCCAGACGGGATTCATCGACGGACCAAGGGTCATGTCCAATATGGCCATAGACTCCTGGCTACCACGGCGTTTTGCGTCACTCTCCGAGCGCCTGACCATGCAGCACGGGGTCATCTTAATGGGCATTGCCGCCCTGGTCCTGCTTTTCTATACCCAGGGGTCCATTACCGCGCTCGTCATCATGTACTCCATCAACGTCTTCATTACGTTCTCCCTGTCCCAGTTCGGCATGTCACGTTTTTTTGTGAAAAACAGGAACAGGGACAGGAACTGGAAACGGCACATTGTTATTCACATCATAGGCCTCGTTCTCTGCCTCACGATCCTTTTTGTCACAATTTACGAAAAATTCGAGGAGGGCGGATGGGTAACGCTTGTATTAACGGCGGTCTTTATCGGCTTGTGTTACCTGATAAAGAGACATTACACCAAAGTAAGGCACAGCATCCGCCATCTCGAAGAGACCCTCTCCAATATACCGCCCTCTGATAAATATAACGACAAGCCCGTTGATCCGGAGGACATGACCGCAATACTCCTTGTCGGCGGCTTCAGCGGGTTCGGGCTGCATACTCTGCTGTCTATCGTTAAAAACTTTCCCAATATCTACAGGAACTATATCTATATCTCCGTGGCAGAGGTGGATTCCGGTTCATTTAAGGGAATAGCCGAGATGGAGGCCTTGAAGGAGTCGGTAAAAAGAGACCTTGAAAAGTATGTGAAGATAACCAGGATACATGGTTTCCCGGCGGATTACCGGTTTGACGTAGGGACCGACGTCGTCGATACGGTCACTGAATTAGCCGAAAAGACGGTCAAGGAATTTCCCCACTCCACCATCTTCACGGGGAAGCTGGTCTTCAAACACGAAAACCCTTTTCAGAAGATACTTCACAACGAGACTGCCTTTGCGATCCAGAGACGCCTGCAGTGGGACGGGATCGCCACGATGATACTGCCGATCCGCGTAGACGTTTAGCGCCTCCCGGTTTCCCTCCTATTGCTAGCAATCTTACCCATGTGCTGCCTCTATATCTTTCTTTGTCAAGCACATTGACAAATTTATCAGAAGCCTTCGATCACCCGCTATTGCTAAGCCGGGACGTAAAAAGATACGGTGAACCAGGCCAAGCCGGCCTATTTAAACTGGACGGGCCCCATCCTCGACTGCCAGCGGAAACGCAGATCGTATTCGATCGGCGTATTGCCTGCGATTTTGCTTGCAATATCCTTGATCCGCGGTATGTCATCGTTGGCATGAACGGCGCCGCTTACCATGAGTCCGTATTCGACAAGCCCCTCTTCCTTTAATTTCACATCCAGGGACGATATGTGGAGCGTGTTGTCAATTGCAAGCTCAGCATTGATCTTTGCAGCGAGAACTTTCAATTCAAGCAGCTTGACCGCCTTTTCGGTCTTAAACTGTTCCCTCGCCTGAAGCTCTTTTGCAACAACCTGCGCGATCGCATCGTAGGTCTGAAGCCCCGTATCGAACAACAGGTCATACTGCGCAGGGTCATCCCAGGCGAACCCGTATACGAGATACACGGCGCCGGCCATTTCTTTATCCGCCCTCTTGATAAGCCACTCTGCGTTCTCGCTGTTCGTCTCCTGCCACTGCATCACTTTCTCTATCCTCTTTTCTATGGGCGCCGTTGTCCGTATCCGGAGCACGTAGGGGATGTCCTTGAGCAGAAAATTGCCGCCTCTCCCCATGATGACTATGTTGTCCTGGAGGGCATATTGCAGGATATGCGACTGGATAAGCGCCACATAGCCCCTGAATGACCACTTAAAACGTTCCCACACGTCAGGCTTGTTCTCGTCGAAGTATTTTGCAAGCTCCTCCCACTGTGTGCCTATCTTTCGCATGTCCTCGAGGATGCGGCCCCTGTCCACATATTCATACCCCATGTGTTCAGCTACCTTCCGGCCGATATCCTTCCCGCCGCTTCCGTACTCCCTTGCGATCGTCAAAATTGACATGACCCCTCCTATTTAGTGAAAGGAATGACCCATATGAGCATTGCCGGAATATAGCAAAATATAAGCGATATGACAACATAGGGGACGGTTATTGCAAAAAACTCTTTCAGGCCGACCTTTCTCTGGTCTTCCTTTTCTCCAAGGTTCTTTGCAACGAACAACGCGGGAGCGCCCGCTATCGTCAGGTTGCTTCCCAGGGTGCCTGCCCACAGGAGCATCCAGTAGAGCGGCCAGGGGTTCATGCCGGTCTCTTTACCGAGGTCCCTGATGACGTAAAGCATGGTAAGGATATACGCGTCATGTTCAACGATGCCTACGATAGGAGCGGTCACCCAATAAAGAACGGTGCTCCCTGTTACAAGGCTCTTCTGGATAAGGGGTGTTATCAGATTTGAGACGGACTTTATGACGCCGGAGTGCTCCAGGCCGCCCACCAGCGCAAAGAGCGATACATAGAAGAATATCGCCCTCCAGTCGAGCTCCGCGAGGACCTGCTCCACGTCGGGGATCTCAAGGGTAAACCTGTCCTTAAAGATCTCAAATACCAGGATACAGGCAAGCGCGCCCCATAGAGCGATGAACCCGAGGTGGTAGCCGAAGATCGGCCGCAGTGCCATGGCGATGATCGTAAGCACAAAGATCCCGCAGGCGATGATCGCAAAGGGCTTGTCCTTGATGTGATCGAGCGCCTTCTCTCCCGCCATGGATGCCACATCCATCGTTACGCCTTTGTACTTTCTCGAAAAATACCAGAAGAAATAGGCGCAGGT
>JAGOOA010000010.1:21725-24528 GCA_017992765.1 Syntrophorhabdaceae bacterium
CTTGCGATAAAGATGACGCTCGCTGCTATCTGAAGAAAGTCCATGATATAATACCCCCTTTTAAAACCTGTGCATAATGTTTAAAATAAAGGGCGGGTAACCCTCCGCCCTTTATTTCTTCAATTCTTTTGAACCCCTTAGATTATTCCCATACCCTTCAGGACTGAGAGCATGACCGCCGCCGCCATGACCGATCCGACCTGGCCGCCTGCGTTCGCCCCCATAGCATGCATCAGGAGGTAGCTTTTCTTATTGTACTTCTGTCCTTCCCTCTGAACCACGCGGGCCGACATAGGGAACGCCGAGATACCGGCTGCACCTATGAGCGGGTTTATCTTCCCACCGGTAACGAGGTAAAGCACCTTGCCGAAAAGAACGCCGCAGACCGTGTCAAGGCATATGGCAAGCAGGCCAAGGGCAAGGATGATGATCGTCGTCGGCTTGACAAAGACAGGGCCGCTCATCGTCGCCCCGATGGAGATGGCCAGAAGCAGCGTCACGATGTTCGCTATCTCGTTCTCCGAAGCCTTTGTCAGCCTTGCGACAGCGCCGGACTCTTTCATGAAATTACCGAGCATGATGGTTGCAAGCAACGGCAATCCGTGGGGGGCGATGAGGCCGCCTATTATGGTGATGACGATGGGGAAAAGCAGCTTCGTCGTCTTCGAAACCGTCTTCTGGTGTGTCTTCATAATTACTTCCCGCTCCTTCTGCGTTGTCAGCATCCTCATGATCGGGGGCTGGAGAACGGGGACAAGGGACATATAAGAATAGGCGGCAACGGTGACGGGGCCGAGCAGGTGCTGCGCATACTGCGACGCCACATAAATAACCGTCGGTCCGTCACAGGCCCCGATAATGCCTATCGTTACGGCATCTTTGTAAGGAAAGCCCAATGCCAGCGCAAGAAGCAGCGTCAGGAATATGCCGAACTGTCCTGCCGCCCCGAGGATAAACGTGTACGGATTCTCCAGGACAGGGCCGAAATCGGTCATTGCGCCTATGCCTATAAAGATAAGCAGGGGAAAGAGTTCGGTAATAACGCCAAAATCGTAGATCGTCCTCAGGAACCCCCCCTTCTCCATGAGGTCTGCCAGAGGGATATTCACCATGATGCACCCAAAGCCGATGGGCACAAGGAGCAAAGGCTCAAAGTCTTTCTTGATACCAAGGTAAAGGAGGATGCCCCCGATACACATCATTACCAGATTGGACCAGTGGAGGTGAGCAACACCGGCTACAAGTCCAGATAATCCGTTTAGCATTGCATCTAACATGTTTCAGTCCTCCTTTTTATTTTTCATCTTCTTCTTTTTTGTAGGGAAAGACCTTCTTCATAGCAGCCATGACGAGGCTGAAAAGAATAAGGGTACATATGGTGCCTCCCATGCCTACCACAAGCATGGTCAATCCAAACGTCCATCTATCCATCATACAAGACACCTCCTGATATATTGAATGTTACAGACATTTAATACGTATTACTTTTTATGGTAATGACAAAATAACTATATCACCATCAATGCATAGTCAAGTGAAATCTATAACAAAGTTTAAATCATCTTTAATATTATTTAGATACAAATATGGCGTTCATTCATTATGTAGCGTCATGGGAGGCCTTGAATCCCCGGACCCTCAAAACTTGATGCATGTCATTGACAATGTACAGGCATAAAGTATACAATGCATCAATAACTGGCAGGCATCCGGCAGCACAATGCACGCTTTCATAGAATGAAAAGAAAAAAGACCAGAAAGATCAGGATCGGGAACGTCTTCATCGGCGGCGACAGCCCCATCGTCGTCCAATCTATGCTGAAAACAAATCCAGAGAACTTCCAGGAAACATTGGACCAGACAAGGGAGCTGAAAAGGGCAGGCTGCGAACTGATAAGGATCGCGCTGCCGCAGGAAGAGACATGCAAGATCATACCTTTCCTGAAAAAAGAGGTCGATGTCCCGATCATAGGCGACATCCACTTCAACCACAAGATCGCCCTGAAGGCAATGCGGCTGGGGATCGATGCCGTGAGGATCAACCCGGGCACGATCAACAATGTAAGAAAAGTAAAAGAAGTCGCCCTCTGCGCGAAAGAGACCAAAACCCCTGTGCGCATAGGAATGAATATCGGCTCTATGGAAAAAAGGATATTAAAGAAATACCATAAGCCCAACGCGGAAGCGATGGTGGAGAGCGCTCTCTATTACATCAGCCTCTTCGAAGACATAGGGTGGACAGAGCTGAAGGTATCCTTAAAGGCATCGGACATCTTCCAGACCATCGATGCCTACAAGAAATTTTCAAAACTTTCAGATTATCCCCTTCATATCGGGGTGACAGAAGCAGGGCCGGTCTTTTCCGGCGTTATTAAATCCGCCATCGGGATCGGCATCTTGCTGTACGAGGGCATAGGCGACACCCTCAGGGTTTCGCTGACCGGCAACCCCGTCTATGAGGTCATTGCCGCTTATCACATCCTGCGCGACCTGGGCCTCAGAAAAAGGGGCATTAATTTAATCTCCTGCCCCACCTGCGGACGCTGCAAGGTCAACCTCACAGAGATCGTAGGGGAATTTGAGAAAGACGTGAACCACTTCGACAAGCACCTCAACGTCGCTATTATGGGCTGCGAGGTAAACGGCCCCGGCGAAGCGAAAGAGGCTGATATAGGCATCGCCTTCGGCGCCAACAAGGCGATACTTTTTGCAAAAGGCAAAGTCGTGAAGACGGGCATCCCGAAAGAAATGGCAAAAGATGTACTGAAGGAAGAGATCGACAACCTCTTAAGACAGTAGATAG
>JAGOOA010000010.1:24628-50219 GCA_017992765.1 Syntrophorhabdaceae bacterium
ATCGCCTTCGGCGCCAACAAGGCGATACTTTTTGCAAAAGGCAAAGTCGTGAAGACGGGCATCCCGAAAGAAATGGCAAAAGATGTACTGAAGGAAGAGATCGACAACCTCTTAAGACAGTAGATAGCATAAAGACAGTCGATAGTCGATAGTGAATAGTAGATAGCGAGAAACCCGTATCTGTTTTTCAAACCTTGAACGTTGAACGGAGAACGTTGAACAGATCTTTTATCCCCTTACGCCTAACGCCTCACGACTTACGGGTTTGTCGCTGATAGCTGTATGCTGATTGCTGACGGCCGCTTTTACTGGTCGCTCGATGCTGGATACTGGTTCAAACCAGCGACAAATAACGAGCAACAAAGGGCAAGGTTTTCACCTTTCACCTTTCACCTTTCACTTTTCACTGTCTTTCTCTTCACATACATGATCCTCTGGATCACTGTAATGTGGCTCAATACCGCAAGGATGACGACGATATAATGCAGGATGTTGAAAAATAGGCCGATAAGCAGCAACACTATCCTCTCCGGCCTTTCCAATAAACCCGTCGTGCACGATATCGAAGCGGCCTCCGCCCTTGCCCTCGCATAGGGTATTATCGCTATGCCCGTCGCCGCGATAAAGGTCACAACCGCATACGTCCGCTCGCCGCCGTTAAGAAAGAACACAAAAACGCCCAGCATCACGGCGAGGTCGGAATAGCGGTCCAGGACTGAATCCAAAAATCCTCCGAAAGAAGAAACCCTGTTTGCATGCCTCGCAATGGCTCCGTCGAGGAGATCAAAAAAACCTGCCAGCAGAAGTGCGATCCCGCCAGTCATAAGAAAACCATAAGCAATAGAGAATGCCGACAGAAAGCCAAAAAAGGTCCCGCAAAGCGTCAGTACGTCCGGATCGATTGTCCTGTTGCGGATGAAAAAACGATATACTGCTATGATTGCCGGATCAAGAGAATGACCTATCTTTGAGCTTATCAAAAGGTACGCCTATCTTTCCCTGTCTCCCCTTATAAACTCTTCAACCATTACCCTTGCGATCTCATCGGAAAATTGTCTGAGTGGATGCTTCATCGTGTATGCCGATATTGATTCGAGCACTCCCCCGATGCCGCGGTCTCTCGCCACCTTGCAGCAGCGTATCGCATCGACCATGCAGCCTGCGCTGTTTGGAGAATCCTCTACGGACAATCTCATTTCAAGGTTGATCGGTATGTCGCCGAATATCCTCCCCTCGATCCTCATAAAGCAAACCTTATTGTCGTTCTGCCAGGGGACATAATCGGAGGGCCCTATATGGATATTCTGAGGAGGCATCGGGACGTCAAGCATGGATTGTACCGCCTCTGTTTTCGAGATCTTCTTCGAAACGAGCCTCTTCCTGTTCAGCATGTTCAGAAAGTCCGTATTGCCGCCAGTGTTCAACTGATACGTCCTGTCGATCGCAACGCCCCTGTCGTGGAACAGCTTGATAAGGTTTCTATGAATGATCGTGGCGCCGATCTGAGATTTGACGTCGTCCCCTACAACGGGTATGCCCCGTTTCCTGAACTTTCTTGCCCAGGATGGATCTGAGGCAATAAAGACAGGAATGCAGTTGATGAGGCTCACGCCGCTTTCGAGACAGCATTGGGCATAATAACGGGCAGCCTTTTCGGAGCCGACAGGGAGATAGTTTACCAGTATGTCTACCTCATTTTCCTTCAGCGCCCTGGCTACATCAACCGGCTTCTCCTTTGACGGAACAAAGGTTCTCTCCGGCGGATAGTCCTGCATGTGAGGCGAAACGCTATCAAGGATATGGCCCATCGAGACCGTTACGCCCGTAGGCGCGATCTTCGCCTCGATCGTCTTCGTACAGTTCGGCTCTGAAAATATGGCCTTTTCGACGGGCTTTCCGACCTTCCTCTTGTCGATGTCAAAGGCAGCAACGATCCTGATGTCTTTCGGCTCATAGCCGCATATATCATAGTGCATCAGCCCTATGGCCTGACCGCCCTTCTTCTTTGAATAATAATACAATCCCTGAACAAGTGAGCTCGCACAGTTTCCGACGCCGGCTATCGCAACACGGATCTTTCGCATTTTATCCTCTTGTAAGTTTCCTTTTTTTAAAATATTTGCCCTAAAATGTCAAAAAAAATATAGGCCGCTCATCTTCGATACTGCTGTATGCCTGCCTCATAGAGGTCGTCACCGTACATATCGTTGATCACAAAAAGAGGCAGGTCCTTTACGCCCAGTTTTACCACGGCCTCAGGCCCAAGGTCTTCATAGGCAACGATCTCCGACGACACGACGCTCCTGGAGAGCAGCGCCCCAGCCCCTCCTGTTGCGCCGAAATAGACAGCCCTATACTGCTTCAAGGCATCTTTCACGGCAACCGAACGCTTCCCCTTGCCGATCATGCCTTTCAGTCCAAGTGATATGAGGCGCGGGGCATAAGCATCCATCCTCCCGCTCGTCGTCGGACCGCATGAGCCGATAACTCTTCCGGGAGGGGCCGGCGATGGCCCGCAGTAATAGATGATCTGGTTGCGCATATCAAAAGGCAGCTCTTCGCCCTTA
The DNA here is from genome assembly GCA_017992765.1 of Syntrophorhabdaceae bacterium. Classification (GTDB taxonomy): domain Bacteria; phylum Desulfobacterota; class Syntrophorhabdia; order Syntrophorhabdales; family Syntrophorhabdaceae; genus UBA5609. Next base: position 27,196 of record JAGOOA010000010.1, read on the forward strand.
TCGAGCGCTTCGAAAAATTTTTTATGCGCCGCGTCCCTCGCGGTAAAGATAAAACCGCTCAGGAAAACCTTTTCTCCGGCCTTCAGTTTCTCTACGGTGCTGTCGTCAAGCGGTGTTTGAATCTTTTTTATCTCCATATGCACCTCTCCCTTCTCTTCTCGCCCCCTGTTCCTCTCGCCTTCCGGGTTAGATCACTATCTCTTTGATCCGGTGCGCGTGACATTGAATGTTTACCGCAGCGGGCAATGACGCTATATGGCATGGCAGCATCTTGATGTGGACATCAAGGGCGGTCACGGTCCCGCCGTACCCCTGGGGGCCTATGCCCGTCTTGTTTATCGCATCAAGGATATCCATCTCAAATGACGCTATCGCGGGGTCGGGGTTCCGCCGGCCGATAGGCACCATGAGCGCCTCTTTTGAGAGCAATGCCGATGTCTCGAAATTACCCCCGATCCCGACCCCGACAATGATCGGGGGGCATGGGTTGGGTCCGCCTTTTGTCACCATATCGAGCACAAATGACTTCACCCCTTCTTTTCCCTGGGAGGGCACGAGCATCCGCACTTCTCCATAGTTCTCGCTTCCCCCGCCTTTCGGCAGCGCAACGATCTTTATCCTGTCGCCGGGAACAATATGGATGTGGATGATTGGCGGCGTATTATCGCCGGTATTCTTTCTCGAAAAAGGATCGCAGCATGATTTCCTCAGATAGCCATTCTTATATGCCCTGCGCACCCCTTCTGCGATCGCCTCTGACAGGGGCTCCCCGACAACGTGCACGTCCTGGCCGATCTCGACGAACGTAACGGCCAGGCCCGTATCCTGGCATATGGGCATATGCTCTGCCTTGGCAATGTTCGCGTTGTTGATCAATTCCCTGATCACCTCTTTGCCCACGGGCGACCCTTCTTTCTCCACGGCCTGGTTCAGCGCATCAAAAACACCCTGGGAAAGATTGATATTGGCGTCAATAAACAGACTTTCCACGGCAGAAATAATGCTGTCTGTATGGACCTCTCTCATGGCTTACTCCTTGTAAGGTGCAATGATCCCTTTTTCCATCAGGAGGCCTACCTCTTCCTGCGCCCTCCTGATCTTGGCCTCTGCCATCCTGAAAAGCTCTTTTTCATCTATCTTCAGCCGTGCGACCCCTTGTTCCATTGCCTTTTTCGCCACTGCCACAGCCTCTCTCGGGAATACCTCCCATTCATCCATGGTAGGGAGGAGATAGTCTTCCCGGAGCCCCTTATCTTCTGCGCACCTTGCAAGCTCAACGGCGGCGGCAATGCACATCTCATCGGTGATCGTTGTCGCCATGACATCGAGGGTGCCCCTGAAGATCGCGGGAAACCCTACGGAGTTATTGACCTGGTTCGGAAAATCGCTTCGCCCCGTGGCCACTACCCTTGCCCCTGCCTCCTTTGCATCCCACGGCCACATCTCGGGGATAGGGTTCGCGCATACAAAGACGATGCCGTCGTCAGCCATGGTGCTTATCCATTCCTTCTTGATCGTGTCGGGCCCCGGCTTCGAAAGGGCGATCACCACATCCTGACCCTTTATCGCCTCTTCCATTCCGCCATCCCTGTTCTCCGCGTTCGTCATCTGGCAAAATTCGAGCTTTTCTTTATGCGTCTGCTTGATGTCATCCCTCTTCCTGCTAAGGATGCCTTTGCTGTCAACAACAATGAATTTCTTAGGGTCAGCGCCCGCCTTTATTATCATTTTTGTGATGCAGACGTTGGCAGCGCCTATGCCGATCATGGTGATCTTCACGTCTTCTATCTTCTTCTTTACAACCTTCAGGGCGTTGATCAATCCCGCCAGGGTAACGGCCGCAGTCCCCTGCTGGTCATCGTGCCATACCGGTATCGGCGCCTCCGCGCGCAGCCTCTCGAGGATGTAGAAGCATTTCGGGTTCGCAATATCCTCGAGGTTGATCCCCCCGAAGCTCGGGCACAGATACTTAACGGTCTTGATGAACTCGTCGGGATCTTTTGTGTCGAGGCATATCGGGAAGGCATCCACTCCGCCCAGGTATTTGAAAAGGAGGGCCTTTCCTTCCATGACAGGCAGCCCCGCCATGGGCCCTATGTCGCCGAGGCCGAGCACCCGCGTCCCGTCCGTAACGATCCCCACCATATTTGCCTTGTTCGTATGTTCAAAGACCATCTCGGGGTTCTGTTGAATATCCTTGCAGGGTTCAGCAACGCCGGGCGTATACCATATGGCAAAGTCCTTGATGTCCCTGATAACACATTTCGGTATTACCTCGATCTTGCCCTTGTAATAAGGGTGCATCTTCATGGCGTCCTGGGCTGGTTTCTTGGCTTTTGCGAGAAGCTCTTCCTTTGTTACCTTGGGCTCACCCATAACTCCCCTCCTTTTTGTTTAAGAGATATCCAAATACCAAAAAACATTCTATAAAGAATTTAGATAAAATGGAATGAAAATTTGAGAAAATGTTTGAGAAGCCTAAACCCGTAAGGCACAACAGCGTATATCGTAGTTCGTATATCGAATATCGTACACACATTGAAGCCTTTTCGCATTTCACGATATACTATATACTATATACGATATACTACATACCGTTCTTTATACTGTTCTTTCTGTTTCTTGCCCTGTCTATCTTCACTATTCCGATAAAGATAAGGAAGACGCCAATGGCGAGGAGATACCGCAGGGGGATCATGCGGGGCGTGAGCCTCTCCACAAGGGATCTCCCGTCCTTTGCCTCTTTTGCCTGCGTCTTTGCGTTTGCTTCAGGCATTCCATAGGTTGTCTTCTGCAACGGTATTCCCGTTTCGTAAACATTTTTCATAATTCCTTTTTGCGCGTCAAAGCCCGTTACAAAAGGCAATGCCAGGAGAGGTATGAATATTCCCACAGCGATCAGGACAAGGCCCCTTTTTTTCTCCCTTTTCATATAGATCCTTTGGAATGTATACTATAAAATTGCATGGAAAAGGTAATTTTTATCAGAAAAAAAAATGACATTGTCCTTTCCTTCACAACCTTGACAAAAGCGCTGTTATCGTTTAATCTATAGTTCAGCGGGCCCATAGCTCAGCTGGAAGAGCCACCGGCTCATAACCGGTAGGCCCCTGGTTCGAACCCAGGTGGGCCCAAACAATGTGTATGGGACGAAAACATATCAAAACATGTCATAAAACTTTTGTAAAGGGGGTGGCCGATAGGTTCACCCCCTTTAACATTTTGGAGGCCGCCATTGGAGCATGAACTGGGTACCTTATATGAGGCACAAAAGATAGAACTGCAGATCATAGAGAAGGAGACAAAACTACAAACAGCGCCGAAGAAGCTAAGGGAAATGGATGAAGAGCTGAAGCAGTTAAAAGAGAAGCTGGAAAAAGAAAAAGTGGTTTTCGAAGAACTGGAGAAGGAACGGAAAAAGAAGGAAAAGGAGTTGGAAATCGACAAGGACAAGATAAAAAAGGTCGAGTCAAAGCTCTACGAGGTCAAGACAAATAAAGAATACCAGGCCCTGTTGAAGGAAATCGAGGCTGCAAAAGCAACGAACGACAAAACGGAAGAAGATATACTCACGCTCATGGAAAAGACCGAGGAGCTGAAAAAGGATTACGAATCGTCGCAGGCAACACTCCAGAAACGAGGGAAAGAGATCGAAGCCGAAAAGGTAAGGCTGGATGCAGAGACCAGATCGATGGATAAGGTCATCGGAGAGTTAAAGACGCAAAGAGACAACCTCCTTTCTGTTTTGAGCAACGAGCTGACCTCAAAGTACAACACCCTCAAGGGAAAACGCAGCGGCATAGCCGTAACAAACGTCAAAAACGGGGTGTGTATGGGATGTTTTATGAACATACCTCCGCAGCTTTTTATAGAGGTTACGAAAAACAAAAAGCTCATACAGTGCCCCAGCTGTAACCGCATCCTCTATTTCGCAGAAAACGAATAATGCACTGGCATATGTATATCGACGGCGCCTCTTCCTGTAATCCCGGACAATCGGGCGCAGGCCTCGTTGTATTTGACGATGAGAACAGGGAACTGCTTCGCGACAGCATCTTTCTCGGCCACATGACAAATAATATGGCCGAATACGAAGCGCTTCTTTTCGCCCTGAAGAAGGCAAAGGCTTCCAATATCCCGGAGATATCCGTCTATACCGACTCCCTCCTCCTTGCCAACCAGGTGCTGGGAAAATTCAAGATCAAAAATGATGTTTTAAGGGCCTATGTAGCGACGATCAAAAATATAGTGGGCAACTTTCGCCGCTTTACGGTACAATATATCCCGAGAGAAAAGAATAAAATAGCTGATAAGCTTGCAAAAGAAGCGATAAAAAGAGGGGCGGACGGGTGATCGCTCTGCGTATTCGCGGGGAGGAAAGTCCGGGCATCAAAGGGCAGGATGGTCCTTAACGGGGACTGGGGGCAACCCTAAGGAAAGTGCCACAGAAAAGACACCGCCTCGCCGCAAGGCGGGGTAAGGGTGAAAAGGTGAGGTAAGAGCTCACCAGTGTCCGGGCGACCGGGCAGCTTGGTAAACCCCATTCGATGCAAGGCCAAAAAGGGTGTCGCGCCTTGGCGCGACAAGGATGGCCCGTCCAAATACCCGGGTAGGCCGCAACAGGTTCAGGGCAACCTGGACCGGTAAGAGAAATGATCACCGCCCCGCTGAAGGCGGGGAACAGAACCCGGCTTATAGTCCGCCCCTATTTTTTAAGATGCTGCGAAAAGAACGGCCAGCCATTATTTTATGTGGGGGAGGTTGAATGATGCTTTTTGTTATTGTCGGGATGCCGGCTTCTGGTAAAAATATTGCCAGAACCTACGCCGATTCAAAACAGGTCCCATATTTTGCCACCGGCGATGTCGTCCGCGAAGAGGTCAAAAAACAGGGGCTCGAATCGAACGCAGAAAATACCGCCATGGTCTCAACGAAATTGCGTGGAGCTGACGGAATGGGCGTAACACGGCTGGCCCTCGCGCGCGCGATGGGGTCAAAGGGCCCGATCGTTTTCATCGAGGGCATACGCTCGTTGCAGGAAGTGGAGCTTATCAGGAAAAGGGCCGGCTGCGTGGTGGTCGCCTTTGTGGCCCCCCGCAAGCTAAGGCTGGAAAGGATTATGTCTCGGGGGAGGTCCGACGATTCGCCGGACGCCTTTGACGACAGAGACATGAGGGAGATCGAATACGGGGCCGCCGTGCCGGTCGCCCTCGCCGATGAATACATCCTGAATACCCGCAGCATGGAAGACGCCGTGAACGATTTCGATAACATCGTTAAGAATTATGTATGAAAAAGACCCTCTGCATCGTCTGCATCATCCCGGCGATACTCTTTCTCTATAACGCGGGCTCAAGAGACTTCTGGGCGCCCGACGAAGGCGATTTCGCACAGATCGTGAAGGAGCTTGACGGCAACTTCATCGTCCCGCACCTTAACGGCAAGCCCTACGGCGAAAAACCACCGCTCTTTTATTACCTGAACTACCTGTCGGCAAAGGTTTTCAGCCCGCTTACGGATGAAGCATCAATGCGCATCCCAACCGCCCTGTCCGCCCTTCTTTTAGTTATTCTCCTCTTCTGCTTTGCCGGCAGGGCCTTCGGGAAGAAGGAGGCGCTTTTTGCCGCGCTTATCCTCATAAGCTCCCCCCTTTACTACTGGCAGGCACGGTATCTCCAGGTCGATATGGTCTTTGCCGCCTTTGTTGCATCCAGCCTTTTATGTTTTTTCCGGTCTTATCATCAAGGTGGGAAAACCCCGTACATATTTTTTTATGTGCTCGCCGCGCTCGCCTTTATGACCAAGGGGCCGCTCGCGGTCATCCTCATATTTCCCGTTGTTCTCATCTACGGCTGGTCTCAACGTGATCTCCGCATCTTCAGAAGCAGGGAGACCGCCATCGGCCTGTGCATCTTCCTGTTGATCATTCTGCCATGGTACCTGGCGGTCTATATAAAGGAAGGCTTCCCGTACCTGCAGGAAAATATTATCCGTCAGAACATAACGCGGTTCTTTGATGCCTGGAGCCACAAACGACCCTTTTATTACTATTTTACCACCCTTCCCCTGGATTTTTTCCCCTGGAGCCTTTTTCTGCCCATGGGCCTCTACCTTGCCGCAAAGGGCTGGACAAACGATCATAGGATGCGTTTCTTTCTCGTCTGGTTCCTATGGATGTTCCTGTTCTTTTCCCTTTCATCAGGAAAGATCAGCAAATATATGATCCCCCTCCTGCCTGCCATGGCGCTTATGACCGCCAGGGCGTTCACGACGGAAGACGGCAAATATGTTTTCTGCGCATCCGCGCTGCTCGCAACGCTGTTCCTTGCCCTGGGCATCATTCTTATGGCCGTCAGGACAGAGATGTATAAAGAGTTCCACCCGGAGAGGATCCTTGTCGGCATCCTGTCAATACTCGTCTCAATAGCAATTGCATGGTCAGCCTTGTTGAAAAGAAAAGATGCGATCGCCTGCTTTCTCTTCGTCTTTCTCTCAACAACCTACATGGCGGCCAACATATGGATCTACGGCAAGCTGAACTATTATAAATCGCCGCGGCCTTTCTGCGAAAAGGTCAGGCATTATTTGCAAAAAGATGGGCGATGGGTCTACTATGGCAGCATGAGAGGGGTTTACGTATACTATATAGGGAGGCAGGCTGTCCACGTCGGCGAGCACAAGGTTGAGGAGCTGCGGCAGCTGCAGCAACGGCTCAATGAGTTCTACCTGGTAACCCGCAAGCGCGATGTAGGCGAGGTGCAGGGAGCGCTGGCAAACGTTGACATAGTCCTGCAAGAGAAGATAGGCGGCACGGACATGGTCCTTGCCCGTTACCAGGGACGGGGGAACTGAGGGAACGATCCAATGAAGAACAGCAAACAGATAATGCTCGCGGCGGTCCTCGTTCTCCTTTCATATGTCTTTCTCTTTCACGGTATCGGCGGCTATTCCCTGAAGGAGCCTGACGAAGGCAGGTACGCCGAGATACCGCTGGAAATGATCGAACGGGGCGACTGGGTCGTTCCGTACCTGAACAGCGTAAGATATTTCGAAAAACCCCCTTTATTCTATTGGGCCGTGGCGGCCTCCTACACAATATTCGGCATAAGCGAATGGTCCTTCCGGTTTCCCAATGCGCTGTCTGCCTTCTTATGCATCGCGGTCCTCTATCTCGCCCTTCGACGAAGGTTCCCCGAAGAAGAGGCGTTCATATCGTCAGTGGTCCTTCTGTCATCCTTCGGTTTTTTTGCAATGGCAAGAATAGTGACCCTCGATATGTTCTTCACCTTCTTGCTTTTTTGCGCCCTCACATCCTTCATCGGATACTACAAGGAACGGAAGAGGTGGCTCCTCTATGCCTTCTACGCTGCCCTTGGCCTTGCGACCCTTACGAAGGGCCCTGTCTGCGTAATACTTGCCGGCATCACTATTATTATTTTTCTCATGACGGAAAGGAACCTTGCCTTTCTCAGGGAGCTGAAGCCCCTCCGGGGCCTCGTGATCTATGCGGTGATCACCCTGCCCTGGATCATCGCCATGGCCCTGAGAGAAAGGGAGTTCCTCTATTTCTTCTTTATCGACCAGCACGTGCTCAGGTTTTTGACATCGAAGCACAAGCGGTCGGGGCCCGTATACTACTTTCTGCCGGTGCTGTTCGCAGGCTTTTTGCCCTGGTCTGTGCTGATACCGAGAAGCATTGTCGGCGCCTGGAAAAATAGCGAGCTAAGGTTCTTCGCGATCTGGGCCTTCGTGGTCTTTGTATTCTTCAGCCTGTCGGGCTCAAAGCTCCCACCGTACATCCTCCCCGCCTTCCCCGCCCTCTCGGTCCTTATCGGCCACCTGTTCTATAGCTGCCGGGGAGATCTTATCAAGCGAAGAATAGAGGCGACGATCTACCTGGTCATTTTCGGTGTCTTTGCCGTCTCCGCCCTTCTGCCGTCCAACGATCTCTTTAATGCCTATATACATGGTATATCGGAAGAGGCCCCGATCATCATGAAGGACCTCCGGAGCTTTTCTGTTGCCGTCTCCCTTTCTTCTTTTGTCATTTTCTGCCTTCTGATCGTACGGAGGCTGAACACGTTCTCAATCCTTTTCTGCCTCTTTTCACTTTTCTCCCTCTTTCTGGTTTCCGCCATCATCTTTAATATCCCCCTTCTTGACAGGGTCAACACCACAAAAGGGCTCGCCGCGATAATCGATCAGAAAGGCACCGGGCAGGACACCATCGTCAACTACGCCTCTTTTGACCAGACGCTGCCCTTTTATACAAGGTCAAAGGTAATAATAGCCTCATACAAAGGCGAGCTGGAGATGGGTTCGCGGTACGAAGACGCAAAAGATATTTTCATCAACGATGGCCAGCTTAGCGCGCTCCTCGATTCACCGAAGAGCGTCTTTACGGTGCTTAAAAAGAAAAGGCTTGCCGTCCTCCAGGGAAAGGTTTCAAGGCCGATGACGATACTGAGATGCATGAACGAACGCTGCCTCGTGTACAACGGGCGATAAAACCGTATATCGTATTTCGTATGTCGTATATCGAGAGAAAACAGCTCATAGCTCATGGCTCATAGCAACAGCAATAACCCGGTTCGTTTTTGCCATCAGCTACGAGCTATCAGCCATGAGCGAGTTCTTACGCCTCACACCTCACGATAAACAAGATCCTCTTCACCTTTCCCCTTTCACCTTTCCCCTTTCACCTTTCACTGTCCTATGATCCTTCTTTTCATCAGCTTGAACGGCAGAGGGATCAGGACCATGGCGGCAACGCAGAGCCATATGACGTCGCCTGCCGCCGCGGAGATGCTGCCCGCCGCAAAGGACCTGCAGATGTTCGTAAGATGAAAAAGGGGCGTGAAATAAGCGATATGGGTAACGAACGGCGGCAGCGGGTCGAGCGGAAAAAAGATGCCCGAGAAGAGGAACATTGGCGTCATAAAGAGCGTATAATAGTAGTTCAGGGAATCTATCCCGGGCACGATGGCAACGCAGGCCATCGATATCTCCGCGAAAATAAAACCGCTCACAAAAAGGACCGGAAGAAGCATGAGCACCAGCGGAGATTCCACAAGGCCGAAAAGGCTGATCGCAGCGATGATGATAGTGCCGTAAAAAACGCTTTTCGTCGCCGCCCACATGAGCTCTCCTGCCACAAGATCGTCAATGTTCACAGGGGTGGCGAGGATCGCATCAAAGGTCTTCTGAAAGGTCATCCTTACATAGGTTCCGTATGTAGATTCGTATGTCGCGGCGAACATAGACGACGAAGCAATAATGCCCGGGGCGATAAACTGGATATAGGGCTTTCCGTGCACCTCTTTCACGAAGGCGCCGAGCCCGAAGCCGAGGGCGACAAGGTAGAGGACAGGCTCAACAAAGTTGAGGGCAATGCTGGACTTATACAGCTTTGTATAGACGGCAAAATGCCTTTGCCAGACACGCTTCGCCCTTTTAATCTTCAAGCGGCCTCCCCGTTAGCTTCAGGTAGACCTCTTCGAGGTTCCCGCCGTGCCTTTCTTTCAGGTGCTCAGGGGAATCGACGGTAATGATCCCGCCCTGATCCATAATAGCCACCCTGTCGCAGAGCCTATCGGCCTCCTCCATGTAGTGGGTCGTGAGGATCAGCGTCGTATCACGCGCCTTCAGGTCATTCAGCTTCTTCCACACCACCTGCCTCGTATGGGGGTCAAGGCCTGTTGTAGGCTCATCGAGGATGAGAAGCTCCGGGTTGTTCAATAAGGCCCTCGCGAGAAGGAGGCTTCTCTTCATCCCTCCCGACAGGTTTTTTATGTTTGCGTTGGTCTTATCGCTCAGCTCCACATAAGAAAGGAGCTCTTCGGCGACAGCCAGTGCCTTTTTTTTCGGTATATCAAAATACCTGGCGTAGACGACCAGGTTCTCGATCACAGACAGCTCGAGGTCAAGGTTCTCTTCCTGCGGCATCACGCCAAGCCGTGACTTTATCAGTGAAGGTTTGTCTTCTACGTTAATGCCGAAGACCCTGACGTCGCCTGACGTCGGCCCGATGAAACAGTAGAGCACCCGCATGACCGTTGTCTTGCCTGCGCCGTTGGGGCCGAGGAAACCAAAGCACTCGCCTTTATTGATCTCAAAATCGACGCCGTTGACGGCCCGCAGCCCGTTGAAGTCCTTCGTCAACCCTTTTGCCGTAACGATGTTCATGGGAACGATAGCATAACATATAGTGCAGTATATCGTATATCGTAGTTCGTATATCGAATACAGAACTACCAATAATCAAACAAGAATCTTATGGTATTTTTTTCGTTTGGGTATACGGAATTTCTCGCCGAACGCACCACGCCCAACGCCGAACGTTCTTCTTTGCACTGCGATCTACGATATACGAAATACGATATACGATTAACGGGTTTATCCGTAGCGGTACTGAACGCCAAACTCTCCCTTCGGGTAAGCCCAGTCTATGGCGCCCTCCTGGCAGGCGACCATACAGGTCCCGCACTCAAGGCAGCCGGCAAATTCCACGACGATCTCGTCGAGCTCTTCGTTGTAAGAGTAGAGATGACCGGGGCATACAAAGAGACAAGGCTTAGTCGTACATTGTTTCCTGCATATCTCATGCTTGATGATAATGTGGCTCTCTTTATCCGATTTAAAGGCGTCGAGGGCAAGTTTCTCGTCTATCCTCATTGCATGTACCTCAGATCTTCCTGATATTGTACAACTCTTTAAGCCTCTTGAAGCTCAGCATGCCGGACCCTTTCATCTCCTTCCAGAGGGTCGCACCGATCTTCTCTTTAGGCCCGTCCCCGAACCACATGATCTTTTCAAGGAAACCGGGGAAATTATCCGGATAGTCGCTGAAGAACGACTCGTTGTCGAGGAACTCCGGCATCTCCCGGCAGGCGGCAAGGTCCTTCAGCACAAAGGTCTCCTGCAGGCGTCTTTCATAATCGGAAAGGGCCTTTGCGGTGAAATCGTTCGCCTCTTTTGCTGCAGCGATCGTATCCGCCGCGATGATCCCCGACGCCATTGCGAACTCCATTCCCCTCACCGTCACCCCCATGTTCAGGGCAAATCCCGCTGCGTCGCCGACGACAACGATGCCGTTGCCGTACAGCTTCGATATTCCGTTGTAGCCGCCTTCCGGTATGATGTGGGCGGAATATTCGACGAGGTTTCCGCCGTCGAGGAGCCTTTTGATCTCATACTTTTCTTTAAAGGCATCCATCAAAGCATGCGCCTCGACGGGAGGAGCCTTCTTCATCAGCCCCTGTATCCCCGCGACGATGCCGATCGATACGGTATCGTGGTTGGTGTAGAGAAAACCTCCCCCGAATATGCCCTGCGTCACGTCGCCGAGAAAGAGCTGGGCGCAGCCCTCGCCGCTTTCGACATTGAACCTGTCGTTGATCTTCTCTTCGGAAAGCTCGATGACCTCTTTCATGCCCACGGCATAATTCTTCGGCGCCATCTTCGGCTTCAGTCCTGCCTTTTCCGCCATGAAAGAAAGGACGCCGTCAGCGGCAACGACAACGTGGGCCGCGATCTCTTCGCTTCCGGCCCTGATGCCTGCCACGCTTTCGCCCTCCCAGAGCAGGTCGTCAACCCTGTACTTGGGGATAACGAAGACCCCTTTGCTCATAAGCTTTTCCGACAGCCACCTGTCGAAGCGGGCGCGGAGAAGCGTGTAGCTGTGGCCTTCGCCCCTGAACTTCTCTCCCGTAAGATCGATATTGAGGGAGTTCCCCTTCCCCATAAGGCTCCATCGCTCCCTCACCACCTTTCTCTCGAAGGGGGCGTCGTCCAGCATATCGCCGGCCAGCGTCCTGACCGGCATGAGATAAAGCCTCCCGCCGGTCACGTTCTTGCTTCCGGGGAAGTCGCCCCGCTCGACAACGATGACCTGTAACCCTTTATCGGCGAGTCTGTAGGCGCAGGCAAGCCCTGCAAGGCCGCCGCCCACAATTACAACGTCGATCTTATCCATGTCAGATCTCTTCCTTTGTCTTTTTCAATGCTTCCTTCAGGACAGGGAGTACGGCAAAGGCATCATCGACGATCCCGTAATCGGCATAGTGAAAAATGGGCGCATTGGGGTCCTTGTTGATCGCCACTATCACCTTGGAGGTGTCCATACCCATCGTATGGTGCAGCGCCCCCGATATCCCGCAGCCGATATACAGCTTCGGCGACACCGTCTTGCCGCTCTTGCCGACCTGGTCTTCGTACTCTCTCCATTTGCTGTCAACGACGGCGCGCGATGCGCCTACCCTGCCGCCCATAATGCCGGCGATCTCTTCGAGGACCTGAAAATGCTCGGGCCCCTTCATGCCGCGGCCTCCGCATATGATAAAATCCGCCTCCTGCAGATCGACCTTTTCCGAGACGTGCTTTTCGGTGCCTGCCAGATTCATCTTCGGGTCTTTCGCGGCCCCGAACTGCTCTTCCATGATCTCACCGTTCAGCGAACCCTTCTCTACGCCGAACGAATTAGGCCTGAAGGTTAAAAAGATAATTGAATCCTCGCTGCACGTGATCCACGATATGACCTTTCCGCCGAAGAGCGGTTTTTTGATCTTTATGCCGCTGTCGTGAAGATCTATGCCGACGGCATCGGATACTATGGCGCTGTCAAACCGCGCCGCAAGCCTGGGAAAGAGGTCCTTGCCCGTTACCGTAGATCCCCCGAGGACGGCATAGGGGTTGTACTTCCTGAGGATGCCCTCAAGAACGCTCGCATAGGTATCCCAACGGTATTCCGCCAGGTCTTCGCTGTCCACGACAATAACCTTATCCGAGTAAGGCTGTATCGTCGCGGCAATGCCTTTCACGTTATGTCCGATAAGGACCGCATAAAGGGAGGAAGAAAAGTGCCCGGCAATCTCCTTGCCCTTTGACAGCAGCTCGAGGGACACCTTCCTGACCGATCCTTCTTTTAGTTCAACAAATACAAAAATATCCTTCGCCATCATTCCCTCCTTCCTACAGGACCTTTGCGTCTTCCTTCAATGCCCTTACAAGGTTCTTTACCTTCTCTTCGGGGGTCTCACCCTCAACGATCTTCACCGGCGGCCTTTCCTGCGGCGATTCATAAGAAAGGATCGTCACCTTCGAGGCGCCCTCTGCAATAGCTTCCTGCGGTATGTCGAGTGTTCCAGGATCGACGACGGGGATGGAGGCCTTCATCGCCTTCATGACGCCGGTTATCAAGGGCACCCTCGGTTCGTTCAACCCTTTCTGGGTTGTGAATAAAGCGGGCAGCCTGACCTCGAATATCCCGCGTCCGCCCTCGATCTCATTTTCAACCTTCACGGTATTTCCATCGACCATCTCCATCTTGAGAATGGCGCTCACGTGGGGTATCCCTAAAAACTCCGCCGCCATTGCGCCCACATTCGCGCTCTCGTCATCGATGGCCTGCCTTCCGCAAAGGATCATATCAAACCCTTCCTTTTTGGCGAACGCAGAAAGTATCCTGGAGATCGCCAGGGGGTCATTCGTTGCCGCCTTGCTGCCGTCCAGCAAAAAGGCCCGGTCGGCGCCCATTGCGATGGCGGTCCTCAACGCCTCGACTGCCTTCTGGGAGCCGATCGTACATACCGTGATCTGCACATCCTTATTCTTTTCTTTGATCCTCATCGCCTCTTCAACGGCAAACTCATCAAAGAAATTCATATTGTACTTGTTCTCTATCTCCAGTGATTTGTGGTCGCCCTTAATGATGATGCGCGCCTCCGTATCGGCTACCTGTTTGATAAAGATCAGGATATTCACGTTCTACCTCCTTCTTGCTATCAGATTAATGCTGCGAATGGATTTATATTATAACTTTCCGAGGATCGTTCTGCCAATAAAATCTTTCAGGACCTCGTGGGTGCCCCCGCCGTAGAGGAGGAATCTGGCATCTCTGAAATATCTCTGGGGGGCATATTCATAGGCAAAGGCATTGGCCCCGTAGATCCGTGTCACCTCATCAACGACCTTCGCGCATACCTCTGTCGCATACATCTTCGCCTCTGCCGCCAACGCCCTTGCGTCCATGCCGTTCTCAAGAAGCCAGGCGCCATAATATACCATGAGGCGGGCCGCATTCATCAGCGTATCCATCTCTGCAAACTTTTCACGGATCAGCTGGAAGCTGCCTATGGGCTGGCCGAAGGCCACCCTTTTTCTCGCAAACTCCAGGCCTTCGTTGTAGGATCCTCTCGCTATGCCAAGGGCCATTGCCCCTGTCATCAGCCGCACCTCGTCAAGGATATCGCTCACGTAAAAAACCCCTTTCCCCAGCTCCGCGCCAAGGAAATTCTCGTAGGGTACCCATACATTGTCGAATACGAGCTCGCCTGTTACCGTGCCCCTGCACCCGAGCTTGTGGATGATCTGGCCGCTGGCAAAGCCCGGCGTCCCCTTTTCAACGAGAAAGAAGTTCAAGCCTTTTAATCCCTTTGAAGGGTCCGTTGTCGCAAGGACAGTGGCAAAATCACAGATGGGGCCGTTCGTTATCCACATCTTGGTCCCGTTGATCCTCCACCCGTCTCCATCTCTTACCGCTGTGGTCCTCGTTGCCCCGAGGTCGGACCCGGATTGGTCTTCCGTAAAGCACATGGTGGCGATCTTTTCCCCGCGGATCGCCGGGTAAAGGCAGCGCTCCTTGATCTCCTTGCTGCCGAACCTGTAAAGGAAATAGGTGCCCATGAGGATATTCATGATGACGCTCTGCGCAAATCCGACAGAGCCCCTGGCGATCTCTTCGTAAAAGGTCATACACATGATCTTGTCCGCGTTCAGGCCGCCGACCTCTTCGGGGTACCGCAAGCCAACGTAGCCGAGCTTCGTGAATTCTTTCCACAGCTCCCAGGGGAACTCGTCTTTCTCGTCTATCTCCTGCGCCTTCGGAACAACCATTTTGTCGATCGTATCCGCTACGGTCTTCTTAAAAAATTCCTGTTCCTCGGTTAATCTGAAATCCATATTTTGTTCCTCCTTGGAGAAAGCTTAAAGGTAATTTTTGTATACAATATTTGAATGGTCAATTTTTGTCAAGAAAATATTTCACCTTTTAATGACGCACTGTTCAGTATGCAGCCCATCATTTTTAGAACCGCCAAAATAGACAATTTTTTAGAAAATAACAGGAATAAAACCCACATGACGAATATAAGCCTTATAGGACCTATCAGGCCTATATTGTTTCTTGCGAGTTCGCTGGCCGGGTACCTTTCGCGGGCGTCCCGGTATTATCCCGGAAAATCCGGTATTATATCTCCACAAAACACTTAAGCTGCTTCGACCTGGTAGGGTGCCGCAGCTTTTTCAGCGCCTTTGCCTCTATCTGCCTGATCCTTTCCCGCGTTACATCAAAGACCTGGCCTACCTCTTCGAGCGTGTGGTCATATTTTTCACCAAGGCCGAAGCGCATCCTCACCACCCTCTCTTCTCTCGGCGACAGCGTAGCGAGTATCGTGTTCAGATGCTCCATCATGTCGTCGAATATTGCCGAATCCTGCGGCGTGAGAGTGCCCTTGTCTTCAATGAAATCGGAGAGATGGGTATCCTCGTCATCATTGATAGGGGTTTCCAGGGAAATGGGCTCCTTGGTGATCCTTAAGACCTTTCTCACCTTGTCTGCGGAGAAACCGATTCGCTCGGCTATCTCGTCGGGGAACGGTTCTCTCCCCAGTTCCTGTACGAGCCCCCTCGATACCCTTATGATCTTGTTGATCGTTTCTATCATATGAACCGGGATCCTTATTGTCCGGGCCTGATCCGCGATCGCCCTCGTAATGGACTGCCGTATCCACCACGTGGCATAGGTACTGAACTTATAGCCCCTCCTGTATTCGAACCTGTCCACAGCCTTCATGAGGCCGATGTTCCCTTCCTGGATCAGGTCAAGCAGGGAGAGCCCCCTGTTTACATACCTCTTGGCGATGCTGACGACAAGCCTTAAATTCGCCTTTACCAGCTCGTTTTTCGCTCCGGCAAAACCCAGTTCGGCAGACCCTATATGTTTGATATTGCTCCTCAGCTCCCGGGTGGTGATCCCCATCTCCTGCTCAAGCTTCTCCTTTCGCGCGCTCATCAGCGCCAGGCCTTTCTGCCTTTCGCGCCCCTTGAGCTTCTTATACTTCTCGATCTCTTGCTCTATCTTGCCCATCCTCTCAAGATAGCGCTTCATCCTCTGTATGATCTTATCGATAATTTTTCTGCTCAGGTTTATCTCTGTGATGATGTTCTGGACTTCCTGACGGTATTTTTCCCTCACCCTTGGGCTGCCTTGCGTGGATCTGATATGGGCATCTTTCAGCTTCTCAAGGAGCGCCACGACCCTCTCTTTCTGGAACTCCAGCTCCGTGTCCATCTCCTCTTCATCATCCACTTCCAGGGTTATGTCTTTTACCGTTGTTTTTGAGGTTTTAAGCGCTACAAGGGCGTTAAGGAGCTCTTTTACCGTTCCGGGGAAAGAGAGAATGATCTGCTTGATCTTCTCCTTTGATTCCTCCATCTTCCTGGCAATCTCTTTTTCTCCTTCCCGCGTCAAAAGCGACATGCCCCCCATCTCTTTGATATAGTGCCGTATGGGATTGACCAGTTCCTCGCCGTAGTTGTCGTCAAGCTCTTCGCCCAATACCCCGTCAACGCCGCCGTTCTCAATGGCGCCGATAGCGCCCTCGCCTTCGATGTCAAACAATTCAATATCGTCCAGCAGGCTCTCCGTCTTGTCGCTGCTCGAGATTAAGACATAAAGTTCCTTGTTCTCCTGCTGTTCTTCATAAGGAAACAACCTCCTCACTTTCTCGGGCATGGCCACCTCACTATAAAAAATTATTTTTTATAACTGTTAGAACCTGCCTCTTCTTTTCCAGTAGTTCCATAATAGCCCCCTCATCTCCCCTTTTTTCTGCCTCTGACAGTTGTTCCGTGATCTTTTTGGACTCATCCTTTATGAACTGTTTTTTGAGATGCTTGAAATAATCGAACAATATCGTCTTCAGCTCCTCATCGTCGCTCTCCGCACCGTCGAATGCCGCGCCGAGGACAAACCCCTTCAGCTCCTCTTTTTCAAGGACCTCGATAAAGCTTTTCATCTCCAGCTGCTTCGTTTCTGCATAGCTATCGAGCATCTTTATCAGTATCTCTTTTACGTTCTCATCGCGGACGTATTCTATCACCTCCTTTCCTTTAAAGAGTTCCAGAAGATCGGGGTTGCGTATAAAGGCGCCGACAACCCTTCTGCCGATGATATTCACCGGGTCGGCCCCTCCCTGCGGGGCCCCGGTCTCCTTTTCCCGCTCATAGAGGGCAAAATAGCCCTCCTCGACGCCTGTCAGCTCTGACAGCCTTTTAATATAGAGCCTCTTTTTCACACCGTCATTGATCATTTCTATATAGGGCATGACAGCCTTGATCAGCGACTGTTTTCCCTCGAGCGTCTTTATTCCCTCCTTTTTCATGTGGTAGTCAAAATAATAATCGAGGATCGGCTTCTTTGTCCCGGCAACATCCCGCACCGCCTCCACGCCTTCCTTCCGGACAAAGCTATCGGGGTCGTGCCCTCCTGGCAGGAGAACCATGGCGCCGTTAAGGTCCATCTCGGCGAACATCCCGATGAGCCTCAAGGCGCTTTTGATCCCGGCCTCGTCGCCGTCAAGCATGAGGCTGACATTGTTCGTGTAGTTCCTCAGCTTAGAGACCTGCTGCTCCGTCACGGAAGTCCCAAGCGTGGCAACGATATTCCGGAAGCCATGCCGATAGAGGGAGATAAGATCAAAATACCCCTCCACGATAAAGACCTCATTCTGCTCGGCAATATGCTTCCTGGTTTTATCGATCCCGAACAGCGCTGTCCTCTTCGAAAAGACGGACGATTCCGGCGAATTTATATACTTGGGCACGCCGTCTTTCTCCATGGTCCTGCCGCCGAACCCGATGACCTTTTTGTTCACGTCTAAGATCGGGATCACCACCCGCCCCCTGAACATATCGTAGAGGTCCCTCTCCTTCATCCGCACGATGCCCGTGCTCAGATAGACGTCGTTGGGGATGCCTGAACCCTTGAGGAAGGCCTTCAGCCTGTTGCCCGAGGGGTCGCTGTAGCCTATCCCGAACTCCTTTATCGTTTCCTCATCGATGCCCCGCCTGCCCAGGTACTGGAGCGTTGCGCGGGAATTCTTCAGACAATCGAAGTAATATTCGGACAGCTTCGCAAGGGCATCGAAATGGCTTGCCCTTCGGGGATCGCCCCCGCTTCTTATCTCTACGCCGTACTCCTTCGCGAGGCTTTCAAGGGCCTCCCGGAAGCTCAGATTCTCATATTTCATGACAAAGTTGACCGCATTCCCTCCCTCACGGCAACCAAAACAATAATATATTTGCTTTTCAGTACTTACAGTAAATGAAGGAGTTTTTTCTTTATGAAATGGACATAACCCAATGTAATCCTTACCAGCTTTCCTTAATTTTATATACTGCGAGACCACGTCAAGGATATTTATTCTCGCCAGTAATTCTTCAAGGGTACTTTTCATGTCAGCTCTACGATCGTAACGCCTGCGTTTTTTTCATCCCCATGCACCTTCGCGTTATATCCCGTGTCAGAGAGGTGGCTCCTTACGGCCTGCATGAGTCTGCCCGTTCCTATGCCATGGACTATCTTTACCGACGGCATACCCTGGACTACCGCCCGGTCGATAAAGGTATCCAGTTCCCTTAAGGCCTCTTCGACCCTCATACCCATTATGTTCAGTTGAGGTGCTTCTATCTTCTGGACGTCTACACTGATTGGATCTTTCCGGGGGGTTCTGCCTTCGGGGGCTATCTTATGGAGGTAGGCCTTCTTTATCTTCGTCCTGACATTGCCTATCACTACCTCGCAGGATTCGCCTTCCCTGTCCTCATCGACGACATATCCGCTGCTTCCAAGGGTTTTGACCTTTACAAAGTCCCCTATGGCTATCTTTTCTTCTTCAGGAATCTCTTCCCTTAGAAATCTTTTTCTAAGGTTTTTCAATTTCCCCTTACTTTTTGTTATAGCTGCTCTTTCTTTTTTTGCAACCTCTTTTTTGATCTCTTCTATCTCGATCTCTATCTCCGAGAGCAGGCTCCGGCATTTTTCCTCTACCTTTTTCATATACTCCTCCCTCTTGTCTTTCAGCAGAGAGAGCCTCTTCTTAAATTCCTCTTTCAGGTCCGTCAGCCTCTTTCTTTCCTCGACGATGTTCTTTCTTTCAGCCTCAAGCGAGCTGACAAGGCTGTTCAGCATGAATTCCTGTTTGCCCAGGTATTCGTAGCTCTTCTCGATGATCTTTGCAGGGACGTCTATGTTCTTCGCCACATGGATCGCGTTGCTGTATCCGGCTGTCCCGTAAAGCAGCTTATAGAGCGGCTTCGAGTTGTCCATATCAAAGGCAGTGGCAACGTTTATCGCAAAATCACGCGTGTACCCGTAGGCCTTCAAAAGATTCAGGTGGGTTGTCACGACCACCCTGCACCCCTTCTCCATGAACGCATCGATGACGCCCATCGCTATGGCGGATGCCTCCTGCGGTTCCGTGGCCCCGCCGATCTCGTCGATGAGGACCAGCTCATTTCCGTCGGCATAACCGTAAAGGTCCTTGATCGCATACATGTGCGCCGTAAAGCTGCTAAGCTCCATGGCGATGTCCTGCTCGTCGCCGATGAGTGCAAAGATATTCGAAAATAAAGGGATCACGGGGGTGCCCGATGCCGGTATAAAAAGGCCGCTCTTCGCCATAACGGACAGAAGCCCTATCGTCTTGAGGGCAGCCGTCTTCCCCCCTGCGTTCGGCCCGCTGATGATCATCACCTGCTTTTCGCTCCCCATCGTTATATCAACAGGTACGGTCTGGCTCCTTTTCGACATGACGATAAAAGGGTTCACGGCGCTTTTGATGTCCATGCCGCCGATCTTTTCCGTTACCTCGGGCCGTGTACAGCCGTACTCAATAGAAAAAAGCGCGATCGAATGATAAAAATCCAGCTCCCCTATCGCAGCAAGGTTCTCCTTCAGGTCTGCAGCGGACTCCCTGACAGACTCCGTAAGGTCTCTCAGTATCCTCTTCTCCTCTTCCCTTTCTTCCTCTACGAGTATGTTGATGCTGTTGTTCATCTCCACGCACTCAACGGGCTCGACAAAAGAGGTCTTGAGCGAATGAGAGTAGTCGTGGACTATCCCTTTCAAAACCTCATTGAAATTCGGCTTCAGGGGGATCACGTACCGGTTGTTCCGAAGGGATATATAAAAATCCTGGATAATGGGACGCACATGTTCCTTCTCCATGATCTTCTCGAGCTGCTTCCGCATCCTTTCGCGGAGCATGAAGAGGTCCGCCCGTATCCTCGATAATTCGTAGGACGCGCTGTCTTCGATGTATCCCTCGATGTTGACCGCCCTGGATATCTTCGTATAGAGCGTCGTCAGGCGCTTTATCCTCCCGAGGGATTCCGTTATAAAAGGCTTCTTGTTGTGCGTTCTATTTAAAAAGGAAAGAATATCATCGCAGGCCCTTATAAACCCTGCCGTCAGAAGGAGCTCCTGGGCCTCCAGGACAGAGTCCCTGATAAAGACCCTTTTCACCATGTCCCCTATATCGGGGATCTCCGAAAAGGGCACCCTGCCGTCCCATTTGATCACCTCGAGAAGGGCATCGATCTTTTCCTGCCTTTCGGTTATCTCTGCGCAAGTTTTCAGCGGCCTTATGCCGGAAATAAGATCTTTCGCAAAAGGTGTTGAGGAATATTGGACAACAATATTGAGGAGTTTTAAAAAATCGAGGTATTGGAGGGTTTTGTCAACCATCGATGGCTTCGACTACCTACTGTGAAGATAGTCTTTTAAGCACCATGGCGCTAAGCACTTTTCCGTCAATCCTCCCTGGATGTTTTTCCATAAGGAACTTTATAACCTTCCCCATGTCTTTCTGGCCTTTCGCTTCAACCGCATCAATAGCTTCATTTATTCCGGCCGCCATCTCCTCTTCGTTGAGCTGGGCAGGCAGGAACTCCTTGAGGATCTGCAGCTCCTTCTCTTCCTTTTCAACGAGGTCAAGCCTTTGACCCTTTTTAAATCCTTCAATGGAATCCAAATGCTGTTTGATTGACGTTTTGACGATCGCGAAGAACTCGTCTTCCGTTAAGGCCCTGATCTTTTCGACTTCTTTATTCTTAATGGCAGCCAAGAGCATCCGCAGAACGGATACTCTTACGCTGTCTTTTTGTTTTAATGCCCCTTTAAGCCCTTCCTCTATTTTCGATCTGTGTTCCATCTCAATAGAGGCCCTTGTCCATCGATCTTTTCATCTTCTTTAAGGCCCTTTTCTTGGCCGCCAGTATCTTCTTTTTTCTCTTGACGCTTGGTTTTTCGAAATGTTCTCTCTTTTTGATCTCAGAGAGGATGCCTGTCTTTTCGCACTGCTTTTTAAACCTTTTTAAAGCGCTTTCAAAGGATTCGCCGTCTCTTACGATAACTGCTGTCATTCATTTTCCCCTCCCTCCTTATGCAAAAATCTGCCTTATTTTTTATTTTTTAAACCCTACATTAAAACCCAAAGCAGAGCCGGAAGTCAATAAATTTATCATATTACCGGGGCTCACGTCGCCCCCTCTTCGGGCATAAGCCCGAAGAGACTCCCCCTCTCGCCCAAGAATGGGCTACAAAATATCCTTTTACCGGGACACCCGCAAGCGGGTACCCGGTCGCCCCCTCTTCGGGCATAAGCCCGAAGAGACTCCCCCTCTCGCGAGCCGTGCTCGCTATAGAATATTCTGCTCTCTGCTGCCTTTATCGTCCTTCGTCCAAGCGGAGCGGACGTCCTTCGGTCCTTTCCTCACGTCGCCCCCTCTAAAAACCAGCTTTCAGCAGACAGCTTTCAGCTAAAACAAAAAAGGCTTTAGCTGTTGGCTGATGGCTGATAGCTGTTAGCTGATAGCTGTTAGCTGATAGCTGATAGCTGATGGCTGATAGCTGTATCTCAGCCGCGAAGCGTATTGCTTGCGCCCTTGTATTCGGCAACCATGGCCCTGAGGCTGTTAACCCTGTTCTTCCAGCCTTTTAGATACTTTCCGAATACCTCTGGCCTCAGGGTGGCAAGCCGCACATACCGCTGCTCCCTCAGCCTCAGGTAGGTATCCACATCTCCCCGGGATTGCCCGAGGATCTTTTTTGCCATAGCGGGGCTGTTGACATAGGTGTCAAAATGTACCATGCAGAGCGGGAAGGGCAGGTCTTTTGCCCCTGATCTGTCCCATATCTTTCGATAGATCATCTCAACCTCCGCCTTTGTTATATTCTTTATGTCGCCCTTGTACCCGAGTTCACGGGCCGTGGATTGCAGTATCCCGTATCGCGATGATTCTTTTCCCCCGTCCTCATGTACGTAGCGGCTGCCTTCTTTCGCAAGGACAAAATTGAGGCACTCCGTGAACCTCTGGCCCTCATCGGCAGGCGTTGTGCCGGACGTATCCGCCAGGTCCCTTCGGAGAGGTATCCCCTTCCCCTGCAGCGCCTTCTGCTCTTTCTGGTCCATGGACTTCCGCAAAAGCTCGTTAAAGCGAAGATCGCCTGCCCTGTTCAACGCCAACCGTCCGTTCCTCTCGACGGTACGCATTCTCTGCGATACTATGATGGAATTGACAAGGTCTAAATAGGATGCCATCGAAGATTATTTTTGCAACATCTGTGCCAGTATCCGAATCACCTGTATTTTACAGTGGATGTGGCTGGAACGGCTTCACGGCAGGGCAGACGGCGCGGTGAATATGTCGGAAAAATGACACCTATAGAGGGATCAGGTTAAGGTTGAGGCTAAGGTTGAGGAGAATCGGGTTTAGCTTAACCTTAACCTGAACCTTAACCTGCTTTTTGCTGACTGCTGATCGCTGTCAGCTTGAAAAGGGGTTTCTCAGTATGATCGTGCTTTCCCTTTCGGGCCCTGTCGATATGATGTCGATGCGCGCGCCCGTCAGCTCTTCAAGTCTCTTGAGGTACTTCTTCGCATTTTCGGGAAGGTCTTCATATT
>JAGOOA010000010.1:50319-68054 GCA_017992765.1 Syntrophorhabdaceae bacterium
AAGGGGTTTCTCAGTATGATCGTGCTTTCCCTTTCGGGCCCTGTCGATATGATGTCGATGCGCGCGCCCGTCAGCTCTTCAAGTCTCTTGAGGTACTTCTTCGCATTTTCGGGAAGGTCTTCATATTTTTTGACGCCTCGGATGGGCTGGTTCCACCCATCGAGCTGTTCATATTGCGGTTCGCACCGGTAGTAGTCCTGGATATCCATAGGCGGCTGGGAATAAAACCGTTTGCCGATCTTGTATGCAACGCAGACGTTGATCTTTTCGAAAGTATCAAGGACATCGAGCTTCATCAGGGCCAGCCCTGTGACGCCGTTCAGCTTTACCGCCCTCTTGACGATCACCGCGTCAAACCATCCGCACCTTCTGGGCCTCCCGGTCGTTGCCCCGAACTCATCGCCTATCTTCCGCATCAGCTCGCCTTCAGGTCCCGCCAACTCTGTCGGGAAAGGCCCCTCGCCCACCCTCGTCGTATAGGCCTTGGTGATCCCAACGATTCGGTCTATGCTTGTAGGGGGCAGCCCTGAACCGCAGGACATGTTCCCCGACATCGTGTTCGATGATGTCACGTAGGGATACGTTCCGTGGTCGATGTCCAGGTATGTCCCCTGGGCGCCTTCAAAAAGTATGGCCTTCTTTCTGTCAAGACATCCGTGGAGGAACGAAACGGTATCGGCCGTGTATTTCCGCAGCAGCTTCACGTACTGGCCGTAATCCTTGATGACCTGCCTCGGCTTAAAGCCTTCATCCTTATAATATTTTTTTATGACGTAATTCTTGATCTCCAGGTTCTGTTTGACCTTCTCCGTAAAGACCTTCCTGTCGAGCAGGTCGATAACCCTGATCCCAAGCCTGCTGGATTTGTCTTCGTACGCGGGCCCTATCCCCCTTCCGGTTGTCCCGATCTTCTTCGTGCCTTTCGATTCCTTCAGCGCATCGAGCTTTTTGTGGTAGGGCATGATGACATGGGCGAGGCCGCTAATGAGAAACTTCTTGTCGTCTTTCATAAATCCAAGCTTTTTAAGCTCCGCGATCTCCTGTTCGAGCACTGCCGGGTCAAGCACTACGCCGTTTCCGATGACGCAGTATTTGTTTTCACGGAGTATGCCTGACGGGATAAGATGAAGTATGACCTTTTGTCCGTTGGCTACAATAGTATGACCCGCGTTGGGGCCGCCCTGGAACCGCACGATCACGTCCGCGAAACCGCTCAGGTAATCAATGACCTTTCCCTTCCCTTCGTCGCCCCACTGGAGCCCGATAACCCCTACGTTTGCCATGGTTCATCTCCCCTGTTCTTTTGTACGCACCGAAGAACAACTTAATATAGTAACCGGTTAAAATCAAGAAGAATAGAGGAGCGGCTCATAGTTCATAGCTCATAGTTAATAGCTCATGGCTCATGGCAAATGAAAGCACGAAATCCTAAGCACAAAGCACTGAACAATATCTAAATCCAAATATCAAATGCTCCGAACAAAAGCCCTGTAGCTTGTTTTGAATTTTGAACATTTGAATTTGTTTAGGATTTCGATATTAGGATTTCGGATTTCATTGCGATATACGATATACGAACTACGATATACTCACGATTTGCTATGAGCCTGTTTTCAAGCAAGCCTTTTCCTGAACCTCAGCGCGCTTATCGTCATAACTGCCGCGCCAAGAATGAAGAGCGCAAGCATCTGGGGCCAGAGGATGTCTATCCCGTTCCCCTTCAGGAAGATGCCCCTTATAATGATGAGAAAATACCTGAGCGGGTTCAGATACGTTCCATACTGGACTGCGGCGGGCATATTTTCTATCGGGAACATAAGGCCGGAGAGAAGGATGGCGGGCGCGAAAAAAAGGAACGTCCCCATCATGGCCTGCTGCTGCGTCTTCGATATGGTGGAGATAAAAAGGCCGATGCCCAGCACCGAGAGAAGATAGATCGCGGTGCACAGCACAAGCAGCGGGAGCGAGCCTTGTATGGGAACGGAGAACCATAAGACGCCGACGATTGTAACGAGGAACATATCGAAGAACCCTATTATGGCAAAGGGCGCCGTCTTGCCGAGTATCATCTCGACCGGCTTAAGCGGCGTTACCATAAGCTGCTCCATCGTCCCGATCTCGCGTTCGCGCACGATCGCCATGGACGTAAGGAGGAGGCACACAAGCATGATCATGATGGCGATGACGCCGGGCACGTTGTAGTTCTTGCTCCTCAGGGCCGGGTTGTACCAGGCCCGGGCACGCACATCAAACCTTGCCGCCGATGCCCTCACATGCGGCCCGCCGAGGCCCTTCGCGTACCCTGCAATGATTGCGTTGGCATAGCTCATTGCAACGAGGGCGGTATTCGAGTCGGTCCCGTCGAACAGGACCTGCACCTGTGCCTGCTTCCCCTTTTTTATGTCTGCCGAAAAGCCGCGGTCTACCTGGAGCACGGCAAGCACCTTTCCCCGGTCGAGCAGGTCCTGGACCTCTTCCGGCCTTTCGACAGAGCGAAAGACCTGGAAATATCCCGATGCCTCAAACCTCCTTGCAAGCTCCCGGCTCTCGTAAGACCTGTCAAGGTCATACACCGCTAAGCGGATGTTATTGACGTCCGTGGTGACCGCATACCCGAAGATGATCAGCTGGAGGATGGGGGTCAGAAAGATGACCGGCCTCATCCTCTTGTCCCGGAAGATCTGGTGGAACTCCTTTATCATCATCTGTTTTATCCGCTCAAACATCATTCGATCCTTTTACGGAACCTTTTATTTGCCAGCGCGAAGGTGATGATGCCGAAGATCGTGAGGGCCGCCGTCTCGAAAATAAGCAGCTTCAGGGTGCCCCCTTTCAGGTAAACCGACTTCAGCATGGCGACAAAATACCTTGCCGGGACGATGTGCGTGATAAGCTGGAGCGGTGCGGGCATATTCGATATGGAGAACATGAAGCCGGAAAGCAAAAGCGCAGGCAGGTAAGAAGTGATCAGGGAGGCCTGGCTCGCCAGGAGCTGCGATTTTGCCGACGCCGATATAAATATACCGAGGCCGAGGCCCCCAAAGAGGAACAGGCTCGAAAAGAGCATGAGCAGGAGAGGGCTGCCCTTTAGTGGGACATCGAACAGGTAAGCGCCGATGAGCGCTGCCATTAGAACATCGATGAAGCCGATCACAAAATAGGCGGAGAGCTTCCCGATTATTAATTCAGGCGGCTTCACCGGCGTCGAGATGAGCTGTTCCATGGTGCCCCTCTCCCATTCCCTCGAAATAGTAAGGGAACTGAGCAGGGCGGCGATGATCGCCATGATCACCGCTATGAGGCCCGGCACGATGAAGTTCCTCGACTTCAGCTCCGGGTTATACCAGATGCGTACGCGCGGGTCTATGGCGGGGGCCGCGATGGACTTGCCGGTCCTCCGGGAATACTGATCCGAGATCGCGGCAATATACCCCAGGGCGATCGTTGCCGTATTCGAGTCGCTTCCGTCAACCGCAACCTGGATCGGGGCATCTCTCCCTGTTGCCACGTTCTTCGAAAAATCTTCAGGTATGGATATGGCCACCTTCGCCTTGCCCGCGTCGATATGCCTGTCGATACCGGCGTGGTCATCCGCATAGGCCACGATCGTAAAGTAGCGCGATTCCCTGAACTGCGCGACCAGGTCGCGGCTCATGCTGCTTTTATCCCGGTCATAGACGACCGTCGGCAGGTTATCCACGTCGAGCGTGATCGCATACCCGAAGATAAAAAGGAGCATAACGGGCATGAGGAACGCCATGGCGAGGCTGTAAGGGTCGCGCATGATCTGGATGCTCTCTTTTTTTGCGATGGCCTTGATCCGCACGAGCTTCACGCAAGGCCCCCTGCAGCTTTCCTGTCCATCATGCCTCCTCGATCAGCGCCACAAAGACGTCTTCCAGCGAGGGGGCTATCTTCCCGATGCTCCCCACCTCAATGTGGGCCTCCCCGAGGATGTCCCTGATACGCCGCATCCCCTTGTCCCCGTCTTCAAGCGTTGCATGGAGCGAGCTCCCGAAGATCGCCGTCTCGATGCTATGCACATGCAGGATATCCATGGCTTCGATGATCCTGTCCGCTTCTATTTCAACGACGTCCCGCTTCATGTGGCCGGCCTTTAATTCAACGGGGGTGCCCTGTGCGATAAGGCGCCCCCTGTATATGAGGCCAAGCCTGTCGCAGTATTCCGCCTCGTCCATATAATGCGTCGTAACAAATGTCGTTGTGCCGGCCATCGACATCCCGTAGATCAGGTCCCAGAAATTTCTCCTCGACACAGGGTCAACGCCGGATGTAGGCTCGTCGAGAAAGATGATCGGGGGTTCATGGAGTATCGCGCACCCGAGGGCAAGCCTCTGTTTGACGCCGCCCGGCAGGTTCCTGGTGAGGTCCGTTCTCCTTTGCCCCAGCTCCGCCATCTCCAGCGCCCACTCCTTGCGGTCGCGCCTCTTTTCAGCGGGCACGGAGTATATCCCGCTGAAAAAATCGATATTCTCCTCCACGGTGAGATCATCGTAGAGGGAAAATCTCTGGGACATGTAGCCGATCGTCTTCTTGATCTCTTCGGACTGCTTTATTATGTCGTAGCCGCCGACCGATCCCGTGCCGCTGCTCGGCATAAGGAGGCCGCAGAGCATCTTTATCGTCGTTGATTTCCCTGCGCCGTTCGGGCCGAGGAAGCCGAATATTTCGCCTTTTTTTACGCTGAGGCTTACATGGTCCACTGCAACGAATTCGCCGAAGGTGCGCGTCAGATCTTCAATGTGGACCGCGATCGCGCCGCCATGGTCTTTCTCTTTTGCCTCCGTGCTCATAGCTCCGAACCCCGGACTATGCTAATAAATACATCTTCGAGCGAGGGCAGGACCGGCCTGTGATCGGTCACCGCTATCCCCTTCTCTTTCAGTTGTTCCATGATCCTTTCCGCCGATCCAGCTTCAGCAAGGGCAGCGTGGAACCTGTTCCCGTAGACGCTTACGTCCTTTACGCCGGCCATTCCTTTTGCCGCCTCTGCCGCCTTCCTCACATCGGGCGCCCAGATCTCCACCATCTCAAGGGGAATGGACCTCCTGATCTTTGCCGGGTTGTCTGTCATGATCAGCCTTCCTTTATGGATAAGCCCGATCCTCGTGCAGCGCTCCGCCTCGTCGAGGTACGCCGTTGAGACAAAGATCGTCACCTGCTCTTTCAACAAGTTGTAAAGGATCCTCCAGAAGTCCCTCCGCGACACGGGATCAACGCCGTTCGTCGGCTCGTCGAGAAAGAGCACTTCGGGCGTATGGATAAGCGCGCAGGCAAGCCCGAGCTTCTGCTTCATTCCGCCGGAAAGCTTTCCTGCGAGGCGCTCCTTGAAGGGCGTGAGGTTGCTGAACCCGAGGAGCCTTTCGATCCGGGCAGGCCTTTCCTTTTTTGAAACCTCGTACAGGTCGGCATAAAAGAGGATATTCTCCATGACCGTGAGGTCCTCGTAAAGCCCGAACCGCTGGGACATATACCCGATCTTCTCCTTGATCCGTTCCCCTTCGTGCAGTATGGAATTGCCTGCGATCCACGCCTCTCCCGAATCGGGGGACATGATCGCGGCAAGGAGCCGCATGATCGTTGTCTTCCCTGCGCCGTCGGGCCCTACAAGCCCGAAAAGCTCCCCGCGATGTACCTCTAAATTGAGGTGGTCGACAGCGGTATTGCCGCCGAAAGATTTTGTAAGGCCTGTTATTGTTATGGCGCCGGGCATCAGGGCCTTTTCACATCTATCCGCACGTCCGCCGGCATGCCTGGCTTCAGGTCCCAGTTTTCGTTCTTCACGCTCACCTTCACGCCGAAGACAAGCTTTACCCGCTCTTCCTGCGTCTGCACCGTCTTCGGCGTGAACTCCGCCTCTGACGAGATATACGAAATCTCCCCCTCGTACCTTTTGCCCTTGAACGTATCGGTCGTCAACTGCGCCTTCTGGCCCGGTCTGACAAGGCCCAGCCTGTCCTCTTTCACATAGACCTTGACCCACGGGTTATCGAGGTCGCCCAGCGTGAAGACAGGCGTCCCCTGAGCGACGGTCTCGCCGAGCTCCACGTTCTTGCGCAGGATTATCCCCGCGAAGGGTGCGTACAGGACGGTATCCTTAAGCTTTTCCTCCGAGGTCACGAGGGCCGCCTTCAGCTGTGCCACCCGATGTTCGGCCATTTTTACGTCCTCCTTCCTCGGCCCTTCCTTTGCAAGGCTCAGCGACTCCCGGGCATTTTTCAGGAGCGCCGTGCGGTTGTCATAGGAACTCTTCGCGGCGTCATATTGGGCGGCGGATATGGCGCCGTTCTTATAGAGGATCTGGGCGCGTTCGTAATCCTTCCCGACCCTCAGCAATTCTGCTTCCTGGGCGTTCACCTGTGCCTCTGCCTGTCCTATCTCCTGCTTCCGTGAACCGGCCCTCAGCTCTGCGAGCTTTGTTTCCGCCTCCTGCAGGGCGGCCCTGCTCTGTTTTACAATGCTCTCCAGCTCTGCGCTGTCGATCTTTGCCAGCAGGTCGCCCTTTTTTACCCTGTGTCCTTCATCGACAAGGCGCTCCGCGAGCCTCCCCGGTATCTTGAAGCCTATGTTGGCCTCTGTGACCTCAACGTTGCCGGAGAGCACCATCACGTTGTCGTCCTGCTTATTCCTGAGATAATTGACGGCTGCCGCCACGGCTATCACCGCTGCCAATATTCCAATGATAAGAACTATTCTCTTTTTCATTGCAGATCCCCTCCGCCTTCCCCTGTTGCCTTTCTCAGAAGCGCCAAAGCTACCTCTTTATCGTACAGCGCCTGGCAAAGATCCGTTTCTGCTCTCAGGAGGGCCGCCTGGGCATCTATGACATCCGTGTTCATGCCTGCACCGGTGTCATATTTGAGGAGCTCGACCCGGAGAGACTCCCTTGCGCTCGCAATGGCCTTTTCGGTGACCTCGACCCTCTCCTCCGCGTTCGCAATACCCAGGTAAGCGTCCCGTACCTCCCTTGTGATGGCGATCTTCAAAAGACGCTCTTCTTCTTTAACCTTCTCCAGCTCGTTCCTCTCCCTGTCGATCTCCGACCTGATAAGCCCCCCGTCAAAAACCGGCAGTATCATCTTCAGCCCGAAGCTCCAGTTCTCTTTAAAGGCAAAGCTGTCCCCGGACCTTCCGCTGTACTCCCCTGCTGCGTAGATATCGGGCAATCTCTTGCCCCAGGCGATCTTTACCTTTTCCTCGGAGATCTTTTTCTTCTTCATGACCG
Source organism: Syntrophorhabdaceae bacterium (assembly GCA_017992765.1). Classification (GTDB taxonomy): domain Bacteria; phylum Desulfobacterota; class Syntrophorhabdia; order Syntrophorhabdales; family Syntrophorhabdaceae; genus UBA5609. Next base: position 57,566 of record JAGOOA010000010.1, read on the forward strand.
CGATATATTCTGGCCTCTGCGAAAAGGCTCTTTGCATGCTTTCATCAAGGGCCGGGGCCGCGGCGGCCTCTTTTCGCTGAGGCCCGGGCTCTATTGTGATGCTGGACGACATATCGTCAATGCCCATGAGCGTTTTAAGGAGCTCATGTGTGCTTTCCAGGTTGTTCTTCACAAGCAGCCTCCTCTCCCGCGCATGCGACAGTTCAACGTCGGTCTTCAAAAGATCGAGCTTCGGCGCCGTACCCGTCCTGAGAAAGGCCTCGACATTCCGTTTGTGCGCCTCGAGCTGCCTCACTGTTGCATCGTTGGCCTGAAGCAGCTTTTCGAGCTGTAAGATCTTATAAAAGACGCTCGTGAGGTTATAGACAAGCTCCTGTTTGGTCGTCGAATAATTATCCTGCGCAACGGATCTCTTCATTTCTGCGACCTGCACGCCCCGGACAAGCCGGCCGCCCTTGAAAATGGGAAACCTGAAATATCCGCCTACGTCATAGATGTTCCTCTCGAAATCGGGAAAATCGGTCCCGGGGCCAACGGGCGCGTTTATCACTATCGGCGTCAGGGGGGCGGCATAGCGGTACCGGGTAGCGCCGCTGCCGAAGTCGATCCTGGGCATCCTCTCCGCCTTTGCCGTGTCGACGCCATACGTCTCGGCAACGATGTCCCTATCGGAAATACGAAGCCTGGGATTGTTCTTCACGGCGTAATCGATAATATCTGCAAGGGTGTATCTTCCTTGTTGGCCGGTGTTGCCTGCACGGGCAGCAGAGGTCAGAACAAATCCGAAGATAATGAAAATTATGAGAACAACGTTAGGCCTTCTGGGCGATTTCATGTCCATTCTCCTCTTTCATCCTTTAAGGCCCCTGATCGCGTGCAAAGAAAAAAGCGTTATATGTTCTGCGATCGCCGCTATCTCTTCCGCCTTGAAGGAGGCCTTTCCGAAAAGCCTTTTCAGCACCGGCCGCGCATAGAGGAAAAAGAGGAACTGGCCGACGATGCTCATACAGCAATACCTCACCGTTTCATCGTCCGGGCCTTTTCCTGCAAGCTGCCGGACGATGGCGAAAAGCCGCGTAAAGGCCGGGCGCATTGTCTCCTTCACGAGAACGTCCAGCGCCTTTGACGGCTGTACATATTCTTTGGCTACAAGCTTCGCGAACCGGGAGGCCTTGCCTTCCTCAAGGACGCGGAACACGAAGGAATGAACGAACGACCTCAGCCTTTCTTCCGGCTGCTCCGATTCCCGCATATCAGGATATACAGGGTATTTTTTAAAAGAGATCTCCCTGCAGTACCGCAGGGTAGCCAGGTACAGGTTCTCTTTGTTGCGAAAATGGTAATTGATCGCGGCGATATTGACGCCGGCCTTCCTGCATATCTCGCGGATAGTGGCGCTCTGAAAGCCGTGCGCGACAAAGACCTCGCCGGCAGCCTCCAGTATCCTCTCTTTCGTGCCCTGCGTCGTGTAATTCTGTCCGCGTATCGCCATGCCTATCCCGTATCAAACTACTGTTTTAATCATTTGTTTAATACAACTGTTTGAATTTGTCAAGCTCAAAATCATGCTGGATTATCAACTGGGATGAGCATCGGCAAATGTTCGAAACAGATTTATGTTTCTTAACGTTTTGAATTTTGATTATTGGAACATTCGAATTTTTTTAGGATTGTCCCTCCTTCGTCAGGATTGGATCTTGCGATATTAGGATTTAGTGTTTTGAAGTTGCGCCGTGCTCGCATTGAGTTTAGGCTATTTTCTACGTAAATTCGAATGTTCCAATGCCCCCCTCTCCCTGGCCCTCTCCCGCAAGGGGAGCGGGAACAATGATACTGCTGTGCTGCCCGGTTTGTTTTAACGTTGAACGTTGAACAGATTTTTTCTTTCCCCTTACGCCCACGCCTTACGACTTACGGACCTTTTGCTGTCAGCTAAAACAGCCCCGGCGTGTCCGGTCTGCCTTTCATGGCGATATTGAGGTGGGAAAATGCCTTCTCCGACGCCTTCCTCCCCTGCGAGGTGCGCGTAACAAAGCCTATCTTGAGCAGGTAAGGTTCAACGACCTCTATGAGGACGTCCGATTCAAGCTGCAGCGTTGCAGCGAGCGCTTCGATGCCCACGGGCCCGCCTTTATAGTTGAGGATGATCGTCTGGAGCAGCCTCCTGTCGACCTCCCCAAGCCCGCATTCGTCAATGCCTTCAAGGTTAAGGGCCTCGACGGCCACATCGTGCGTAATGATCCCCTTTGCCCTGACCTGGGCATAATCGCGGACGCGCTTGAGCAGGCGGTTCGCAACCCTTGGGGTGCCCCTGGCGCGTTTTGCCATCTCGTATGCCCCGCCTTCCTCAACATCCACTTCGAGGATAGACGCCGAGCGGCGTATGATCTTTACCAGGTCTCCTTCGTTGTAGAAGTCAAGGTCCCTCACAATGCCGAAGCGTTCCCGGAGCGGCGAAGAGAGCAAGCCGGCCCGCGTCGTGGCGCCGATGAGGGTGAATTGCTCCAGCCTGAACCGGTGCGTCCGTGCGTGGACGCCTTTGTCAAAGATAAAATCAACGGCAAAATCCTCCATGGCAGGGTACAGGAACTCTTCTACGATCTTCGGCACGCGATGTATCTCGTCGATGAAAAAGATGTCGCCCCGCTCCATGTTGGTCAAAAGGCCCATCAGGTCGCCGCCTTTTTCAAGGGCCGGCCCTGAGGATGTAATGATCCGCGACCCCATCTCGTTGGCAATGATGTGCGCGAGGGTCGTCTTCCCGAGGCCGGGAGGGCCGTTCAAAAGTATGTGCTCCAGCGGCTCGCCCCTTTGGAGCGCAGCTTCAATGGCTATTTTAAGGGTTTCGACGATCTTGTCCTGGCCGATATACTCGTGAAGCATTTTCGGGCGGAGCGTTACTGCCTGCTCTCCGTCGAGGGCGCTCTCTTTTTTCAGTATCTCGGAAAGGTTCTCTTCCTCGTGGATCATGCCTTCTGTCCCCTGTATACCTCTTCAAAAAGCTCCTCGGCGGAGTTGATCTGCGGATCTCTCTTGAGCGCCTCCTCTATCAGCTGCCTTGCCTCTAAGATCTTGTGTCCCAGCTGCGTTATAAGGACGTTCTCCACCTCTTTCCTGAAATCCTCCATGATCCTCACGGGCGCATGGACCTCGCGCATCAGGGCGTACTTGGCAACCTTCCCCTTCAGCGTTGCGACGATCTTCTCCGCCTTTCTCTCTCCGATCCCCTTGAGCTGTTTCAGCGCCTTTATATCCCGCTCCTCGATATCGCGCGCGATCTCCCGGACCGGCTTTGTCAGGGCCTTCACCGCGGCCATCGGCCCTATGTCCTCGACAGATATAAAGCGCTCGAAGAATTCCCTGTCGAGCTCGCTCCCGAAGCCGACAAGAACCGGCTTGGGCTGCCTCTCCGTCTGGTGGTAGGAGATGTAGAGGCTCAGCTCATCGTCGGGCTTTTTCGTCCTCAGTATCTCGTTCATGACATAAGACGGGATCATCACGTCGTAGCCGATCCCTCCGACCAGCAATGTAACCCGCTCGTCGTGGATGTCCTTCAATATCCCCTCAAGATAGGATATCATCTTTTCACCCCCGCTGTATTCCTGTAGAATGCCGCAAGCGCAACCGCAAGCGCATCGGCTGCGTGAAAGGAGCGGATATCGTCAACTCCCAGCAACGCCTGCACTGCCTTTTTTACCTGGGCCTTCCCGGCGCTGCCGTACCCTACGAGGGAATTTTTTATCTCTTTCGGCGTTATCTCCACCACCTCAATATTATTCTGCTGAACGGTAAGATAAAGAACGCCAAGCACCCCTCCCAGTAATATACCGGCTTTCGGATACCTCACCAATGAAAATATATTTTCTACGGCAACAAAATCCGGCTTTATCTTTTCCACAAGCTTGCCCATGTCTGCATGGATCTGAAAAAGCCTTCTGGACACGGCCTCTCCGGGCGGCGTTTTTATATACCCGCAGGCAAGAAGCGACCGCTTTTTCCCGCTGAACTTTACCGCGCCGAACCCCGTGTGCGCAAGCCCCGGATCTATGCCAAGAATAACCATTCTGTCTCAAAGCTCATAATAACAGCGATGCGGGTTTTTGTAAAGTCGTATATGTATCAACTCATTAATCTTTATATTCATAAACCCTTTGTCTCTCGCCCGTAACGCTTATGCGTGACTCGAGCCCACAGAGGGCGCAGAGAAGTCTTTTTCTTTCCTGTCTGATTGTGAGAGAGATCGACACGATCAGACATGGAACTTCCCATGAATTCCGCAGTCCCTGAATTCATGGGAACAGTAAAAAATCTCTGTGTACTCTGCGTTCTCTGCGAGAGATATAGCTCTTTCTTATTCCTTGTCCCTCTTATCATGTTTCTCGTAATGTACCTGACCAGTATCGAGCATCCAGAGACTATTCTTCTTCTCGTCCCACGATCTTTTTTTATTCCTTCATCCAAATGCTGTGCTACAATATCCTGATCTCGGATCATATATGCGTATCGCGATCATCCATACTGTCGGTTCGCCCTGTCGCTGCGCGGAGTACATCGCTGGGGGGCTGGAAGCGCTCGGCCACGAGCCTGTGATCGTCGGCGCCGACGGCATAGAAGCCCGCGCCCGCGAGATCTCGCAGACATGCGGCCTTGCCATCGACCACACAGATACATTCAGGGGGCGGGGGCTTTTCCGCTCCTATGTGCGCCTCGTCCTCGAAGCGCATGGCGTGCGCCTTGCCGGCTCAGGTTCAAAGGCGTGCCTTCTTGCCGACCACAAGGCATTGGCAAAGACGAGGCTCTCCGGGTCGGCCATCCCCGTACCGCCGGGCATCACGGTCGCCTCCAGGGATTTTGCCATCCCTGAGTGGCTGCAGCCCCCGTTCATCGTGAAGCCCGCCTTTGAGCATATGAGCCGCGGCCTCCGCCGCGCGATGACAGAAAAAGACCTGAAGCATGCGGTGGCCGGGCTGCTTCACGACCTCGCCCAGCCCGTCATGATAGAGATGTATATACCGGGAAGGGAGATCGCCGTCTCTGTCCTGGATGGCGGCGGCGGCCTGGAGGTCCTGCCTCCCCTCGAATGGCTGCCCGGCACAACGGGATCGATCCTTACAGAGCCATTCAAGCTTAAGGAGCGGGTTGACGAGCTTAACGATGCCGTTGCGGCAGGGCTGCCCCCCGATCTCCAGGGCGAGCTCGCGGGCCTTGCCAGGCTTGCCTTCAGGACGCTTGGCCTCCGGGATTATGCCCGTTTCGATGTGCGGCTTTCGCCGGGAGGGACCTTCTATTTCCTGGAGGCGAATGTCACTCCAAGCCTTGAACCGCTTGAGGCGCTGGCGCTTTCAGCGAAGTGGTCAGGCCTTGATTACCCGGGGCTTCTTGACCGGATAGTCACGGCGGCGTTGAAACGCTGCAAAGACAGCAGCGCAGCGGGGCGGCAGACAACAACGGTCCGGCTTTCGACGGGCCCCGTGACGCTCGAAACGCCGGAAGGCGTCCATGCACCCACCGCCTCCAGCGCCCAGCTTGCGAACCATATTGACATCAGGCCAGGCGACTGCGTCCTTGACCTCGGCTGCGGGTCCGGCATCCTTTCGATCGCAGCGGCAAAGCTCGGGGCAAGGCTGGTCATAGCCACCGACCTGAACCCTGACGCCCTCGAAGCCACTATAATCAATGCCTCAAAGAACGGCGTGCAGGAAAAGATCGTCACCGCTGCATCCTCGTGGTACGACGGACTCGAAGAAAGCATGCTGAGGACGCACGGCATCCGGCAATTCGACGTCATTATCGCGACACCGCCGCAGACGCCGGGGCCGGGAATGTTCGGCCCGAAGTACGGCGGGCCTCACGGGCTTGACAAATTCATGGCGATCATAGAAGGCATCCCTCCATTCCTGGAGCCAAAGGGCGGCAGACTGTGGCTTCTCGCGATAACCCTCGCCGATACGGAAACGCTGCTTTCGCTGCTCCGTCAAAAATTTCTTGATGTCTCGATAGTAAATGAGGCGGAGCGCGTCTTTACCTACGACGAATACAATGCGCTGGAGCCCGGGCTTTTCGCTTATCTCTCCACGCTCCGCGATGCCGGCGTCGCTCAATTCAGGGAGCTTGGGAATGTCACCGGCACATTCCGCAACCTCGTTATCCGGGCAAGCGGGGTACGCCCGCTATGAAGCGCGTTATTATCAACGCCGATGATCTCGGCGCCGACGTGCCGCGCAACGAAGGAATCCTGGAGGCCATCCGAGCCGGAACGGTAACAAGCGTAAGCATCCTCGCCAACGGCCCTGCGCTTGAGGACGCCCTTCAGCGCATCCGCCCCCTTGATCATTCAAAGGTCTCCTTCGGCATCCATTGCAACATCTCCGAAGGGACGCCGCTCGCCGGGGGCCTTAGGATCCTTGCGGGCCCGGACGGGTGTTTTATGAAAAAGGCCGCTGCCCACCAATTGCTTATGCGCGGCGGCGCAGCCGTTGAAGAAGAGATCGCCCGGGAGCTGGACATGCAGATAGAGGCGCTGAAAGGCGCAGGCCTTCGCCTCACCCATATAGACGGCCACCATCACGTCCATGTCTTTCCTGCCGCGATCAAGGCGGTATGCGCGGCGGCCAGGAAGCATGGAATCCCCTGGATGCGCATCCCCGACGAGCCTGAGCCGGTTTCCAGGGAAGACGGCATCCCCGGCAGCCTCCTTGAAGAATCAAAGGCCTTCAGCGGCCTTGCCGGACATGCACGCCTTTATATAGAAGGCACAGGGTTAAAGGCTCCCGACCATTTCCGCGGCCTCTACCTGAAAGGAAGGGCCTCGCTGCAGAGCATGCAAAAGACCCTCGAAGAGCTCAAGCCGGGGTTGACGGAGATCATGATGCACCCGGGCCGTGCTGTTGCAGGCCGTCCACAGGGAGGGCCGTTCTCGTCGTTCTCGACAATGGACAGGGAAAGGGAGCTGCACGTACTCCTGAGCGAAGAATTTCGTCTCGCTTTATTGCGGATCGGTGTTATACTTATCCCGTTTCCGGAGGTAAAAGGTTGAGCAAAAGGCCGCGCGTATTGATCCTCTCCCCCACTGCCTATCCTTCCATAACGGGGAATGCAGCGACAACAGAGCGCTGGCGGCAATCCCTGGTGAAGAAAGGGTATACCGTGCAGGTATCAGCCACCCGCAACCTCAATATTGCAGGCCTTTTGGACCACATAGAGCGCTTCAAGCCGGACATCGTCCATGCCTACCATGCCTTTCACTCCGGGGTCTTGCTGCTGGACCCGCGCATAGCGCGCGCCTGCGATGGCCTGTCGATCGTGGTCTCCCTGCCTGGGACAGACGCGGACCTTGAAACAGCAACGCAGGCAAGGCGGGATATCATAATGAAAGTGTGCCGGAGCGCTCACGCAATTGGCGCCCAGAGCACCGTTATTATCGACCACCTGAAAGGCAGCCTTTCAGATCTCGGCAGCCGCATCTTCTATATACCCAAGGCGCCTTCGCAGCCCGGCAGCGAAATCTTTGACCTCCGCGGCCATGGGGGATGGGCGCCCGGAGACGTCCTTTTCTTCCTGCCCGCAGGGATACGCCCGGTGAAAGGGAACCTCGAGTGCCTGAGGGCGTTTCAAAAGGTACATCAGGCCAACCCGGCGGCGAAGATCGTCTTTTCAGGCCAGGTGCTCGACGCTGATTACGGCAGGCTTTTCGAACAGGAGGTAGGCGGCGGCTCATTTGCCCGCTGGATCGAGACCATATCGCCCGCGGCGATGCGCTCTGCCTATGAGGGGGCAGACGTCGTCCTCAACTGTTCTTTTTCGGAAGGATTATCGAATGTTCTCCTTGAGGCAATCTCGGCAGGAAAGCCTCTGCTCGCGTCGGATATCCCCAGCACCAGGCAGCTCATTCATGACGACAATGGCGCCGCACCCTGCGGCCTCCTCTACGACCCCCATAGCCCTGACGATTTTTGCAGGCAGGCGCTGAAGCTCATCGACAACGAGCCCCTCAGGAGATCCATGTCTGAGGCCGCAAGGAACAAGGCGCAGACGCTGCCGACGCCAGACGACGAGGTCAACGCCCTCATCAGGGTGTATAGAATAGCTGAGAGCGGAGGGCTGAGAGCGAAACACCCGTAAAGCGTAAGAGAAAACCTGTTCAACGTTAAAAAAAACAGACCGGATAGATTTCGTCTCTCGCTGATAGCTGATTGCTGATCGCTGTGTGCTGTTTACTGTTTCTTGCCATCTTTGTCATCTTCTGTTATATTCACAGCATGCCGCTTACCTTTGATTCCCTCAGCCACGGCGAAGTGGCCTTCGGCTTTTTCAATATCGAGACGGATATGCTCCTCCTTGAAGATCGTTTCTTCTTTGCAAGCGATTTCTGCCGGGGGGTCGTTGATATCGCTGCAGGCTCGCCTGACGAAAAAATAGTACCCCTTGAAGGGTATATCCTGGAACACAGGATTATAGGCAACCTTATGGGAGCCATAGCAGGTGTTGAGCTGTGGGGGTTCATCGGAGATATTTACAGCGAGTTCCCTTTTCCCCACAGGGCTGAAGGCTTCAAACAAAATCCTGAAGGCTTCAAAACGCGGGATCTTGTCGAAACGGCGATACGGCGCTACTCGGGACCGTCGACGATACAGATGTCCGTTAATGCATCATCAGGCATTGCGGAGATCGGGGGATACCGTTTCAGCGGTCGGCAATTCCATAAACTTCTCGGCTATGTCTGGGCAGGCGGCTACCCCCGGTGGAAGGACGGGGTACGCCCGCCTTACGTGATGGATATGAAAGACAAGATAGAGTCCTCCGCTCACCCTGTGTTTCGGGGTATAGTACTGGGCTCCGATTAATCACCAATACCCGATATTCAATCTGGATAATTTCCCGCAGCATGCTGCTGGTTAACACTGTCCCCTCTCCCTCCCTCCGCGGGAGTTCCTCATAGTCCCCCTGCGGGAGTTCCTCATAGTCCCCCTGCGGGAGCTCCTCATGGTCCCCCTGCGGGAGCTCCTCATAGTCCCCTCTCCCCCCGCGGGAGAGGGTCAGGGTGAGGGGGCATAATCATGCCGCCTCTATCCTCTGATACCTCGCAGCCCGCTGCTGGGTAGTTCATTAAGCGAACAAGGTTTTCCTGTTTGGGTATTCGGTCATTGGGTATTAATTGGTGATTGATGTTTGGTTATTCGAAGATAACCCAACGCGGATGCTCATCTTGACAGAAGGCCCGGGCTTAAGGCGCGGAACTATTGATCAGACGCCGGACCTCCGGCAGCGCGCTTAAAGCGCCGTCGCCGGTTGCGATGAACTCTATCTTCTCCCCTTTTGCCGCTTCAATATATTTGGGGCAAAGGATCGATTTGACGCTCAGGTATTCCTTTCTTCCGAACAACATGAAGTTGTAATATCTCATCCTCTCTTTGTGTATATAGAGCTCGCACTGATTTTTATAGGCTATATCGGCCAATTTCATCATATCGATGACGGTCCCTTCCCTGCTTTCAACCACTAATTCCGTCTCAAGGAAACCGTACTTCTCAAGGGACTCCCTTTCGGCCCGCCAGATAGAACCATATTTTTCGACCCATTCCATCGCCGCCGTCTCTTCGCCGATGTCGCGGCCTTCCCGCTCTGATTCGATCCATTTGTATTTCATGATCTCATCGTTCTGCTGCGCCACGTCCTCGCTCTGCTTGCGCTTGAGATAATCATCCTCATAGTTGATAAGAAAATCCACTATTGCTTCCTCGATCGAAACCTCCCTGCCCTCTTTCTGTGAGAGATAATACTTATGATCCTCAATCGCGCGGAGTTCCGAAGGAATGAGGTCCACCTCTCTTCTGGGCATAGACTTTCTATACATCAATATCTCTTCTCCCCAAACGTTATAAACCCTTTTTGCATTTCTCGCAATAGGGAATTCCGATTGATTTTGTCCCTTATCGCAGGTATATTGTTGGCATGGACGACCTGCATTTCATGGAGATGTGCCTGAGGGAGGCCGAGAAAGCTTTTATCGAAGAGGAAGTCCCCGTCGGCGCCATTATCGTATCGCCTCAGAAAAAGGTCATAGCGCGGGCGCATAACCTGACGGTCCGCTCCAACAGGCCGACCTCTCATGCGGAGATACTGGCCATCAACATGGCGGCCGACATGCTTGACAATTACCGGCTCATAGACTGCACCCTCTATGTTTCGATGGAGCCCTGCATCATGTGCGCCGGTGCAATGATCGAAGCGCGGGTCAGGCGGGTTGTCTTCGGGTGCTACGACGAGAAGCGGGGCGCACTCGGTTCTGTCACAGACGTGAACGCGCTGCCGCTCAACCATAAGCTGGAAGTGCAGGGAGGAATTCTCCAGGAGAAATGCCAGGCCATCCTGCAAAGGTTTTTTAAAGCAAAACGAGATGGAGAGGTACCGAAGCGGTCATAACGGGGCCGACTCGAAATCGGCTGTACGTCTAATAAGCGTACCGTGGGTTCGAATCCCACCCTCTCCG